>CAZEAP010000031.1:0-41547 GCA_964510315.1 uncultured candidatus Brocadiaceae bacterium
CGCGGAGCGGCGCGGTCGTGAAGGCCAGGGCTTCAGCCCTGGTATCTCCCGCGAATACCCAATTGCGCCCCGCAGGGGCGCGGTGAGGTACCCGATGCGCAAAAGCCTGACCAGCGCGTCCTCGCGGCAGGCTGCACCGGTGCCTGGACGCCCTGACGCGCAAAGCGGTCAAACGCGGGGCCAAACCACCCGAGGAACATCCCTGCCTGGAAGACCGGATGCTGAAGATATGCAGAGTCCTTGAGAAACTCCGCCCGGACGGAGAGGACCTGATGGAGCAGCTCCGGGGAATCGAGCGGTTCGCCAGGTACTGCCTGACGCACCTGACCGAAGAGGAGATGGTGCCCGTGCGGAAGGCCGTGCGGATGTTCCTGGACCACATGGAGGAGAGCGCGCAATGACCTGAGGTGCCCCGAACATGCCAAAAAGGAAGGCGGTCCCGGCGGCCCCTACCGGCGGCCGTAGAGAATCGTCAGGCCGGCCAGACAGAGGCCCCCCAGCCCGAGGCCGCACAGGTAGAAAATGCCTCGGCTGACCAGGGTGACTGCGGCGGCCGTCTGCGCGGGTACACCGAAGGCCGCGCAGAGCGCCAGCATGGCCCCCTCCATGAACCCGGCGCCGCCGGGTGAGAGGGAGACGTCCCCCAGGAAGGTGCTGATCGTCACGATCACCAGCACTCGGACGAACCCCACGTCGGCCCCGAGGGACTCGAACAGAACAAGATGGGCCAGGCAGATCATCAGCCAGGAGACCGCCGATATGGTAGCGACCTTGGCGACCGCCTTCGGGCTGCCCGCAGCCCGGCCGAGGGGGGTGACCAGGTTGTCCAGCTTGCCGATGGCGTATTGCTCGAAGTGCTCGTAGGTGACGAAGCGCCGCCGCAGGAAGCGCATCAGCCGTCCCTCGTAGAGCAGCCGCAGCAGTTTGCCCAGCAGCGGGGACTCCAGGCCAACCTGCTTGCGCAGAAGAAAGCCGCTCAGCACCGCCCCGAAAACCAGGAACACGACCCCGCCCAGCACCACCTTGTAGACCAGGGGAATCTGCACGAAGACCACGACGAAGAAGACCGACATCGTCAGGAAGCCGAGGAACACGGACGCGTAGCCGAGCTTATCCGCCAGGATGGTGCCGAGATAAACGGTCTTTTCCCCGCCGAACGCCTTGCTCATGTAGTAAGCGCGGACGGGCTCCCCGCCGACGCGTGCGCCGGGGGTTATGATGTTGAAAAACACCCCGGCCATGTAGATGGGAAAGACGGCGAGCAGGTTCCCCCGCAGCTCCGGCCGGATCAACTGGGTCCACCGGAAACACCACAAAAGGAAGACCGTGACGAACAGCAGGGACGCGCTGCGGATGGAGGCGAAGTCCGCGCGACCCATCACCCGGAGGATGTTGCGGAAGCCGATGCGCCGCAGCACCACGTAGAGCAGCCCGACGACCAGCAGCACGAGCAGCACCTTGAGGAGTCGCCACAGCCGGCGCCGGCCGCCCATCAACAGGCCTTCCGGCGCTGCAGCCGGGCGAGGGCGGCGCCTTCCTTGAGGGTGGCCCAGGTGAGGTGCAGCTTGTCGGCAACCCCGATGCTGCTCTCGGCGCCCTGGTAGGTGCAGGGGGTGGGGACCTCGGCCACGCGGAGGTCACGGCCCCGCTGGAGGGCCATGGCGGCCAGGAGCACCAGCGAGGTGTGCTCCAGAGTGTATCCCCCGCGGGCGGTCAGGTTGTCCGCCAGGTAACGGGCGGCCTCCCGCGTGTAGATGCGGTAGCCGCTCTGGACGTCGCTGAGGGGCGTGGCGGCGATCACCCGGTAGGCGAGGTTGGCGAGGGCGTTGGCGAATCGGCGGCCGAGGGGCATGTGCCCCTCGGCGCGGCTCGCGATGACCACGTCGTGATTCCGGGCGTGGCCGCAGAGCCGGGGCAGCAGCAGCGGATCGTTCTGCATGTCGGCGTCCAGAACCGCCACGTAGTCGACGTCGGAATGTTCCAGGCCGGCCGCCAGTCCGTGCTTGACGGCGGCCTGTTTGCCCTGGTTTACGGTGTGGTGCATGGCCGTCAGGCGGTCGTCGCTGCTCAGGCGGTCGATCAATTCCCCGGTGCGGTCGGTGGAGCCGTCGTCCACGCAGACCACTCGGCCGACGCCGGCATCCAGCGTCGCGCGGAGCGCCCGCGTGACGTTCCTCTCCTCGTTATAGGCGGGGAACACCGCGCCGACGCGGTCCATGCCGGGGAAGGGATCGCCCATGGGCAGCTTCTCCACCAGTATCTTCATAGCGGTGGCCGCCTACATCTGGCTGTAAGCCGCTTCCGCCGCGGCCTCGGCGCCCGAACCAATGGAGGCGCCCTGTTCGGAAAGAACCGCCTCCAGCGCCTCCAGCACCCGCAGCACGTTCTCCCTGCGGCAGGAATGCCCCATCAGGCCGATCCGCCACACGCGGCCGGCCAGCGGGCCGAGTCCGCCCCCGATCTCGATGTCGTAGTCTTCCAGCAGAGCGCGGCGGACGGCGGCGTCGTCGACGCCTTCGGGCACTTCCACCGCGTTGAGCATCGGCAGCCGAAGCGAGGGCTCGACCAGCAGGGCGAGACCCATCGCCTCCAATCCCGCGGCCAGGGCGCGGTGGTTGTTCCGGTGCCTCTCGAACCGCGCTTCGAGCCCTTCCTCGACGACCACCTGGAGCGCCTGACGGAAAGCGTAAATCATGGAGATGGGCGCCGTGTGGTGATAGGTGCGCTCGTCGCCCCAGTATTTCCGCACCATGCTCATATCCAGATACCAGCTTCTGACCTTCGTGGTGCGGGCCTCCAGGGCGTCCACGGCCCTGGCGCTGAAGGAGATGGGGGCCAGTCCCGGCGGGCAGCTCAGGCACTTCTGGGTGCCGGAGTATATGGCGTCGATTTCCCACTCGTCGGTCTCAACGGCAGAGCCGCCCAGGGAAGTGACGGCATCCACCAGGAGGAGTGCCCCGGAGCGGTGGGCGATCTCTCCGAGCCCGTCCAGCGGCTGCAGGACGCCGGTGCTGGTTTCGGCATGCACGAGGGCGATCACCTTGGGGCTGGTTCGCTGGACGGCCGCCTCGAGCCTGTCCGGTGGGAAGGCGGTCCCCCATTCGGCCTTGATGGTGGAGAGTTCACCTCCCAGCCGTTCGACGATGTCGGCCATCCGCGTGCCGAAAACGCCGTTGATGCAGACCAGAACCCTGTCGCCCGGCTCCACCAGGTTGCACAGGCAGGTCTCCATGCCCGCGCTTCCCGTGCCGGAGACCGGCAGCGTGAACGGGTTACTGGTCTTCATCACCTCCCGCAGCAGCTCCTGGGTCTCGTCCATTATCTCCAGGAACTCCGGATCGAGGTGACCGACCAGCGGCAGGGACATTGCTTCCAGCACGCTCGGATGACAGTTGCTGGGACCGGGGCCGAGAAGGACGCGCTTCGGAGTGACGGGACCGGACATGGGCTCTCCTGATCGAAGTGCAAAGCACTCGGCGTTCGCAAGGCAAAGGGATACCGCAAATCGGCCCGCTGCGCAAGCTGTGCCCGCCCCGGAGGGGAGGCGGATCACCCCTCCCGGAGGGGGGCCGTCAGGTCATCGACCCGGCAGCGGTAGACGCCCGGCTGCTCGTCCGTGCCCTCCTTCTCCAGCACGATGTCGGCGCACTCCGCCAGGACGGCCGTCTGCTCGAAGCTGACCGGCCGGCTCAGGCAGGCCCGCAGTGCCTCCCGCAGGTCGCGCAGGCGGAAGCGCACCGGCAGCAGCCCGAAGGCCATGTGCGTGCCGAGGGCGACGAGGCGCAGCTTTCCCCGTCCGGTCGCGAGGATGTCGACGTGATCGAAGCCCGGCTCGGGCAGGTCCTCGACGGGGAACCATCTCGCCCCGGCGGCGTCGGAGCCGGCGGCCGCCCGCTTCTGGTCGGGGCCCACCACGGCGAGGTAAGCGACGCTGACGTTGCGGCCGCGGGGGTCGCGACCCGGCGCGCCCCAGGCGCCGATCTGGATGAGTCCGGCCGGGCGAACGCCGGTCTCCTCCTCCAGCTCACGGGCGCAGGCGTCCGGCAGGTCCTCATCTTCCTCCACGAAACCGCCGGGCAGGGCCCACTGCCCCTGATAGGGATCGTTGGCGCGGCGGATCAGCAGCACCTGCAGACCCCCTTGAGCGGAGAGGGAAAACGTCACGGCGTCGGTGGTAACGTACATCTTGGGCGGCAAAGGACTCATCTCACTGCCCGTCCTCCCCGTCAGGTAGTGGCCCCAGCCGGCCCGCCAGCGGCAGGCGCGGCCAGGGGTTGCGCCGCGCGTAAACCCGAAGCACGGGCGGCGCCTGTCTTCGCTTGAAGTCGGCATACTTCACCCGGCGGATGATCTCCCGGACCGTGGTCGTCTCGAAACCCCGCTCAGCGATCGCCTCGGCTCCCAGGCCCTCCTCCAGGTACAGGGCCAGTATCCGGTCCAGCAGCCCGTAAGGGGGCAGATCGTCCCGGTCCCGCTGGTCGGGCCGCAGCTCGGCGCTCGGGGGGCGCTCGATCACGAACCGGGGGATGACTTCGCCGTCGCGGTTCATGTGCTCGGCCAGCTCATAGACCACCGTCTTCGGGATGTCACCGATGACGGTCAGTCCGCCCGTCATGTCGCCGTACAGGGTGCAATACCCCACGGCCAGCTCGCTGCGGTTGCCGGTCGCCAGGGGCATGGCGCCGAACTTATTGGCGTAGGCCATCTGCGCGGCGGCCCGAATGCGCGCCTGGATGTTCTCCTCCGCCGTTCCCCTTTCGGTCCCGCTGAACACCGGCTTCATGACTTCCTCGAACTCCGTGCGGAGCTTCTCGACCGAGATGGTGATGGTCCGGATGCCCAGCGACCGGGCTACCGCGTCCGCGCCCCGGCGGGCCGCCTCGCTGGAGAAACGGGTCGGCATGAACAGCGCCGTCACGGCATCCGGGCCGAGCGCGTCGACCGCCACGGCCGCGACCACTGCGCTGTCGATGCCCCCGCTCAGACCCAGGACCGCCTCCTCGAAGCCGGTCTTCCGCACGAAATCGGCCACGCCCAGCCGCACCGCCTCGTGCAGCGCGTCGACTTCGCCGAGGGGGGAGCCGCGGCGCGCTTCCGGGCCCTCGGTGTCGACCACCAGCAGGTCTTCCCGGAAGAGCGCGGCGGTGACGAGGACCGAGCCGTCCGGCCGGACCGCCAGGCTTCCGCCCTCGAACACGAACTCGCCGTTCCCTCCCACCAGGTTCACCCAGACGAGCGGAACTCCGGCCCTCGAGGCGGCCTCCGCGCAGCGGCCCACCTTCTCCTCACGGCAGCCCCGGTAGAACCGCTCGGGGCCCAGGGCGAGCAGCACGCGCGCCCCGGGCACTTCCCCCGGGGGTGGGCCGGCGCCCACCGCCACGCCCTCGGCCTCCACCGCCACCGAACCGTCCTCGGCGGTCGCAGCACACAGGCCGTCCCGGAACAGCGACGCGGCGACGACGTGGTCGGGCTCCCCCGCGCGGAGAACGTGCCCTACGGCGATAGGCAGTCGCCGGGAAGCTTCAGCCACCCTCTCCAGCGCGCGCTCCTGCTCGCGTGCGAACCAGTCCTCCCCGGCCAGGTCCATCGGCCGCCAGCCGGTGAGAGCGCAGCGGGAGAAGGCCACGAGGTCAGCCCCCGCCTCGGCGGCTTGCTCGACCATGTCCTCCACGGTCCGCAGATTGCCCGCGATGTCTCCGGTGGTCGGGTTGGTCTGTGCGATCGCAATCTTCATAGGCGGACCATTGTGTCGGAAAGGCGCGGCTCAATCAACGGGAGCCGGCTACAGCTACGGTTGACTTCGGCGCCTCGCCCCGGATAATGACAGGACAGGGTCCTGAGGGCGAAATCCCATGATACTGATCATCGACAACTACGATTCGTTCACCTACAACCTGGTGCAGCGTCTGGGTGAGCTGGGCCGAACCGACATCCAGGTCTACCGGAACGACAAGATCACCGTGGAGGAGGCCGACGGGCTGGCCCCCGCCCACGTTATCGTCTCGCCGGGTCCCTGCACCCCGCGGGAGGGCGGCGTCTCCAACGACATCATCCGCCACTTCACCGGGCGGGTGCCGGTGCTGGGGGTGTGCCTGGGGCATCAGTGCATCGGATACAGCTTCGGGGCGACCGTGGAGCGCCACCGCCGGTTGATGCACGGCAAGACCAGCATGATCCACCACGACGGGAAGACCATCTACCAGGGCCTGCCCAACCCGTTCGAGGCCACCCGCTATCACTCCCTGGCCATCCGGGAGGAAACGCTGCCGGACTGCTTCGAGGTCACCGCCCGCGCGGAACCCGACGAGATCATGGGCATCCGCCACGTCGAGCATCCGCTTGAAGGGGTGCAGTTCCACCCCGAGTCTTTCCTGACGGTCGAGGGTCCCCGCCTGCTGGCCAACTTCCTACGGCTCTGAGCCGCGCGCCCCGGCCGGGCCTTCGGAGACCTCGACTGCGTCCCGAATCTCCTTTGGCAGCCTGCGCGGACGCCCCCGCTCGTCAACGCAGGCCAGCACGACGTGCCCCTCCGCCACGGGATCGCCGGGCCCCTTCAGGCGCAGGTGGTGGCGGAAATCTATCCGCGTCGGCCGCAGCCGATCGACCCAACTGGTAACCTCCAGAACGTCGTCGTAGCTCGCCCGGCCCAGGTATCGGCAGTGCGCCTCCACCACCGCCAGATAGATGCCCTGCTCTTCCAGGTCGCGGTAGGCCGTCCCGAGGGCGCGCAGGTACTCGGTCCTCGCCACCTCAAAGTAAACCAGGAAGTGGGAGTTATACACCGTCCCCATCTGGTCGGTCTCCGAATAGCGCACCCGGATTTCCGTGGTGTGGGTCCTCATGTCATCCCCTTCCCCTGTGACCGGGCACGAGCAACTGTTCTACCCTCGGAGCCTGGGACCAGAGCCTGCTTCCTCGTGCCGTTATGCTTTGCTTCGTTTCCCCCACTTCGCGTAAGGGAGGCTATCGGCCATACTCTTGCTTCGGACTGCTCCGTAGAAAGCATCCGTTCGCGCCCGGGTGGGCTGGTGCCCTTCCCGCCGTCATGCTGAGGCGCCTTGCCCGCAGAGCAACTTCAGACTTCAGAATTCCTTTGGTATTCATCCCCGCGGGTGGTACTTCTCGTGCAGCGCCTGCAGCCGGGACCTGTCCACGTGGGTGTAGATCTCCGTGGTGGAGATATCGGCATGTCCCAACATGATCTGCACCGAGCGCAGGTCCGCTCCCCCGCTCAGCAGGTGCGTGGCGAAGCTGTGGCGCAACGTGTGGGGATGTACCTCCGCCGGAATGCCGGCCGCCAGGGCGTGCTTTTTGACCCGCCGCCAGACTGCCTCGCGGCTCATCCGCCCGCCCGTCCGCGTCAGGAACAGGGCGGACTCGCCGGAGTCGCGGAGCAGCTTCGGTCGAGCTTCCTCCACGTAACGCCGAACGGCGCGCCGTGCCGGCTCCCCGACCGGAACCAATCTCTCCTTCCTGCGCTTGCCGTAACATCGGGCGAAGCCGTATTCGAAGTTGATATCCCGCACGTCCAGCCCGCAGGCCTCGCCGGCCCGCGCGCCGGTTGCATACAGAATCTCCAGCAGGGCGCGGTCCCGCAGCCCCAGCGGTGTGTCGGCCGGGGGAGCGTCCAGCAGGTCCTGCACCTGCTCGACGCTCAGGACTTCCGGTATCCGTTCCCAGGCCCGCGGCGATTCGAATGACGCGGCCGGGTCGGTCTTCACGTAACCGTCGGCGAGCAGAAACCGGTAGAACATGCGCACCGACACCAGGCGGCGGCGGATGGTGTTGGACGAAAGGCCCTCCCGGCGGCAGGTCTCGACGTAGTCAATCAGCCGCGAAGGGCTGAGCGCTTCCAGATCGGATTCATCCCGCGCACCGGAGAAGGCGAGGAAATCCTCAACGTCGGCCCGGTAGGCGGCAAGCGTGTTCTCGCTCAGCCCGCACTCCGCCGCGCAGTAGTGCAGGAAGGCGTCGGCCAGTTTCGCGGCTTTCGTCATGCGTTCGGGCCCCGGCAAGGGTGGCAGCGTGAGGATTAAGCGGATTCCATCCTACGCGCTCGGCCGATCCGATTTCAATTCGGCCGGGGTGGGCCGCTTCGGCGCTCACGCCTTCAGACTCGCGGCCCGTTCAGCTTTAAAGAAAGCCCGCGGCGACCTCGCGGAAAAATGGAGTTGACGAGGCGAGGCCCCTTCGGCTATAATCAGGGCGTGATGAGTGGAAAGGCAGACCAGATCCGTCAGGAACTCGCCCTACTGTGGCTTGCTCTGCCCTGGCTTCGCGCCGGGGCTTGAGGCGGGTAGGGTCTGCGTCCACGCCCGGTTCTGAACTCGAGTAGGCCCTGCGGCCTCAAGTCTGGAGGCTGCGGGGTTTTTCTTTCGGGCACCGCCCGAACTCCACGGTCTCCAGCGCCTTCGGCACGGCCGCGGAAGGCTACAGGGAAAAGACTCCAGCACAACTCGCTACAGGGGAGACCGAAGATGGCCGACGCAGAACAGAAGATCGTTATCTTCGACACGACGTTGAGAGACGGGGAGCAGGCCCCCGGATGCTCGATGACGTTGAAGGAAAAGGTGATGGTGGCCCGGCAGTTGGAGCGCCTGCGGGTGGACGTGATCGAGGCCGGCTTCCCGGTGGCCTCACCGGGCGATTTCGAGAGCGTCCGGCAGGTGAGCCGGGCGGTCAGGGAGCCGGCGATCGCCGGACTGGCTCGATGCGTGGACAAAGACGTTCAGAGCGCCGCCGAGGCGCTGGAAGACGCCGAGAAGCCGCGCATCCACGTCTTCCTGGCCACCAGCAAAATACACCGCGAGCACAAGCTCCGGATGAGCCGTGCCGACATCATCCAGCGTGCCGTCGGCAGCGTCCGGAAGGCCCTCGGATACGTCGAGGACGTGGAGTTCAGCCCGGAGGACGCCGCCCGCACCGAACCGGAGTTCCTCTGCGAGGTGGTGGAGGCCGTCATCGACGCCGGGGCCACCACGGTGAACATCCCCGACACGGTGGGCTATGCGGTTCCCCACCAGTTCGCCGACCTGATCGCTACCCTGGTGGATCGCGTGGCGAACATCGACCGGGCGGTCATCAGCGTGCACTGCCACGACGACCTGGGCATGGCCGCCGCGAACTCGCTGGCGGCGGTCAAGGCCGGCGCACGGCAGATCGAATGCACCGTCAACGGCCTGGGAGAGCGGGCCGGCAACTGCTCGCTGGAGGAGGTGGTGATGGCCCTGAAAACGCGCGCCGACTACTTCGGCGTGGAGACCGGCGTCGACACCCGCGAGATCATCAACGCCAGTCGCCTGGTCAGCAGCGTGACCGGAGTCCACGTGCCCCCCAACAAGGCCGTCGTGGGGCGGAACGCCTTCGCCCACGAAGCCGGGATCCATCAGGACGGAATCCTGAAGAAAAAGAGCACCTATGAGATCATGCGCCCCGAGGAGGTGGGCCTGGAGGAGGGCCGCCTCGTTCTGGGCAAGCACAGCGGCCGGCATGCCTTCCGAACCCGGCTGGAGCAGTTGGGTATCCACCTGGACGAGGAACGGCTGGACCACGCCTTCGAGGAGTTCAAGCGCCTGGCCGACAAGAAGAAGGAAATCTACGACGCGGACATCGAGGCGCTGGTGCGCGAGGAGATGGAGGAGGTGCCCGAAGTCTTTAAGCTACGCAGCTTCCACGTGACCAGCGGGATCAACGTGACCCCCACCGCCACCGTGGAGGTCGAGGTGGCCGAGGAGGGCGTTAAGAGAGATGCCGCCATCGGCGACGGGCCCATTGACGCGGTCTATCGGGCCGTCGATCGGATAACGGGCTTCCGCTGCGAGCTGCGCGATTTCGGCATCCGGGCCATCACCAAGGGCAAGGACGCCATGGGAGAGGTCTCCCTGGCGATCAGCTCAAACGGCTACACGGAGAGGGGACGCGCGGCGAGAACCGACGTCATCGAGGCCAGCGCGCTGGCCTACCTGGCGGCGGTCAACCGGCTGCACAAAAGGATGCAGAGCGGCACCCCGGCCGAGGAGAAGCCCCATGGCATGTGAGCCGACGCCGCCGCGAAGGGCCGGTCAGATCTCGGGCATCTCCGGCTCTTCGGGCTCCGGCTCCTTCGATCCAGCCGACGGAGTCGTCCCTCCCGTGGCTCTTACGCCGGTGAAAGCGGCCATCAGGGCGCTGAGCACGAAGACGACCGCCCCGACGATGACAACGGCATACATCAGGCCGCTGTGAGTTACCGGCTCGAATTTCTCGAGCGCCTCGGGGTTGTTGGACAAGATGGTCGTCACACAGGTGTTGACGTGTCCGAGGTAAATCAACGGAGCGATCATGCTTACGGTACCGGCAATCATTCCGACGATATATGCCGCCATGGTCACCTCCTGGCGTGAACGTGAGTTTCTGAGGCGGCGCTCATTCCCTCAAGCCGCCGGTCTGCCGGTAATTCTAATCCGAGACAGCTCAACATTGCAAGGGCGACCGTCCCGCCCCTGCCGGGAGAAGACCCCATGAAGCCTGTTTACCGCCCCGGCCCCCGGCGCTTCGCCGAGCTGTGCGAGAAGGGGAACGTGGTCCCCGTCTATCGCCAGCTCATGGCCGATGCACTCACCCCCGTTCTGGCGTTTCAGAATATCCGCACGGGCGCAAACGCCTTCCTGCTGGAGAGCGCCAGCGGACCCGAGAAGATCGGAAGGTACTGCTTCCTGGGCGCCTCACCGTTCGCCACCTTCAAGAGCCACGGCGATCAGGTCACCATACGGGACGGCGATGGAGAGCGCACATTTTCGGCCGAGAACCCGCTGGACGCCTTCGGCCGGTACCTGGAGCAGTTCAGTTTCGTGCCGCTCGAGGACCTCCCCCGCTTCAGTTGCGGCGCGGTGGGTTACATGGCCTACGACACGGTCCGGTTCGTCGAGGAGCTTCCCAACTGCCCCCCCGACGACCGCGGCCTGCCCGACATGTTCTTCATGTTCTTCGACAGCGTCGTCATCTTCGACCACCTCAACAAGACCATCAAGGTCGTCTGCAGCCAGCGCACCGACGGCAAAAGCCCGGAGGAAGCCTACGAGGAGGCGGTGAGCAGGATCGACGGACTTATCGAGAAGCTGCGCCGTCCGGTCACCGCCGTAACCGACGACATCGAGCCGGTCGGCGAGACGACGCCGGAGTTTGAGTCCAATTTCCAGCGGGACGACTACCTGGAGGCGGTGCGTAAAGCAAAGGAGTACATCCGGGCCGGGGACATCTTCCAGGTCGTCCCCTCCCAGCGGCTGAGGGCCCGCACCTCGGCCCGTCCGTTCGACATCTACAGGGCGCTCCGCGTCATCAACCCCTCACCCTACATGTTTTTCCTGGAGTTCGATGAGCTGCACCTTATCGGTTCCTCCCCGGAGGTCATGGTGGGGGTGGAGGACCGACGGGTGAGGGTCCGCCCGATCGCGGGCACCCGGCGCCGGGGGGCCGACGAGGAGGAGGACGAGCAACTGCAGAGGGAGCTGCTCGGCGACCCCAAGGAACGGGCCGAACACATCATGCTGGTGGACCTGGGCCGGAACGACGTCGGACGGGTCTCCAAGTTCGGCACCGTGAACCTGGACGAAGTGATGGTCATCGAGAAGTACTCCCACGTCATGCACATCGTCAGCAACGTCAGCGGGGAACTGCGCGATGAACTTGGTCCCCTCGACGCCCTCAAAGCCTGCATTCCCGCCGGCACGCTCAGCGGCGCCCCCAAGGTCCGCGCGATGGAGATCATCGACGAGCTGGAACCCACCAGGCGCGGTCCCTACGGCGGTGCGGTGGGCTACTTCGACTTCAGCGGCAACATGGACACCTGCATCGCCATCCGCACGGTGGTGCTGGTCGGCCAGGACGCCTACGTGCAGGCCGGCGGCGGGGTGGTGGCCGATTCGGTCCCCGAGCGGGAATACCAAGAGACCCTCAACAAGGCGAAGGCCCTGCTGAGGGCGCTGGAAGTCGCCCGCCTTATGCGGGACTGATCCGCCCTCCCGCTCTCGGGCCGCAACGACGGGAACCGCGGATGCCTGCCCGTCTTGGCCGGGAACGCGGACAGACAGACAGAAAGACCAACCACCGGAGCATCTACGCCCAACTGTGCTTTCCTGTGCGTCTCCCCGCCGCTTCGTTCCTTCGTGTCGGAGAAGGTCAGACTTCGTGACGCCTGGTTTCGGTTTTTTCCTGTTGTTACTCTGCGCTCCTCTGCGTCCTCTGCGGTTCCCCTCGCGCTGCCGCCGTAATGGCCGGCGCCGCGGCCTCACAGCAGCAGGGTGGCGCTCTGGTCGGAAAGCAGCCTGCGGGAGCCGTCCGCGGTCTGCAGTATGAGTTCTCCGGTGCTCCGAAGGCCGACAACCTTTCCCGCCACGCGCCGGCCCTCCACCTCCGCCCGTACGGGCTGGTCGAGCAGACAGCTCAGGCGGCGCCAGCGGGCCAGCACCCTCTCCTTCTTCCCCATGCGCAGCCGCCGGTACCACGCGCTGAGACCCGCCAGCAGCGCCCGGCAGAGCGCGGTCCTGTCGAAGCGACGGCCCTTTTCCATCCGCAGGGACGTCGGTCGCACGGGCGCCCCGGCGGGGAGGTCGGCCTCCCCCTGGTTGACGTTCAGCCCGATGCCCAGCACGAAACCGCCGCCCGCGTCCCCGGTGCGCACCCGATCGACCAGCAGGCCCCCCAGCTTGCGCACGGTAAGAGTGCCGGGCTCTCCGGCGGCGACCACCACGTCGTTGGGCCACTTGATCCGGGCGGGCACCCCCTGACGCCGGACGGCTTCCGTGGCGGCGACCGCGCCGAGCAGTACCACCAGGGTCTGCTCGGAGGTCGGCAGCGCGATCCGCAGCACCACGCTGGCCAGCAGGCCCATTCCCCGTGGACATTCCCACGCTCCCCGTCGCCCGCGCCCGGCCGTCTGATGCTCGGCCAGCACCACGTAGCCGTCCGGGGCCCCCTCCAGCAAACGCTCCCGGGCTACCGCCATGGTGGAAGGAACTTCCCGTAACAGTTCGCCCTGCCGGCCCACAAGCAGCGGCGGGTCGGTCGGGGCGAATATCCTCTCCGGCTCCAGCGGCTTCTCGTTCATCGCACCAGCAGGTCTATAACGCCGTAGCAGAGGGGCCAGAGCGTTGCGGCCGCGCACAGGGCGGCGCCCAGGTCGTCGGCCATCACGCCCCAGCCGCCGGGGAGTTTCTCCAGCCGCTTCAGGGGGAAGGGCTTGGCGACGTCGAAGAACCGGAAGGCCACAAAAACAGCTCCGGCCGTTACCACAGGACCCCGCCACCAGAACAGCAGGCAGCCCAGCCAGCAGCCGGCCAGCTCGTCCAGCACGAAACGCCGCGGGTCCACGCCGTCGTAGAGCCGCTCCGCCCGCGGCGCCAGCAGCAGCCCTCCCAGCACCGTCGCCGCGCACAGCAGCCCGACCGGGGCCAGCGCGCTCAGGCCCATCGTCCGGCGAAGCCACCAGTAAAGCGTCGCGGCGGCGGCCGAGGCCCACGTGCCCGGCGCCAGGGGCAGATACCCCAATCCCAGTCCCGAGCAAGCCAGCTTGACCGCCAGATCACGGCTTCTCATCGGCATCCTCGCTTCGGATGATCCGGCCGATGCAATCGTAGCCGACCGAGTCCACTATCTCCACCCGGGCGAACTCCCCTGCCGGCGGCGCCGGTGGCTCGACGTAGAGAAGCGGGTCCACGTCGGGGGCCTCGGCGGGGCTGCGGGCCGGCCGCAGGCCTTCTTCCGTGGGTGCGCCCTCCTCCATCAGCACCTCCGTTCGCTCGCCCACCCTTTCGGCGGCCAGCTCGAACGCCACCTCCTGCTGGGCGGCCATCAGTTCCTCGCGCCGGGCCTCCCGCACCTCACGGGGAACCCGGCCGGACAGTTCCGCGGCCGGCGTTCCCTCCTCCGGGGAATAGGCGAAGCAGCCGGCCCTCTGGAAGCGGGCCGTCCGGACGAACTCCTTCAGCTCGCCGAACTCATCCTCCGTCTCCCCCGGGAAGCCGACCATGAAGGTGGTGCGCAGGGTCAATCCGGGGATCCGCTCGCGCAGTCGCTCCAGCAGCCCCTCCACCTCCCGGCGCCTCACCCCGCGGCCCATGCGGCGCAGGATGCCGTCGCTTATGTGCTGGAGCGGCAGGTCGAGGTAGGGGCAGACCTTTTCCTCTCCCCCCACCGTCTCGACCAGCGCCTCGTAGACGTGCGCCGGATGGCAATACAGCAGCCGTATCCATCGCAGCTCCTCGATGCGGCACAGCTCCCGGAGCAGCTCGTGGATCGCCCGGCCCGGGCCGAGGTCCGTGCCGTAAGCGGCGGTATCCTGGCCGATCACATTCAGCTCCCGCACGCCGGAGCGGGCCAGCCGCCGTGCCTCCTCCAACAGTTCTTCGGAGGGGCGGCTGCGCAGAGGGCCGCGGATCAGGGGTATGGCACAGTAGGCGCAGCGGTTGCTGCAGCCGGAGGAGACACGCAGGTAGCTCCAGGCGGTCGGCGTCAGCCGCCGACTCCGCAGCGCCGGCCGGCCGTCGGCCGGCCCGGGTGCCATGCCGAGGGCCCGCAGAGCCGCATCGGCGGCGCCCTTCGGATCTATGCCCGTCAGGACGTCCACCTCCGGGAGCAGCTCCGCCAGCTCCTCCCCGTAGCGCTCGCCGAGGCAGCCGGTGACGATCAAGGTCTGGAGAGGGCCGTTTTCCCTGTAGTCGGCGGTCTCCAGGATGACGCCGATGGACTCCTCCTTGGCGGCTTCGATGAACCCGCATGTGTTGACGACGGCGACCGGGGAGTCCTCCACGGTGTGGACGACCTCGATCCCGCGGGCGTGCAGCCGGGAGGCGATGCGTTCGGAGTCCACCACGTTCTTGGCGCAGCCCAGGGTGAGGAGGGCTACTCTCGGCCGTGTGGGAGAGGTGGGTTTGGACATGAGCGAGCGCTGACGGAGGAAGCGGCGTCACGAGTGAGCGTGGGCCTGTTCCCACTCCTCGGTGCTGAGGAGGACCCGGCGGGCCTTGCCCTCCCGGTGCTGCCCGACGATGCCTTCATCGGCCATCATGTCAATCAGCCGCGCCGCACGCGAGTAGCCGATGCTCAGCCGCCTCTGCAGCAGGGAGACCGAGCCTCTCTGGTGCTTGACGACGATCCCGACGGCATCATCATAGAGTTCGTCCTCATGCTCTATCGTGCGCTCCTGGGCCTGTACCTTCCGCAGGTCGGCGCGGAACTGGGGGCCGGCCTGCTCTTGGAGGAACTCCACCAGCCGGTCGGTCTCCTCCCCCGAGACGAAGGTGCCCTGGGCGCGGACAAGTCGGGAGCTGCCGGGCGGGAGCATCAGCATATCGCCCTCCCCCAGCAGAAGCTCTGCGCCTTTGCGGTCCAGGACAATGCGCGAGTTGACCCCGGAGGAGACCTGGAAGGCGATTCGCGCCGGCAGGTTGGCCCTGATCAGCCCGGTGATCACGTCGGTAGAGGGCCTCTGCGTGGCACACAGCAGGTGGATGCCCACGGCCCGGGCCTTCTGAGAGAGCCGGGTGACCGCCTTCTCCACCTCTTTGCCGGCCACCATCATCAGCTCTCCAAACTCATCGACTATGATGACGATGTGGGGCATCCGCCGGGGGACGTCTTCGAGGCCGGCGTCTCCCTCCGGGTCGAGCCGCTCATCCAGTTCCTGCTCGCTGAGGCTGTTATAGCCGCCCAGGTTCCGCACGCCGGCCTGGGAGAGCAGGGAATAGCGCTCGTCCATCTTCTTGCAGGCCCACTTCAGCACGGCGGCCGCCTTCTTCATGTCCTTCAGAATCGGGCAGATCAGGTGCGGCAGCGAGGCGTATTGGCTGAACTCGACGGTCTTCGGATCGATCAGCAGAAGCTGCACCTGGCCGGGGGTTCGGGTCATCAGGATGCTGGAGATCATCGCCCGGATGGCCACCGACTTGCCGGAGCCCGTCGCCCCGGCCACCAGCAGGTGCGGGCAGCGGGCCAGGTCCAGAAGCAGAGGTCGGCCGGCGGTGTCCTTGCCCACAAAGAGGGGAATCTCCAGGTCCTGCTGCTTCCCCCGCGTCGCCTGCATCAGCTCCCGCAGGCCCACAAGCTCCCGCTCGGCGTTGGGCACTTCGATGCCGATGGTGTTCCGTCCGGGCAGAGGCGCCACGATGCGCACGTTGGGAGCGGTCAGGGCGATGGCCAGATCGTCTGCCAGGCTCTCCACCCTGGAGACCTTCGTGCCGGGCGCCAGGGAAAGCTCGTACATGGTGATGACCGGGCCCGGCTGGATGCGCACCACGTCGGCCTCGATGTTGAAGTCCGCAAGCGTGCGCTCCAGCACCCGGCTTCTCTCCCGGATCTGGTCCTCGTCCTCTCCTGTCAGCGTTGGGCCCTTCTCGTCCAACAGGTCCAGAGGAGGCAGCGTGAACTCCCCATCCGGGGGCAACTCATCCTCCACCTCGAAGGACGTCTCGTCGGCGGGTTCCTCCTCGGCGGTAAACGCACTGATGACTTCCGGCTCCGGCCGCTCCTCCTCATGGGCCACGATGTCCTCGGCAGGTTCCTCCTCCGCCTCTTCGGTCTCCGACGCCTCAGCCGGCGCCCTGGGCCGCTCGACCGGGGCTTCAGCTTCAGCAGCCGGCGCAGCTTCCTTTTCAGTAGTTTTCCTCCCGCGGGTGCTCAGCTTATCGGAGAGGCGACCAGCCAGGGCCCTGCACCGGGACGCCAGGAGCGCCAGCTCGGGGCCGGCCAGCAGGAACAGGCCGACGCACCACAGGCTGACCAGCAGTATCAGCGCACCGGTGGCGCCGACGCTCTCGTAGAGCAGCCCGGCCAGAAGTATGCCGAGCACGCCTCCGCCCCGGCCGGGCTCCGCGCGATAAGTGCCCGGGCTCGAGGAGTCGGCGGCGTTCCACAGGGCCAGCCCCAGCATCAGGGCGACGGTTAGGAGCGCCAGGCCCCCGGCCCTGAACGGCAAATCCTCGACTTTCCTGCCCGCCAGGGTCAGGGCTCCGGCGGCCCCTACTCCGGCCGCCAGGAGATAAGAAGCCCACCCCAGCAGGACCAGCAGGTAAGCCGAGACATACGCGCCGGCCGCTCCGCAGGCGTTGGCCCTGGCCGGCGGCGGAGGAAAGTCGGGGAAGGGGCCCTCGTGTGGATTGTGGGTAGCCAGACTGGCCAGCAGAAAGGCCGACAAGGCGAGCAAGAAAATCCCCGTCACTATCCTCAGGACCTGTTTGCGCTGCATAGGATGTTCGCTCCCTCCGGCGCAGACTGCTCCCACACCATGCATATTTTAGTTAACCGGGCGGGCGGAAAGCAAAGCGCCCGCCCCGGCGCCGGATGCCAACGCACCACGTGGCGTGGGCGGCTGAGATGCCGCAGATGTGCGCTCTGGAGGTTTACCGCTGCCACGGGGAGGCCCGGCGTTTGACAAATCGAGGTGCCCGTGGTAACAAAGGGGGCCTGCGATGCACCCACATCCCTGATCAACGGGGTCAGCTTCCGGGAGAAACCTATGCCGGAAATCGACGTAAAAGAAGTGCCCGAAATGACCGTGATGAGCCTGCCGTTCACAGGCTCCTACGACCAGACCATGGAGCGACTGGGTCACCTGACGGGCTGGCTGCTTCGGGTCGGCCATCCCTACAGCGCTCCGCCGCGCGCCCTCTACTATGAGGATCCCTCCAAGGTGGCCGAAGATGAGCTGAGGGCGGAAGTCTGCCTGCCGATCGAGGAGGAGTGCGAACCGGAGGCCGAGTTCGAACGCAAAGACCTCCCCGCCGTCACCGTCGTCTACGCCGTTCACAAAGGGCCCTACAACGAAATACCTCAGCTCTACGAAGAAATATTCGACTGGATCGAGGAGAACGGCTACAGCTACATCGAGGAGATGCCCACGCGGGAGGTTTTCCTCAAGATGAAAGGGCACGTCGAGGACCCGGCAGATTACGTGACCGAAGTCCAGGTGCCGGTGGAAAAGGCCGAAGAGTAGAGACGTGCAGGGGCCGTCTCCGGCTACTCGCCCGGAGGCGGCCTTCGTCACCCACCGTCCATCCGAACTCTCCGTTTGACCGCTGCCCCGCCCCGTGGCACACTCTCCTTCTCGTGAATCCCTTTCCGGGAGTGACCAACAGAAGGAGCGGAAACCGTGGAAATGCTGATCGTCGCAGTCGTGCTGCTCGCCGCCGCGGCCTGCCTGGCGCGGCCGAACACGGAGGGCTGGTTCGCCTTTGAGCCCGAGGAAGACTTCTCCGCCAGCGTCATCGACGTGAGCGAATGGCTGGACGCACCGGCCGGCAAGCACGGGCTGGTTCAGATGCGGGAGGGGCGGTTCCTCTTCGAGGACGGCACGCCGGTGAAGTTCTGGGGCACGAACCTGTGCTGGTCCGACCCCGCCCCCGAGAAAGAGACCGCCGAACGGTGGGCCCGGTTCATGGCCAAATACGGGGTCAACTGCATCCGCTTCCACAAGTTCACCGACAGCGGGGCGGGCATGGGTCTCGGCGGAGAGGACTCCACCAGCATGGACCCGGAGAAGATGGACCGCATGGACTACTTCGTCCGTTGCCTCCGGGAGCAGGGAATCTACTACGGCTGGTCGCCGATCTTCCGCCACAAGATCGTCCCGGGCGAAAGCGAGCGCCTGCGCGCACCGCAGGAAGTGTTCGCCTGGCAGGAGGAGAAGGGATGGGGCGACACGGGCCTTGTCAACTTCGCCGACGACCTCCAGGAGATACACCTGGAACTCATACTCGGACTGCTGGAACACCACAATCCCTACACCGACCTGCGCTACGCTGATGATCCGGCGCTGGTGTTCCTCGAAATCCAGAACGAAGACGACATCTTCTGGGGCGCGACCCGTGAGGCGGTGGAGCACTGCCCCACCTATAAAGCCCTGCTGTGCACGATGTTCTGCGACTGGCTCAGGGAGGAGTACGGGAGTCAACAAGCCCTCCTGGAGGCGTGGGGAGAAGAGAGCCTCCAGGGCGAGAGGCTGGATGAGAACGATATCTACCCGCCCCCCGGCCACCACGCCTACAGCCCGGAAAACTTCGCCGACAACCCTGAACGCAGGCACCGCCTGCTGGACAGCGCCCGTTTCCTCTACGAGACCCAGAACGACTACTACGGCCGCTTCGCCGAGGCCATGCGAGAGGCCGGTTACCGGGCGCCGATGATCGGCTCGTGCTGGCAGGCCGGGCACGGCATCCCCCACTACTACAACCTCCACGCCGACTGCCGCGTCGGCTTCGTCGATCGGCACAATTACTACGGCGGCGGCGCCGGGCGGCACAGCATGGCCGTCGGCCCTCTGAAGGCTACGCAGATGGTCTCACGGCCCGGCTCAGCCCTCCTGACGACCGGCATGCAGCAGGTCGAGGACCGACCGTTCGCCTTCTCGGAGTGGACCTGCGTGCTGCCCAACCCCTGGGGCGCCGAAACCGCGCCGCTGATCGCCGCCTGGGGGCTGGGCCTGCAGGACTGGGACGCCTCCTACCAGTTCTGCTCCCGCACCAACCCTGACCTGTGGTGGGAGACGCTCAGCGCCCGCGGCAACGTCTATAACGTGGACAACCCGTTGCACCTCGGCCAGTACCCCGCCCTCGCCCGCATGATCTACCGGGGCGACGTCCAGCCGGGTGAGCCGGTGGCCGTCCGGCGCATCTACGTGCCCGCGCTGCGGGGGGGTTCACCCGAAGTCGAGGAGCGGGTCGAGCAGGAAGGCGACGTGAAGGTCTTCGGCGGGGCCGTCCCGCCGGAGGCCCTGGCGGTCGGCAGGTGCCTGGTGGAGTTCCCCGAAGAGCCGGCCGAGGACGAGTTTGCCGACCTCCAGCAGTCCCGGGACGAGGATGAGATGGGGGTCCGGTCCAACACCGGCCAGCTCACCTGGAGCTTCGCCGGCGGCGGATACGCCGTGATCGACACGCCCGGCACGCAGGGCGTCGTCGGCAACGCCCCGGACGAAACCGTAGAGCTGGGCGACCTCACGGTCGATCTGCAGACCCCCTTCGCCAGCCTGCTTGTAACCAGCCTTCAGCCGGGAAAGACCATCGCGGAGGCCGAACGGCTCCTGGTCTCGGCCTTCGCGCGGGCCGTCAACACGGACATGGAGTACAGCGACGATTTCGAAGAGCTTCTGGACATCGGTGAGCCGCCGGTGCTGCTGGAACCGGTGGAGGCGGAGATCGCCATGGCCGGGGAAGAGCTGGAAGTCCACGCCCTCGACCACGCCGGCCGCCTGACCGAGCAAACAGTGCCGGTGATCCTGGAGGACGGCCGAAGCGCCTTCCGGATCGGCGTCGACTACAAAGCCGTCTACTACCTCGTGCAGAAGGTACCCTCCTGAGTCGGCGTCGCCCGCCGGCGAACTCTGGGGCATTCAGGGGGCGGAGTCGCGCAGACTGATCTGCTTTACTCGGCGGGCTGGGGGTTGAGGGCGCCGGACTCCACCATCTCTACCAGGGGGTGGTCTTCGATCTCCAGGGGGAGGTCCGCCCGGCCGCGGCGACGGACCGATTCGTAGGCGGCGAAGATGATCTCGGTGGCCTGAAGGGCGTTCTCAGCCCGCAGCTCGCAGTCGGTGCCGGCCTCCAGATGATGCACGACGTCGGCGACGGCCCTTTCTATGAGGTTGGGCCGGTGGAGACCCTCGCCCTCGCAGTCGAACTCCTCCCAGGGGCCCTCCGCCTCGCCGCGCAGCCGAAGGATGGGCATCTCGTCCCCGGCGGGGCTGACCTCTATCACCCCATCGTCACCCACCAGACGAAGGAAGGCGCCGACCACCCCCCTGCCCTCCCCCGTGACGCACCAGCCCTGAACGCCGCTGTGGTACTGCCAAAGGGCGATCCCCTGGTTCTCGACCCGGGCGCCGAAGATGTGGCGATCCGTGCGGCAGTCCACCTGGGCAAGCACCCATTCCGGCGGGCTCTGGTCCACCATGTAGCCGCACAGGTCGAAGTGATGCGTTCCCCAGTCGTAGAGGTTGGGCGAGGCGAACTCGACTTTCCTCAGTTCCCCGATGCGCCCGTCGTCGAGCAGTTCCTTCGCGGTCCGGAAGACCCTGCTGAAGCGCCGCTGGTGGTTGAAGGTGAGCTGCACGCCCTCCTCCCGGCAGACCCGGGCCATGCGCTTCGAGTCGCCCCAGGTGGCGGCCATCGGCTTCTCGCAGTGGACGGCCCGCACGCCGGCCCGGGCGCACTCCACGGTCATCTCGGCGTGGAGGTGGGGCCAGGTGGAGATGCTGACGACGTCGAGGTCCTCGCCCTCCAGCATCTCACGAAAATCGGTGTAGGTGGCGGGTATCCCGAAGGACTCGGCGAAGACGCTGACGTTCTCCTCCTTTATGTCCGCGCATGCGGCCAACTCGCATTGGTCCAGCCGCTGGTAGCCACGGGCGTGCTGCGCGTTCATTCCGAAGCGCGGTTCGCCTTCGTCGTTGTAGCCTCGCAGGCCGGTGCCGATAAACCCAACTCGGAGCGCACTCATGGTTAGACCCCTTCAGAGCAAAGGCGCAGTGCCTCAAAGGCCAGGTAGTCTACCGGGCCGCACCGGCATTGCAAAGGAAAGCAGGGGCCGTCGGCGGATTTGGCGCTTTTGGGCCGGCCGACCGGTCCGGCGATCAGCCCTCCGAGAGCGACCGGGCCAGGCACGCCCCGGCCTCACGGATGGCTTCCGGCTTCCAGGGGCGGCTCTTCCGGGTCACGGTGATGAGGTCGACGATGTCACAGCGTAGATGACCGAACAGGCGGTTCATCTGCTGAAGGCAACTGACCGTTCCGCGACCGCTTCCCCCGGCCGCGGCAACGCCGACGGCGGGCCGTCCGGCCAGCGCCGAATCCTCCCCCCGCGTGGCCTCGCAGCGCCGCAGCCGGTCGAAGAAAGCCCTGGCCGACTCGGAAAGCTCACCGAAGTAGACGGGACTTGACCAGCACGCACCCGTCGGCCTCCCTGGTCCGCTCGTGGAGCGCCTGGAAGCCGTCCTCGACCTGGCAGTAATGTTCCTCCCGGCAGGTGCCCCATCCGCGCCCGCAGGCCTGGCAGAGGCCGACGTCCTCGTCGTTGAGGTAAACGATGTCCGCCTCGCGCTCCGCCTTGCGGATGCCCTCAAAGGCCGCCTCCGCGCATTGCGCCGTGAGCCCGTCCTTGTTCGGACTGCAACTGAAGATCAGGACCGCCATGATGCTGCACCTCCATGAAAACGTCTGCGCCCTATTCCAGCGGTATGTCTCGCCCTTACAGGGCTCCCTGTTGCTTTGCCGGTTCTCATTCCCAGGGGTGCGCCCCGGGCTGGTATGTCGGGTTCCTTTCGCACCCCCGATTCCGTGCGTCCCAAAGCGGTTTAAGCCGAAGGGAAGGCGTTGAAGTAGGGAACGATCTGCTGCCAGCCCCGCATGCGGGAGGTGACGACCCCGAACAGCGCGCCGCTGGTGCCGACCACCGCCGACGCGCCGGCCTTCAGGTAGCTGCGCGTTATATAGTCAGAGTAGGCGTCGTCCACCACGGCCACCACGGGGAAGCGCTCGCCGACGGCCTCGCGGAGTCGCCGGATGAGTTCCTCCGGACCGAAGACCGTGTCCAGCTCGACCTCCATGTACCCGCTCTGCAGCTCCAGGGCGCTGAGGGCGGAGAGAACCGCGACAGAGTCCAGGTCGGCGGTCACGGTGAGGGCTTCGGCCTCCTCGTAGTCCCGCCGCTCGATGGGCAGGCGCTCAGAGAGGCGGTGCAGGTACTTCCGGGCGTCCAGGGAGTTGTCAATGGTCTCCTCGGGAGGCGCGAATACGATCGATTTGCCCATCGGGCTTTTCCTTCCGGCTGCTGGACGCTGTGGAATCGGCGCTCAGGCGACGAAGTACCTTTCTACCGGAGCAGCCGGCTGGAGGCAACTTCGGGGCGGGAAACGGCAGCAAAACCGGGGGCGCACTTCACTGTGAGTCCAGCTCTTCGAGGGCCTCTTCCGGGCTGATCTCCCCCTTCTCCAGGCGCTGGAGCACCTTCCGGACGCGATCGGGCGATTTCGCGGCATCCCCTTCGGTTACCTTCCGGACGGTGGCTCTGGCTTCGATTACGTCCGGTTCATCCCCGGAGTCCACTTCCCGGCGCCGTCGGCGCTTCCCCATGAAGGCGAATGGCAGCGAGACGCCGCCCACAAGCAGTCCCCCCAGCACGAACAGTCCAGCCACCACCAGCGAGATGCCCACGGCGAGCAGCACGCCGGCGGTAACGATCGCCGCGAACGCCACCGCCCCGCCCCCAATCGCCGCTTTGGCGAGTGGATTGTCGATCCGTTGAGGGAAATCTCCGTTGTCGGGCTTCGGCTCATTCACGTTTCCATCTCCTGCAAAGGCGGGCTCCCGTCGGCGTAACGAGCCGGCGCTTATTCCACCGAGACCTCGATCCGGCTGGATCCGTCGACGATCTTTATCACCTCGCGGGGTCCGGCGGCGGCCGCCTGCGCGGTCAGTTCTCCTGCTCCCGCCACACGGGATGGGAGATGGTACGCTGTACGGCTCGTCGAACGGGCTCGGAGACCTCCGCCCCCCAGCTCACGTCGGCCGGCTGGACGGCCAGGATGCGGCAGGGGATTTCGGAGCCGGCCCCGAGGTACTGCCCAAGCGGAGTGATGCCGGCCGCATGGGTTGAGACCGCCTGGGTCTGGAACTGCGCCGCGTCGAAGAGCCGCACCTCGCCAGGATCGCCTCCGAACTCCACGGCGTCCACTATGAGCAGTCCGTCGGGCTGGAGGTCCCGGATTTTGCCCAGGAAATTCTCGGGGGCTTCCTGGCAGTCAATCACGCGCGGGAGACCCGCCTCCGAGAGTCCTTCCGCCACGAGGGAGCCGGCGGCGTCGTCCCCCCGCATGCGGTTGCCGATCCCGACGATCACCCAGCCCCGGCCGAAGTGCCGTCGCAGCTTCTCCGCCCAGGGGGCTTGTTGTGGGGATGGACTTCGGGGCGGTTGGCCGGGAGGCCGGGGCACGCTCAGGTAATCTCCTCGAAGACCACGACGCGCCGACAGTGGGGGCACAGCACGCGCATGATGTCGGACCGCTCCACGCCCGGGCGCGGCCTCCCCTCGGCCTGGGGTGCCCGCGCCAGCCGACCTTCCAGGGTGAGAGCCAGGGAGGGGTTGGCGTAGGCCTTGGGGCCGACCTTCTCGGCCACCCAGCGGAGGTGGTCCTTCGCCCCCACCACACCGCCGCAGAACTCGCAGACGAGCAGTTCCTTGTCCACCGTGGTGAACGATTCGGTACGGTCGTAGGTGGCCAGGTCCCACTCGGTGGTCTGGTAGATGCCGTCGTCGGTGGTGCAGTGGTAGTGGCAGTGGCCGCAGAAGATACAGCGATCGTAGCGCAGCTTGAAGCGCCGCATGGGGGGGTCGCTCTCCAGGTCATCCACCATTTCGATGGCGTCTGCCGGGCAGACTTCGTAGCAGGCCCCGCAACCGATGCAGACGTCCTCGTCGTATACGGCCGCCCCCCGGTAGGCGCCGGTGTCGTAGGTCTCCCCGAAGGGGAAATCGACGGTGTAGGGCCCCTTGACGACCGCTTTGATGGCCTCGGGGAGATAGGGTATTTTGAGGGTCCAGAGGACCTTTTTCGCGAGGGTTTTCAGGTCTTCAGCCATTATTCACCGAAGCTCCAGACAGAATCAGGCTTCACTTTCCTCGGCCGCGGGGGAGCGGGACGGGCCGGTTTTCTCGGTTTCTTCTTCGTAGCGGTCCACCACGCTCTTCTCCCACAGGGGAACGCCGCCGAGGTGGGAGCCCCGTGCCAGCGCGTGGGCGCCGACGGGGGAAGTGAGCAGCACGAAAGCAGCGCACAGCAGCGCACGGACGGCCAGCACGCTGGAGCCGCCGGCCAGGGCCACGCCGATAAGTATAAGGCAGGTGCCCAGCGTGACGCACTTGGTGGCGGCCTGCAGGCGATTATAGACGTCCGGCAGCCGGACCAGGCCGAGGGTCCCGAAAAGATCGAACAGGACGCCCACGGCAATCAGGAAGTAGCCCGCTTCACTCATCGAAAGCCTTCCCCTCCAGGTATTTTGCCAGGGCGATAGTTCCCACGAAGCTCAGAAGCGCCCACGCGATGGCGATGTTCAGGTAAAAAACGGTCCCGGTGTGCAGGGCGTAGAGCGCACAGAAGCCCACCACCAGGGTGCCCAGGATGTCAACGGCCACCGTCCGGTCGGGCGCGGTGGGGCCGCGCTGCAGCCGATAGAGGCAGAAGAAGGAGGCCACAAGCAGCGCTGCCATGAATACGGCGAAGCCAGTCATTCGAAGATCCTCTCCAGAAGGCCCTCGAACCGTCCCACGATCTCGGCGGTCTGCTCCTCCGGATCGTCGGTGTCGACGTAGATCCAGTGCACGTAGAGCGCGTCGTCCACCACGTCCACCGTCAGCGTGCCCGGGGTCAGCGTGATGGAGTTGGCCAGGAACGTCTTCCCCAGGTTGCTGGTCAGGCCGGTGTGCACCTTTACGATCCCCGGCCGGATGGGCACGTCGGGGTGGATGACGCGGTAGGCAACGTCCAGGTTGGCCCTCACGCAGTAGTAGAGGAAGTACGGTATGTAGATGAGCAGCCAGAAGAGCCGGACCGGATTGAGCAGCCACTCCCGGCGGGGGTATTTGCCGGAAGTAAGGACGACAACCACGAGGGTCAGCACAACCCCCACCACCAGGAAGCCGACATCCACCGTGACCCCCAGCGGGGCGGAGGGATCCAACTTGAAGGTCAGAAGCAGCCAGAATATGTAGAGGATGATGAAGGCTGATATCTTCTTCGCCATCTTAACCTCCAAAGACCGAGGCGATGTATCCGGCCAGTTGACCGCCCAGCGACTGCGTGGCGGGCTTGAGCAGCACCCCTGCGTGAAGCGGCAGCAACACGCCCAGCGCGAGGCACATCAGCGCGAGGATACCCATGGCGGCCACCATGGTGATGGGCGCTTCCTCCGCCTCTGCCAGGGCGGGGGGAGGGTCGCCCTCGATCAAGTAACGCTGCACCTTGGTGAAGGAAAGCAGGGTCATGAAGCTGACCAGCACCGTCAGGGCGCCCAGGAACCAGTGGCCGGCCCAGCACACGGCGATCACGATCAGAAGCTTGCTGAAGAAGCCGTTAAAGGGCGGGACGCCCGAGATGCTCAACGAGCCGACGCGGGCGCAGAGGCTGGTCAAGGGCATCCGCTCCCCCAGTCCGCCGAGGGACTTCAGATCCCGCGTGCCGGTCACGTACACCACGGAGCCGGAGGAGAGGAACAGCAGCGACTTGAACATCGAGTGGTTCAGCAGATGGAACAGCCCGGCAAAGACGGCCACCGCCCCGAGCAACTCCCAGTTGCCGGCAACGGCCTCCTGCCCGGCCAATGCCTCCGCACCCACTCCGAGGGCCAGCACCACGTAGCCCATCTGGCTGATGCTGTGGTAGGCGAGGAGCCGTTTGAAGTCCCACTGGCCCACCGCCAGGAACACGCCCACGACCATCGACAGCGCGCCCATGGTGATGAGGACCCAGGCTACCGCCCCGCTCACTCCGAACACGTTGAACACGATGCGGGCCAGCACATAGACGCCGCAGGCCTTGATCAGAACCCCCGACAGCATGGCGCTGACCGGAGCGGGGGCCGACGGGTGGGCGTCGGGGAGCCATGCGTGGAACGGAACCATCGCCGCCTTCAGGCCGAAGCCGGCCAGGAAGAACCCCAGAGCCAGCCACATGGCGTCGTTCTCCAGCCCCGCCTGGGTGAAGGCGGCGATCTGCGCGAGGTTCAACGTCCCGCGGAGGGAGTAGACGATCCCCACCCCCAGCAGGATGAATGCGCTGGCCACTGCGCTGAGGACAAGGTACTTGAAGGACGCCTCCAGTTCCTCGCTGTGGACGCCGAAGCCGACCAGCGCGTAGCTGGCCACCGCCGCCACCTCCAGGAACACGTAAATGTTGAACAGGTCCCCGCTGAGCACGACCCCGTTCATCCCCGCGATCATCAGCATCAGGGGGCTGTAATAGAGGTGCAGCTTGGTGTACTTCTGCATGTAGCTGATGCTGAAAAGGACGGCCGTGAAGCTCACCAGGCCGATAATCAGCAGCATAAGTCGCGTCATGCCATCGCTGAACATGGGTATCCCAACGGTGCCCTTCCCGCCCACCACCTGCTTTGGTGGGAGTTTCGCGCCGTCGCGCACTACCTGGAGGGAAATCGGGCTCTGCGGCTCGAGGGAGGCATTCAGCCTGCGCAACTGGTTCGCGCTGTGCACCGGCTTCAGACGGTTCGCCGGCCGGGTGCGCACGGCCGTAACGACGTCCCCGGCGCGGAGATCGGCCCTCTCCGCGCGGCTGCCGCCGACCACTTGCTCCACCAGCAGGGCGGGCTCCTCAGTGGGGGATTCGTCGGCGGACAGCGTTCGGCCCCTGATCCCCAGCAGGTCCGCCCGGCCCGTGTAGCCACCGATCCAGGTAACGAGGGTGGGGGAACCGGCGAAGGCGATCACGGAGAGCACCAGTAGGGCCAGGGTGGCGATGAGCGCCACGACCTCTCCACATTCCGCCTTCTTCCTGGCGGTGAAGAGGCTGAGCAGGGGTATGAGGAAGGCCGCGCCCAGAGGGATCACGACCAGAAGCGGTAGCAGCTTGTCCACAGCCGTTCCTCCCGGGTCGTCAACCCTTGAGCTTGGTGATGTGAGTCAGGTCGAAGGTTCCGTACTTCTGATGGATGCGGATGGCCATGACCACCATCAGGGCGACCACCGAGAGGCCGATGACGATGCTGGTCAGGATGAGGGCCTGGGGGACCGGATCGACCGCTTCCTCCAGGAGCCGGCCGACCGGATCGCCCGCCCTGTACATCTCCGGCGTAATGATGGGGGCCACACCCCAGCCGCCCGCGGGGGCGCGGTAGCCCACCAGAACGAGGAACAGGTTCACCGCGTGATGCATGACGATGACGCCGATGATGACCTTGATGAGGTTCTTCTTCACGGCCACGGCGTAGAGGCCGATGATGAACAGCAGGGCGCACAAAACGTATGGCAGCACGGCGTGCATCACTGATCTCCCTCTTCGCTTTCGCGGTCAGCCCGTTCGGTCTCCCGGAACGCGGCCAGCATCAGGAAGGCCCCGAACAGGCCGGCGCCCACCTTCAGGCCGATCGCCAGGTTGGCCACCGGGATCGAGCCGCCGGTGAAGAGCTTGAACTCCAGCCGCGGCACAAGGAACTGGGCGAAGAACGTGCCGGTGATGAAACCCAGCAGGGCCACGGCGAGGAACCCGATGGCACCGAGGCTCTCCCACAGCACCGCCAGACGGTGTCCCATGCGCTCCCTCACCGCTCCGGCACCGAAGGCCAGCACCACCAGCAGAAGCCCGGCGGCGCACACAACCCCCCCGGCGAAGCCTCCGCCCGGGGAGATGTGGCCGGTCAGGATGATGTAGAAGGCGAACAGCAGGATGAACCCGATCAACAGGGCGGTTATGGTCTTCACTATGATCGTCATTCCTCGCATTTACCCACCCTCCTGGAGGGCTTCAGCTTCGTCTTCCTGCCCCCGCGTTCGCAGCAGGGCGTAGCAGCCGATGATGGCGGCGAATATCACGGTGGCCTCCCCAAGGGTGTCGTACGCGCGGAAGTCCAGCAAGACCGCGGTCACCAGGTTCGTGGCGCCGGTTTGCTCGGCGGCGCGGACGTAACTCAGTCCCATGATCATGGGGGGATCGCCGAAAGCGGCCATCTGCTGAAAGCAAATATAGAAGCCGAAAAGCAGCGCCATCATCACTCCGCCCATCAGAGCGACGTGGGGCGTATCGCGAATGAACTCGCGCGTGGTGTCCTCCCGCACCAGCACGGTTCGTATCAACAGGACAACGGCGAATATCTCCACCACCACCTGGGTGAGGGCCAGGTCGGGGGCGCCCATGATCAGATCGGTGACCGCCAGCCCGAAACCCACGGCTCCCAGGCACAGCACGCTGGAGAGCAGATCGTGGGTTTCCACCGACACGATCGCCGCAATGATCATGAATGCCAGAAGACCGTAAAGCATTCCCAGCGTAGCCGCCATCTCCACCTCCTATCACTTCTATTCACAGCAGAGGTCGCTGAGCGTCAAAAGCGCTGAGTAAACCACGGAGAACACGGAGGTCACAGAGAGAAGATCAAAGCACAAAGCGTCTGATTCCCTCCTTAAGCAACTTCACGTTGAAGTTTATCAGCAGTCCTACCGGCATCTCGGCAAGCTTCATGTGAGTCAGCAGTTGCGCCTCATGAACGCCCAGCAACGCTTCCACGCTCTTTAGCTCCACCATCAGCGTGTCTTCGACCAAAAGGTCGGCTCTGTAGCCGCAGTCCAGGTGGTGACTCTTGTAGTCGACCGGAATTGGCTCCTCAAGCTTAAAGGCAATATCCGCGGCTGACAACTCGTGCGCCAAGCACTGTTTGTAGGCGGACTCCAGCAAGCCCGGTCCGAGAGTGCTGTGCACCTCCATTGCGCAGCCGATGACGCGACCCGTCAGGTCGTTGTGCTCCATGGGCCGCTTTCCTCATGTCGTTAATTCGTTCTCCGTGCTCTCCGTGTCCTCTGTGGTACAGAATCTCCCGCCTTGCTCTGGGTGAAACCTTACCGCAGCAGGAACAGCAGCGCCAACACAGCCGCCGTGCCCACCACAACCCATGTTACGTAAACCTCAAGAACTCCGGTGTGCAGCTTCCTCAGGCCCGCCACCACCAGGCCGCCCAGCATGCCCGCGATCCGGTAGACGTCGAAGGCCTCCCGTTCGGCGTCTCCGTAAAGGCCCCGCAGGATGGGTAACTCCTTCACGGTCAGGTAGAACTCCGTGCCGCTCACGTGCGTGGGGGCCGGCGTGTCCACCTCGCCGGCCAGGAACGAGCGCACCCGGCGAATACGCATGGTGCGGCCCAGGGCGTAGAATACCAGCCCCAGCCCGAGACCCAGCAGAATGAGGCCGGTCGCCTCAAGAGGACCCCAGAAGCCGAGCGGTGAGCTAATCGTTCGGGCGGCCGCCACCGAGACCGTCTCCACGCCGAACTCCGCCGACAGGGCCCGCAGGATGGCGCCCGCCGCGTAGCCTCCGCCGAGACCGAGGAAGATGCAGAGGAATCCCAGGAGGCCCATCGGGAACAGCATGTTCCAACTGGCTTCGTGGACGTCTCTGTCGGCCATCGCGGGGGAAGGTCCGCCGAGGAACACGCTGTGGGCCGCCTTGACGAAAGAAGCCAGGGTCAAGCCGCTGCCGAGCACCGCCCCGGCCAGAAGCACCGGCATAAGGGAGCCGCCTCCCTGTATGACGCCCTGGTAGACCATCCACTTCGAGACGAACCCGTTCAGCGGGGGCACACCGCTGATCGCAAAGGCACCGATCAGGAACGCCCCCATGGTAAGGGGCATGGCTTTGGCCAGCCCGCCGAGGTTATCCAACTCCAGCTCTCCGGTGCGCGTTTCCACGGCTCCGCCGCCCAGGAACAACAAGGACTTGTAGATCGAGTGATTCACCATGTGGAAAACGCCGCCCACAATTCCCACCGGAACGCCCGTCCCGATGCCCAGCACCATGTATCCGACCTGGCTGACCGCGTGGAAGGAGAGCAGTTTCTTCAGTTCGTGCTGCACCAGGGCCATCATGACGGCCCCCAGTATCGTCACAACCCCGATGATCATCAGCAGTATCTTCAGCCCTTCGCTGATGGCGAAGAACCCGTAGGAAACCCGGACCAGCAGAACGATGCCCAGCAGCTTGTCCAGGGAAGCCGGCAGCAGCGCCATAACGGGGGAGGGAGCCCCTTCGGCCGCCGCGGGAATCCAGGTATGCAGCGGGAAGGCGCCGGCCTTGGCGAGTGCGGTAATCAGGAACAGGATAAACAGGCCCACGTCGGCCCAGTTGGTGACGACGATGCGTCCCCCCATCGCCGTGGCGTCCTGCAGGTAGTCGATATTGAGCATCTGCCAGCCGCCGCGGGCAAACAGCAGGGCGATACCAAGAATCAAGGCCACGTCGCTGAATCCGAGGACGGCGAAGCTCTTCGCCGCGCCGGCGCGCGCTTTCTCCCCCCCCGTGCCGATCAGCAGGTAAAGCATGAGGGTGACCACTTCCCAGGCAAACAGGAACACCAGCAGGTTCCGGGTGACCAGCGCAATGCTCGCCCCCGCCACGGCCCACAGGGCAAACGCATAGAACCGGGGGCCGGGAGTGCCCTTCCCTCTGCCGTAGGAAATGGAATAGAGCACGACGGAGAAGCCGAAAAGCAGGCACAGCGTGTTGATCAGCCCGGTCAGGGGGGTAACGCGGAAGGTGAACTCGGCGCCGAGCTGCTCCCACAGCGGGAAGCTGCCGAAGTTCAGTTCCGTCGGCAAAGCGGCCCGTGCCCGAAGGGCCAGCCAGACCCCAAGGGCCAGCGCGCCCAAAGAGCAAAGCACCGCCAGCGGTCCGGCGGCCCTGCGCTTGCCCAGCCGAAACAGATAGCACAGGAGCCCGCCCGCCGCCAACAGCGCTACCGAAAGGAAGTAAATCCTCGTCAGCTCCATGCCTCTCTCCTGCAGTTACGGCTTGCTGCGACGTTTGCCCGCTTTCGGCGGGTGCTGAACCTTCCGTCGCCGGTGCTCCTCAGCGCGTTCTCACATCTCCGAACGGATTTTCTCGGTCTTCTCCCTGGAGAGCCGGAGCAGCTCCTGGAAGTCCATCATCTCCTCGCCCGTCTCGGCATCGTGTACCCTGAGCATCCGCTCGGTGCAGCTATAGCAGGGGTCGATCGAGGCCAGTGTGATGGTCACGTCGGCTATGCTGCCCCCGATGCAACTGGCCTTGAAGGTGGGCACATTGTTGTAGCTGGGGGCGCGGATCTTATGCCGTTCCGGCCGGGGTCCGCCGTTGCTTTTGACAAAATGGAACGTCTCGCCCCGGGGGGCCTCGACGTGACCGACGCCCTCACCGGGCGGAATCTCCTTCACGTCCGCCCGGATGGGACCGTCGGGCATCTCGTCGAGCGCCTGCCGGGTGATCTTTATCGCTTCCTTTACCTCCAGCAGCCGCACGACCACCTTGTCGAAGACATCACCATTGTCGCAGGTAATCACGTCCCAGTCCAGCCGGTCGTAGGCGGCGTAGGGATCGTCGGCCCGCACGTCGATGGGGAGGCCGGAGGCCCGTGCGGTGGGGCCGAGCGCTCCGAAGTCGTGAGCCGCCTGCTCGGTGAGAACCCCGACGTCCTTCAGGCGCAGTGCCAGGAGGGGATCCTCAACGGCGGTGGTGATCATCATCTCCAGGGGCTCGTCGATCTCGTCGAGTTTCTCCCGGATGAACTTCACCTTTTCCTCGTCCAGGTCCAGCCGGGAGCCGCCGATGGTGTGGTTGGCGTAATTGATCCGGCTGCCCGTGGCCACCTCCAGGGCGTCCAGGCAGGGGTCCCGGTAGCGCCAGGCCCACATGAAGACGGTGTTGTAGCCGATGAAGTGGCCGGCCAGCCCGAACCACAGAAGGTGGCTGTGGACGCGCTCCAGCTCGTTGACAATGGTGCGGATATAGAGGGCCCTCTCGGGAACCTCGACACCGGCCAGTTCCTCAACCGCCTGCACGTAGGCGAGCGGATGGGAGGCCGAACAGATGCCGCAGACGCGTTCGACCAGGTAGGGGATCTGGTCCCAGGCCCTCTGCATCGCAACGCCCTCGATGCCCCTGTGGTTGTAGGAGGCCCGCCAGTCCATGTCGACGACCGTCTCCCCCTCCACGAAGAGCTGGAAGAACTCCGCCTCCTCCTGCAGGGGATGGTACGGACCTATGGGTATGAGGGTTTTATGTGCTTCTGTCATCTCTATGTTCCTTCCGCAGCGGGTAGACCCCTTCGGGCCAGTCATCGGACAGGATAAGGCGCCTGGGGTCGGGGTGTCCGTCGAAGACCACGCCCACCAGGTCGTGGATCTCCCGCTCTATGAACTCCGCGGCCGGGACCACGGGCGCAACCGAGGGCAGAACAGGGTCTCCCTTCGGCGTCCTGACCCTCATGTTGGCCACCAGCCCGACCGTGTCGTAGGCAAAGTGATAAACGACCTCCAGCTCTTCTCCCACGTCGGAGCCGGTGGCCGTGGCAAACCGCGCTCCGAACTCCTGGCACAGCGTTCGGGCCAGCTCGGGAGAGTCCTGCTTCTCCACGGCGACGTATACCCGGTTTGGCAGGGGCCGTTCCCAGCCCACCACGCGATCCTGCACCAATTCTTTGAGCCGCGCGACAACGCTTTCCAGCTCTTCGGCCACGGCGGAACTCTCCGTCAAAGGTCCTGCAGCGCTTTGGCCATCCCGGCGATCATCGCCTCCGGTTTCGGAGGGCAGCCGGGGATATAGATGATCTTGGCGTCGGGGTCGACTTCGCGGACGGCCTCATCGACCGGGCCCGCAAAGTGCCAGGCGTCGTGGAATATCCCTCCGGTGCATGCACAGGCCCCGAGGCAGACCACCAGGCACGGCTTGGATGCCTGGCGGTAGATCTCCTGGAGCCTGGGGCGCGCCTGCCGGGTGCATATCCCGGTCACCAGCAGGGCGTCCGCGTGCCGGGGCGAGGGAGCGAGCAGCACACCAATGCGTTCGACATCGAAACGAGGCGTCAGCAGCTCGAGCACCTCGATGTCGCAGTTGTTACACGCGCCTGTATTTACATGATAAACCCAGGGCGACTTTTTCAGGCCCCAGAGTTTCAGTTTCTCCATGACCGCCACGGCCCTTCTCCCTTCCGACTGTCAGGTGGCGGCAAATTGGTAAATGCTCAGCGCCGAGGCTATCACGGCCACGGGACTGACGATGAACCAGAAGAACTTCAGCGCCTGGTCGATCCGCAGACGGGCGTGGGTGTTCCGCATAAGCACGACCACAACCAGCAGCACCACGAACTTCAGCGGCGTGCTCACCCATCCCCAGCCGGAGAAGTTCAGGCCGCCCCAGAAAACCGTGATGACGAACATAGGCAGCAGGAACAGCAGCATACCCCTGACCAGCCGAATCACTGCCAGGGGCGGACCGGAGTACTCCACTATCACCCCGCCGCTCAACTCGGTCTCCGCCTCCGCCTGGTCGAACGGCACGACCCCCAGCTTCGCCTGCACCACCGCCAGCACGCAGAGGAAGGCCAGGAACCCGCTGAGGCTGGTCAGGTTGGGGGCGTCGGCCTGGGCGGCCAGAATGTCCGACAGCTTCAGGCTGCCTCCGCTGATCAGGATGGGGGGCACCATAGCGAGAATGAACGGCAGCTCGTAGCCGATCACCAGTTTCATCTCCCGCCCAGCCCCCACCGCTCCATAGGGGTTGCCGCTGGCCGACGATCCCAAAATCAGCACCAGCGAGGGGAAGACCAGGAAGTATATCACAACGATGATGTCGCCCACGAAGCTGTGCTGGGGGTTGATCACCGCCGCCCACAGGATGGCGGCCGCCGTGCAGACGCCGACGAACCCAAAGAGCGGTGCAAAGAGGAACAGCTTTTCGGCGGCATTCTCGGAGACCACCGTTTCCTTGCCCATCAACTTGAGAAGGTCGGCCACCGGCTGATAGATGGGCGGTCCCTTGCGCCACTGTATCCGCGCGGTCACCACCCGGTCGACCCACTGGAACAGAAGCCCCAGCACCATCGTGCCGAAGATGCCCGCGACTATGGCGGCGACGATTTCACCGACACTCATGTCCACCTCTAATGGGAACGATGGAGCGTCCTGCCACTAAGCAACGTGTAGCCAGCCTGGGGAACGCCCTCGGCCAGCTCCAGGAACTGCAGCGCTCCGGACGGGCAGACGGCCACGCAACGGGGCTGCAGGCCCTCCGGGGTCCGGTCGGCGCAGAGATCGCACTTGGCCGACTGACCCCGCACCATCTCCAGATCGATGACTCCGAACGGACAGGCCAGCGCGCAACTGCGGCACCCCGTGCACAGGAAGAAACTCCGCCGCACGATGCCCGCCTCGTCCACATACATGGCCTCGTTCGGACACGCCTCCACGCAGGGGGCTTCCTTGCACTGTCGGCAGATGGCCGGCATGGCCGTTCCCCCGGCCACTTCCTCGTAACGCAGCGCGGGTGTGTCGACGTGACCGTAGAAGCAGGCCGCGGCGCAGCTTTTGCACCCGATGCACCGCTCGGTGTCAAGCACCAGCTCCCGCTCCACGGTGCGGGCCTCACCTGTCTGTGTGCTCTGTTCGGCCATCACTCGCTCTTTTCTATCTCCACCACGGCGGGAGAGGGCTCGATTGCGTCGTCCTTCCCTTCCCACCCGATCAACTCCCGCAATACTCTCCAGTGCGCCGGCAGACCGACAACCCGTCCGCCCGCGCCGTTGGTCCGGTAAGGCACGATGAACTCGCCCCGGCCCCGGAGCGTCACCAGCCCCGCCTCCCTCAAGTCGTTCTCCTCAACGACCCGTGGGCTCAGCAGCGCCGCCTCCTCGGTGGCCAGACGGACCTGCCAGGAAGAGTCTCCCAGCGAGAGCCCACCGGTATAGCCGTGGGGCTCCGGCACGCTGAACACCAGTGCCTCGTTCGCGCCGGCCTCCTCGCCGTCCAGAACCCACGGGCCCAGCGCGTCTTCGGCGGGACCCGGGGCCTGCCGCCCGGCCAGCTCCCGGGCGGAACCGGCTTCCAGGGCCTGGACGCCGACGGCGCCGGCCAGGTTTTGCGCCAGCTCGGCGAGGCTCATCACCGTGGGCTGCTTTGCCTCCCATGCGGGGAAATGCCTCGCTGTGCCGTCCGCCCCCAAAACCGTGCCTTCCTCTTCCCACGGCAGGGCCAGAGGCAGCAGGAGGTCCACACCCTCCGCAAAGGCGCTCTGCAGACACCCGGCCCAGCAGATCGCGTGGGAGTTATGAATCAAGGTGTCCCATGCCCTTTTGGGCAGGGCTAAAGCCGGGTCAGGCCCGAGGACCAGCACAACGTCCAGCTCGTCCTCCAGGGCCGCTTCGATCAGTTCCCCGACCCCGATGGCGCCGTACTCCGCTTCGAGGGCGGGCACGGCGGCCGAGTTGGTCGCCACCGGCAGCGGCCAGAAGGCGCAGTCCAGCGCCGAAGCCAGCGCGCCGGTTGCCGTCGCCGCCGCCGAAGGGAACGCGAATCGCCCCGAAGTGATCGAAACTATGATGCCCGGCGCCTCGGCTTCGCCCAACGCAGAGACCAGGCTCTGCACCTGATCGAAGGGCAGCTCACACGCCTCGCAGACCTCCCGCGCGTCCCTGCCGTCCAGCCGGTCCTTCACCGACTGTGCCCCGCACTCGATGGCCAGGGCGGCGAGAAAGGCCGCCACTTTCGCCGGCGAGACGATCGTCGCCTCGTCGGCCCCACGTGCGCTGCGGCCCTCGGCCACGTCCACGTTCAGCAGGCGGTGGCTGCGCTCGGCAAACTGCATGTCGCGCACGAAGCCGGCGACTGCGGGATGAGTGCTGAAGGGGTCACCCACCGCCAGGATGAGGTCACATTCGGCCACCTGCTCGAACGAGCGCGCCTTCGAGGGCGGCAGCAGGCCGGCCCGCAGCATCGGCAGGTCATCGGGCGGCACAAATGCCGCCAGCCTGGCCCCGAGCTGCCGGGAGAGCCCGGCGACCGCCAGGACGCCTTCGAGCGGCCGGTTCACGTCCACCAGGATGCCTATCCTGTGGCCCTCGGCCTCCGCCAGGGCTTCGGCGGTTCCGCCGAGCACGTCGGCCACCGGAGCAACTTCTCCGTTCATGCGGGGGTCGAAAGCGCGCTCGCGCAGGTCCAGCAGCCGCGCGGCCGTCAGCGCCCTGACGCAGGCTCCCTGGTCCGCGCCGAGATCGGGCGGATAGACGGTGCCGATGTGGCCCAGTTCGTCGCGCCCGGCGCCGATGGGGCAATGCATCGAGCACAGCAGGCAGCGCGGCACTGTTTCAGAACGAGAAGGCATCCTTGTATTCCTCTATCTCCGCGTAGCAAACATCGGGGCCGTCCTTGCAAAGGTAGAGCGGACCAATGTTGCAGCGTCCGCACTTGCCGATGCCGCAGCTCATCTTACGGTTCATCGACAGGTAAATCTGGTCCGGACGGAAGCCGATGTTCAGGCAGGTCAGCGTGACGAACCGCAGCATGATCAGCGGACCGCAGCTCACCACGTAGGTGTTCTCAATGTCCATGTCCAAATCTTCCAGCAGCGTGGTCACGACCCCGACTTTCCCGTCCCAGCTCTGGTCGGGGACGTCCACGGTTACGTCGAAGGTCACCCCGTCCTTGGCCGCCCACTCCTCAAAGGCGTCCCGGTAGAGCAGCTCGGAGGGGTTTCGGGCGCCGTATTTTATGGCCACAAGGGGGAAGTCGTCCAGATTCTCGAACGCATGGTGCAGCAACGAACGCAGGGGCGCCAGCCCGACACCTCCGCCGACCACCAGCAGGTTGTGGCCCCTCATCTTATCGGTGGGGTAGCCCTTGCCGAACGGCCCGCGCACTCCGAGCGGGGCCGGGGCGTTCATTTCGTGCAACGTGTTGGTGACCGTGCCGGTGCGGAGGATGGTGATCTCCAGCTCCTGGTCAACCGACGGGGAGGAGGAAGGGGTGAAGGGGGCCTCCCCCAGGCCGGGCACTGTCAACTGCACGAACTGGCCGGCGCGGAAGGCGACCGGCGTCTCCGGCTTCATCCGAAACGTTTTGATCGTCGGCGTCTCGGTCCGCACTTCCAGCAGTTCGGCCGGTATGGGTTCGTAGACGTTCTCAACCATTGCTCACGCGCTCTTTCCGCATGTCGGTCAAGACCTCCCGCAGGTCGATCGCTCCGGGGCAGGTGTCACGGCAGCGTCCGCAGCCCACGCAACCGAGGATTCCGGGGCTGAGGGAGTTATACCAGAACTTGTGGGCAAAGCGGTGCTGAAACTTGGTCATGTGCCGGCGCCGCGGGTCGGGCGGGGTGGTGCCCGGTGGGCCGGCCATCTCGCTGTAGCCGGTGAACTGGCAACTGTCCCAGGCGCGAACCCGCTCGTACTGGTTCTCGCCCTTCTCCTGGTCGTAGAGCAGGAAGCAGTAGCAGGCGGGGCAGACGGCCGTGCATCCCCCGCACTGCACGCATTCGGCCAATTGCACGCGCCAGAATAGCTCTTCGATCGTCTCCGGCATGCTTTCGGCAAAGTCGTCGGGGAACTTGTAATCCGCGTTCTGCTCCTCCAGTTGCGCGGCCGTCCGATCCCGCATCTCCTGGAGCTGCTCCCGATGCCGCTCGGTCGCTTCCGAGAGGATCGATCCCGCTTCGCCCAGCACCTCCTCGCCGGTCTCGCTGCCGGCCTCCACGAGGAAGCCCCCCTCTACGGGGGATAGGTTCAGGTCGAAGTTGGTCTCCGGGTACGCATGTTCCCCGAACAGGTCGCAGAAGCAGGAGTCCGCCGCCTCCACGCAGTCCACGCCCACGATGATTGTGTTGCGGCGACGGAGCTGGTAGAAGGGATCCTCGGTGGGCTCGTCCAGCATTATGGCGTCCAGGTAGTCCAGCACCCGGCACTCGCAGCCCCGCACGCCCGCGACGGCGATGCGCCTGTCGGCGGTCTCCTCCAGCGGGTCTCCCTCGGCTTCTCCGTAGCGCGCCACCACTTCGGCGGCGGGCATCAAGACGCTCTTGAAGGAGTAGAAGGGCCGCTCGGCGCGGAGGCCGGCGCTGACCGAGGCGGGGTCCGCATCCTCGAGCCGCTCCCAGGAAGCGGTGTCGTCTTCCCGGACGTTGACGAATAGTTCATCGGCCGGGACGAGTCGAAGGAACTCGACCAGTGAATCGTCGGAGAGGAATGCCTTCTCCGCCATAGTCATCCCTGTGATAAAGCACAGACCGGCGTCCCCATGCGGTTTAGGGACGGCCTGAAGCGTCCTGCGGACAGTGGATTTTGACGAAGCACGGCATTATAGAGCAGCCTGCCGATACTGTCAAAAGGACGCCGCGATTTTGCTCACTTCTTAGCCCGGGACAGCCTCCGGATGTGCCGCCCGCTCCATACTGCTATAATAGAGGTTCCACGGCTCCTTGCGGCCGAAACATGCACGAGCTGTCATTGTCCCAGAACATCGTCCGTACCGTCCTGAACGCCAGTGGAGCCGAGAAAAACCAAATCTGCGCGATCGCCATCGAGGTCGGAGCGCTCTCGGCGGTAAACGTCTCCTCCCTGGAGTTCTGCATGCGCCTGACCCTCCAGCAGCGCGGCATGGAAAAAACCGAGGTGCAAATCACCTCCATCCCGGCCAGGGTCCGTTGCGAGTGCGGGCTGGTCTATGAGCCGGAGGACGTCTTCGCCCCCTGCCCGGACTGCGGGAGCTTCGAAAGGACGGTCCTGGAAGGCACCGACGTCAACATACCTTACGTCGAGGTGGAAGATGAGGAAGGTTGACCTGAGTAAATCCGCCAGGGAAAGCAACGACGTCATCGCCCGGCGCAACCGCGAGCGCTTCGAGCGCGAGGGCGTCTACGTGATGAACCTCATCGGCTCCCCCGGCTGCGGCAAGACCTCCATCCTCGAGCACACCGCCCGCCACTTCGACCCGGAGGAGGGCGAGTTCGCCGTCATCATCGGCGACGTCAAGACGGCCCTGGACGCCGAACGACTCCTCGACTGCGGCCTCGACGCCACCGCCATCGAAACCGGCGGAAGCTGCCACCTGAACGCCGCACAGATCGAAGCCGCCGTCGAGAAACTGGACCTCGGTGCCATCGACTTTCTGTTCATCGAGAACGTCGGCAACCTGGTCTGCCCCTCGGCCTTCGACCTCGGCGAACACATCAAGGTCGCCGTGCTCAGCGTCCCGGAGGGGGATGAGAAGGTCCGTAAATACCCCGCCCTGTTCGTCCGGGCCGACGCGGTTTTCATCAACAAGGTCGACCTGGCCAAGCACTGCCCCTACGACGTGGAGAGGGTCCGCGAGGACGCCCGAAGGGCACGGCCGGGTGTGGAAGTGTTCATCACCAGCGCAACCGAAGGCACCGGTTTCGAGCCCTGGTTCGAGTTCCTACGGACGGCCCGCGAGCGGTTTGCCGCCACCTGAAGGCGGCTGCGCAAGCCTCACTTCAGCCTCAGCCCCAGCGCGCGCTCACTGCTGGAGCAGTTCATACAGCTCTGACCCGCCCGGGGCGGAAGAAGGCGATGCCGCCGGCCACCCCGGCCAGCCGGGGGGCCCCCTCCAGGTACGCCCGCCCCGTCGGCACGTCGGCCGCGTCACCCCAGCCCACGAGGATGCCTGCCATCTCGCCCATATCGACGGAACCGATCCCGAGGTGGAACCTGGCCAGCGGGCAGGAGATGCTCTCAGGGATCAGGTAGAAGGGAGCCTCTCCCCGGGCCCGGCCGATCAAACGGCAATACTTCTCCTCGCACCGTAGTTCCCGCATGTCGGAAGGCGGCTCTTCCCGGAAGCTCACCCCCACGCACTCTATCCGGCCCTTCTGCATCGGCACCTCTCCCCTGCCGTTGTTTGGAACCTGGGGAAGTCCTGGAACACGGAGCGTCGTTCAGCCCCGCTTGGGCAGCAGGGAAGCGCCCAGCGCCGCGGCCGCCGCGGCCTTCGCCGCGTCAGCACCAATGAACGGCAGGACCCCCATCGCCAGCGCGCTACCCACCGGCAGCCCCAGCAAGACGACCAGGTGGAGCACGCCGCACATATAAATGATCGAAACGCCGCCGGCCATCACCCCCATCAAAGGAACAAAACGCCGGGCACCGGCAAAGCGGTCGGTGACCCATCCCACGAGAATCGCCGCCGGGACGAACCCCACCAGGTAGCCCGCCGTCGGGCCGGCCAGGTAGGCAACCCCCCCGCCGAACCCCGTAAACCACGGCATGCCCGCAAGCCCCAGCGCGACGTAGAGCGCCTGGCTGAGCGCCCCGTAGCCCGACCCCAGCAGAACCCCGGCCAGGAGAACGGCGAACACCTGACCGGTCATCGGAACGGGCACGAGAGGTACCCGAACCTGGGCCAGAAGGCCGGTCAGGGCCGCAAACCCCACCGACAGCGTGATCATCTCCGCGCGGGAAAGCGAGCGACGCCATGCGAACGCCCTCCGGCGCAGCTCACGATATGCGGGCAGTGCCTCGGTCAAGACTCCCGGCATGGTCTACCTCCCCGGTTTCATTCGGAGTTGCGCCCACACAGTATACCGCCCGCCGGCCGGTGGTTTCCAAGGCAAGCGCCAGCGGCCGAACTGGAAATCCGCAGATTACGCAGATTCAAGAAAACGACGGAGACACAGATCAACACTGATCGACACGGATAAACAAACAACCGGGCCATAAGCGCCAGCCGGCGGCCGCCTTTACGTTGTTCCGCCGTTGTGCCCTTCCTTTACCGCTGTTTTCCTTCGCGTGCTTCGTGTCCTTCGTGGTGGATCCAGTAGTCAGTAGGCAGTGAGCAGCAGGCAGCAGAGAGTTCCCGGTTGTTGAGTTGTCGGGCTGTCCGTTGTCTTCCTTCGTGGTTCCGTTTGGCCGTTGCTTTACTCTGCGTCCCTCTGCGTCCTCTGCGGTTCCCCCGGCCGTTGTGCCCATCTTTGCCGTTGTTTTCCTTCGCGTGCTTCGTGTCCTTCGTGGTTCAAGTTCTCCCGTTCGCCTTCCTCCGTGGTTCCGTTTGGCCGTT
>CAZEAP010000032.1:0-11146 GCA_964510315.1 uncultured candidatus Brocadiaceae bacterium
CTAAACATGTACCCCCCAACGGGGGTCGCCCCGGGCTACGTCTGAGTCGGCCGCCATCCGGCGGCCTCAACGCCCGCCCAACCGGGGGTCTCGGAAATGGGTATGCGTTTGGCGCGTTGTCGGAGGGGAACCGTTTCGTTGCGTCTGGCTGTTTGTGCGAGCCATGAGGTCACCAACCAACGGGCCCCGGAGCACGGGCGAGACTATCGCCCGCCTACCCGGCCCGGCAGGGGGCGCGGTCGGTGCGAGCTGGAATTCCCCGCGCCCCTTCCGGGGCGCATTTGGTTTATCGGGCTCATCACCGGGGCTGAAGCCCCGGCCTGCACGACCCCGCCGCTCCGCGGCGTCGATGCTCAACATGTACGTTCGGGAAAGGGACGGGTTCCTCTTGACCAGCGGAGCCCGGGAGCGGTCTGAGTCGGCCGCCGTGCGGCGGCCTCCAAAAAACGACACCAACGGTAAAGGCGTACCTGGCGTACGATGGGCCTTTGCGTCAGAGGCGTATTCACCGGCCTCGGCCGGCAGTCCCCTCGACCCCTTATGCCCGCTTCCCGGCAATCCGTCCCGCTTTTCCGGCGTATCCGCGGCCGCTTCTTCCGGATCGCCTTTACTCTTCGCCGGCCGGAGTGAACGGGGCGGCCTCCTGCTGACGAAGCCAGTTGACCGGCGCCTGGTCGTCGGTCAGGACCCGCGCCCCGGGCGCGGCGCGGGCGTCGGGGACGAGCCTCCGCGCGACGTTCCGGATGTCGAAGCCGAAGTTGTGTTGCTCCTGCAGCTTGCCGGCCCGCCGGAGGGCTTCGCGAGGCGTGAGAACCGGGGCGTCCCGGTCGGGGGCCACGAGCATGGCGTTGGTGGAGTGCTTTCCCTGGTAGACCTGGCAGCGCTCGAAGACCGCCTGGAACGTCTTCATCTCGGCGTGGGCCAGCCGGTTGGTGTAGATCACGTTGGCGACCACCACCCCGTCGTCGGCCAGCAGCTTCCGGACCTCCTCCAGGAACTCGCGGGTCATAAGGTGGAAAGGGATGTAATCCCCGCGAAAGGCGTCCAGGATAATCATGTCGTGCTTCTTCGTCTCCTCTTTGGCGACTTCCTCCCGGATGAAAATGCGCCCGTCCTGTATGTGCACGTCCATCCGGTCGTCGGTCCGGAAGTTGAAGAACCGTCTGGCGAGGGGCGGGATGGCCGGGTCCAGCTCGACGAGGTCCATGCGCAAGTCGGGGAAGTAGTGCCGCATGTCGCGCGGCATGACGCCGCCGCCGAGACCGAGGAGGAGGAGGTTCTCCGGCTCTGGCTTGTAGAGAAAGCCGGCGTAGGCGAGCGTGGTATATTCATGGACGTGACGGTGGGGATTGGAAAGGTCCACCCGGCTCTGGGCGATGTCCGGTTTGCTCCTCCCGAAACGCAGCGTAACCACCTGCCCGCTGCGGTGCACGAAGATGCGGTGGTAGAGGGAGTTTTTCCGGTAGATGACCGGGCCGTAGAGCGTCGTGGCCGATCCGGCGCAGAGCAGCAGGACCGCGCAGACCGCCAGTGCCGTGGCCCTTTTCGTGCGTTGGCTCATTCGGGTTCCTCCCCCTCCGGGGGCGTCGGTGCCCCCCGGCCCGAGAGGAGCGCGTGGAGGAGGACCACCAGGCCCAGCAGCGCAAGACCGCCCCCCGAGGTCCAGACGGTCCGCCGCATCGAAAGCCGCACCAGGTAGAAGGCCGTGGCGATGCACCCGGCGAAGCTGGCGGTGGTGGAGAAGGCCAGCACCAGTCCGGCGTTGCGGCCGGAGTTCTCCGCCCGCGCGGTCAGCCAGCGCACCGCCGTCGGGGAGACCGTCCCCAGCAGGCACATCGGCACCCCGAACAGGACGAGGGCCGTCGTCAGGGAGCCCCATTTCTCGTCGAACCCGGCCTCCAGCAGGCCGTCACACAACGGTTCCACCACCAGGGGTATCCCGGCCAGCCACAGGCCGGCGACCGTCAGGCCGGCGCCGAGTATGAGCTGGCTGGACGGCCTGTCGGAGAGCCAGCCGCCCACCGCGTAACCGGCCGCCAGGCTGATGAGGAACACGCCGATGACGCTGCCCATCACCACGTAGACGGCGCTGCCGAAGTAGGGGGCGAGGATGCGGGCACCGAGGATCTCCATCTCCATCACCACCCATCCGCAGGCGGCCACCACGAACAGGATCGCCGCCGCCCGCAGACGCCCCGAAGCGGCCGCGTCTCCCCTGGCTGCCTGGTCCCCGCCGTCCGGCACCCGTTCCCCCCGGTGGCCCGTGATTCGCTGGATTTCCCGCTCTCCCCTGCCATCATACACGGCCACGGCGTTTGCCGCCAACCGCCCCGGAACGCGTGGTGCGTCTTGACGCCCACTCACCCGGCCGCTACGCTGCCGGACAGGGAGGCGCGAGCGAGGCATTTGTCCACCAGAGTGGAGGGGAAGGATGGAACCAGCGCTGCATTCATGGAGTTTCCGACGGCGTTTCGAGGAGGACGAAGATTTCGACGTGTTCCAGGCACTGGAGCTGACTGCCGAGATGGGTTTCGGCGGCATCGAGATCATGTCCGGCAAGGCCGGCGCGCCGGCGGGGGATTTCGCCTCCGACGACCTGCCCTACCTCGAGGACGTCATGGCGCACGCCGAGACCCTGGGGGTGACCGTCCTGTCCCTGGCCACCTACAACGATTTCGCCTACGTCAAAGACGAGAATTGGCGTCTGGAGAACATCGAATACGTCAAGAAGTGGCTGGGCATTGCCTCCGAACTCCGAGTGCCGAACATCCGCATGCTCACCGGCTACTACATCGAGGGCGAGCCGAGGGAGCGCCTCCGCGAACTCACCCTCGAGGGGATCAAGGAGTGTGCCCCCGTCGCGGAGGAGTGCGGAGTGAACATGGCGCTGGAGAACCACAACTCCATCTTTTTCTCGGCCGACGAGATCCTCTGGCTGATCGAGGAGGTCGGCTCCGAGCGCCTTACCACGTGTCCGGACCCCAGCAACTGGGCGCGCGGGTTCCTCTCCGGGACGGCCTCGGCGGAGGAGCGGGAGGTCGTCTTCGAAAGCGCCGCCAGGGTGGCTCCCCTGGCCACGCAGTCCCACCTGAAGATCGCGGGCGTTACCGACGACGGAAGGCTCGCCGGGTTTGGGAAGGAGCTGGACCGGCTGGTCCGCATCTACCGCGACGCCGGCTACGACGGCGCGCTGGCCTTCGAGTCGGTGGCCGAGGGCAACCTCCTGGGCGTCCTGAGGCCGGCGCGGCACATCGTGCAGCGCGCCATCGAGAGGGTGTGCGGCCAGTAAAGGCCGACGGGAAGCGGATAGTCAGTGACCGGTAACGTGTTCGGGCCGCATCTGCACGATATACCCCAGGTTGGCTTTCCCGACGGGTTCTCCATCCGGACGATGCGGGCCGGCGAAGGCGGGCTGTGGACCGACATCCAGAAAGCCGCCGTGACCCACGCGATGAACCGGCTGGCCAGGTGGCATGAGAGGGCTCTCCTCGACACGCAAACCAGGCGTATCCCGGCGATCCGTCTCTACTGGATTTTGGGGTTGTCCCCCGGGTTGATTCGGACTACGCCCGGGAAGCGTGGCGGGAGGTCCGCTCAGGGCTGGACCATCCCGCGCTCCGGAAGCTGGACGTTTGAACCCGGCGGATGCGCTCAGATCCCCGCCTCGGCTATGCGCTCGAGGGCCTCTTCCAGCACCTCCTCGGGGTAGGTGAGGCTGATGCGGAAGTAGCCCTCGCCCCACTGTCCGTAGCCGCGGCCGGGCGTTACCACCACGCCGCTCTTCTCCAGCAGGTCGGCGGCGAATGCCGCGCTGGAGCCGTCGTAGCGATCCGGGACGGGCGCCCAGACGTAGATGGTGGCTTTGGGTTTCTCCAGCTCCCATCCCGCCGCGTTCAGCGTCTCCACCACCATGTCCCGCCGGCGGCGGTACACGGAGTTGATGGTCGGGGTGAGTTCGTCGGCCATCGAGAGGGCGCGCGCGGCGGCGAACTGTATCGGCCGGAGCGTGCCGTTGTCGATGTTCTCCTTCACCGTGCGCAGTGCGGCGACCGCGGAGGCGTTGCCCACCACCGCGCCCACCCGCCAGCCGGTCATGCAGAATGCCTTGCTGAAGGAGAAGAACTCGACGGCCACCTCCTGTGCCCCTTCCACCTGCAGGATGCTGGGCGCTTCGTAGCCGTCGTAGGTATTCTCGGTGTAGGCGGCGTCGTGGGCCAGCAGGATGCGGTTGCGTCGGCAGAACTCGACCGCCTCCTCGAAGAAGTCCATCGGCGCCGTCGCCGTGGTAGGGTTGTTGGGATAGTTCAGCCACAGCAGGCCGGCCAGCCGCCGCACCTCGTCCGGGACCTCCTCGAAGTCCACCAGGAAGTTGTTCTCGGCACGCAGCGGCGCGTAGTGGGTCACGGCGCCGGCGAAGACGTGTCCGTTGTTGTAGGTCGGATAGCCGGGGCTGGGGGCTATGGCGGTGTCGCCCGGGTTGAGGACGGCCATGGCGAACTTGGCGATGGCATCCTTGGAGCCCATCGTGGTGACAACCTGCTCGGCTTCCAGGCCCACCCCGAAGCGGTGCCGGTAGAACTCCTGCACGGCCTCCGGGAACTCCTCCACCGGCCGGTCGCAGCCGTAGCGATGCCGGTCCGGGTCGGACTCGTCGGCCGCCGTCCGGCACAGCTCCTCCACCACCGGATCGGGGGTCGGCATGTCCGGGTCGCCGATGCCCAGTGAGATGACTTTCTCCCCCTTCTGCTGCCTGGCCCTGATCTTTCTCCGGAGGTCGGCGAACAGATAGGGCGGCAGCTTGCTGAGGCGTCCGGTCGGCTCGATCTCCATCCGTGAACCCTCCAAAGATAACGCTCCGCAGTGCGCGCACATTATAGGCCAACGCCCGCCGGCGGCAAGCGTCCACCCGGCCTGGCAGTGCCCGGCAGGCTGTCGCCGCCCTTTGTAGACCCCGCAGAAGCGGCCGGCGTTGTGGCGCGGGCATCCCTGCCCCCCGGTGCGGGGGATCCGTACCTGGCGGTATGTTGCGCCCTTTCAGGGCTCACCTGTTTGGGGGCGCACCCGGGTCTCCAGGGCTGCGCCCCGGGCTGTGTATGTCACGCCCCTGCGGGGCTTCGGTGCGTGATATACCGCGTCGCCGGGCAATCGTGCCGGTGCGTGCGCAGTCAGGCCCCCACACGAAAAACTCGGTGACGAACGTCATCTGTGTCGCTCTGAACGCTAAACATGTACGGGCATCCTGCCCGCGCCTAAGGTCAGCACATATTCGACCGCCGGGCCTGGGCCACAGACAGTTCAGTTGGCACAAGTTGGGCACGAGCCGAAACGCAGTTCGGTTGCGGCGTCCGGCTCGGCGTTCTAAACTGCTGCGGACCCCTTCGCCGAGAGGAACAAGATGCCGAAGGTGAGCGCTCTCCAACTTGAGGACCGCCTGTCAGAGGAGCCGCCTCAGCCGGTCTACGCGCTGGTGGGTGGGGATCGGGCGCTCCTCGGACAAAACCTGCAACTGATACTGCAAGCGGCAGCCCCGCCCGAGCAGCCCGGCAGCACGGTGCGCAGGCTGGAGGAAGTCGCAGAACCCAGCGCCGTGTTCGACGAACTGCGCACCATCCCCTTCATGGGCATGGAGGGCCGACGGGTGGTCGTCCTGGAGGAAGCGGCGGATTTCCTCAAAGACCACGGGAATCTGGTACTCGAGTACCTGGAAAGCCCCAGCCCGACGGGGAGTCTCATCATCTGCCTGAAGGAATGGAAGGGCTCAAAGAAGCTGAGGAAGGCGGTGCTCGCGGAGGGATGGTTGGTCGATTGCAGCAGTCCGAGCTGGCGGCAGGCCCGCTCCTGGCTTCAATCGCGCGCTCGGGCCATGGGGCTGACCGTGACCTCCAGGGTGGTCTCCTCCCTGGTGGAGGCCCACGGCCCCGAGCTAACCGCGCTGGAGAACGAGCTGGAGAAACTGTCCGCGTACTGCCATCCGGAGACGACGATCGGCATCGATGCCGTGGAGGAGGTGGGCGTTCGGGGTCGGACCCGCTCCATCTTCGACCTGGGCGTCGCGATCAGTCGGGGGGAGAAGGCGGAGGCGATGAACCTCTGCGAAAGGCTGCTGCTGCGGGGGGAGGCGCCGCCGGCGGTCCTGGCGGTTCTTGCCCGTCAGGTGCGTCAGCTCTGGCGGACCTATCGGCTCAAGGCGGCCGGCGCCTCGCAGAATGAGATACGCCGGAAGCTGGGGGTGCCCTCCTTCGTCGTGCGGCGCAACCTGAAGGTGGTCGGCCGGCTCTCGCCGGAATGGTTTGCCCGTCAGCTCTCCGCGCTCGCCGAGGCGGACTACGAGTACAAGACGGCCTCGGTGAGGGCGGAGGAGGCGAACGTCTGGCTGGAAAGGCTTGTAGCCCGGCTCTGCGAGATCAGTGCGGGCGGTCGGAGGCGTCGACAAGTTCCAGGTCGTCGGCCTCGCTGAACTCCTCCAGCGGATCGCCGAACTGTTCGGGCAGCTCATCGAGCAGGGCCTCGCGGGGTCCCAGGATCAGCTTCCTGTGTCGGCGACGTATCATCTCCAGGCGCGCGGCAAGGCGCTTGCGCCTGGGCAGCTTGTCCATTTCTTCCTGCGTCATCCTCAGCGTTTCCCTATGCGGATAATCCGTTGAAAAACCTTGCGTCTTGTCACGGAAACCTCCCCACCGACGGCAGAGACGTCCCCGCCCTTTTCCCCGGCGAACCCCGGAAGCTTGTCGACCGGTGGATAGCGGGATTTTCGAGGGCCGTTCGCTGGCCGGAAGTGTCAGGCTCCCGGTGAGTGGCGGGGTCGCCCTGGAGCAGACCGGCAATAATCGCACGGTCGCGATCCGAATTCTGCCGGCTTCGCCCCGTTGAAGAGCCGAATATTATACGTACCAGAGGGCCGATGTCAAGACCTGAATTCGGCGGGGTCATCCCCAGTTCTGAGAGCTTCTTTCCGGCCGGCCGCAAAGGAACCCGGCAGAGCCGGACCAGGATGGTCGTGTGCCCTTACGTCCATGCCGCCGAACATGCGTTTGGCGTTCGTGCTGCGGAGCGGCGCGGTCGTGCAGGCCGGGGCTTGCGGCGAACGCCGTTCTGCAGCGGTGCCCCGGAGGGTAAAGGCAAGCACACCGCCTCAATGCATGTTTCCCCGGACCCCGCATAAGGGGCCGGAAGTGCGCCTGCGCCGGAGACGGCCCCGCACCTTCGCGGTCCCTCCTTCGCCGTCTGCTTCTACTCTGCGTGGCTCTGCGTCCTCCGCGGTTCCCCCACCCCCCCCTCACTCGTAAAGGTCGGCGACCTTCCGGGTGACCGTGTCGAACTCCTCCTCCAGGGCGGCGTAGAGACGCTGGAAAACGGGGTAAAACTCGCGGTAGATGCGGCAGTGCTCCTCCTGCACCTCGTAGCGGTTCACCACGTCTATGGCCTGGTCGCATGCCTCCGGGACGCCGTCCCAGAGACCGGTTCCGACGCCGGCCAGGAGGGCCGCCCCGTAGGCGGGGCCTTCCTCGGCGTTGATCGTGCAGACGGGATTCTCGTAGACGTCGGCCTGGAGCTGGCGCCAGAATTCGCTCCTGGCCCCGCCGCCGGATAGGCGAATCTGCTGCACCGGAATGCCCAGCCAGCGCATGATCTCCAGGGAGTCCTTCATGGCGTAGGTGATGCCTTCCAGGATGCTCCGGATGACCTCGGCCTTTCCGTGGCGGCGGGTCAGGCCCACCAGGGCGCCCCGCGCGTTCGGGTTGGCGTGGGGGGTTCGCTCGCCGGTCAGATAGGGCAGGAAAAGGAGGCCCTCCGCCCCCGGCATGGCCGTGGCGGCCTCCGCGGTGAGTATCTCGTAGGGGTCCACGTCCTGCTGCTCTGCGCGCTCCCGTTCGACCTCGGCGAGGGCGTCCCTGTACCACTGGAACGAGCCCCCGGCGCTGAGCACCACCCCCATCAGGTGCCACTTGCCCGGCACGGCGTGACAGAAGGTGTGGAGCCGGCCCTCCGGGTCGGTGGCCACCTCGTCGCTGAAGGCGAACACCACCCCGCTCGTCCCGATGGTGGCGCTGATGACGCCGCTGCGGACGATGCCGTTGCCGACGGCCCCGGCGGCCTGATCCCCTCCCCCGCCCACGATGGGCGTGCCGGGCTCCAGCCCCAGCTCCTCGGCCACCGACGCTGAGACCTCGGAGCTGACCTCCGGGGACTCGTAGCAGTCCGGGAGCAGGTCCCTGTCGATATCCAATGCGTCCAGCAGTTCGTCGCACCAGTCGCGCTCGCGGATGTCCAGCAGCAGAGTCCCGCTGGCGTCGCTGACCTCCGTGGCGTAGGCGCCACTGAGCCGGAATCGCACGTAGTCCTTCGGGAGCAGCACGTGCCGGCAGCGCTCGTAGTTCTCCGGCTCGTTGTTGCGAACCCAGAGAATCTTCGGAGCGGTGAAACCGGTGAGCGCCGGGTTGCAGACCAGTTCCAGCAGGCGGTCGTAGCCGACGGACTCGGTGATCTGCTCGCACTCGGCGGCGGTGCGCTGGTCGTTCCACAGGATGGCCGGGCGGATGATCTCGTCGGCTTCGTCGAGCATCACCAGGCCGTGCATCTGTCCGCTGAGGCCGATTCCCCGGACCTCTTCGCCGTCGATGCCCGCATCGGCGATAACTTTCTTGATGGACCGGCAGGTTCCCTCCCACCAGTCCTGCGGGTCCTGCTCGCTCCACAGCGGCTTCGGGGAATAGGCGGGGTATTCGGTGGTGACGGTGGCGATCACTTTGCCGGCTTCGTCGCAGAGCAGGGCCTTCGCTCCGGTCGTGCTCACGTCTATCCCCATCAGGTAACCCATGGCGCGCTCCTTTCGCAGCGTGGTCGGCGGTCGGAAGGGCATCGATTATATGGGGAGCGCCGAGGGTTTCAAAACGCCGCGCGCACCACCCGGGCGGGCCACCAGAACGCCCAAACGGCGGCTCCAGCTTGCCTTCCGCGCCCGGACCGTGGATACTGTAGCGACGACTATGCGGGCATGCCCCGCTGTTCACCTTCTGCCGACTGCCAGACCCACAGCGAGATCATGAAACTGCTCTTCGAAAACCCCGAGACCCCCGGCCGGCTGCCGGAGGGGTTTCGCCGGTGCATGGAGCGGAGCGGACCTTCGCTCTTCGCCGCCGGCGAGCCGATCACCGTGGCCCGCGCCCCCGCCCGCATCGACTGCATGGGAGGAATCGCCGACTACAGCGGCTCGGTCGTCTTCGAGGGGCCCCTGGGGCGCGCGGCGATAGTCGCCTTCCAACCCCAGGAGGGAACCCGCCTCCGCGTGAGGAGCGACACCATGGAGACCGCCGGCCGACCGGCCGACGTCGCCGTCGACCTCGCCGCTCTGCGGGACGGCTCCGGTGCCGTTCGTCCCTACGACGACGTCCGCCACCGGTTGACCGGCGACCCCGAGCGGGCCTGGGCGGCCTACGTGCTCGGCGTGCCCGCCGTGCTCGAAAGGGAGGGCGTGCTCGCCCTGGAATCGGGCGGCACATTCCTGCTGTGGAGCGACATTCCCATCGGCGTCGGTGTGGCCAGCAGCGCGGCGGTCGAGGTGGCCGCCATGTTCGCGATGACCTCCCACTTCGGCGTCCGGCTCACCGGCACGCGCCTGGCCGAACTCGCCCAGATGGTGGAGAACAACGTCGTCGGCGCCCCCTGCGGCATAATGGACCAGGTCACCGCCGTGCTCGGCCAGGCCGGCAAGCTGCTGGCCATCCGCTGTCAGCCCGGCGACGGCGAGGCCGCGCAGGTCCTCGGCCAACACGAGCTGCCCGACGGAGTGAAAGTCTACGGACTCAGCAGCCGGGTGGAGCACAGCGTCGGGGGCAGCGCCTACGCCCGCGCCCGCGTCAGCGCATTCATGGGTCTGAAGATCATCCTGTCCGCGAAGGGTAGCGGCGGAAGCGAGACGGCCGACGCCGATCATTACCTCTGCAACCTCGAGCCCGACGAATACGTCTCCCGGTTTCGCGGCCTGCTGCCCGAAAGAATCACCGGGGAGGAGTTCCTGCAACGGTGGGGGGAGACGACCGACCCGGTCACCAGCGTGGAGCCGGACCTCACCTACCGCGTGCGCGCCGGGACGGACCATCCCGTCTTCGAGAACCGCCGCGTGCAGGCGTTCATCGACTACATGGACCGCGCGCGTGAGGGCGACCGGACCGCGCTGGTGGAGGCCGGCGGCCTGATGTATGCCAGCCACCACTCCTACGGATGGAACTGCGGGCTGGGCTGCGAGGAGACCGACCTGCTGGTCCGGATGGTGCGCCGACGCGGCCCCGAGGAGGGATTCTACGGCGCCAAGATCACCGGCGGCGGCTCCGGGGGCACGGTGGCCGTCCTGGCCCACGCGGACGCCGAAGGGGGCGTCCGGGAGATCGCCCGCGAATACGAGTCCGCCACCGGCCTGGAGCCGGACCTCTTCGACGAGACCAGCCCCGGCACCCTCGCCTTCGGCGCACGCCGCTGCCGCCTGCAGGAGGACGCCACGTGAAAAAGACCGAACTGCTCAAGGCAATCTACCAGGCCCTCCAGTGGGACCGGCTGTACGAGATCGCCCCGGAGGCCACGCGGCAGGAAGTGGACGAGCTTTTCCAGGACATCCGGCGGCTGCTGGGACCCTCCCCCGAGGAGGACCTCGCGTCCGAGGTCGCCGGGGGCGAGGCCGTCGTGCGCTGTGACGGCGCCTCCAGCGGCAACCCCGGCCCGGCCGGCATCGGCATGGTCATCCAGACGCCCGACGGGCGGGAGGTGCTGGCCTGGGGACGCTACATCGGGGAAGCCACCAATAACGTGGCCGAGTACCGCGCGGCCGTCGCCGGGCTCCGGAAGGCGCTGGAACTGGAGGTTCGCCGCGTCCGGCTGCTGACCGACAGCGAGCTGCTGGTCCGGCAGATCAGCGGGGAATACCGCGTGAAGAACGCCGGCCTGAAGCCCCTCCACCGCGAGTTGCGGGAAACGCTGGCGGAATTCGAGGAGTGGGAGGTCGAGCACGTCGCCCGGGAGGAGAACCGCCGCGTGGACCGCCTCGCCAAAAAGCACACCAAGAACCCCGACGCCGCCCCCTGAGGCCCCGACCCCTCACCACGCGGTCGTTCCTCTCTGCCGTCTCGCCTTACTTCCGTCGTCGCCGTCCTTC
>CAZEAP010000032.1:11246-38632 GCA_964510315.1 uncultured candidatus Brocadiaceae bacterium
GTGCCCTTCGTGTTCCCCGTGGTTCCTACTTGTCCGTTCGTCTTTCCTCTGCGTTACTCTGCGCCCTCCGCGGTTCCCCCTCTGCCGTCGTGTCGACTTCCGTCGTCGCCGTCCTTCGTGCCCTTCGTGTTCCCCGTGGTTCCTACTTGTCCGTTCGTCTTTCCTCTGCGTTCCTCTGCGCCCTTTGCGGTTCCCCCTCTGCCGTCGTGCCTACTTCCGTCGTCCCCTGCCTCATTGTTCTCCGCGGTGGGTGTCCCCGGTGAGCTTCTCCGAGAACTCGCCGGTCTCCTTGTCCTTGAGGATGAGCTTGGTGCGGCCGTCGGGCATGACTTCCTTTTTGATGATAACCTGGCCGTCGAGTTCACGCGTCGGCACGCTGATGCGGGGGGTCACCTCCGCCCCGCGCCAGATATCCAGCTCCACCGGCTCCCAGCGGCCGGACTCCGCCGACCGGTAGCAGGCGTCCAGTATGCAGTTCACCACGTAGCCGTCGTAGAAGGTCTCCCTGGGCTCGATGTCCCCGTCCATCGCACTGAACATGTTCTCGAACATGTCGGCGTATCCGAGCGCCCGCGCCTCGTTGCCCACGGGGAACAGCCAGCCGGACTCGGCCTCGGCTTTCTCCGAGACGTATCCCTCCCGCTCGCCGCCGACGAACATCTCGAAGCCCGTCCTCAGCCAGTGGTTCAGCCAGATGGTGCCGTCCGTGCCGGATACCTCGTCCCGCAGGTCCATTCCCCCGCGGAAGGCCCAGCTCACCTCGAACTGTCCCACCGCGCCGCTCTCGAAACGCACCAGCGCGATGCCGTGGTCCTCCGCTTCCACCGGGTGGACCAGCGTGTCGGTCCAGCACATGACTTCCACGGGGCGTACCTCCTTGCCGACGAAGGTGCGGATGATTTCGGCGCAGTGGCAGCCCATGTCGATGACGGCCCCGCCGCCGGCCAGCTCCGCGTCCCAGAACCAGGCGCTGTGCGGGCCGGGGTGCGTCTCCCGGGAGCGCACCCACAGCACCTCGCCGATGTCGCCGTTGTGGACCGAGAGCAGGGCCTTCAGGGTCTTGGGCGTATAAACGAGGTCCTCAAGGTAGCCGGTGAAGACGCCGGCCTCCTCGACCGCCTCCAGCATCTGCTTCGCCTCGGCGGCGTTGCGTCCCAGCGGCTTGGTGCAGAGGACGGCCTTCCCGGCCTCCGCCGCCCGCTGGACGGCCTCGACGTGCAGGAAGTTGGGCAGGCCGACCACGACGGTGTCGGTCTCCGGATGCTCGACGGCCTCCTCCAGGTCGCTGGTCCAGTGGGCGATGCTCCACTCCTCGGCGAACTCCCGGGCGTGCTCCTCGGTGCGGGAATAGACCACGTGGACGCGGTCGCCGCCCCTTCGTCCATTGAGGGTGAGCGTGTAGAACGTGCCGATCAGCCCGGTGCCCAGCAGGGTTACGCGGTGCATGGGTTTTCTCCTTCTTCTCAGGGTGCCCCTCGTTCCGTGATGCTACCGGCGGGGTACCGGGCTTTCAAGGCGCTCGGGCTGCCTCGCCGGGGCGTCGGGTATATAATCGAACCTATGGAGCCGCAGGCATCAGAGCGCGAAGGGCTCTCGAAGAACCTCCCCGGCGGCCGGGTGCGGTGCCTGGCCTGCCAGCGGGGATGCGTTCTCGGAGACGGGGAACCGGGCTGGTGCGGGGTCCGGCGGAACGAGGACGGCCGCCTGGTTGCGCTCTCCTACGGCCGGGTGGCCGCGCTGCACCCCGCGCGGGTCGAACGCAAGCCGCTGTTCCACTTCTATCCGGGCGAGATCATGCTTTCGGCCGGCGGGCTGGGGTGCAACTTCCGCTGCCCGGGCTGTCAGAACCGCGACCTCTCCTTCGCGCCGGTGCCTGAGGCGCTCGAAGAGGTCAGGGTCATGCCGCCGGAGGAGTTCGCCCGGCGGGCCGAGCAGAGGGAAGACCTGGGTGTGTGCTGGACCTATAACGAGCCGGCCATCTGGTTCGAATACACCCTCGACGGCGCCCGGCTGGCCCGGCGGGCGGGCCTGAAGACCAGCTACGTCACCAACGGCTCGCTCACCGCCGAGGCCCTCGACCGGATCGGTCCGCACCTTGACGCCTACCGGGTGGACATCAAGGGGTTCAGCAAGGAGACCTACGCGAAGGTCGCCAACTTTCCCGCGTTCCGCGGCATCCTGGAGGTCGCCGGGCGAGCGAAGAGGAAATGGCAGATGCACGTGGAGTGCGTGACCAACGTCATCCCCACCATGAACGACGGGGAGGAGGAACTGCGGGGGATCGCCGGCTGGATCGCCGGTGCCCTGGGGCCGGAGACGCCGTGGCACGTCACCGCCTTCGCCCCGCAGGGTGACCTCGCCCACCTGTCACGCACCCCCGTGGGCACGCTGGAGAGGGCGCGGGAGATCGGCCTGGAGGAGGGGCTTCGGTACGTATATCTGGGCAACGTCCCCGCACATCCGGCGGAGGACACGTGGTGCCCCGACTGCGGCGAACTGCTGATCCAGCGGAGCCGCCCCGGCCCGCCCACCATCTACCTGAAAGAGGGCAACTGCCCCGCCTGCGGAAGAGCCATCCCCGGCCGTTGGCGCTGAAAAGCAGGAGCAGCGCGGTACTGCCGCCGCGAGCCGTCAGTACGCCCCCAGCAGCTGCCGCCCATTAAAGTGGATCAGGTGTCCAGGGGAATCCGCTACCCAAACATCGGTTTCCCAGGAGATGGACTGCAGATAGGGAACCATAACTTCCCTGCTGGGAAATGCCGTCACGTAGGCAAGCTCGACGTTTGCTTGGCCGAAGAATTGGGATAGCTGCTCACGTCTCGTGGGGGACACCGGACCGTGGGTCGTAACTGCTTCTACGAGCACGAGGCACTCCTTCTGGGGAGAGTAGACGACTACGTCCGGCATGGGGCCGTGCCGGTCAAACGGCACTCCCAGTTCTCGAAGGCGTTCCTGGTTGACGTATCCGAGGTTCTCTCCCCTTTCCTCCACGTAGAGAATCTCGGCCCCGGGTGTGAAGCGCGAGCAGAAATCCTCCAGAACCGCCCCAATCAACTCACTGTGGGCGCCTGGGGAGAGCATGAATTCCTCCCCGTTTATTCGGACCGGCACCTTGCGCATCTCCCTGTGGCGTTCATACCGGCTGCGCAACGTCTGCGAATGCTGGAGGAATTGCTCCAGTTCAGATTCCCACAGCGAGGTGCCGTAGTACTTGCAGAGTTCAGCCAGGCCTGGAGACACCTGATACACCGTGTGCGGGCTATGGGTTGGCCTGTCAGGTTCATCGGGGTTTTTCTGCACGATGCCCGCCTGAATAAACTGATGGACTGTCTGGCGACGGACGGTCTCCCGGGTGTTGGGGGCGTAGTGCTTGCCGTAATACTCCCGAAACCAGTCCATCATTCCGGTTATGCCGCGGAGTGGTGCCCTCGCCTCCTGCCAGGCTGTATCCGGTTGGAGGTCCAACAGGGCGAGCAACGTTAACGCCGACCGTTCATTCTGTTGAGCCTTCGGGAGGCCGAGCTGCTGAAGAACATCTTGTGCCTCCTGGATTTTCTCCTTCGCCAGCACCGGGTCAACGCCTTTTTCGCCATCGCTCATATAGGGAAGTTCCTCCCGCAGCAAGTCGTCTATGGCCTTCTGATCGGGCAAAGTGCCCCCGAGACGAACACCGAGACTGTTTAGTTCGTTTTCAGTGGGGTATGGCAGTCGCCGAAGATCGGTCGCATTGACCTGCGTATGCCCGCTAAACAACCGGAAATACTGGTCAACCAGGGTGGAGTTGAGGTACGCGGTCAGGCCCCAAGCGAGCGCTGTAGGCATGCCGTGACCCTCGATGTGGTAGAAATTTAGGTGGTTCTCGAAGCCCACGGGGCCGGGAGCCGCCTTGCAGGGGTCATAGACGACGGCGACGATCCGCCGGCGCTCTTCTTTTGCCGTGAATCGCTTCACCAGCACGTAGACGCCCTCTGGAACCAAGAGGTCAGCCGTCTCCGCATTGACCGCCAGGGCGTTGGGTTTGCTGCCGTCCTCCTCGGGCCATTTGACACTGCCGGTGTCAAAGTGGCACGGATAAATCAGGGGTGCAGCGCCTTGTTCGGGTTTTCTGCAGATGTGCTCTTTGCTTCTGAATTCTACGACGCGTCCCGTGCTGACTCCCAGGCCAAGCTCAGGCAGGTTAGCCCGCAGTTTGGACAGGCAGTGCGTTATTCGTTCGCCCAGCCCGTCAACAACCAGGTGTATGAACGCCTTGGGGTCCTCACTGTTTACCACTTGCTCGTAGGCGACCTGTCGTTCCTCCAAAACCCCGTCTTCGGGTCCCGGAGACGAGGTAATGCGGACCGCCTTGGGAGCGTCCGTCGATTTTAGCCCGCTGAAGATCACGTTCTCCTGCAGAACGTCACTGTCCCGAAAGGCTCTGTCCCTTGCTTCGAACACATGCATCCGTCGTAGCTTCAGGGCCTTCAGAAGGTATCTGCGAAAGCTGGAGAAATAAGGGCCGTTGCAGAAACTCCTCGGGGTTATCGCTACCAGTTGGCCCCCCCATCTGAGCAGCATAGACCCCAGTGCGACGAATGCCGCGTAGAGATTAGGCACGCGAACGCCGGCATTTTCCAAAAGCTTCCGTTCCCGGGACTCGGCCCCAAGCTTGCCGTAAGGGGGGTTCATTATCACCGCGTCGTACTGCTCCATCTCGGCCAGGAAGCTTCCGCTTGCGGCGAGCCAGACTCCACTTATGAAGTCCTCATTTCGGATGGTGCCGCGGAAATCAATGTCCCTCTCAGCGCAATAGTCGCGGCAGAGTTCGTACGTCCTGCGAAGGTAGCTGAGCAGCTCGGTGTCCAGCTCAAAAGCCGTCGCCTCTATGCGGTCAGGTGGGCTGCCCGCGGAGGTTAACTTCTCAACCAAAGCGGCCGTCAACGAGCCGGTACCGGCGCCGGGGTCCAGAACTCGCACGATGCGGGCGGGTTCGGAGAACATCGAAGCCATAAGGCGCGCAACGGGTGGCGGCGTAAAAAACTGGCCCAGCCGCGACTGACGCGCACCGTCCAGCCTCTGGCCGGCGGCGACACGATACGCCTCGGCTTCTTTCAACAGCGGGAACGCCGCTGACTGGCGGGACAACTGCATTGCCGGGCCTGTCTCCGATTACACTCAAGCTTATTATAGCTTTCCCAGATTCCCGCGCAACCGGTCGCCCCGCAAACTCCCCTCCCGAGCCGCCGGGCAGTACTTCGCATCATCCAGACGGCAGCCCTCAGCCGTCCTCGCGGCCTTCATCACGTTGAAATCTCGTCCCGGCTGTTTGATAGTCCTTACCGGGCGTGGTAGGATTCCTCGGCCTGGACTCTGGCCGGGAGCAGGTGCGCACAATGGGGACGGAAACACTCAATCTGCAGGAACTGATCCTGACGCTGGAGGCATACTGGGCCGATTACGGCTGCGTTATCCTCCAGCCCTATGACGTGGAGGTCGGCGCGGGGACCTTCAACCCGGCAACCTTCCTTCGCTCCCTCGGGCCGGAGCCCTGGAAGACCGCCTACGTCGAGCCCTCCCGCCGCCCCACCGACGGCCGATACGGCGAGAACCCCTACCGCACCCAGCATTACTACCAGTACCAGGTCATCCTCAAACCCGCTCCCGCGGACTCCCAGGGGGTCTACCTGGACAGCCTCCGCCACCTGGGCTTCGACCTGGCCGAACACGACGTCCGCTTCGTGGAGGACGACTGGGAGTCCCCCACCCTCGGGGCCACCGGCCTGGGATGGGAGGTGTGGATGGACGGCGCCGAGATCACCCAGTTCACGTACTTCCAGCGCGTCGGCGGCATCGACCTCGACCCCGTCTGCGTGGAGCTGACCTACGGGCTGGAGCGCATCGCCATGTTCGTCCAGAAGGTCGGCAGCTTCTTCGAGCTGGAGTGGGTGGACGGCCTGACCTACGGGGAGGTCCACCACCAGGACGAGGTGCAGTTCAGCCGCTACAACTTCGACGCCGCCGAGGTGGAAACCCAGCTCCGGCTGTTCGACACCTACGAGGCCGAGTGCCGCCGCTGCCTGGGGCAGGAGCTGGTGCTGCCGGCCTACGACTACGTGCTGAAGTGCAGCCATACTTTCAACCTGCTGGACGCCAGGGGGGCGATCAGCGTGGCCGAGCGGACCAGCTACGTGGGCCGGGTGCGGAACCTGGCCCGCGCCGTTGCCCAGGGCTGGCTGGAGGTGCGCCAGCACCTGGGGTATCCGCTCCTCAAGTGACACCCACCGCCGCGGCGCCCGCTCCGCTCCTGCTGCTTCGCTCGGCCGCAACCGACGCTTCGGGGGTAAAACACGGGGTTCCCTTTGCGCGGGGGCGCGGCGGCTGGTAGCATAGAACTGACTGGTCAGTTCTATTTCACTCGACGTGGGCCCACTTCCCGGCCGGGGGCGGAGGCCGCAACCGCGGGGAGGAGTCCACCGGAAAAGACATCATGCTGACTGAGCAAACACCGGGCGAGGGAACGGAGCGCAAGGAGAACTATCTCGCCCTGGAGGAGACCTGCGACGGAGCTGCTCTGTCGGAGCTGCGGCGCGGGCTGCCCGAAGAGCCCGGCGAGAGCCTCCAGGAGATGCTGGAGCCCGACGAGCGCATCGTCTTCTCCTACCCTCTCGACATGAGCGTGGCGGGCCGCTACGACCAGCAGTGGCTCGTGCTGACCAACCGGCGCTGCATGCGCTGGCAGGAGAGCGGGGACGGTTTCGAGCCGGACCTGGACTTCCCGATTGAGGACCTGCGCGCCGTGCAACTGCGCGAGATGACCGGCAACCACATGTTGCTGGTGGACAGGGGGAAAGGCTGGGAGCGGCTCCTACGCTCCAGCAACATGACCGCCTGGAAGCTGAAGCCCACCCTCGAGGTCATGGAGCAGCTCACCGAGCAGGGCCCGGCCATCCTGGAGCAGCTCGAGGAGCTGGAGCTGACTCTGCCCGAACGCAACGTCTGCGAGAAGTGCGGACGGGCCATCCATCCCCGCCTCGGGGTCTGCCTGGCATGCATGAACAAGCGGCGGCTGCTGGGGCGGATGCTGAAGCTGCTGCTGCCTTACAGGAAGGTGGCGGCGCTGAGCTTCGGCCTGATGGTGGCCACCAGGGTGCTGAGCCTGATCTCCCCGCTGGCCTCCAAGTGGATCATGGACCTGGTGTTCGTGCCCGCCGTGAAGGGGAGCGCTCCGGAGACGCATTTCTGGTACCGCTACGGGGAGCCCGGCTCTCTGCAGCTCCTCCTGCTTTTCGGCGGCATCATGCTGGGCACGCTGCTGATACCTTCGGCGATCGGGGCGGTCCGAAGCTACGCCAGCTCCTGGATAGGCAACCGGATCGTTGTGGACCTGAGCAATCGGACCTTCTCCCACATGATGCGGCTGAGCCTGTCGTTCTATCACCACGAGGAGACCGGACGGGTGATGTCGCGGATCACGCGGGACATCGGCCGGATCCACCGGTTCCTCAGCCGTCGTCTGTTCAACCTCGTCGGTGACGTCGTACTGATCGTGATGATCGTGACCATCATGTTCAAGATGCACTGGCAGCTTGCGGCGATCGTGCTGGCGCCGATTCCCATCATGGCGCTGAGCAGCGAGTTCGCCCGCCGCAAAATCCATCACATCTATCACATGCTGTGGCGAAGGTATGCCTCGGTCAACCGGTTTCTGGGCAACGTGATACCGGGGATTCGGGTGGTGAAGGCTTTCGCCCAGAAGCAGCGGGAAGTGGGTCGGTTTGAGGGCATCATGGACCGCGTGTTCAGCCACGAGATGCAGGCCACCCGCGTCCAGGTGATCCTGCGGCCCGTCTTCCGGCTGGCCACCGGCATCGGGCAACTGCTGGTCTTCGTGGCGGGCGGAGTGATGCTGATCTACAACAAGGGGGTCAGCATCGGACTCATCACCGCGTTCACCGGCTGGATGCACCGTTTCTACAGCCCGGTGATGGAGCTGGCGCGGGCGCTGCCCGAATTCGAGCGAGCCGCCACCAGCGCCGACCGCGTCTTCGAGGTGCTGGACAGCGAACCGGAACTGGAGACCGAAGATCGAACCGTCGATATGCCGCTGATCGACGGGCGCGTGGAGTTCCGCAACGTCACCTTCGGATACGAGCCCGACGAGCCGGTGCTGAAGGAGATGAGCTTCCAGGTGCAGCCGGGGGAGATGATCGGGCTGGTCGGCCATTCGGGGGCCGGCAAGACCACGGTCATTAACCTGGTGTGCCACTTCTACAAGGTGGACGAAGGCAAGGTTCTGATCGACGGCCAGGACCTGACCGACGTGAAAGTGGAGAGCCTGCGCGGCCAGATCGGCATCGTCTCCCAGGAGCCCTTCCTGTTCAGCGGAACCATCGCCGAGAACATCGCCTACAGCAAGCGGGACGCCGGCCCGCTGGAAGTGGTCGCCGCCGCCAAGGCCGCCAACGCCCACGATTTCATCGTGGATTTCCCGGAGGGCTACGACACCCTGGTGGGCGAACGCGGCATGCGGGTCAGCGGCGGGGAGCGTCAGCGGATAGCCATTGCACGCGCCATCTTGAAAAACCCCCGCATACTCATCCTCGATGAGGCCACTGCCAGCGTCGACACCGAGACGGAGGAGAAGATTCAGCAGGCCCTCCGCCGCCTGATCGCTGGGCGGACCACCTTCGCCATCGCCCACCGCCTCTCCACGCTGAAGTATGCCAATCGCCTGTTCGTGCTGAAAGAAGGCCGCCTGGTGGAGAGAGGAACCCACGAGGAGCTGACCGAACTGGGCGGAGTCTATGCCAAGCTCTGCCAGAAACAGAAGCAGCTCTCCTCGCTGACCGCCTGGTCGGAGTAAGGAGACCGAGAGATGCCCGAATCCGAAGAGGACAAGAGCCGCTCCCTCGAGGCGCAGACCTTCAACCTGAGGGAGACCCTGGAACTGATGGATCCGGACACCCTCCAGGTCGAGCGCACCGTCGGCGAGGGCCTGGTGGTGAGTTCGGAGGAGAGGGGGCGGATCGAGGGCGTGCGCGTGGAGCCCTGTTACCCCGTCACCGAGCACGGCAAGTACCTGCTGCTGAAGAACCCCGAGGGCGAAGAGATAGGGATCCTGGAGGACATGCGGGACCTGGACGAGGACTCCTGCGAGGCCATCGCGGCCGAACTGAAGGAACAGCACTTCATCCCCACCATCACCCGCGTGCACAGCATCTCGCGGGAGTTCCACATTCCCGTCTGGGAGGTGGAGACCGATCGGGGCCCGCGCCGACTGGAGCTGAAGCGTCGCCGCGACGTCCACCGCATGCGCGGCGGCCGGGTCTACATCCGCGACGCCGGAGGCAACGGCTACCTCATACCCGACATCCGCGAACTCGACCCCGCAAGCCGCCAGATGATCGAGACCAACACCTGAGCGCCCAAGTCCTCCGCGCGCCGGCTCTCCACCGCCTTCCGACAGGAACCACGGGGGACCGGAGTTTACCCGTCCCGGCCGGCAGGGCGCCGCCCGCCCTGGTATCGGCAGAAGGCGCGGGGCTGGGTGAGGGACGTAATTCGGCTGCTACGGGGCGCGCGGGAGGGGTTTTCGCAACTCGACTGGCGGACCCTGACTTCGCAAAACCCTCCTCCGAGCACATCAAGAACACGCAGACCACTATCCAAGGCGGCCTAAAACTTGCAAACTACAGCTTAGACCAGGGGGCGGAGGTAGTCGTGCGCCTTGCGGAGCCCCTCGGTGCGGCGCTCGCCCAGGAAGACACCGTCCTCGTGCTCCAGGCAGATGGCACCCTCGTAACCGTTCTCCTTCAGCAGCGAGGTGAACTTGTGCCAGTCCACCCGGCCGTAGCCGGGCAGGCGATAACGCCACCATCCGCCGCTGAAGAACCCGCCCTCCTCGAGGCGCTCCTCGAAAATCTCGGTGTCCTTGGCGTGGACGTGGTGGATGCGGTCGGCCCACCGCTCGATCTGGGCGGCCCAGTCGATGCCCTGCCAGACCAGGTGGGAGGGATCGAACTCCAGCCCGAGGTTCGGGGAGTCCACCCGCTCGAACATCTGCTCCCACACGGCGGGGTGGAAGGCGAAGTTCGTGGTTCCGACGGGCGGGAAATTCCCCCGCAGTCCCGGCCAATTCTCGAAACCGATCTTCACGCCCGCCTCCTCGGCCATCGGCGCCACCACGCTGAAGACCGACTCCCAATCGTCCAGGTTCTCCCCCAGCTCTTTGGTCGGCTCGCAGCGGGTCAAGCTGGTGAGGCAGTCCACGCCCAGGTCGCCGGCGAACCGGATGAAAGTCTCGTAGGCTCCGGCGCGCCGCTCGATCTCCGAGGGTATGGCGTGATAGACGGCCAGCGCGGAGATGCTCAGCCCGTGCCGCCGGAGCAGGCCATTGATGCGCTCGGCCTCCTGCTTGCGGTACTCCGGTTCCTGCAGATCGTCCAGTTCCCAGCCCGCCGCCACCTCGAGGCAGTCGTAGCCGATCTCCGCGGCGGTGACGCATTCCTCTTCCGAAAACGCCGTCAGGTAACCCAGCTTCATGCCGTTGCTCCCAGGTAATCCCAAGGGCCCACGTGAACGGGACGTAGTTTATGCACCTTCGCGGCGCAGGACAAGTCCCGGCGGCCGGCATCATCGCCCTGGTGACGACCCTCCTCGTCTGCGGTTTCGTGCTGTGGCGACGCCTTCCCCGCCGGGCGGGGGCCGTGCTGGTCGCCCTTTACGTCGTCTTCGCCGTCGGCGGCTATTTCCGGCAGGGCGGACGAACCGCTTCAGGGAAGCCCGCCGGACCGCTTCGCGCCCTTTCGGCGGAGCAGGCGAATGAGCGGGGCAGGATGGGGGCCGCCGGGGTAGATCCCTACCTTATCGAGCGGCGTTTGCCCGTCGTCAGCCTTTGCGTTGACGTCGGCGCCCTTCTTGATGAGAAGGCGCGCGAACTCCAGTCCACCCTTTCCCCGCTGAGCGCACAGGTGCAGCGGGGTTCGCCCCATTCCGTCGCGAACGTCGGGGTTCCCGCCATAGGCCAACAGCGTGGCCAGTATTGGAGGCCGGGTCACCGCCGTGTGGAGGACGGTGGTCCCTCCCGGTCCGTGGGATGACTCGGGGTCGGCTCCGTTGTCCAGCAACAGCCTGAGGATCTCCCCGTGCCCCCTTTTCACGGCCACGTGCAGGGGGGAAGTCCCGGCGAAATTAACCGCATCGGCCCGCGCGCCCATGCCGAGCAGGCGCTCCACTTCATCCGTGGAGCCGTCCCGCACCGCGGAGAACAGGCGCCTGTCCACACGTGCCTGCCCCGCATCTCCCGGGCCCGGCCTCCACCCCTTCCCCGGGAGTGCCGGCAGGTAGGCCAGACAATACAGGCAGGCGCCCGCGATGATGACCGCCAGCAGGAAGACGACAATGAACCTGCCGACCGGGTGACCGTTTTCTGCGGAGGCGTCCTGCACGGCGATCCGGCTCTGGAAGCTGACCCGACTCGACTTCAGTCCACCCGCTGGACGGCCCGGCAACTCGCCGCCCCGTGCCCGGCCCAAATCGCTCGGGAAGAACCCGGCTCAGGGGGACGGCGCCGGCCCTTCCGGGGTTTGTTCCGGGGCGCTCGGACGGCCTTCCGGCGCGCCTTCGGCGGGCTTCTTGGGCTCGGGGGACTCGATGGCGCCGTGCTCCTCGAGCAGGGCAATGAGTTCGGGGGAGGGGTCGACCTGTTGGGGGTTCTTGGCGACGTCGAGAGGTGTTTTGCCCCCGCCGTCCGGGGCGTTGACGTGGGCGCCTTTCTCGATGAGAAGCCGCGCGACTTCCAGCGCCGCCGCCCCCGGCTGCCCGCACGCGTGCAGGGCTGTTCGCCCCTGGCCGCCGCGGGCGTCCGGATCGGCCCCGTGCTCCAGCAGCAGCCGGGCCATCTCGGGGCGCGTGACCGCCTGGTGAAGAGCGGTCATGCCGACGCGCTGGTGCTTTATGTTCGGATCGGCACCGTTCTCCAGCAGCACGCGCGCGATCTTCTTGTCCCCCTTCGTTACCGCCACGTGCAGGGCGGGCACCCCGGACCAGGTGATCGTGTCCGGCTGTGCACCTTCGGCCAGGAGGTCCTGCACCTCCTCCAGGGCCCCGCTTCGCACCGCGACGAACAGTTTCCTGTTCAGCGTTTCCTGCGGGCTCGCGGCCTTCTCCTCGGGCGCCTCTTTCTGCTCGCGCGGCCGCGTCAGCCGATAGGTCCATGCCCCGGCCGCGATGATCAGCAGCACAGCCAGCGCTATCGTCTTCGCTCTGGAACTCCTTTTTTCGGTAGTGTTCTGCATGGCTCCGCAATTATATGAGTTAGCCGGGCTGCGAACAAACGCCCTCGGCGCCCGGCAGATCCGGCAGGCGCACGTGGTAGTCGGTCCGGCGCTGATAGGCGGCCGTCGCCTTCAGCAGGATGGAGTCGTTCCAGTGCGGGCCCATCAACTGCATGCCCACCGGCAGATCCCCGGCGAATCCGCAGGGCACCGAGATGCCTCCGATCCCGGCCAGGTTGGCCGAAATGGTGAAGATGTCGCTCAGGTACATCTCCAGTGGGTCGTCGGTCTTCTCCCCGATCCGGAAGGCCGGCGTGGGCGAGGTCGGCGCGAAAAGGACGTCCACCTCCTCGAACGCCCGCTCGAAATCCCGCCGGATCAGCCGTCGGACCCGCGCCGCCTTCAGGAAGTATGCCTCGTAGTAGCCCGCGCTGAGGGCATAGGTGCCCAGCATGATGCGTCGCTTGACCTCGTCGCCGAAGCCCCGGCCGCGGGTTCTCCTGTACATGTCGATCATGTCGTCGTGATCTTCACTGCGCAGCCCGTACTTGACGCCGTCGTAGCGCGCGAGGTTGGAGCTGGCTTCGGCGGTGCACAGGACGTAGTAGCAGGCCACGGCGTAGCTGGACAGCCTCCCGTTGGCAACGTCGATCCGGCTGTGAGGAAGGGACACGTCCCGGAACTCCGCCCCCAGGCCTTCCAGAACGCCGCGGGCCTCCTCCAGAGCGGCGTTGACCTCCGAGTCCACCCCCTCCTCCAGGAAGAACTGCTCCGGTATGCCCACGAGGAGACCCTCCAGGGTCTCCTCCAGGGCGCCCTGGTAGCCCTCCGGTTCCCGGCGGGTGCAGGTGGGATCGCGCTCGTCGGGCGCGGAGATGACCTGAAGCAGCAGCGCGGCGTCCTCGGCGGTCCGCGCGAAGGGCCCGATCTGATCGAGGGAACTGGCAAAGGCAATCAGCCCGTACCGGCTCACCCGCCCGTAGGTGGGTTTCATCCCCAGGACCCCGCAGAGAGCGGCCGGCTGCCGGACCGAGCCCCCCGTGTCGCTGCCCAGGGCCAGCGGAACCATCCCGGCGGCCACCGCGGCGGCGCTCCCACCGCTGGAGCCGCCCGGAATGCGCTCCGGGTCCCACGGGTTCCTGGTGACCTTGTAGCCGCTGTTCTCGGTGGAGGACCCCATGGCGAACTCGTCCATGTTGGTCTTGCCGATGATGACCGCGTCCTCGGCCAGCAGGCGTTCCACCACGTGCGCATCGTAAGGAGGGACGAAATCCTCCAGTATCCGGGAGGCGCAGGTGGTGCGGCCGCCGCGGGTGCAGATGTTGTCCTTGACCGCCACCGGCACCCCGGCCAGGAGGCCCATCTCGCCGCCCCCCTCACGCTTCCGATCGAGCGTTCGCGCCCGGGCGCGCGCCTCCCCCTCGCAGACCGTCAGGAAGGCGTCAACGGCCGGCTCCCTCCGCGCGATCAGCTCCAGGTGCTCCTCCACGATCTCCTCGGCGGAGCGTTCGCCGCTGAGGAAAGCCTCGCGGATGGCGCGCGCGGTCCGGGGTTTCTCGGCCATGCTTACGGTGGGTTTGCTCGGGGAAAGACGAAGGGGGCGTCCGCGTCAGGCGCCCCGCGAAAGCGGCCATTCTATGGCAGGCCCCCCGGGCGTGCAAGCAGCCGGAGTCAACTGCCGGGGCGAACGGGGTCATCGGGGGAGAAAAGCGGCTTGCTCTTGTCACAGGCCGGCGGCCCGTCTACCATGCGGCGTTTCGATGGACTCCAGAGGGGGATAAAACCGTGGCAGGAGAGCCGGGAAGCGACCGGAAAGGGAAATCGAAAGGCTTCAGTTCCTTCCGAGAAAAGCTGGCGGCCGAAGGTCGGCTGCCGAAACTCCACCGGCGGCGGCGTTCGCATCTGGAGCCGGCGCACGAACCCCGCGAGCGCCCCAACGTGCTGTGGCTGATGGCCGACCAGTTGCGCGCCGAAACCTTCGGCTTCATGGGCCATCCGGCGGTAGAGACCCCGAACCTGGACCGCCTGGCCGAGGAGGGCGCGGTCTTCACCCGCATGCTCTGCGCCGAGCCGGTCTGCATGCCGTCCCGCGCCTCCATGCTCACCGGCAGGTATCCCTTCGCCCACGGCGTCATCGCCAACGGTTACTCCATGAACCCGGACATGACGGTGCTGCCCTCCCTTTTCAGGTCGGCCGGTTACCGGACCGCCGACATCGGCAAGAATCACTGCGGCCGCTCCGGCCGGGAGGTGTGGGAGGAACAGTACAGCATCGAGGACCGCTTCGGTGCGACCAAACCCTCGAAGGTCCCCTTCGACCCGGAGAATTTCCCCGGCGTCACCTTCGTGGGAAACCGCGTCTGCGACAACTCCGACCGGGTGCTCTACGGGAAGTATCCCGCCCCCAAGAGCTTGACCAAGAGCTACCTGCTGGCCACCGAGGCGCAGAAGTGGCTCTACTGGGACGAGGATGAGCGCCCGTTTTTCCTCCGCGTCTCCTTCGACGATCCCCACCCCCCGGTCGTCCCCCCGGAGCCCTTCTGCCAGATGTACACGCCCGAGGACGTGCCGCCGGAGATATGGGAGAACCAGAGGGAGAGCATGGAGGGGAAGCCGCCGACCGTCCGGGAATACCAGCGCTACCGGCACAACGACGAGATCTCGCTGGAAGACCACAAGCAGCACGCCGCGCACTACTTCGGGCTGGTCTCCCATCTGGACCAGCAGATGGGGCGGATCGTGGACTACCTGAAGGAGGTCGGCCGGGCCGAAAACACCCTGATCGTCGTCAACTCCGACCACGGTCACATGATCGGCGAGCACGGCCTCGCCCACAAGGGGCCCTATTTCTACCGCGGGGTGGCCCACATCCCCACCCTCCTGTGGTGGCCCGGCCGGATAGAGCCGCGCCGTATCGACGCCCTCGCCGAGGGAGCCGACCTGATGCCGACGCTGATGGAGCTGATGGGGCTGGACATCCCCGACGGACTCGACGGACGCAGCCTGGCTCCCCTGCTGAACGGGCGGGCGGAGGGCCTCCGGGACTACGCCTTCACCCAGTGGCAGGACTACGCCTTCTGCATCCAGGGCGAGCGGTGGAAGCTCACCTGGTATGACTCCGACGGGGAGGGCGAACTCTACGACCTTCAGGAAGACCCCTGGGAGAAAAACAACCTCTTCCACGAACCCGGCCTGAGTGATATACGCGACGGTCTGCTGGAGCGCCTGCGGGCGTGGCGGGGCCGCCACGCGGACCGCGCGGACCTCTCGGTGACCTGAGCGGACAGTGGAGAATCCTATACGGCCTGGGCACCACGAGAGGCAGGAAGGGAACCGCGGAGGAACGCAGAGGAAAAACGGCCTGAGGGGCCTCAAACAGCCGGCGAGGGCGAGGTGTGGGGCATAAAGTGTTTGTTTAACGCGAAGGCCTTACGATCGGGACGGGTTTGCGGGGCAACCGGCCGTGCGCACGGGCTGGACTCTCGTCTGCGGCGAACCTGGTGGGCTCTGTAAGAGCCCGACATACCAGCCCAAAGCGCAACCCTGGGAAAGATGACCGGCAAAAAGCCAACGCGCCCTGAGAGGGCGCGACACAGGCCCCCAGGCGGAGTTTATGCGCCTCTGGAGCACCCGGGGCTGTGTATGTGACGCCCCCTGTATGTTTGCGGGAAAGAGCCTGGCCTCGTAGTCAGGTAGGTAACCCCGGCGCCCGCGCGGGGGCGCCGGGGGTCCGCGTGAGGCAGGCCGGTCACTCGCCCGAAGCGCAAGCAGTCGACGATCCGCGAAACGGCAAAGCCGCCGATTTGGATCATTACTGCTGCTCGGCAAGGTAAACACGTACAGCGTAAAACTGCTCTGCACGACAGAAAAACCGAAGTCTCTGGTTACTTCTCGTTCACTCTGCGTTACCCTGCGGCCTCTGCGGTGATAACTTGTGTCGCCGTCGCGGCCGTCAGGCTCCGGACCTTCTTGATCTCTGCGATTTGACTCTCAGCGGCCTGTTGCCGAACCGGGCCCGGCCGCGCCAGAAGACACGGAGAGGAGAGACCAGCCGATGGGCACGCCGAACATTCTCTACCTTCACTCCCACGACACGGGCCGCTACATCCGGCCCTACGGCTACGCGATTCCCACCCCCAACCTTCAGCGTCTGGCCGAGGAGGGAACGCTTTTCCGGCAGTCTTTCTGCACCAACCCCACCTGCTCCCCCAGCCGGGCGAGCCTGGTGACCGGCCGCTGGCCGCACTCGAACGGGATGACCGGACTGGCCCACCGGGGCTGGAGCCTCAACGACTACGGACGTCACATCATCCACACCCTCGCCGAACACGGCTACCACAGCGCGCTGGCCGGCGTTCAGCACGTGGCGAGCCACCAGGAGGTCGGCGCGGCGGAGGTCATCGGTTACGACGAGCGCCTCAGCGGCGCCTGGAAGGACATCGCTGAGCTGGCCGCCGATTTCCTGCACGACAACCCCCCTGAGCCGTTCTTCCTGTCGGTGGGATTCGGCGATACCCATCGTGATTTCCCCGAACCCGGGCGAGACTGCACCGAAACGGATCCGCGCTACACGCGACCGCCCGACCCCCTGCCGGACACCCCGGAGACCCGCTACGACATGGCCGCCTTCAACGTGGAGGCGAGAACCCTGGACCGGAAGATGGGGGCGGTCCTGGACGCGCTCCGGGATTCGGGACTGGCCGAGAACACTCTGGTGGTCTGCACCACCGACCACGGCATCGCCTTCCCCCGCATGAAGTGCAACCTCCAGGACGACGGCATCGCCGTGATGCTGATGATGCGCGGTCCGGACGTCCCCGCCGGACGGGCCGTGGACGGCCTGGTGAGCAACGTGGACGTGTTTCCCTCCATCTGCGACTACCTGGAGGTGGAGCCGCCGGACTGGCTCCAGGGCGTCTCCTTCATGCCGCTTCTGCGCGGGGAAAAACAGGAGGTGCGGGAGGAGCTGTTCGCCGAGATCAACTATCACGCCGCCTACGAACCGGTCCGCGCGGTGCGCACCAGGCGCTGGAAATACATCCGCCGGTTCGAGGAACGGTACGGGCCCGTGCTCCCCAACTGCGACGAAAGTCTCACCAAGGACCTGTGGCTCCGCCGCGGCTGGGCCGACCGCGCGCCGGACACGGAGCAGCTTTACGACCTGATGTTCGATCCCCACGAGGCCAACAACCTCGCCTCGGACCCGGCCCACGAGGAGATGCTCCGGGAGATGAGGGGACGCCTCCAGCGGTGGATGGCGGAGACCGACGATCCCCTCCTGGAGGGACGCGTCCCGGCGCCGGAGGGTGCGCGGGCCAACGACCCGGACGGCATATCGCCCCAGCAGAAAGCCGAGACCTTGTGAGGAGCCCTTTGCGGGGAGGCCGAGATGGCTCTGCCCAACATCCTGTATATCCACTCGCACGACACGGGCCGTTACATCCGGCCCTGCGGACATGCCGTGCCGACGCCCAACCTTCAGCGGCTGGCGGAGGGCGGCATGCTGTTCCGGCAGGCATTCTGCACCAACCCAACCTGCTCTCCGAGCCGGGCCTCCCTGGTGACGGGCCGATGGCCGCACTCCAACGGCATGCTCGGGCTGGCTCACCGGGGTTTTCGCCTGAACGATTACGGCCGTCACGTGGTGCAGTTCCTGAAGGGACACGGCTACAGCACCGCCCTCTCCTCCGCCGGCGCCCAGCACGTCATAAAGAAGGGGGAGCAGGAGATCATCGGCTACGACGTGATCTTCGACCCCGAGTTCCCCGGCACCAAGGACACGGTTGAGGAGGTGGATCGCTTCCTGGAGGACCCGCCCCGGCCGTTCTTCCTGTCGATCGGATTCGGCGACACCCACCGGAGCTTCCCCGAGCCCGCCCGCGACGCCCCGGAGACCGATCCCCGCTACGCCCGACCGCCGGACCCCCTCCCGGACACCCCCGAGACCCGCCGCGACATGGCGGCGTTCAACACGGCCGCCCGGCGGCAGGACGCCAGGATGGGGGCCATCCTCGGCCTGCTCGAAGAGCACGGTCTGGTGGAGGACACGCTGGTAGTCTGCACCACCGACCACGGCATCGCCTTCCCCCGGATGAAGTGCAACCTGCAGGAGGGGGGCATCGGCGTGTTCCTCATTCTCAGCGGGCCGGGCGTCCCCGCCGGGCGGATCACCGACGCCCTGGTCAGTCACGTGGACCTTTTCCCCACCCTCTGTGGTCTCCTGGACGTGGAGGCCCCGGACTGGCTGCAGGGCGTCTCCCTCATGCCGCTGCTTCGCGGACAGACCGACCAGGTGCGGGAGGAGGTCTTGGCCGAGGTCAACTACCACGCCGCCTACGAGCCCATGCGGGCGGTGCGCACGAAGCGGTGGAAGTACATCCGCCGGTTCGAAGAGCGGGACGGCCCGGTGCTGCCGAACTGCGACGAGGGCCCCAGCAAGGACCTGTGGCTCGAGCACGGCTGGGCGGAGAGAGCCCCGGCCATGGAGCAGCTCTACGACCTGGTCTTCGACCCGCACGAGACCCACAACCTGGCGGACGACCCCGCCCACGGGGGGGTGCTGGAGGAGATGAGGCAACGGCTGGACCGGTGGATGGAGGAGACCGAGGACCCGTTGCGCAAAGGCTTCGTGGAAGCGCCGGAGGGCGCGCGGGTGACCGACACGGACGCCCGCTCGCCCGGCGGCCCGTCGCACATCGTCGGCGAGGACTGACAAACGCCGGCAGGGAGAGCCTCTCATGTCGGAAAGCCAATCCCGGCAAAGCAGAACGCACCGGGAACTCGTGAGGCAAGCCACGCGTGCGGCCCGCGAAGGGGCCGAGCGTGCCGCGGCCGACCCGTACCGTCCCGCTTACCACTTCGTGCCGCCCGGCGGATGGATCAACGACCCGAACGGCCTCATTCAGTGGCGCGGCACCTACCACCTGTTCTACCAGCACAACCCCTACGCGCCCACCTGGGGCGCCATGCACTGGGGGCACGCGACCAGCCCGGACCTGGTGCACTGGCGGCACCGCCCCGTCGCGCTCGCCCCCTCCGAGCCCTGTGAAGGCACAGCGGGGCCGGGGGGCGGATGCTTCAGCGGCAGCGCCGTGGCCGACGGCGGCGGACTCGCCCTGGTCTACACCGGCTGCAGCTTCGAGCCCACCCGGCAGGTGCAGTGCCTCGCCACCAGCAGCGACGGCATAGAGTTCGAGAAATACGACGGAAACCCCATCGTGGCCGACCCGTCCCCGGAGGGCCGCCCGGAGGACTTCCGCGATCCGAAGGTATGGCGGCACGGCGGCGAGTACACCATGGTCGTCGGCTCGACCCGCGATGACCGGGGCCGGATCCTCCTCTACCGGTCGCCTGACCTGCGATGCTGGGATTTCGCGGGCGTGCCGGCCGAGAGCGACGGGACGCTCGGCCGGATGTGGGAGTGCCCCGACCTGTTCCGTCTGGGCGACCGGCACCTGCTGATCATCTCCCCCATCGGTGTCGAGCGCCGCAAGAGCGTCACGCTGATCGGCGATTTCGACCGCGGGGCGGGGAAGTTCGACGCGGAACGGCGGATGGACACCGACTACGGTCCGGGCTTCTACGCGCCCCAGTCCTTCCTGGACGAGTGGGGGCGGCGCATCATGTTCGCCTGGATGACCGGCGGCGGGCAGGACTGCCCCACCGTGGCCTACGGCTGGAACGGCATGCAGACGCTGCCCCGGCTGCTCCGGTGGCTGCCCGACGGCTCGCTCAGCTTCTCCCCCGTGCCGGAGCTGGCCGACCTCCGGGGGAAACATCACCGTCTGGAGGAACTCGATCTCGCCGCGGGTGCCTCCCGGATGCTGGAGGAGGTCAGCGGAGATGCACTCGAGCTGCGGGCCGTCTACCGCACGGGCGGGAAGCCGGCCGGGCGCTTCGGATTGGCCGTCCGCTGCGACGAGGATGGCGCCGAGGAAACGCTGATTGTCTGCGACCCGGACGCCGGAACCGTCGCCCTGGACCTGGAGCGTTCCGGCAGCCCGGCGGAGGACCGGTATACGGCGCCCGTCGGCCCCCTGGACGGAGGCGAGCTGGAACTCCGGGTTTTCGTGGACCGCTCCTCGGTGGAGGTCTTCGTGAACGAGGGCCGGGCCGTGCTGTCGGCGCGCATATTCCCCGCGCCGGAGAGCCGGGGCGTCCGCCTGTTCGCCGACGGCGCGGATGTGCGTCTCAAGAGCCTGGAGGCCTGGGAAATGGCCCCCATATGGGACCGTCCCCCGCGCGTGAGGCGTCGCGCGGATTGACACATCGGCCCGGAGCACGTAGATTCACCCGGCGGCACACACCTCATCCATCGAGGCCGTGGAGGAAGCCGATGGCGTCCCGGAAGCCCAACGTTGTCTTCCTGTTCACCGACGACCAGCGGCACGACACGATCGGAGCCCTCGGGCATCCCGAAATCCACACCCCCAACATGGACGAACTGGTGCGCCGCGGCACCAGCTTCACCCGGGCTCACATTGCCGGAGGGACCAGCACGGCGGTCTGCATGCCCAGCCGCGCCATGCTCCACACCGGGCGAACGCTGTTCCACATCGAAGGCGCCGGCCAGAGCATACCCGAGGGACACCTCACGCTGGGAGAAGCATTCCGGCGGGCCGGCTACCGCACCTTCGGGGCGGGCAAATGGCACAACGGCACCGCATCGTATCACCGCAGCTTCACCGACGGGGACGAGATATTCTTCGGCGGCATGGCCGATCACTGGAACGTCCCGGCCTTCCACTACGACCCGAGCGGACGCTACGAGGCCAGGCGCCCCATCGTGGACGACCCGCACCGCTCCAACGAGGTCCGGCTGCGCCGCTGCGACCACGTGAGGGCCGGGAAGCACTCCAGCGAACTCATCGCCGACGCTGCCCTGGAGTTCCTGGAAGGTCGGGAAGGTGAGGAGCCCTTCTTGCTCTACGCCTCCTTCCTGGCGCCGCACGATCCCCGGACCATGCCCCGCGAGTTCCTGGACCTCTACGATCCGGCCGAGATCGAGCTGCCTCCCAACTTCATGGGAGGCCACCCCTTCGACAACGGGGAACTCCACGTCCGCGACGAGATGCTGGCCGGCTTCCCGAGGACGCCCGGGGAGACACGCCGGCACCTAACTGAATACTACGCGATGATCTCCCACCTCGACGCACACGTGGGTCGCATCGTCGGCAAAGTCGACGAGCTGGGGCTCGCGGACTCCACCATCTTCGTGCTCGCCGGTGACAACGGGCTGGCGGTCGGCCAGCACGGCCTGTTCGGCAAGCAGAACTGCTACGACCACAGCCTCCGCGTGCCGCTGGTGTTCGCTGGACCCGGTATTCCGGCCGACGCGCGCCGGGACTGTCTGGTCTACCTGCTGGACGTCTTCCCCACCCTAAGCGAGCTGACGGGAACGGAGTTGCCCGGGACCGTGGAGGGCCGGAGCCTCGCGAGCGCAATCCGCGAGCCCGACACGCCGGTCAGGGAAACACTGTATTTCGCTTACACCGACAAGCAGCGGGCGGTGCGCGACGACCGCTTCAAACTGATCGAATACGTGGTGGACGGGTGCCACACGGTGACGCAGCTCTTCAACGTCCAGTCCGACCCCTGGGAAACCCGAAACCTGGCCGCGGAGCCCGAACGCGAGGAGAAGCTGAAGCAGCTGCGCGGGGAGCTGGTTCGCTTCCGCGACGAATGGGATGAGCTGGAGACCCCCTGGGGCCGGACGTTCTGGGAGGGCTATGGGCGAGCCGGCGGCTGAGTCGGCGGCCCCGAATCTCTGACTTTGGAAGGCGGGGTGAGGCCCTGGCCCTGACCCCCGGAGGAGAACAGATGACAGTTGAGCCGAAAGAGACGCCCGGCGAGACGGACTGGTTCGTGCACGACCGATTCGGCCTCTTCATTCACTGGGGGCTCTACGCGCTGGCCGCCCGCCACGAGTGGGTCAAGAGCCGGGAACAGATGACCGACGACGAGTACCGGAAGTACTTCGAGCACTTCAATCCGGACCTCTACGACCCCGAGCAGTGGGCCGCGGCCGCCGCCGAGGCCGGCATGAAGTACTTCGTGGTCACCACCAAGCACCACGAGGGCTTCTGCCTGTGGGACACCGACCAGACCGACTACAAGGCGCCCAACACGCCGGCCGCCCGCGACCTGCTGGCCCCCATGGTCGATGCCTTCCGCGGGCAGGGACTGAAGGTGGGCTTCTATCACTCCCTGCTCGACTGGCACCATCCGGACTACACCGCCGACCGCCATCACCCCATGCGCGAGAACGAGGATTACGTCGCCGGCGACGCCGAGCGCGACCTGGACGCCTACGTGGACTACCTCCACGCCCAGACGCGCGAGCTGCTGACCCGCTACGGGAAGATCGACATCATGTGGTTCGACTTCAGCGTCGGGCCCTCGGACCGCTTCCCCGGCAAGGGGAAAGACGTGTGGCGCAGCGAGGAGCTGATCCAGATGGTCCGCGAACTCCAGCCGGGCATCATGATCAACGACCGCCTGCAGGTGGACCAGGACGTGAAGACCCCGGAGCAGTTCCTGCCCCGCCAATGGGTGAAGGTCGACGGCGAGCCGGTCATCTGGGAGGCATGCCACACCTTCAGCGGGTCCTGGGGCTACTACCGGGACGAGTACACCTGGAAGAGCGTCGATCAACTGGTGAAGATGCTCATCGAATGCGTCGGCAAGGGGGGGAACCTCCTGCTGAACGTCGGCCCCACCGGGCGGGGCGAGTTCGACGCGCGCGCCAGGGAGCGCCTCAGCGGCATGGGGCGCTGGATGAAACGCCACGGCCGCTCCATCTACGGCTGCACGCAGGCGCCGGAGGAGTTCACCCGCCCGCCCGACTGCCGCTACACCTACGACCCGGAGGCCGAGCGCCTCTACCTGCACGTCTTCAGTTGGCCCTTCCGGCACATTCACCTGGACGGGATGGCCGGGCGCGTGGAGTACGCCCAGCTTCTCAACGACGCATCCGAGATCGGCATGCTGGAGGGCAAAGGCGGGAAGGACGCGCTGACTTTGGAGGTCCCCGTCCGCAAGCCCGACGTCACCGTCCCCGTCATCGAGCTGTTCCTGGGGGACTGAGGACAGCGGCTGAAGGGCTCCTCGGCCCTGAGGAAGGAGAGAATCGTGGAGTTCGTCGTCAACTGTTCCGAACGCATCGGTCCGCTGGACCACTTCTGGGAGAGCACCGGCTTTACGCCCGGCGGGTGGCTTCTCGACGCGGACATGCAGGCCGCCCTCGCCTACGTCGGCTCCGTGCCCCACGGCGGCATCACCTGGGTGCGCATCCACTATCTGCTGGACCTCGTGGAAGGCAGAGGCTTCGACACCGAAAGCCCCTCCTACGACTGGTCCCGCCTGGACGAGGGGCTGGACGTGCTCGTGCGCAACGGCCTGAGGCCGCTCTTTGAGCTGATGGGCAACCCGTCGGAGTGGTTCAGCGACTTCACGCGGGACCCCGAGGTGCGGGCCTGGAAACGCCTGGTCAGGGAGCTGGCCCTCCACCTGGAGGAGCGCTACGGGCCGGAGGAGGTGCGGAGCTGGCAGTTCGAATCCTGGAACGAACCCGACGTCGGCTTCGGCTGGGACCGCTGGCCGGAGAACCAGCAGGGGCATTTCAATTACTACGATGCCTGCTCGGAGGGACTGAAGGAGGCCGACCCGGAATTGCGGCTCGGCGGGCCGGGCACCTGCGGCGGGCTCTCGGACCTGCTGAGAGGCTTCCTGGCGCACTGCGACTGCGGCACGAACTACTTCACCGGCGAGGAGGGCGTGCGGCTGGACTTCGTCTCCGTCCACGAAAAGGGCGTCCGCTCCTGCGAGGAAGACCTCAACCCCCGCAGCCTTCACATCTGCGAGCGTGAGGAGGCCGTCGTCCGCTACATCCGGGAGCATCACCCCCGGCTGGCCGACAGGCCCTTCATGAACAACGAATGCGACCCGCAGACCGGCTGGGGGCGCATCCACACCTGGCGCGCGCGTCCCTACTACGCGGCCATCGCCGCCAAGATCATCCACCAGCACCAGCGCCGTCTCATCGATCGCCTGGGCGTCGATTACGGGCTCCTCAGCAACGACAACGGCTTCCTCGGCACATGGGGCAACAGGACGCTGCTCGCCCGTTTCGGCGACGCCGACGGCTTCGAGCTGACCAGGAAACCGGTGCTCAACCTGATGGCCCTGCTGGCCCTTCTGGGCGACGAGCGGCTGGAGTTCGCGGGCACCGACCCCGCCGGGGAGGTCGGCCTCATCGCCGGCGCGCGTGACGGGCAACAGGTCGCGCTGCTCCTCTACAACAGCCGCGACCGCATCATGTCCTCCGGCAGCCGCGACGTGCGGCTCCGGCTGGAGGACATCCCGTTCGAAGCGGGATTGCTGGCGCGCTACCGGATCGACGCCGAGCACGCCGACCCCTACACCGTCTGGGAGGAGGCCGGGGCGCCCGGCAACCCGCCGGAGGAGCTGATAGAGGAGCTTCGCCTCCACCACGAACCGACCCTCATCGCCGAGCCGCGGGAGGTGGAGGTCCCCGACGGCGCGCTGGAGCTGGCGGTGGCGCTGCCGCTGCCGTCGGTCGAGCTGGTGCTGCTGTCCCGCCGGCCGGAAACGCCGCCTCCGCCGGTGGAGGGCCTCGACGCCCTCCCCTGCCCCGGGCTGCGGGGGGAGCAGCGGTTCCTTCTGAGCTGGGACTCGGTGCCCTCGCGGTTCGTGCGCACCTACGAGGTGCTGGGCAGTAGCTCCCCGAAGGGTCCTTGGAAGCGGCTGAACGCGGCGGACACGATCTGCACGGCGTGGCTGGACCCGCGGCCCACCACCGGGGAGAGGTACTGCCGGGTGCAGGCCGTCGACTACTGGGGCCGGAAGGGAGGGGCCTCCGAAGTGCTGCGGGCACCCTCCAAACCGGGCGGCGAATAAACCACGAAGAGCACGAAGGCCACGAAGGACGACGGCGGACGGGCCGGGACTCAAAGAGGGCAACAAGGAAACGCCGCCCTGGCGGGGCGGCCACGTGTGGACGGGCACCCGGGGCTGAATACGGGGCCACGAACCTGCCGCGTTGCGATGGCCCGGCGAATGTGCTCTAATCGGGAGATTTGCCCGGAGGGGAGACCATGCGCATCGGATACCTGGACTGCTTCAGTGGGATCAGCGGCGACATGTGCCTGGGGGCGCTGGTGGACGCCGGCGTGCCGCTGGAGAAGATGGAAGAGGCCCTGGCCGGACTGCCGGTTTCCGGCTACTCGCTGAGCGCCGAGCGCGTGAGGCGGGCGGGCGTCGCCGCCACCCGCGTCCGGGTGGAGCTGGACCATCACGAACACCAGCCGCACCGCGGCCTCAGCGACGTGCTCTCGATCATCCGGGAGGGCTCGCCGGCGGAGGAGGTGGCCGAGGGGAGCGAAGCGGTCTTCCGCGCACTCGCCGAGGCCGAAGCCCTCGTGCACAAAACCGACACCGACAGCGTGCACTTCCACGAGGTGGGCGCCGTCGATGCCATATGTGACATCGTGGGAACCGTTGCCGGGCTCCGGGAACTCGGCGTGGAGAAGCTGCTTTTCTCCCGCGTCGCCCTCGGCGGCGGCACGGTGGAGGCCGCTCACGGGACGCTCCCCGTCCCCGCCCCCGCTACCGTCGAGCTGCTGAAAGGGATGCCGACCCGGGGCGGCCCGGTCCAACAGGAACTGACCACGCCCACCGGCGCCGCCGTCCTCCATGCCCTCGGCGAGCCCTCCCCCACGTGGCCCGCCATGTCGGTGAACACCGTCGGCTACGGGGCCGGCGCGCGCGACCCCGACCGCCTGCCCAACGTCCTCCGACTGGTCGTCGGCGAGAGCCCCCCGGGGGAGGGCGCCGCCGACTACGTGTGCGTTCTGGAGACCAACCTGGACGACATGACGGCCGAGGAAGTCGGCTTCTGCACCGAGAAGCTTGCGGAAGGCGGCGCCCTGGACGTCTTCGTGACACCGGTGCAGATGAAGAAGAACCGCCCGGGCGTGCAGCTCACCGTCCTCTGCCCGCCGGAGGGGCTGGACCGGCTCCACGAGTTGCTCTGGCGGCACACCTCCACGCTCGGGGTGCGGCGGTCCCTCTGGCAGCGCTCGAAGCTGGAGCGGGAGAGCCGGACCGTCGCCACGCCGTGGGGCGAACTGCGGATGAAGGTCGCCCTGCTGGGGGAACGGGTGGTGCGCGCCCAGCCGGAGTACGAGGACTGCCGCGCCCTCGCCGAAGAGCACGACCTGACCCTCAGGGAAGTCTACGACGCCGCCCGGGAGGCCTTCGAGGGAGAGTGAAACCGTTCCGGATTCCTGCAAGGGCGATGGCTGTTGAGCGCCGTGCTCCCAACGCCCCGCAGCCGTGAAGATGCACGTCAGAATGGCGGCGCAAGTCCCAACGTGAAAAACGGCGGGCCATGTGCTCAACGGCGAGATCGTGGCAGGCCCCAAACCGGCCGTGTGACGGAGGCCGTGGCACGCCACGGTGCGTTAACTTCAGCCCTTGTCTTTAGCCAGATCTTGACGGTCTCGGACTCTCATGGCAGCTCGGGCTCGCCCCCCGGGCCCAAGACTCCGTCAAGAGCCCGCCCTGGGGCGCGTACATGTTCAGCGTCGGCGCCGCGGAGCGGCGCGGTCGTGAAGGCCAGGGCTTCAGCCCTGGTATTTCCGACGAATACCCAATTGCGCCCCGGAGGGGCGCGGTGAGGTACCCGATGCGCAAAAGCCTGACCGGGCGGCTGTGCCGCGGCATATCCGGAGCGAGCGGCGGCCCGTCCGTCGCCGTTGCGCCGCGGAGCGGCGCGGTCGTGAAGGCCAGGGCTTCAGCCCTGGTATCTCCCACGAATACCCAATTGCGCCCCGCAGGGGCGCGGTGAGGTACCCGATGCGCAAAAGCCTGACCGGGCGGCTGTGCCGCGGCATATCCGGAGCGAGCGGCGGCCCGTCCGTCGCCGTTGCGCCGCGGAGCGGCGCGGTCGTGAAGGCCAGGGCTTCAGCCCTGGTATCTCCCACGAATACCCAATTGCGCCCCGGAGGGGCGCGGTGAGGTACCCGATGCACAAAAGCCTGACCGGCGGGTCCTGGCGGCAGGCCGGTGTGAAGAGATCGCGTATCGAACTCCCTCACCATCATCTGCACC
>CAZEAP010000033.1:0-38244 GCA_964510315.1 uncultured candidatus Brocadiaceae bacterium
TGGAAGACCCACAGAAGTTCTGGAACTGATTTGTAGAAAGCATCCGTCGGCACTCCAATCGGCCGGGCGCCTCCCGCGCCGTCATGCTGAGGCGCCTTACCTTCGGGCGCCGAACGCATCTCGCCGTTCTGCCACGCCGTACCTTGCTGCTCCGGTGGATCGCACATCATCTCTACAGAGCACCATGAGGTTACTTGACACTCCGGCGAGGCGTGCTTAACCTTGGCGCTCGGTTTCCCTGGAAGGACCGAGTGACCGACACCGGAGCAGCCCCACCGAGACGGGTAAAGGCGCTGGGAGATCTGGGCGAACGCCGCCGGTGGGCGCGCGCGGCCAACGCCGCCGTCCTCTCGATTGCGGTTCTGGGCATGGTCTTCGTTTACTTCGCCTGGTCCGATCGGGTCAGCGCCGAAGCCGCGGCCAGAATCGAGGCGGCACCCGAGCTGAGCCGTGGACTCCAGCTCGACTACCACCTGCCGGACGGTGCGGCCTTGGGCACGTTGGGGCGGCGTGCGATCGGGGTCGTTCGATGGCCGACGGACATTCTCTTCCCGCCGTGGGAGGCCGGAGCGACGGCGGTGCTGCCGGAGGCCGCGGTGGTGGCAGTGGACGCCCTGATCCTGGCCGTTCTTCTGGCGGGCAGCTACAGGCTGTGGCGCGAGGGCGCGGTGCTCCCTGCGGCATGGCTTGCGTTTTTGATTCCCCTGGCGGCCCTGGCCGCCACCTACGGGCCCACGCTCGGGCGCTACGCCGTGCCCCTGGCACCGTTCATCTTGATGTGCTTCCTGGTCGGTCTGAACGAGATTACACGATTCCTGCGCCGACGAGGCGTGAGGGCGTTGTCCGGGGGCCGGCTCGTGGCGGCGGTTCTGCTGCCGAATCTTCTGCTCTTCGCCGGCGATGTCTACGTGCAGCGGCATCCGGACTTCTACCGGGTGCTGCGGGGCGGGGCCTACCGGCGGCTTTTGAGCATCGGGAAATGGCTGCTCGACTCCGAGGCCGCCGGACCCGTCGCCTGCAACAGGACGACGGCCGAGGCCATGCCGATCCTTACCGGGCTACCCGTGCGCCGAATGCCCGCCCGCATAAGGCCGGACCGCCCGGGCTACCGCGCCGAGATGCTGCGCTTCGCCCGACGTTCCGGCGCCGACTTCGTTGTCTTCCGTGACCTCACGCAGCCGTGGCCGGTCTGGCATGTCCCACCCGGCCTGCTGGGGCGCTCGCGCCCCACGGGGCCGTACTGGCGGTTGTGGGAGTATCGGCGGGAGACGGACACACTGGCGGAAATCGACGTGCCGACCGCGCACGGCCGCCCCACCAGCTTCCAGGTATCTTCTTCGGCAACCTGACCCTCGTACTGCACGAACGGGACCCGGTCGGGCGCCCTGCCCTGCACGACGCGGAGGATGCGCCGCCGCATGGTCATCTCGGCCATTTCGTCGTTCCTCGACAGTGTCTCCGGTCACCCGCAGTCGGCGCCGCAGTCCGGATATTGCACAAAGCGTGTCCTTATCTTAGACTCGGTTCAGCGGCACGGGGAACCGCTCCGTCCGAGTTCTTTCCCCAACCGACTCACGCGCGGAAATCCGGGCAATGATCAGCAAAGACCTGCTGGAACGCATCGCCGACAGCACGCACGTGATGATGGCGTGTCTGGACGCGGACTTCAACTTCCTCTGGGTCAACCGGGCCTACGCGGAGGCCGGAGGACGTGAGCCGGAAGAGTACATCGGCAAGAACCACTTCGAGCTGTACCCGCACGAGGAGAACGAGGCCATCTTCCGAAGGGTCGTTGAGACCGGCGAGCCCTTCTCCATCCGCGCCAAGCCGTTCGAACATCCCGACCAGCCCGAACGCGGCACAACGTATTGGGACTGGCGCCTGGTGCCCCTGAAAGATGACAGCGGGACCGTCCGGCGAATGCTGTTCACCCTGACGGACGTGACCGATGCCGAACGGGCCGAGCAGAAACTGCGGGACAGCGAGTCGCAACTGAGCGCTATCATCGAGAACGCGCCGTTTGTCATGTTCGTCGTCGACGAGGAGCGGCGCGTTCAGAAGATCAACGCCACCGGTGCCGAATTCGCCGGCCGCCCTCCCGAAGAAATCCCCGGAGTTCGGGCCGGGGAGGCCCTCCGCTGCCTCCACGCCCTGGACGACCCGCGCGGCTGCGGCTATGGCGAGGCCTGCCGGGGATGCACCGTCCGAAATACCGTCCTGGACGCCATCGAAACCGGCAAAACCCACCGACAGGTCGAAGCGGATATGGCATTTACTCGCGGCGACGGGAATGTGGAAAAGACGTTTCTTCTCTACGCTACTCCGCTGCGGATAAGCGGAGAGCACCGGGTGCTGGTGGTGCTGGAGGACATTACGGACCTGAAGCAGGCCGAGCACGAGCTGAGAACGCTCAACGCCGAACTGGAGGAACGCGTCGCGGAGCGAACCGCCGAAGCACGGGAACGGACCGAGCAACTGCAGCGCCTCGCCCTGGAGTTAACCGAGGCGGAGGACCGCGAGCGCCGGCGCCTGGCCGGGGTGCTGCACGACGATCTCCAGCAAACCCTGGCTTACGCCAAACTCCGCGCAGGGATGCTCAAGAGAGCCGAGGGCGACAGCGCCCTTGCGGAGACCGCCGACGAACTACGGGAAGCCATCGCCCAGGCCATCCAGACTTCCCGCAACCTGAGCCGCGACCTCAACCCCCCTCTGCTTCACGTCGAGGGATTGGGACCGGCGCTCGCACACCTGGCGACAGCCATGTCCCAGAGATACGGACTCTCCGTTGAAACCGACATTCAGGAAACCTCTCCGGATCTGCCCGAACGCCGCCGAACCTTTGCTTACCGTGCCGCTCGGGAGCTGCTGTTCAATGCCGTGAAGCACGCAGAAGCGGACCGCGCACACCTCCGCTTCCGCCGGAACGGGGACCTCCTGGAGGTCATAGTCGAAGACAACGGCGTGGGGTTCGAGCCCGAAAAAGTGCGCCAGAGGCCCGGCCGAAACCAGGGAGTGGGGCTGTTCAGCATCCAGGAAAGGGCCGATCTGCTCGGCGGGAGGCTGGCGGTCGAGAGCACCCCTGGAAGCGGCAGCCGGTTCGTACTGTCCCTGCCGACACGGGACGGCTCGGCTGAGTGGGCGTAAACTACGTTCGGGCCGATGGACAGGCCCTGCGAACGGACCGGCGCTCGTTGGGAGCGGACGCCCATCGTCCAACTCAGCGACGTTCTGAGCCCGCCCCTCTCGGACGCAGCATGACGGGAAGGCTCTTGGAACCCGCACGGCCGACCGGGCGCTCCCGCGTTACCTGAAGCTGCCGCGCATGGCACAGGAAGCGTCCCGCCAGCCTCGATCCGGTCATACTTTCCTCCAATGCCTGAAGGAACTCGCGACGAACCGCCTCTTCGTCAAGGCGGCCCAGCGCCGGATTGACGAGCAACAGATACTGCGTCGGTTCCGCCTCGCCGTCCGCTTCGATTAGTTGGTAGTCTCCCGTGCCTCCACCAAAACGAGCGGGCATGTGTTCTTCCAGAATCCTGAGGACCTCGCCGCCGGGCAGCGTCATCCCCTCGGCCGTCAGCTTTGAGAAACTCCATACCCCACGTACGTGCCGGACAAAGCCGAGCCCTTCCCATGCGCAGCCGCACTCCCGATCCTCCACCACGCCGCTGTCTCCGCTCTCCACGTTGATATAGAACTTCGGAGCAAAGCGTCCGAGGGAAGTAAACAACAGCGGGTGCACCTCCACCCCGCCCGGCAGCGTCCGGGTATGCTCAATGACGGCGAACTTGTGCAGGCAGACGTGCATGTCGTCCGGCCCCTGCGGCGACAGACAGCCTTCGGCGCACTCGCCCAACTCCGTCGTGCCGAACAGGGGCAGGCACTTCGCGCCCGCGTCCTCGATGCAGCGCCGTCGGGCACTCGTAATGGGCTCTCCGGAAACAACGAAGGTGCACCCGCCCAGGGAAACTCCTTCCTTTCGCGCCGCGAAACAGGCCCTCACGGCCGAAGAAGGATAGGTCACCAGCGCCGCCCGTTTCCCCCGCCCGGCGTTTCGGCCCAGCCACTGAACTACGCCCCGCGGCCTGTGCAGGGGCGCCAGGTCAACCCAGGGAACGGTGAGCCCCCACTTCCGGCAGAGGGCAACGAAGCAGCGCCACTTCGCCCAACGGGACAAATCCCCGCCGCGCGGGCGTACGGGCACCTGTGAGAACCAGCGCTGAGGCGTCCGCCCAAGTCGGGTCAGTCTCATCAGCCGGGACAGGTACCATTGCGTCGGCGGGAGCCACACAGCCCACACCGCGTCGACGAGGTCGTTGACCTCGATCGACAGCGCCGTTTGAGCGAGCTGGTCCCGGTAGTGACCCAGGTGCAGGGCCACGCTCCCGGCCGGTCCGGTGCTGCCACTGGTGGCCATCTGCAGATGAGGTTCTACGAATGGATTGTCCAGGGAGGAATCGGAGAGACGGAATGCGGCACTCCCCCGCCTGACCGCCACCCGGCCCTTGGCCTCGTCGTGAGTCAGGTAGACGCCTGCAAGGGCGAGTTCGGCGAGAGCCCCTTCCAGGCCGTCCCGCCGGACAAGCTCCGCGACGTCTCCGTAGCAGCAGCCGGCGTTGCGGAAAAGCGGCAAGTATGGGCTCCCCGGGTTGTCAAAAACGCCCCGCTTCAGAGCCGCCAGGAACGCCGTCTCCCGCCCTGCAAGCAAGCCCTGCACGCGTGAGCGGAAATCGTCACGGCCGGGCGCGCCCTTCAGGAAACGCCGCATGGACCGGACCATGCGGACGGCGGAAGTGAGGCGCCTCGCTACGTTACTGAGTCCCACCACGACCTCTCCAACAGCCGGTGCTGCATGTTCGCGGCCCCGCTCAGGGAAAGCCCATGATAAGGCGCTGTGCCACTGCCGGTCAATGCTGCCGGAACTCCACCGGTGCACAGCAGCCACCGGCCGCCGGGCTGCGCTCCTTTGAGAACCACGGTCCACGCTTCACGACAGGTCGCGGACACCCGCCGACGGGCGGCGCCGCAAGCCGCCGAGCCCTCCGAAGCCGGGCAACGTCAGACCGGCTCCGGGGGCGCATCGGGGTCGTACTTGCTCAGCAGGAAAATCGCCTTGGTGGGACACGCCAGCATGCACGCGCCGTCCCCGATGCAGTCCTCGGGGCGGACTGGCCTGGCGACACCGTCGACAATCTCCAGAACGTCCGGCCCCAATTTCCTGCACAGCTCCACGCAGTGCCCGCACGCCAGGCACCGCACGTCGTTAATCTCAGGTATGTTGCCCTTCACAAAGGTCCGTCCGAACGCCTCGGCCGTCTCCGTCTGGATGCTTCGCTCCGCCATGAATCCGTCCTTTCGGGTTGGCAAAAAACTGCTGGTGTGTATGGGGGGGGAGACCCGACCGTGTGGACGGTTCCCCCCCGCCAAACGAGTCCAACGTAGATTCAGCGCAGGAACTTGCGCACGAACGGAGAAGTCTCCCCCTGGCGCAGATAGTGGCCTGACGGCCCCTCGCCGAGGAACTCCGAGAACCACGCTTCGTGCTCGACCTCTTCGTTCAGGATCGCCTGCGCGAGCAGATAGGTCCTGTGGTCCTTGCCGGCCGTCATGTTGCAGATTCCGCTGTATTGCCTCACGGCGCAGCGTTCCGCCTCGACCAGCACCTCCAGGATTGCTTCCACGTCCGTGGGGTCCTCCGGCAGCCTGGCCGGCGGGCAGCCCGACAGATCGTGGAACTCCTTCATGTCGTTGGGCAGTTCTCCACCCAGCTCGTAGATCCGAGGCAGGAGGGCCTCAAAGTGGTTCCGGTCCTCCACCCGTGCGGTCTCCGCGATCTGCTTCAATCCCTCGCCTTTCAGGCCGATCAGGTTGTAGCGGAGGTGAGTGTAGTAGAAGTAGGTGATGAACTCCGCTGAGGCATTGGCGGTCAGCTTCTCCAGGAGTTCGTCGACGTCCACACCGGCGTCCTCGACCATCTTGCGGGCTACTTCGGCCATCGTTACTGCCCCCTTCGTATGGTGGGAAGAAAAGTGTTGCACAGCGGCCCGATGGGGCCGGACACCCTTGCTTCGGCCTCAGGTGGATGCCTGACCTGTTCCGGCTACTTCACCATGTCGAGGTCTTCCAGGAAGGTCTCCAGGTCCTCTTCGTGTTCCAACTCGTCCCCCTGAATCTGGAGCAACAGATTGTAGGTGACGTCGTCCTTCCCCCGAACCATCTCGAGCAATTCGTCGTACACCCCGATTGCGCAGCGCTCCCCTTCCAGGTTCTGCTCGACGATCGCCCGGACGGTCTCGTCCTCGGGGCGGCATACCCGCATACATGTCTGCGGGCTTGACGACCTGACCGCGCCTCGGTATGCTTCCGCCTTTGACGGGCTCTGGTAGCCGCCCGAAGGAGGTAACGTCATGTTCCGTGAATGCCACCCGCGTGTTGTGATCGCCTCACTGGCCGTCCTCTCGCTCCTCATGCTCGCGCTGCCCGCCGGCGCGGAGACGGGTGGAGACCGGGCCACCTCCAGTCCGGAGACCATCCACATCCTTCCCCTCGGCGACAGCATCACCCAGGGCGGCCGGAGGGACCGCCCGGAGTGGACCTACCGCTACCCCCTGTTCTGCATGCTGACGGAGGCCGGCCTCGAATTCGACTTCATCGGCTCGATGGACAAGGGCCTGCATCCGCAGGTGAAATGGCCCGACTGCGACGGAGAGCCCTTCGACACCGACCACGAGGGGCACTATGGCTGGAAGACGGCCAAGGTCCGCGACAACCTGAGGAAGTGGATGTCGCAGTGGTCGTCGCCGCCGCACGTCGCGCTGATCCACCTGGGCACCAACGACCAGGGCGCCGAGGATTTCACCGACGCTATCGTGGAGCCCCTGCGGGAGATCATCGGTATGCTCCGGGAGGCCAACCCGGAGGTCGTGGTGCTGGTCGGCCATCTCAACTTCAAGGGCGGCGCCGCTGCGAAGATCCGACCGCTGGTCCAGAAGATGGTTGAGGAGGTCACAACGGAGAAGTCGCCCGTGAAAGCCGTCCATCACTACCGGGGTTTCACCGCCAACCCGAAGCGCGAGGAACCCGACACCTTCGACTGGGCCCACCCCAACCCAAAGGGGCAGAGGAAGATGGCCCAGAAGTGGTTCGAGGCCATGAAGCCCTACCTCAGCCGCTTCGGTCAGTCCCTCCCGGGGGAACCGGAGGGCCCTTCGCAAGCCGGGTAAGTCGGCGACGCGGACCGCATCAGAAGCTATAGGACACGGTGAGTCCCGCCCAAAGGTTCGATTGGTCGTCCTGGGCGTCCCGGATGTCCTCGTCGAGCAGAGCGGAGAAGTAAAGCGAAGGCGTCAAGGTCCAGCCGCCGCCCAGCTCGAAGGGCAAGCCCGCGCTGAGGAGCAGGTCGTTGACGGCGGACTCATCCTCCCCGAAGTAGAAGCGGTTCCAGTTGGACGAACCGAACCCGACGGCCGCCGAGAGGTCCACGGACATCTTCACCCCCTCGGCCGGTTGCCACACGTCCGGGATGGTGCGCCCCACGGATAGAGATGCGTAGGCGCCGTCCGCCTCGTCCACGTCGGCATATACGGTCAGCGCGGGGGAGAGCGGCATATCCAGGCCGACGGCCCCGTAAACCTCGACGGTCCCGGCGGCTATGTCGTGAGGGAAGTCGTAATAGACGGCCCCGGCCGAGAGGACAAGCTCCCGCCACTCCCAGGAGTAGTCGACCGTGTAGTCGATCTCGGTGAAGTCGCCGCCGAACCCGTTAGCGCCCGTCAGGTCACGGTTGCCCCAGACGTTCAGCGAGAAGCCGCCGCGGCCCAGCGTCACCGAGGGCTGCAACACGTGATCGTCCACCACGTTGATGCCGCGCCAGATGTATTTACCGCTATAGGTGGCGTCGATCGTCCACTACCACTCCGCCTCGGCGGGTTCGGGGGGTTCGGCGAGTTCAACGGCCCCAAAAACAGGGGCCCCGAGTGCAGCGAAGGCAACTGCGAGCACGATCAGCGTGCGTCCCATCAGAGAACTCCTTCCCGTTCTGCCCGGACTGGTTGAGGCGGCCGACCGTCGGCCGCCGCCCCTTTCCCTGTGCTACCGGCGTGCCAAACGCCGCGGAGTCCACTGTTTTTCCCGTAAGCTATTCCCTGCGTACGCGTTAGGAACACCACTTCTGGGAGAGGCAGGGCGGGCTGAGCTTCCAGGTATTGCGCCATGGTAGACCGGCGCCCAACGAGTGAGCACAATGTGGGGGGCGCGCGGCGCACAGCACGTACCCGGACCCCAGCACTTCGCTGCGGGCGATGAGAGTCGACGGGGATTTCGGTCCCGCCAGCAGTCTGCCCGACGCATACCTGGTTCCGCTCAGCGGGCGCCCGTCGGGGCTCCCTCGGATTCCGGCGTTCCCCCAGGTTCCCCGCTCAGAACTCCCCGGATGAAGTCGTGTTTTCCCTCCGTGTACGACTTTCGGTCGGCGGGAAACCTGGCTTTGAGTTCCCGCTTCAGCTCTGCGTATTGGCCGCGTAGCCGGTCGTCCCGCCGGAGGGCGTCCCGGAACCGCAGATAGTTCCTCCACTGATCACCGTTGAGCAGCACCACGTGCAGGTGAATCGTGCGGACGTCGGGCGCAGAGTCCCGGACGAAAAGGTGCCCGCCCGAATCCCCCGCATCGCCCCTGTAGATGTAGCCGATGCCGGTCAGCCTCTCCACCAATTCGGGCACAACTTCAAGTGAAGGCAGGGCGGCGGCCGGGTCCAGGACCGGTTTCGCCGGAAGCCCGGGCACGGCCGTGCTGCCGACGTGCTGGACGTCAACAAGGAGGTCCCCAGCAGTCCGGCGGACGGCCCGGCAGGCCGCCTCTGCGCGCTTCGCCCACTCCGGCTGGTACTCGACGAGCCGTACAGTGTGTCGTTCCAGCCCGATCATGCCTCAACGCCTTTCGGACTCTCTCGGCGCGTCGCCAACCACGCGTGCAAACCTGCTAAGCAGTTTGAGGTAAATGCGTTCCAGTTGCCAAACGCTGCCTCGCGGGGATGCTTCCCCTCATCGGGCAGGTCCGGCGTCCCCGCCATTGCGCCGCGGAGCGGCGCGGTCATGAAGGCCAGGGCTTCAGCCCTGGTGCTTCACTGACCCGACCGCGCCCCTCCGGGGCGCACAATTAGCTTACATGCGCCGGCAACCGGGGCTAAAGCCCCGGCCTCCATCACATGGCCCCTGCGGGGCCGGCGCATTCCCGGAACCGTTGCCCGCAAACCGTGCCAGCAGACGGGCCAGGTGCGTTGAACCGAACGAAGAGATTCTTCGCTCGCTGAAAGGTGCGCTCGCTCAGAAAGATATCCTGGGCGGCATAGCCGAACTGATCGTCCGGCCCCTTGATGATAACGACGCGGGCGTTTGATAGCGAGGAGGCATCACGTGCAAAACCCTTCAGGCCGGGCGCGGCAGCCCCGGGGCTCGTAGGGCGCAACAAAGAGACGCCGCCCTGCGGGGGCGGCCAGATGTGGCCAGAAGAACGCTTGAACTCCCGCCAGTGCCGCAGCCTTCGCGAACCGGGACTGCCGCCGGGCTGACCGGTCCCGCACTACTCAGTGTCCGACCAGCCGGGCCACCTCATCGGCGCCGGTCACGCGCACAACGTCCCCTTCGCCGATCTCCAAAAGTTCGGGGCGGTTGTCGGCGGCCACCCGGGCGTCGGAACGGACCACGGTCAGCTCAACCTCCGCGTCCTCTTCCAGGATCAGGGCTTCCCGTTGTTCGGTCAGGTTGTTGAAGGCCAGCCCGATCCCGCGCTCAAAGGTGTCCCCGGTGACGGAACTGTAGTAGCCGGTAGAGCCAAAAGGGGTGGCCGCCACGATGCCGTCGCCGATGAGCACCCCGCCGAGTTCCTCCCCGTTGATGCGCAGCCGGAAGCGCAGGGCGTGCCGCGGGTCCCGGTTGCGCACGACGACGTCGTTGACGGCCAGCGCGTGGACGTCCCTGCAGCGGTACTGCAGCTTCATTATCTCGCGGATGCGGGCCTCGCCCCCGGCTATTGTCCCCAACATCTGCTCCAGCGGCTCATCGTGGCACTTGAAGCAGATGCGGCTGTCGCGCACGAGCAGCTTGGGAATGCCGGGGTAGCGGCGTTCGGCGATGAGGAACGTGCCGTCCCCGCCCAGGGAGAACATGAAGTCGGGGGCGTCCTCGTCGTAGACCAGCCCCGCCGACTCGGCCCGGCGGCGCACCGGCCCGACCTCCTCCCTGTTCTTCGCGCAGATGGAGAACGTCTTCAGCTCCATGTCCTGACCCTGTGGCTTGCAGAAGTGTGCTCACGTCAGCCTTCGGCGGACCCCTGCGCGGCGCGCTGCGGCTTCAGCGTGCCCACCGCCCTGTGCAGGACACCGCGCTCCACCTCAGGTCACTCGGGCGCTCCGTGATCCGGGCCTCCGGCGGGGGGCGAAGAGCGAAGATGCTCACGAACCAGCGCCTCCAGTTCTTCCGCCTCGCGGTAGCCCTCCCGGCGTGCCACCTCCCTGCCTCGGTCAAGAACGACGAGCGTCGGCAGGCCGCTCACCTGGTATTTATCCGTGATCTCGGGCACTTTGGGTGCGTTAACCCTGGCCACGCGGAGCTGCCCGGCGTGGCGGTCTGCCAGCGCGTGCAGCGCGGGCAGCATGCGGCGGCAGGGAGGACAATATCGGCTGGAGAAGGCCACAAGCACGGGCTCTCCCGCTTGCGTGAGCAGTCGCGTGAACATCTCATCGCTGTCCACCTCGACCAGGTATGGACTCCGTGGAAAGGCTTGTCCCGCGCCCAGCAACGCTGCGACGGCAAACCCGATCGACCCCCCGCAGGCGGCGAGGAGATACGGGAGGTGCACGGCGGCAGGCTTCGATCGCCGCCGTGCCAGAAACTGCCCGGCGCCGAAACCAAGGGTCGCGCCGAGGAGCAGACCGAATATGCTTTCCGGGCTCACGTGCGTTCTCCTTCGCTTTGCCTCCACGATAAGCGAATCGCCCTCGGCGGGCTAACGGGAAGGCCGCGGAAGGCGCGTCCGGTGGAGCACGTAACGGTGCCGTGCCTTGTGCCGCCGAGGGGAATCAGGTAGATTAGATTGGTTACCGACCTGCATGTGCATGGGGCGAGCAACGCTACAATGACGAACTGGTCGGGCACCGGTAAGGTCGTCTTCGCCGGCCTGATCGGCGCCACAATCGGGCTGGGGCTGTTCCTGTGGGTAAGTCCGCTGCTGGGCGGACAGTGCCTCATCATCTGCGATCCCTTCCGTGCGGTGGGTGTCGGCGCAGGGCTGGGTGCACTGCTGGCGTTGGCCCGGGTGCGGTCCGCCCGTAAGAAGCGCAGGCTGCTCGGCCGGGAAGGAGGGGCTGAGACCTTGAAGAAAAGGAAGCAAAAAAGGGCTCTGTGGATCGGTGCCGTTTTCTTCTTTCTCATGGCCGTCTTCCCCCCATGGACCGTCACTACTCTCGCCCGCGGTGGCCGTGCGACCCTTACGCACGCCTCCCACTACCGTTTCATCTGGCGAGCACCCTCCGTCGACGATGAGGTGGAAGCGGCCTCGGTCGACGGGGAGCGCCTGTTGATCGGGTGGGCGGTGGTGGCTGTACTTACCGGAACAGCCGTCATCGGGGCAGAGCTGAGCGCGGAGGAAACGGAAGAATCAGGGTGAACCCGATCGAACCGCCTGTGTCATCCCCACTTTGTACCAAGCCGAACTGGCTGCGGGTCCCGTGTGACAGGCGGTCCCGGGCAGCTTGTCCCGGAAACCGTACCGCGAGGAGTGAAACGCAGGAAAGATCATGAACAAAGCTCTCTGCAATGAGTGTGGCCGGCTGGTCGAGGCGGAGCCGCAGCAACGGGACGGCCGCATCTTGCTGGTCAAACACTGCCCCGAGTGTGGGGTGAACGAGACCGTCATCTCCTCGGATGCGGAGCGGTACCTGAAGAAGCGCAAACTCGACGGCGAACACCCGGCCCCGGCGGGCTGTTCGCTGAACTGCCTGGAATGCCGCCACAAGAACCAGCCCAGCTTCATATTCGTGGACATCACCAACCGGTGCAACTGTAACTGCCCCATCTGCATAAACAACACGCCGAGCATGGGCTTCCTGTTCGAGCCGCCGCTGGAATACTTCGAGAAGTTGTTCGAGCATTTCGCGGAGCTGGAGTCCCGACCGGCGGTGCAGCTCTTCGGCGGCGAGCCCACCGTGAGGAAGGACCTTTTCGAGATCATCAAGATAGCGCAGTCATACGGCCTCCGCGTCCGGGTGGTAACCAACGGGCTGCGCCTTGCCGACGAGGAGTACTGCCGCAGCCTCGTGGCAACACGCGCCCCAGCCGATCTCCTCCCGAGCGTAGCCGAAGCCCCAGCACTCGTTGTAATGCCGGGTGATCCCGATCTGGTTGCCACCCCATCCGATGAAATGCCCGTCTATCTTGCTGTAACCCACCGGAAAAACGTCCAGGCTGTTCCAGTACAGACCGATCTGGGGCGTATCGGTAACCGTAAAGCCGATGTCCACCATCTGAGCCGCATCTTCCACGCGGTGCCGCGCGTACGAGCAGCCCATCGACAGGCACGCCATCGCGCAGACCAGCCACACTACCCCTGCCCACGGGACCCTTCTGCAGTCCATTCCCGGACCTCCCTGCGAGAGAACCTTCCTGTAGTCGGACAGTATACGAGATAAGTTCCGGCGGTGTCGAAAGAACCACCGGCCCCGGGCATGCACGGGAAGTATGCCGCCCTCGCGCCGTTTGCTCCCTGTTGCGATCAAGAGCACACGCCCGATAAAACCCGGGCCGTCTCCCGTGAGGCGGAACTGTCGAGGGGGGCTGTTGGAGGGTCAGGGAGGCCCACGGGCGGAGCAGTTGAGAGCCACCCCGACCGGGCGCCATTGCGGAGTGCGCGCCGCACGTCGGCGTTGGCGACCGCGCCCGCGCTCAGGAACACTCCGGCTCGGTGGTGGGTCAGGACCGGGGACGTTGAGTGGCGTCGTTGAGGGGACGGGCCGTCACTCGTTCGAGCAGGTCCGGCGGGCCGGCGGCGGGGATACCCCGGACCTGCCCCGGCAGGAGGTGAAAGTCGTTGTCCTCCAGCCGGACGCCGGCCGGCGCGTCCAGGTGAACTCCCCATGCGAAGGCGTCGGTCCGCACCGTGACGCCCTCGCCGTCGGGGCCGGGTTCGCACCGCACCGACGCCGCCGGCAGGGGCAGACGATTGAAGTAAAAGCCGGTGAGGAAAAGGCGGTTGCGGGACAGCACTTGGCCGTCCCGCTCCAGCCGGGCGAAGGCCACCCACCTCTCCCGCCGTCCGGAGGGCACCTCGAGGCGGCGCGCGCAGAGCGCGGCGTTGGGGGGTGCCTGGGCCGGGACTTTCTCGGAGCGGACCTCTCCGGTGCGGAGGTCGACCCAGCCGCACGTCAGTTCGGCCTCAACGGCCTTGAGCCGGTCGTTGACGAGCCAGACCTCGACGTCCTGCTCCCCGGCCGCCAGGCTGACCAGCACCGGGGCGAAAGCACGCCGCACGGCGTAGAAGGCGGGCTTGCGGTTCAGGTAATAGTCGACGACGCTCCAGCCGACCTCGCCCCAGCAGTCGGAGAACATCCAGAAAAGCGCGCCGGCGGTGCGGAACTTGCGCCGCCGCCAGTGTTCGAGTGAAAACTTCAGGGCTTCGGCCTGGACGGCCTGTGAGAAGCGGAGGTAGTCGTGGAGGGACAGCTTCTCGGCGGGCCGCCAGTAGCGCTTCAGTGCTTCCTGGTTAGTGCCCTTCTCGAAGCGATTGTTGTGGAACTCCCAGGCCGGCGAGCCGCGCTCCATCTGATCGCAGGGGAGATAGCGCCGCAGGCTGTCCGCGGGGGGCGGGGACAGGACGCCGTATTCAGTGATGAACTTGCCGCGGTCCTCGGCATAGCGGCTGTAGTCCACGCGCTCGGCGACGGTGGGCGCCAGGATGGAGACGTCCCAGGCGTGGCGGTTGCCCTCGAGCTGAGTGTTGGGGTCTTCCCCGCCGTAGGGGCTGGAGGGGCGGTACGGACGCGTAGGGTCGAGGCGGCCGAGGACTTCCGGCAGCAGTTCATCGTATATCTGGATGCCGTGGCAGCGTTCGGCAGCTTTGCCCTCCCCCTGACGCTGGTAGTGGATCCACTGGTTCTCGTTGTTGCCGCACCACAGGGCGATGCAGGGATGATTGCGCAACCGGCGCACGGCCTTCTCCGCCTCGGCGCGGACCTCGGCCATGAACTCCTCGTCCCGGTCGGGGTAGTAGGCGCAGGCGAAGGCGAAATCCTGCCAGACCAGTACGCCTCTCTCGTCGCAGAGCCGATAGAACAGGTCGTCTTCGTAGACACCCCCGCCCCAGACGCGGAGCATGTTGAAGTTCGCCTCCCGGGCGGCCGACAGCAGCGCTCCGTAGCGGGACGGACTGACGCGGGCGATGATGGAGTCGGCGGGCACCCAGTTGGCGCCCTTGCAGAAGACTTTCCGCCCGTTGACGGCCACCACGAAGGAAGTGCCCTCCTCTCCCAGCGGCTCCTGGAGCAGTTCCACCTCCCGCAGGCCGCAGCGGAAGGCGGCCCCGTCCAGCCTCTCGCCGCCCGAGCGCAGCTCCGCCGAGACGTCGTAGAGCGCCGGTTCGCCGAGGGGTGCCGGCCACCAGAGGTCGGGCTCGGGGATCACCATCTCCCCGCGGAGAGTGTGGCATCCGGCGGCCACCTCGCCCTCCACGGCGAGGGAGTGCGTTTCATCTCGCTCGAGGGCCAGCTCCAATCGGAGCGGTACGTCGCTTTCCCCGAAGTTCTCCACCTCGGCCAGCACTTCGAGCCGGGCCGATCCGTCCGCCCGAAGCCGTGTGGCCAGGCAGAGGTCCCTGAGGGCGGCTCTGCGGTAGCAGCAGAGCGTCACGTCGCGCCAGACGCCGCAGGTCAGCAGCCGGGGCGCCCAGTCCCACCGGAAGGTGAACTGGGGCTTCCGGATCCACATCCGGGGAAGCTCGTCGCCCGCGCTGCTCATCGAGTAGTCCTCGACGTTCCTATGGGCGGCGGCGCGAAGTCCGGCGTCGATCCGGACGATCAACAGGTTCCCGCCCGCCGCGGCCGCCTCGGTGACGTCGAAACTATGGCCGACCAATGCGTTGTTGGAATGTCCCACGGGCTGCCCGTTCAGCCAGACGTCGGCCGTGCAGTCCAGCCCGGCGAAGTGCAGCTCTACGCGGTCGAGGAGGTGGCCGGGCGCAAGCTGGAACCGGCGGCTGTACCACCAGTCCTTCCCCTCCATCCACAGGCAGTCCTCGGCGTTGCGGCCCCACAGCGGCTCGTCGATGATGCCCGCCTCCAACAGATCGAGGTGGACGTCTCCGGGCACCCGGGCCTCCACCCGGCGCTCCGGCGGGAGGCCACCGGTGGCCCAGCCTCTCGCCTCCCCTTCTCCGGGCTCGCACCACGTCAGCCCCCAGCGGCCGTTCAGGTTCAGGTTGTGCACGGCTTTCTCCCGCTGTAAGTAGTCTCAACCGGCGCGACGGATTCTACGCGCTGAGCGCTGCTCCTGCAAAGGAGGCTACGCAAAGGCCGTCTTGATTCCGCGGGCACTTCCGCTACACTGGGCCGTGCCGTCGGCGCGGGGCGGCGGCTCTTGTGGCTCAGCGTGCGGAAGGGAATTGGGCATGGCGGACAACGGAGTGGTCGTGGCCGGGCACCTGTGCCTGGACCTGACGCCGAAGTTCCGCGACACCGCAGGCCAGGGGCTTGCCGAGATTCTCGTGCCGGGCTCCCTGCTCGTGGTGGGTGACTGCGTGGTCTCCACGGGCGGCGCCGTGGCGAACACCGGCCTGGCCCTGGCGAAGCTGGGCGTGGCCGTGACGGCCGTGGGCAAGGTCGGCGACGATTCCTTCGGGAGCCTCGTTGTCGAGAAGATGGAACAGGCGCGCTGCGGGGAGGCCGTTCGCCGAGTCCCGGGGGAGCAAACGGCCTACACGATCATCCTCGCTCCCCCCGGCGTAGACCGCACTTTCCTCCACAACCCGGGGGCGAACAACACCTTCGGGCTCCGGGACATCGACTTCGGGGCCGTCGAGCGGTCGGACGTCATGCACCTCGGCTACCCTCCCCTCCTGCGGCGTCTCTACGAGGACGGAGGTGGGGAGCTGGCGGAGATATTCCGGCGCGCCAGAGCCTGCGGCGCTACCACCTCCCTTGACATGACACTGCCGGACCCGGAGGCGGCCAGCGGCCGCGTCGACTGGGAAGCCATCCTGGAAGCCGCACTGCCGGCGGTGGACATCTTCCTGCCCAGCGCCGAAGAGGCGGTCTTCTGCCTGGAGCGGGAGAACTTCTTTTCTCTCCGGGAACGGGGCGCGGCCGAAGGCGGCGGGCTGGTGGACGCCTTGAGCCGGGAGGATTGTCGGCGCCTCACCGGCAAACTGCTCGACTTCGGCGCGGGCATTTCCGGCCTGAAGGCGGGACATCGCGGCCTCTACCTGCGGACGGCGGGCAGTGCCCGGCTGGAAGAATTCGGGCGGGGACGGTGCCGGGACGTCGAACGGTGGTCGGAGCGAGAACTGTGGCAGCCTGCCTTCCCGGTCGAGTCGGTGGCGAGCACCACCGGGGCCGGGGACGCGGCCATAGCCGGCTTTCTGGCGGCATTCCTGCGCGGCGAATCCCCCGAGGCGGCCCTGAAGTACGCGGCAGCCGCCGGCGCGCAGAGCGTCAGCGCTCACGATGCGATCAGCGGCCTGACCGACTACGCGGGCCTCACCCGGATGGTGGACTCCGCTCCGTCCGAAGCAGGGCCGGAAGGGTACTGAGGCGACACAGCGCCGCGCTCAATCCTGCCCGCCCGTGCCGCTGGAACGCCGCCAGCGCAGGATGGCCTCGGCCACGATGAGGTCTTCCTCGGTGGTGATCTTCACGTTGTCATAGCGGTCTCTGACGACGTGAACGCTGTGCCCCAGACGCTCGACCAGTTCCGCATCGTCGGTGGCCTTTGGCCCGCCGGCGTGCTCGCTGTGAGCGCGAAGTATGAGGTCCTTACGGAAGCCCTGCGGCGTTCTGGCGTACCACAGGTGGCCGCGCAGAGGCGTCTCCGCAATGGTGTCCCCGTCGGTTACGCGCTTGACCGTTTCGGTGGCTGGAACGGCGGCGATGGCCGCCCCGTGGCGGCTGGTGGCAACGGCTACCCTGTGGACGACCTCGGGGCTGACCAGGGGCCGAACGGCATCATGAATGAGAACCAGCTCCTCCCCGTCCCCCACGGCGCGCAGGCCCTCCAGGACGCTGGCCTGACGGGTTGGTCCACCGCAGACGACCTGTATTGGGCCAAATCTCTCCTCCAGTTCGGCCGCCACGCGCCCTTCGGCGAACTCGTCTCGGTGCACGACGACCACGAGCTGCTCGCAACAGGACGCCTCCAGCAGCCTTTCGATTGCATGGTGAAGGATCGGTCGTCCGCACAGGGTGATGTAGGGCTTTTTTCGACCACCCATCCGCGAGCCGGTCCCGGCGGCGGGAACGACGGCGGCGAAGCGGATTTCCTCCGGGCTGTGGTCTCGAGGGGCTACCATGGCAATCTCATCCGGACACAGCGCAGCCGGGGCCGTGCCTCAGTCCACTGTTCTGGCGAAGATCATCCGCCCGGTCTCGCGCGTGATGGTGTTTCGGACAACGACGTCGACTTCCTGGTCGATCAGTCGGGCGGCGTCTTCGACGATGACCATCGTGCCGTCCTGGAGGTAACCGACTCCCTGACCGGGCTGTTCGCCGCGCTTGAGGATTCTGACGTTGATCTCCTCCCCGGGCAGAGCGACAGGTTTCAGTGCGTTAGCCAACTCATTGAGGTTGATGACCTCCACGCCGTCCAGTGAGGCCCGCCGGTTCAGGTTGTAGTCATTGGTGGCCAGCCGCCCGTTGAGCATTTTGGTGATGCGGACCAGTTGCTCGTCGACGGGGCGGGAACGGTCGGTGGCCAACTCCTGGACCCGGACGTCCACCTCGGGCGCCTCCTGCACATCGTTCAGCGTGTCCAATCCCAGCCGGCCCCGCTGCCTTTTGATCTTGTCGTCCGAGTCGGCGACCTTGTGGAGTTCGTCCAGTACCAGTTCGGGCACCACGAACGGTCCGTCCAGCACCCCGGTCTTCAGGATGTCCGGCAGTCGGCCGTCGATGATCACGCTGGTATCCAGAACGATGGGTTTTCTGCCCTTTTCCTCCCTCCGGAACTCCACGTAGGGAACGATGAGGTTGAACTTGTCACGGCTCTGATAGATGAAAGCGATCCCCAGATAACTGTAGATGACGATCAGGGCGCCGGTCATGTCACCGCGGATCAGCTCCATCGTCTCCTTCTGCATGGCCAGGCCGATCACCTGTACGGTCAGCGCGGCGAACAACAGCCCCAGCAGAGCCCCGAAGACGATGGAGGAGATCAGGTAAATGGGCCCCTGGCTGACGAACCATTCGGCCACGACGACGGCGCAGCTCACGATGATGCCGGTGAGGAGGGCCTCAAAGGGATGGCCCAGGTCGAGCCCGATCGAATAGGCGGTCCCGGCCGAAGCCAGTATGAAGAGGGCCCGGAAAACCCATAAGACCATCTGATCTCCTCCGCCCGTGGGACGCCTGCTCGCTCCGACTCAGAGCCGCCCCCATTATAGCGGGCCGGTGGCCGCAGTCAAAACCCCCTTACGCCGGGCGCGGTTACTGATCTATGCCGTACTTCTGGATCTTGGCATAGAGCGTGCTCCGGTGGATGCCCAGCAGTTCGGCCGCTTTCTTCTTGTTGCCCTGTGTGGCCCGGAGAGTGTGGATGATGTGTTCGCGCTCTACGGCCTCCAGTGACCGGGGCCCTTCCGCCGCGGCTCGGACGCGGGTCTTGATGTCCTCCGGCACAAGCTCCGGCCCCAGTATCGGTCCGTCCCCCAGCAGGACCATCCTTTCCACCACGTTCCGCAGCTCCCGGACGTTGCCCGGCCAGTCATAGGAGTTGAAGATTTCCAGGGCCTCGTGACTGAAGCCGGCCACCGGACGCTTACAGTCGCGGCCGAATTTCCGTAGGAAGTGCTCCGCCAGCCGGTTCACGTCGCCGGCACGTTCCCTCAGGGGCGGCACCACGACGCGCAGCCGGTCCAGCCGGTAGAAAAGGTCAGCCCTGACACGGCCCTCCTCAACCGCCGTCCGGGCGTCGTGGTTGGTGGCGGCGATCAGCCGCACCTCGACCCTGCGGTCCTCGGTGGCGCCCACCGGCCGGATGGTGTCCTGCTCGAGCACCCTCAACAGCTTGCTCTGGCACTCCAGGGGAAGCTCGCCGACTTCATCCAGGAACAACGTGCCGCGGTCGGCCAGCTCGAACCGACCGGGCCGGTCGGCAACCGCCCCGGTGAAGGCGCCCTTGACGTGGCCGAAAAGCTCGCTTTCCATCAGCGAGGCGGGGACCGCCGCGCAGTTGACGATCTCCAGAGGTCCGTCCGCCCGGGAGCTGTTGCGGTGTATCGCACGGGCGACCATCTCCTTGCCGGTGCCGCTCTCCCCGCAGACGAACACTCCGGCCTTCGTGGGGGCGACGCGGTGGATGAACCGATAGACGCGCTTCATCTCCTCGCTCTCGCCCACCATGTCGTAATGCTCGGCCAGTTGGCGACTGAGGCTCCGCGTGCGGGATATCAGTTGCTGATGGGAGCGCAGCCCCTCGATCGTCATGGCAAGCCCGACGCCGATGTAGAGCAGGTGACCGAGTTCCTCGTCGGTGAAGGCCCCCTCCGCCTCCGGGCGTTCGCAATAGAGTGCGCCCAGGTTCCGCGCGCCCACTCGCACGGGAACGCAGGCGATGAACCTGCCCTTCTCGGCGGATTCGCGCGCCGCCACCGGACCTTCTCTGCAGGCCCGCTCCAGCAGGGAGGGATCTATCTCCACTTCCGCCGGACCGGCGCCGAAGCCCCCCTCCCGACTGACGTAGGGCTTCCATTCGCCCGAGTTCTCCTTGAGGACGGGAACGACGCGCTCCGCTGTAAGCACCTCGCGGAGGTTCACCTGCACGCCGTGCAGCAGAGCCGGGACGGACCGAACCGCTGAAGCCATCTCGCCCAGCGCCACGGCTTCGTTCAGCCGGCGGGACCGTCCGCCTCCTCCCTCCACGCCCATGCCCACGGGGATGACCTGCGTGACCTCGGTGCTGGTGTCCCCCACCTCGAGGGAGAAGTCCTCCAGCACATCCTCGGTGGAGCCCTGGAACAGCAGCAGCACGTCTCCCAGCTTGATCTCGTCTCCCTCGTGGACAACGCAACTTACCACCGGCGCACCGTTGACCAGTACGCGGTTATGGCTGCCGACATCCTGGATGTACCAGTCGCCGCGGCAGCGCAGCAGCACGGCGTGCTCGCGGGAAACCGTGCGGTCCGGCAGAATCACCTCGTTCCCCGGGGCGCGGCCGATCTTCACCCGCGAGGAAGAGACCGTAAGTGACTTGCCGCTCTCCGAGCCGCTTTTTACCAGCAGTGAGGGCATCAGCGTTCCGGGTAGGGCTCAAAAAGTTCGCTGTATTGCCTCCGGGCGTACCGATCGGTCATGCCCGCGATATAGTCGCAGACCCCCCGGTGCAGGCCCACCTCTTCGGTCCATCGTCTGTACTCCGGTGGCAACTGGCGGGAATCCTCCACGTACGCCTGGAAAAGACGGCGCACCACCCGCCTACCCCTGTTGGTGGCGCGTATCACCCGGTAATCCTGGTAGAGCCTTTCGTAGAGGAACTCCTCGAGGGCCTGCTTGCCGCGGCGCAGTTCGGCGCTCGAGCAGACCAGGGGTCCTTCCTGCCGCCGGACCTCCTGAGGGGAGCCGACCCCGGCGGCCTCGATCGCAGAGAGGGTGGCGCCGATCACGTCGGTCACCGACCGGTCGATCAGATACCGAACGGCCTGCTTCCCGAGCTGATCCTCGGCCAGTTCGCCGTAGCGGTTGCGGACGGCCTCCCGGGCCTCCCCCCACAGCTCCAGCTCGGAGAGCTGCCGAAAGTCCAGAATCCCCGCTTCGAGCCCGTCCTGTAGGTCGTGATTGTCGTAGGCGATAGAGTCGGCCGCTTCCACCACCTGGGCTTCCAGGGAGGGCGGTCCTGCGCCGAAGGGCCCGAGTTCCGGCTCGTCCCAACGGGTGCGATGCTTGGCGATGGCCTCGCGGACCTCCCATGAGAGATTCAGACCGGGGAAGTCCGGATATTGACTTTCCAGCAGGTCCACCACGCGCAGGCCGTGGGCGTTATGCTCGAACCCGCCGTGGTCGGTCATCAGCAGCCGAAGGGCTTCTTCACCGCTGTGGCCGAAAGGGGTGTGTCCGAGGTCATGGGCGAGGGCGACCGCTTCGGTGAGGTCCTCGTTCAGGCCGAGCGCGCGCGCGATGCTCCGGCTTATCTGGGTGACCTCGATGGTGTGGGTCAGGCGGGTCCGGTAATGGTCACCTTCATGGTTGAGGAAGACCTGGGTCTTATACTCCAGCCGGCGAAAGGCTTTGCAGTGGATGATCCTGTCGCGGTCCCGCTGGAAGCAGGTCCGGTGGACATCCTCCGGCTCTTGGTGTTCCCGCCCGGAGGACTCGGCGCTTTTCTCCGCGCAAGGGGCCAGGCTTTCCTTCTCCCCGGCTTCCAGGTCCTCTCTCAGCACGGTCTGGGGTTCCTCCCGATTCACCGAGTGTCCGCTTCGCGCAGGGCCTCCCAAAGCTGATCCAGGGCCTGCGGGATGACTTTGGTGTCGGCCAGGACGGGCATGTAGTTGGTATCCCCTTCCCAGCGGGGCACGATGTGCCAGTGCAGGTGGTCGGCCACGCCGGCGCCGGCGGCAGTGCCCAGGTTGAGCCCGACGTTGAACCCGGCTGGTTCCAGTGCGGCCGTCAGGTTACGCTTGCAGCGCTGAAGCATCCTGATCTGGTCGAGCAGTTCCTTTTCGGACAACTCCTCCAGGTCGGCCTCGTGCGCCACGGGGGCCACCAGGAGGTGGCCGTTATTATAGGGCCAGCGGTTCAGGAGGCAAAAGGTCCCCTCGCCCCTCCAGAGGACGAGGTTTTCCCTGTCGTCGGCCGCCTGGGCGGCCTTGCACAGGAAGCAGCCATCGGCGCTTTTTTCGGCCTTGCTTACGTATTCCAGTCGCCAGGGGGCCCACAGTCGGTCCATTTCGTCGCGCCTTGCTTGTGAGCGGCAAAGTGGGGATATGTTAGCGGGGGGTGGTAAGCCGAGTCCTGTGATCCCGCGATCAGCGGGACGCCGACCATTCCTCTGGGGATGTCGTTACCGGCATCCTCGAGCGGCCTACCCGGGAGTTGTGACGAGACGGGCCGCCTCTCCTCCCCTATTTGGCCTTGCTCCCGGTGGGGTTTGCCCTGCTCCGGGCGTCGCCGCCCGGACGGTGGGCTCTTACATTAAGTCGCAACGAGCGACCCCACCATTTCACCCTTACCCGCCGGTCGGCGGGCGGTATAGTTTCTGTGGCACTTTCCCGGGGTTCACCCCCGGTGGGCGCTACCCACCACCGTGCCCTGCGGAGCTCGGACTTTCCTCTTCTGCCGCTTCCTGCACTGGAGGGCAGAGCGATCGGCTCACCCCCCGCAACGAATTATATTCTACCACAACCGGGGGGTTGTTTCACGGGCGCGCCGGCCCGTTCTCTTTGAGTTGGGCGCGGGCGTCAGGTAGAATCAGCACTGGCCTGGAAGCCTTTTGTGGGGGTCGTGCATGGTCTTCAAGAAAATCGACCGCTACATCGGACGCTCCTTCCTGACGCGCTTTTTCGGCGTGGTGCTGCTTCTGTGTATGCTTTACGTAGTCTTCGACCTGCTGAAGCGGCTGGAGGAGATTCAGCAGAGCACCGCGGCGGGTGTGGCGGGGGCGGTCTCTTCCTATTACGCGTATCTGCTGGCGCTGTTCCTGGCCGACATCATGCCCGGGCTCATCCTGGTCTCCGGAGGAATGGTGCTGGTGAGCATGGCCCGTCGGCGCGAACTGCTGGCACTGAAGGCCAATGGAACCAGCCTCTACCGGGTGATGGCCCCCATTTTCTTCTGGACGGTTCTGCTGAGCATCGGCGTGTTCGGCTTCCGGGAGAGCGCCGGACCGAACCTCGCCCAGAAGAAGCTGTTGCTGGATCGTGTTCTGGAGAACGACGTAGAGCGGGAGGTGCTCCTGCGGGACCCCCGCCACAACCGCAAGATCTTCATCGGGCAGTACGGCTTTGCACGGGAGAGCATCAGGGACATCTGCCTGCTGGAGTTCCACGGCCCGGACAGCACGATGCTGAAGCGGGTGATTCAAGCCGACAGAGCCACCTGGAACCCGGACGGCTCACTGACCCTCGAGACGGTGGAGGTCCGACCGTTCAACAGGTCGGCCGCGGCTCTGGAGCCGCGCTTCCTGCCGACCAGGCGCATCGAGACGGAGCTGTCCCCACTGAAGATTGCTCGGGCGGTCGAGGATGACCCCGAGGCCCTCCGGCTGGTGCACAGCCTGCCGGAGCTGCGGCGCCTGGTCCGGTCCCACCCCACCGTTCCTCACTTCCGGGTGCTTTTCCACTCCCGCCTGGCCTCCTTTTTCAGCCCGTTCATCCTCCTGCTGGTCGGCCTTCCGTGCCTGGTGGGATTCGAGGAATCGATCAAGAGCAGGTTTCTCAGTGTCATCATCAGCATCCTGGTGGCCGGTGGCTTCTATGCACTCGGCTTCGTGTTCACCAGCATGGGCGAGACGCAGGCGATTTCCCCGGTCGTGGCCGGCTGGCTGCCCGCCATCCTCGGGGGAGCGGCCGGGCTCTGGCTCTTCCAGGCCATGGTGACCTGACCGCTTCCGTTTGACGGTCCACACGGGAGACGTTATCCTCTTAGCGCCCTTCCGGACCACCACGAACGATAGAGGAGTATTCCTCATGGCGGAAGCCCTGAACGTTGCCATGGTCGGCACAGGCGGCATCGCCGGTCGGCACGCGCGAGTACTCTCGGAAATGGCCGAGGCCACCGTGACCGCCCTGGTCGACCCGGAACCAGAACAGATAGCCCGGTTCAGGAAGCGCTTCCCCCACCTGGCCGAATGCCCGGCCTACTCCAGCCCGGAAGAGTTGCTGGAGGCCGACGGGATGCACGCCGCCATCATCTGCAGCCCCCATAACGTCCACGCCCAACAGATTATCACCTGTCTGGACGCCGGCCTGCACGTCCTGGTGGAGAAGCCGATGGTCTCTTCCATCGAGGACGCCCACAAGGTCATCCAGCACGAGCAGGAAGCCGACCGCGTCGTGGCCATCGCCTACCAGAGGCACTCTCAGCCGGAGTTCCGCTTCATCCGGAAATGCATACAGGACGGACGCGCCGGCGAGGTCCAGTTCGTCAGCGCGTTCCAGGGACAGAACTGGATGAAGGGCACGGCCGGCTCCTGGCGCCAGGTGCCGGAGGTCTCCTGCGGTGGGCAGCTCAACGATTCCGGCTCGCACCTGATCGACATCATCCTTTGGGTGACCGGCCTGCGCGCCGAGCGAGTCATGGCGGAAATCGAGGACTTCGGCATCGGCGTGGACATCAACAGCGCCCTTGCCGTGAAGTTTGCCGAAGGCGCAGAGGCCAACATCTCCGTGGTGGGCAACTGCCCCATCTGGTGGGAGGACATCACCATCGTCTGCTCCGGGTGGACGTTCTTCCTGCGTCAGGGCGAGTTGACGTTCAACACCGGGGACGAGGGAGAGACGCTGAAGATGACCGGCGCCGGCTATTCCGGGGAGTCACCGGCTCGCAACTTCGTCGAATCCGCTCTGGGCCGCGCCGAAGTGCTGGCCCCGAGTGTCTGCGGACTTCGCACAATCGAGCTGACCGAGGCCGCCTGGGAATCCGGAGAATCCGGCGAACCCGTCTCCCTGTAGTCGTTTGCGCGAACACGGCCGCCGCAACGAGGCGGGGGCCTCCGGCAGATTCACCCTCAAACCACCCTCAAATCGACGGGAGGAGTCTACATGCTGGGATGCACGTATGGCAAAGCTTTTCGCACAACCGTCGGCGGCGGATCGTACGAGGAGGGCCTCACAGTGCACCTCCAGGGAGTGCCGCCCGGCCTGCTTATCCGGGAGGAGGAGATATACTCGGACCTGCTGCTGCGCAAGCCCGGCCAGGGGGAGCTTGCTTCCCCCCGGCGCGAGCCGGATATCCCGATAATCTACAGCGGCGTGAACCCCGCCGACACAATGCCCGGTTTCCACAACAAAGGATACAGCAACGGCACGCCGTTCGTGATCCTTATCCCCAACCTGGACAGACACTTCGAGCACATCGAGCAGTACCGATCGACCAACCGCACCCCCCGCCCGGGCCACGCCTCCTACGCCTCCTACCAGAAGTACGGAGAGTGGGATGACGCCATCGGCGCCGGGTTTTTCAGCGGCCGTTACACCGCCACCCTCGTGGCCGCCGGCGCCGTGGCAAAGCGGGTCCTCAACGACCACGGAATCCACATCTGCGGCTACGTCAAAGAGGCAGCCGGCGTCCACGCGCCCGAGATGCCCCTGGAGACCATCCGCACTCAGGTCGAAGCCTACAAGAGGATGCGGCGGGACAACGACCCGGTCTACCGCATGGTCTACGGGGAAGAGAGAATCGACCCGGAGATGCGGTTCCTGGAAAAGATGGCCGTGCTCGCCGAGGTAGAGAAAAAGGTCCCGGAGCTCAGCGAGCTGATGCAGTTCGATGAGCAAGCCGTGCGCGAGCAGTACGGCGTTCACCCCACGATGAACTGCCCGGACGTGGAGGTGGCCGACGCCATGTCGGAGCGGATCGTGCAGATACGGGACTCGGGGGATTCCAGCGGAGGTGTGGTCGAAGTGGTCGCCACCGGCCTGCCGGCCGGCATGGGCGAACCGGTCTTTGAGAAGCTCGACGGCGAGCTGGGGCGGATGCTCAGCATCGGCGCCGTCAAAGGCGTCGAGGTCGGTGCCGGCCACCGGGTGAAGGAGATGACCGGCTCGGAGTACAACGACCAGATGCGCGTCCGTGACGGCGAAGTGGTCTTCACGTCCAACAACGCCGGGGGCATAAACGGCGGACTGACCACGGGTCAGCCGGTGGTCGCTCGAATCACCGTCAAACCCACGCCCACCATCGCCAAACCACAGAAAACCATCGATAAAGTATCCCTGGAGAATGCCGAACTCGAAGCGGTCACCCGGCGCGACCCGACCATCGTGGCGCGGGCGTGGCCCGTGGCGGAAGCTTTTATGGCGCTGGTTCTGGCCGATAAACTCATGCTTCACCTCGGCTACCGCGCGCTGGCACAGTTCGATGACTGATTGCCCGCTCGGGGGCCGTCGCAGGCACGTAAGCTTTTCGGCGGCCTGAGCGCCCGGGTCGGACGGCCGCAAAAAGGGGTAAGGGAGCGGCACGCCCCCAAACCAGCACCCTCCGGAGGTGTGCTTTGCCGCTGGCGCGCGTTCAGCTCTTTTGACAGGGGCCGCCGTCGGACGCTATCTTTTGTAGAGACTTCCCCTGCGGGCTCGCAAGCGGGAGCGCCATGGAATTCAAATGTCCCGGGTGCGGGGCCGAGTTCGAAGCGAACACGCCCGAACTCGACCAATCTGTCGAATGCCCCGAATGCGGCCACCGCTTCACCTACCCGGAAGCGCAGACGCAAATCGATCACCTCGGACCGCTGGTGCCCTCCTCTGTCCGCCCGGGGCAAGAGCTGAACGGGTTTTTGATTCAGGAGACCGTTGGCTTCGGAGGAATGGGCCAGGTCTTCAAAGCCGTCCAGCTCTCTCTGGACCGGGTGGTCGTGCTGAAAACACTTCCACCCGCCTTCGCCGAGGATCCGGTCCTGGTCCGTCGTTTCCACGAAGAAAGCTCCGCGCTGTCGGCGCTGAACCATCCCAACATCGTTACCATCTACGAGCGCGGCAACGTAGGAAAAGTGTACTTTTTCGCGATGGAGTTCGTGGACGGTCAGACGCTGAAGGAGATGGACTGGGACCACCGCGACGTCAGGAAGTTCGTCCACGTGGCAAAGGGCGTCGCTGCGGCTCTCAGCTACGCTCACGAAAGAGGAGTGATTCACAGAGATATTAAGCCGGCGAACGTGATGCTGAGCGAGCGGGGAGAGGTGAAAGTAACCGACTTCGGCCTGGCCGCGCTGATGAGGAGTGACGACCAAGAGGACGAGCGGGAGCCGGAGGCCGCCCTCATGGGCACGCCGGCCTACATGAGCCCGGAGCAGAAGGAAAATCCGGCCGCCGTCGACGGCCGTTCGGACATCTTTTCGGCCGGCATGATGTTCTACGAACTGCTGACGGGACAGCGCTCCACCCTACCGCCGGAGCAACCCCCCAGCGAGGTATGCCCCGAAGCCGACCCGCGTCTGGACGATGTAGTCGTTCGCTGTCTGCGCGAAGACCCCGACCAGAGGTACGCCTCCGCCGGTGCGCTGTTGGAAGACCTGGAGGAGTTCAGTCAGACACTCGACCGCGCCCCTCCCTGCCCCAACTGCGGCAAACTAAACCCGGTGCGCAGCCGGACCTGCACGTACTGCGGCTACGATCTGGACGAGATGTTCGACCTCTGCCCGGAGTGCAAGCAGCAGAACAGGAAAGACGTCAGGCGGTGCCTCTCCTGCGGAGCCGATCTGGAGAGAGGCCGCACACTGGTGCGCAAGAACATAGGGATGATGCTGCAGCAGGCCGACCGGCTGCGGCTGGATGAGAATTTTGACGAAGCCCTCGACGTCCTGGCGGAGATCCGGGAGATCGAGGGGCGGCACTTCGAAGGTGAGCGACAACGGGCCGCCGCCCTCGCCAAGACGGTTCGGGATCAGCGCCGGGAGACCGCCCGGAGACATTATCAAGAAGCCAAACGCATACTGCGGGAAGGCCGCTTCAAGGAAGCCATCGAGCTGTTCAAGGAAGTTCCCGAAGACATCCGGGACACCGGGCCCGATATCGAGCGGACCCGGCGCTTCCAGCAACGGCTGGCGGCCGAAAGAAGGTCCGAAGCCATAACCAACCTGATGCTGCTGGCGGTGGGGTTAATCCTGGTACTGGTCGTCCTGCTGTTCGCCTTTCTGTAGAGCAGCCACCCGTGCTCTGACCAACGGCGCGGCTTACCCTTAGTTCTCTTCCTCCGGATCTTCGCCCTCTGAGGGCCGGTAGGAGCCGAGTTCGGCGCGGAGCCGGACGTTCATGACCATAAGGCGAACAATGGCGATCACGGCGAAGGTCAGGCCGAGCACGTTGAAATAGTCCAGAACCTTCGACTCGTGAATTCCGCCGACGGCAATCATGATCGCCGCCGTGTAGCCGATACCCTCCAGCACTTTCAGTTTTACTTCGGAGTTCATGGCCCATCTCCGGGTGATAGTCGAGCCTGGCCGACGCGGGGGCTGCCGCCCGCCCAACACCGCTTTATATCGAGACAGTTACCCCAATTGCAAAAAAGATGCCGGCGGGCATGCTTCCTCCCCGCCGGCATCTTGTTCTCTTCGTGGGCTGCTCAGTCGTCGCCGCCGTAGACCTCCGGATAGCGCGAGATGACTTCTCGCTCGGGCTCCTCCTCTTTCTCCTCGTGGCTCCTCTGGCGGGCCTGCCGAACGAACTTTTCCTCTTTGAACAGCACTTCCTGGGTGATGGTGACGAACTGATGGCACTCCCGCATCAGCTCGTTGGAGGTGCTGGGCTCAAAGGAGTAAACCTCCGTGCGGCAGCCGCGGGCCTTCAGGGCCTGCACGAGCGGCACGTAGTCGCCGTCCCCGCTCACCAGTGCCAGGCAGTCCAGCTTCGGCTCGAGGGTAAGGGCGTCCAGGCCGATCTCCATCTTCCAGTCGCCCTTGCTGGAGCCGTCATCCCGGATGGTCAACTCCTTCTCCTTGACCTCGTAGCCGCTCCGGCGGAGGGCCTCCAGGAAACTGCTCTGGTCCACGTCGGCCTTGCACACCACGTAGGCGATCGCCCTGACCAGTTTCCGTCCCCGGGTTATGGCCTCCAGGAGTTTGCTGTAATCAATTTTGGACTGATAAAGCGATTTTGCCGAATAGAACATGTTCTGCACGTCGACGAATATCGCCAGCCGTTGATCGGTTCCTTCGTAGATTGTATGTAACACCGCTACAAAGCCCTTCCAAATCATGGGGAGTAAGAAGAACTCGCGACGTAAAAACCGGGGTTGCAAGCCGAACGAGGGAGTGTAGCTTCTCTCGGCGGCACCTTCAACCGAATCGCCCCTTTCGCCGGCCTTCCCCGCTTTGCCTGAGCCGCCCCGCTGTGGTAGCATTGCGGGTCATCTTGAGGGCAAAGTACCTTCCCTAAGCAGAGCACTGGACGGCAGGAGCGCCCATGTCCGAAACCGACTCGCCGCCTGAAGAACCACGGCCTGCTGCGACGCCGGAGGAGCCCGCACCGACCGCCCTCGGGCGCAACATCTGGCTGCTGGTCATCATCATATTCGTCGTCCTGCTGGCCTGGGTGTTGTCACTGCTCTGGGACCTTCGGCCGGAACCGGAGCCGGCGGCGCCCCCAGCCCGGCAAACCCGCCAGCCGCCCCAGCCCACCGCCACGTCCGCTGCGCCGCCGGCCCAACCCGTGCAGGCGCTGAAGGTCATCGGCACCCCGCAGCGGGTCATCCTTGCGGCACCCCCGAAGTCGCTGGGACCCCGGGGTGAACTCTACCGGACGGCACGCCTCTTCGACGTCACCCGCACCTGGGAGGCATTCAAGCCGGAGCGGCTCGAACGCCTGCCCGGGCGCCTGGCCGATCAGTTTCCCGTGCTCCAAACCGCCGGAAAGCAACGGGAGATGTTCCGTTCCGCCGCACAGTTCCCGGAACTCGAAGGCGACGACCGGATCGTTGTCGTCCGGCACGCCGGCCGCAGCCGCGGCTACCCGGTCGAGATACTCAAGCGCCGGGCCGGCGTGCGTGACCTCCTGGGCGGGACCTCCGTGTTCGTCTGCTGGAGCCCTTTCACACAGGCCCCGGCGTGCCTGGCGGCCCCTGAAGATGAGGGTCCCGTCGACTGGCGTGACGCCGGCCTGTTCTACCGGGGCAACAACGTTTACTACGACCCCGCGACCGGTTCCCTGTGGGACGGTTTCTCGGGGGCCGCCATCGCCGGGCCGCGGGCCGGCAGCCGTGCGCGCCTCCTGCCCGTGGAGGTATGGCCGCTGGCGAAGTGGCGCGAGAAGAATCCTGATGCCCCGGTCCTGCACTCCGACGCCCCGGGGCCCCAGCTTCTCACCACCTCCGATTACCTTGCGTCGCCGAGCATGCCCGTCGTCCTGAAGAACCAGCCTCCCGCCACACAGCTCAACGGGAAGGCGTTCGTTCTCGGCGTCTCCCACGCCGGGCGGGCAAAGGCTTACCCCCTGGCCGAGGCCCTTCGCAGCGGGCAGGCGCCGCTCACCGATACCGTCGGCGAAAGGGAGATAACGGTTCACCCCACCTCCCCGCGCACCGGTTACGCCGTCGCGTCCGGCGGACCCGTCCGGGCGACGGTCATGCTCTGGTTTGCCTGGAAGGAACTCCACCCGCAGACGGGACTGTGGTCCGCTCCGACCGAAGCGACTCCGCCCCCCGCGCAGCCCACCCCGTAATCCGCCGCCGGCCAACCCCCAGCACCATCCGCATCAGCCGGAGCGGAGAGGCCAGGAACCGCAGCGGCACGTCCCCGGTCAGCATCCAGGAAAGACGGTCCGCCAGCACTTCGTCACCGCCGCCGCATGCCACCAGGGCATTGACGCTCGCCGGCCAGCGGAGGGCCCGCCGGGCCCACCGGGCCTGTCGGAACCGGCGCCCGCAGGTGCGCCGTACGGCGGCCGCGTAACTCCCCAGGCCCCTGGCCGACAAATCTCCCTCATCCAGGGCCCGACCGATGGTCAGGGCGGCGAGGCGCCCGGTCTCCAGTGCACCCCGGATGCCCTCCCCGTTGGAAGGGGTCGCCGCACCCGCGGCGTCACCTACCGCCAGCAGCCGCTCGGCCACCAGCCGCGCCCCCCGCAGCCCCGTTCGCAGCGGTGCGCACCGCACGGGGGACACTCGAGCCGCGTCCCGAAGCGCATCGCCGGAGACCAAGGAATCCCGGACGAAACGGTCGAACTTCTGCCGGAGGCTCAACTTGCCGACGGCCTGGAGATGGACCGCCACCCCGACGTTCGCCCGCCCGCCTCCCATCGGAAATATCCAGCCGAACCCCGGCAGCAGGTAGCGGTCGAAGGAATGCACGATCTTCTCGTCCGGACATCGCACACCCTCGAAGTACGCCCGACAACCGAGGGCCGAAGGTCCGGCCGGCACGCCCAGCAGACCGGCGGCCTTCAGGGCGGCCGCGTTGCATCCGGTGGCCAGCACCACGCATCGCCCCAGCGCCTCCTCCCCGTCGGCCGTCTGGACCGCGACGGCGGCCCGCCGGCGACTCAGCCCGATGAACTCGCGGCCGGGCAGGAACTCGGCGCCCGCCGCCTGCGCCCGGTCCAGAAGCCGCCTGTCCAGCTCCCGGCGGCGCAGCGTCGCCCCCGGCTCAGCGGTGTATGTGGTCATGCGCCGGCCGTTCGGCGCCACCACAAGGCTGCCCGTAATGCGGCAGGCATCCTCCCGAATCCCCTCGAGACCCATGCGGTCGAGCAGGGCCAGCGAGTAGGGGCTGAGGGCGTCCCCGCACACCTTCCCGCGGGGGAACTCCGCCCGGTCCAGCAGCGCGACGCGCGCGCCCCCCTTCGCCAGGTGGTAAGCCGCCGAACAGCCCGCCGGACCGGCCCCAACCACTATGACGTCCGTTGCCATGCGTCCGCACCGCCGGAGGAAAGAGAAGGTGTTCTCGCGCCCCGTAGTATAGCCCCGATGAGCGCCCCGTGCAGGCACAGGCGGCGGAAAGGCGGAACCGGCACCTCGGCCGTAGTGCTTCAGGCCCCGCCCGGCGCGGCAAACTCAAGGCGTATGGCGTAATCGTCGCCGTTTTCCACCCGCGTGGCGCCGGGTTCCCCGTCCGGACCGACCGACCGCAGCTCCGGCGATCGGGCGCGCCGCCGCACAGGGTTTTTCCGCGGCCCGCCCTTGCAGCCCTTTTTATATAAAGGTATAGTGCATGTGCAGCACGGAACGAGCCGGTACATGGATTTCATACACCTCCACGTCCATTCGAACTACAGCCTCCTGCAGGGTACCTTCGGCGTCGATGGCCTGGTGGAGGCGGCCGCGGAGCGGGATGCACCCGCCGTGGCCCTCACCGACACCAACGCCCTCTACGGGGCCATGTTCTTCTACGAGGCCGCCCGGGAGGCCGGGATCAAGCCCATCATCGGCGCCGAGCTGGTCTGCGGACCCCGGCAGTGCGTCTGCCTGGCGGCCGACCGCCGGGGCTACGCCAACCTCTGCCGCATCATCACCGAACGCCAGCTCGCCATAGGACCCCACACCGACGGGGCGGGCGGGTTCGAGCTGCCCTCCTCCATCGCCGCCGACCCCGATGGACTGTTCATGCTGTCGGCCACTCCCTCGGTGCTGAAACGGCTCAAGGGGGACGTGCCCGACGATCGCCTCTACGCGGAGCTGCGCGCGGACGAACCGGGCTCCTTCGAGACCCGCTGTCCCGCCATCCGCGGGGAGGGGGCCGGATCGGCGTCGCGCCGCCGGGGCGCGCCGGTTGCCGACGTTGCCGACCGCCTGGGCATCCCTCCCGTGGCCACCGTCAACGTCAACTGCCTCCATCCCGAGGACCGCCCCACCCACCGGGTGCTCAGCGCCATCCGGGAGAACGTCACGCTCAAGGAGCTGAACAGGGACGATCCCCGCCTGGCCGGGGCGCACTCCCGCTACCTGTCCGCCGACCGGGTGGCCGAACGGCTGCCGGCGGCCCTCCGCGGGGAAGCCATGCGCAACACCCGCCGCATCGCCGAGCAGTGCAACCTGGAGCTGGAGACGGAGGTCCCCCGTTTCCCCAAAGCCGACCTGCCGCGGGAGGTCTCCCCCTGCGAACGCCTCCGCCAGGTGGCCTTCGCCGGGGCCCGCAGGCGCTACGGCAAGGTGGGCCGGAGGGTCAGGGAACGACTCCGCAAGGAACTCGGCGTCATCGAGAAGCTCAACTTCTGCGACTATTTCCTGGTGGTGCGCGACATCGTGGAGTTCGCCGAACGGGAGGACATCCCCCACGTGGGCCGGGGTTCGGCCGCCAACAGCATCGTCAGCTACTGCCTGGGCATCTCGGCGGTGGACCCGCTGAAGTTCAACCTCTACTTCGAGCGGTTCCTCAACGAGTTCCGCACCGACGTGCCGGACATCGACATCGACTTCTGCTGGCGCCGGCGCGACGAGGTGCTGGACTACGTCTACGAGCGTCACGGGGCGGAGCGCGTGGCCATGGTCTCCACCCACTCCACCCTGAAGGCGCGCTCGGCCTTCCGGGACGTCGCACGGACGATGGGCCTGCCGATGGACGAGATCAACGCCCACAGCAAGCTGCTGCCCCGCTTCTCGGCCTCCGGCATCGAGGAGGCCCTGGAGATGTTCCCGGAGATGAGGGACTCCCCCATCGCGAAGGAGCCGTGGCGCACCGTCGTGGACGCCGCCCTGAAGATAGACGGCCACGTCCGGCACCTCAGCGTGCACCTCGGCGGGCTGGTCGTCGGGGACCGCCCCCTCACCTGGTACACCCCCCTGGAACGCAGCACCAAGGGGGTCGTTGTCACCCAGTACGAGATGGACGGCATCGGGATGACCGGACTGGTGAAGATGGACCTGCTTGGGCAGCGCTCCCTCTCCATCGTCTCGGAGGCGGCACGGAACGTGGAGGCCCGCCGCGGCACGCCGGTCCACCTGGAGAACCTCCCCGACCGGGACTCCGCTACCGCTGCTGTGCTCAAAAGCGGGCGGACCATGGGATGCTTCCAGATCGAATCTCCCGGCATGCGCCAGCTCCTCCAGAAGCTGCAGGCCGAAAGCATCATGGAGCTGATCCAGGGGCTCTCGCTGATCCGCCCCGGCCCCTCCAGCAGCGGCATGAAGGAGGCGTTCATCCGGCGCTGCCGGGGCGAGGAGCCCGTCCGCTACCCCACTGCCCTGCTGGAGGAGGCGCTCTCGGAGACCTACGGCGTGATGCTCTACCAGGAGGACATCCTGCGGGTGGCCGAGGCGGTCGCCGGGTTCTCCCTGGCGGAGGGAGATGAACTCCGCAAGCTCATCTCGAAGAACCGCTCCCGCGAGAGGCTCCACCAGTTCAAGGAACGGTTCGTCGACGGCGCCGTCGGGCGGGGCGTGGAACGGGAGGTGGCGGAGAACATCTGGTCGCAAATCGAGAGCTTCGCCGCCTACTCCTACTGCAAGGCCCACGCCAGCACCTACGGGCACATCTCCTACCAGGCCGCCTACCTGAAGGCCCACCACCCGGCCGAATTCCTGGCGGCCGTCCTGGCCAACAAGGCCGGCTTCTACAGCCCGCGCACCTACCTGGCCGACGCCCGCCGGTTCAACGTGGACGTCCTGCCCCCGGACGTGAACCGCAGCGACGTGGAGTGCTCCCCGGAAGGCGACGCCATCCGCCCCGGACTCGAGTTCGTGCGGTCCCTCTCGATTCGCACGATCGAACGGATGCTGGGGGAGCGCCGGAAGAGGCCGTTCGCCTCGCTGGAGGATTTCCACAACCGCGTCCGGGCGCCGCGGCAGGAGCTGGAGAACCTCATCCTCTGCGGCGCCTTCGACTCCTTCAGCACGACCCGGCCCACCCTGATGATGAAAATGGAAAGCCTGCTCAGCCGCGATCGATCCCCGCCCCGACGCCGGCCCGAGACCGACCCCGGCGAGAACGCCCTCTTCGCCCCGGACGAGGCGCCGCCGCCCCCCGCCCCGGAAACGGTGAACGTGCCGGAACAGCCCCCCTATCCCCTGCCGGAACGCATACTGGGGGAGCTGCGGGTCCTCGGTTTCAGCCATTCCGGGCATCCGCTGGACGCCTGGGAAGGCACCCTGCCGAAGGGCGGCGGGCGACCGCCGCGGGCGCTCAGCTTCCAACTGGAATCCCGCGCCGGGCGGGAGGTCAGCTTCATCGGCTGGCTGGTCACCACGCGCCGTGCCGTCACGAAGAACCAGGAGTACATGAAATTCCTGACCCTGGAGGACCGCCACGGCGTGGTGGAGGTGGTTCTGTTCCCGGACGCCTACCGCCGCTGCGGCGCGGAGATAGCCGAGACCGGCCTCTACCGGGCCACCGGCACCGTCAAGGAGCAGCACGGCAGCATCGGCCTGGTCGCCGACACCGTCGAAGCCGTCCCTTGGGACCTTCACCTCGACGGCTTCGCCCTTGTACTCGCGCGTGATGATCGTGCCCGGCCCGGGTAGCCGCTCGTCTCGGGAAACCCCAATGGAGTCGGTCTCCGCGGGACCATCGGCGGTCCTGCGAATCAGACGGCGCTTGTGCCGCGACCGCGTCTCCTCGCCGAAGACCTCGGCGTACTTTTCGCGCAGCTCGGCCACCGTCATGCGCTGCAAAGCGGCCAGGCGTGAGGCTGTAGACTGTAGTCTGGAGGTACGGACGTCCGCCTTTGCGTTTCTGCTTGCTTTTCGCTTCCCCGTCATTTGTGCCTCCAGTCTCCAGCCTCCGGTCTACAGTCTGCCGTCCCCATCAGGGCTCGACGCACGCCCGGAGTCAAGGGGTTTCTCGGCGGAATCCTGGGGCTGGGCGGACGCGTCTTCGGCGTCCGAAATGGCGGCCTCGGCCGGCCTGTCCCGAGAAAAGTCGAGGGGATGCATGGGCGGCTCCTATCGAGCTTAGCCCACGACGCCCGTCCTGAGCGAAGTCGAAGGGACCTCGGCCTTGCCGCCGGTGCGGCGCTTGCCCTGAGTCTACCGAAGGGTCGGGCAGCACGGTGTACTCTCTCTGTTGTCTACTTACCCCGTCGGAGTTCGAAATGTCGGATTGGGGTGCCTCCGGGGAAGACTTCGCTAACGTCCTGGCCGCTCTTGGCATACCCCTGGTTGGCAAACGGGGCTTCCTGCACGCCAGTCATCTCGACGATCCCGACCTCCGGCCCGGGGGGCAACGTGAACGTGTGCATCTCCGTTCCTCCTTCCTGCCTGCCGCGCCGAGACGACAGCGACGACTTACGCCCACAACTGCCGCGGCGCAGGGAGGTCCGCGCAAACAAAAAGCCCGCTGAAACGAGAGAACACCTCTCGCCTCAACGGGCTTGATCCTTCAACGTCCGCCGACGTGTCTCAGCGGACTTCAGTCGTCAATGCCTGACGCCTACTTCGCTACGTCTCCTTACGTCTCCAACGTCTCGGATCACGCGCGGCTATGGGCGGCCGTCGCGTGCATCCGGCTCGTTGGAAGCGCCCTTGTCATTCGCTCGAAGCTGTTTCGGCCACTGCTGTGGTCCCAGCAGAAAACGATCTGGACCCGGCCGACTGTACTTGTGCCGATCTCCCGGCTCTTGAAAAGGCGTGATGCGCACCCAGTCCACCTCAAGGGTCTCGACATTGAAATCGGGCGTACCGGCCCAGTTCTTCGGAAACCATAATCCAATCCAGAAATGGCCGGCATCAATGGGGATAGTGGTCTTTGTAGTGCGCAGCAATTGGCCATCCAGATAGAAGTCGACTCGGGGCTCAATCACCTTTCCGGTCTTGCCTTCCGGGTCTCCCGTATGCCAATCAAAACGCCAGGTATGGAACTCGCCGTCATTCACCTTGAACGGCAATCTCGTCGGACCGAACGTCATATCCCGATCGCGTTCTCCCACCCACGTATTCAGGAGAACCCAATCATATCCGATATTGGCAATGGTAGAATTGGGCCTGCCGGGCAGTTCAATGTCGATTTCGTGATTGGATATGTAGATGGGGCCTTGTCCCTTGTTAGCAATGTACTCCTCGTGGTCCTTGTCGACTTCATTGTAATTGAATGTCCACAACGCAGTGCAGACTCCGAGGTTCTGAGGGACCTTCATTCGCACCTCGTAGCGTCCGGACGCATAGCAGTCACGCGTCACCAGGCACGCGCCGGTGCGTCTACCATCACCGATGGGAGAGATTTTGCCCCCGATGCGCCGTACCCCTCTTACCGGCCCAATGTACTTGTCGCCAAGCCCTTCAATGATGAGCCTGCCCGGTTTAAGGTGAATGTTGTCGGGAACCACTCCTCCATTTGCATTCTTGCCACCCCACTGGGTCCGGGCAATCAGCCACTTACGCGCATCCAGGGTTTCCCCTTCGAAATCGTCAAAAAGCGGTCTTGTCTCAGTCGGCTTGTCCTTGCGGGGTGGCAAGGAAGACGGGCCGCCAGCCCAGACACTTGGCGTTGCCAACACTACAGCAATCAGGAAAATGAAAGCTTGCTTCATGGAGTTAAACCCACCTATCTGCTCTCCCAACGTCTCGCATCACCGGCAGCAAAAAGCAGCGCGAGGAACCAGCGGCGCTTCTTGCTGTCCGAGTGCATGCGACGCCTCCGTTTCCACCTGTCGCACCCGTCGCCGTTGCGTCTCTGGGACCAGCACTGGTAGCAGATCGAGAGCTTCTCGATGCTGTTCTCTGTGTTCCCGCCTTCCAGGTCGTCGTACTCGAGTACTTTAATCCACGCGCCGTGCAAAGTCCAGCGTCGTGTCTCCTGGCCGGCGCGGTCGTACCGCACGATGTCGATGTCGCGCATGTACTCGTCGGGCAGCTGGCCGGTGACGGCGTTGACGTCCACCTCGTGCTTGATCCAGTCGAGGGCGGCGGTGTCCGAGCCGTCCTGGAGCACGCCTTTCTCCAGGGTGATGTCGTCGAACTTCACCCGCCCGGCGACCTTCTGATCGAACATCGACCCGGCGGACGCGAACGCGACCTCCTCGAACTCCGTCTTCGGTTCCGTTCCCTTGCGGAACAGCGCCACGTCGAACCCGTTCACCTCGATGGCGAACTTGCCAGGGTGGTTCGAAACGGTTGCTTTCGGGGGCCGGTCCGTACGCGGTTGTTAACCCAGAGGGGGTTGTTCAACAGAGAGTCGGAGAGTTTTCCCGCCGATTTTCGGGCACCGGACCGGCGCGGTGGCCCACGGGCGAGACCCGTTCGGCGCGGCTCTCGATTCCGCCGCAGGGGAACTCGAGCCCGGCTCAGGGCAGGGTGCGGGCCGGTTCCCCCCGAAACCGGAGCCCGCCGGGAGGCGGGCGATTCGGGTTGGTGCTTTCCTGCGCCGCCGGCTTATGACTCGCCCGCCTCCGCGGGCTCTTTTTCTCTTTGGCCGTCTCTTTCCCGGGGTTCGCGCGCCCGGAGGCGCCCTTCACCCCCGTTGGGGGGTACATGTTTAGCGTGCGCG
>CAZEAP010000034.1:0-36041 GCA_964510315.1 uncultured candidatus Brocadiaceae bacterium
CCTCCATCACATGGCCCCTTTGGGGCCGGGGGCGGCCGGTACGGGAAGGTACGGCGTGGCAGAACGGCGAGATGCGTTCGGCGCCTGAAGACAAGGCGCCTCAGCATGACGGCGCGGCAGGCGCCGGGCCGATTTGAGCGTCGATGGATGGTTTATACAGAGCAATCCCAGCCCTGAAGACCTGAACAACGCATGCATCTAAAGCTGCCGGCGACGCTTGCCGTGTCGTTGCTTTTTGCTCCGGGCGCGACCGGCTCGCCTGGAAGTTCCCCACCGTCGGACCGGTGCAATCCTCCCCGTGCGTCGCGAACGCCGTCGTTTACTTCGGCAGCAATGACGGCTGCCTATACGCGCTGGCGGCAGAGGACCGAGGGGAGCTGTGGCGCTTCCGGACCGACCGCAAGGTGCGTTGCTCCCCTGGGTGACCGACGGTGTGGTGTACTTCTGTAGTGACGACGGCTGCCTGTATGCCTTACACTAACCGTAGTTGCCACAAAAGGCCGTTTATCTCTTGGGCCGAAAAGGGGGTCGCATGATCGTCGACGTAGACAGCTACGGGAAGGTGAAGCTGGAGGAAGATTTCCTCGAGCAATACCGCGACCGTCCGGTCAACTGGGGCTTCGGCGCACTTTCCCGGGTGACCTTCCGACGCACCTACAGCCGAGAAGGTGAGAAGTGGTGGGAAACCTGCCGGCGGGTCATCGAAGGCATGTTCACCGTCCAGCGCGTGCACTGCCTGGGACGGGGACTGCCCTGGGAGGACCGGAAAGCGCTCGACTTCGCCGAGAAAGCCTACGACCGCATGTGGCGCTTCAAGTGGACTCCGCCGGGGCGCGGCCTGTGGATCATGGGCACCCGCTTCATGTACGAGCGCGGCGGCGCCGCACTCAACAACTGCGGCTTCGTCTCCACCCGCGACATCGACGAGAACTACACCGCCCCCTTCACCTGGATGCTGGGCATGTCCATGCTGGGGGTCGGGGTCGGTTTCGACACCCGCGGCAAGGGGAAGGTGAGCATCCGGGAGCCGGAGCGATCGGAAGAAAGTCACGCCATCGGCGACAGCCGGGAGGGCTGGGCGGAGGCGCTGGAGCGCCTCCTGGCGGCCTACGTGGGCGAAGCCCCGCTGCCGGCCGAGTGGGATTACTCCGAGATCCGTCCCAGGGGCGCCAGGCTGGAGAGCTTCGGGGGCTACGCCAGCGGCCCGGCGCCCCTGCGCAAGATGCTGGAAAGCCTGGAGGAACTCTACAATTCCTACGCCGGCCGGAAGGTGGACGCCCGGCTGATAGTGGACACCATGAACATCGTGGGGCGCTGCGTGGTGGCCGGGGGCATACGGCGCTCCGCGCAGATAGCCTTCGGGCACCCCGACGACACACAGTTCCTCGACCTGAAGCAGGACGAAGAGAAGCTCGAAGATTACCGCTGGGTCTCCAACAATTCCATCTTCGCCGAGATCGGAATGGATTACTCGGAGGCGGCGCGCCGCACGGCGCAGAACGGCGAGCCGGGCTACATCTGGATGGAAAACGCCCGCGCCTACGGCCGCATGAAGGACGAGCCGAACTGGGCCGACAGGGCCGCCGAGGGCAGCAACCCCTGCGTGGAGCAGACATTGTGGGACAGGGAGTTGTGCTGCCTGGTGGAGACCTACCCCGCCCATCACGACAGCCTGGAGGATTACAAGGAAACTCTCAAGATCGCCTACCAGTACGCCAAGACGGTCACCCTCGTGCCCACGGAGGACAAGGCCACCAACGCCGTAATGCTGCGGAACCGGCGCATCGGCTGCTCGATGACCGGCATCGTGCAGGCGATCAACCGGCTGGGCTACCGCCGCTTTTTCAACTGGTGCGACGAGGCCTACGGGCACGTGCAGCATCTGGACAAGAAGTACTCCGACTGGCTCTGCGTTCCTCGCTCCATCAAGAGCACGTCGGTGAAGCCCTCCGGCACCGTGAGCCTGCTGGCCGGGGCTACCCCCGGCGTCCACTGGGAGCACGCTCCCTACTACATTCGGCGCGTGAGAGTCTCCGAGAATCATCCCATGGTGGAGATGTGCCGGGAGGCCGGCTACCGGGTGGAGCCGGACAAGTACGCGGACAACACCATGGTGGTCTCCTTCCCCATCCACATCGAGCACCTCCAGCGGGGCAAGTCCGAGGTGCCGCTGCGGGAGAAAGTGGACCTGGCCGCGCAGATGCAGCGTTACTGGTCCGACAACCAGGTGAGCTGCACCGCGGAGTTCGACCCGGAAGAGGAGGCCGACCAGATACCGGAAATCCTGGCGGGCTACGAGGACCGGCTGAAGGCCATCGTCTTCCTGCCGCGAAGCGGGCACGGCTACCAGCAGGCTCCGTATGAGGCCATCACGCAGGAAGAGTACGAGGAGATGATGTCCCACGTCCAGCCCCTCAGGGGAGAGTTGGAGCACGAGGAGGAACAGGAGGCGCGTTTCTGCGACGGCGGAGTCTGTGAGTTGAAATAAGCGGCGCTCAGTGTGATGCGGACATGTTGACAGCGAGGAAGCGCCAGATATAAGTGCCTTGTGGCTTCAAGAAGTGCGGACGGGAGGCGGATTCTCGGACACCATCTACCGGTATAAAGAGGGGGCCGGACTCATTGCCGTATTCTGCGGAACCAACAGAATTCTCCGAGCAGCTTTCCTGCTCCAAAAGATTTCTTAGAAAGGGAAGAATAATGGCACCGGATATTCTCATTCTCCACAGCAGCCCGATTACCGCGTTCCTCAGGGACCCTAAGCAGTGGCCTCGGCTACACCCTGCCCGTTACCGGGTTGCTGCCGTTGTGGTGGCTATTCTGACAATTCTTCTGGTTGCAGCAACGGCGCCGAGCCACGCGGCCGAGGGGGGGTGAAGAAACCGCGGAAAAAGCCCCGCCGCCTCCGAGGCACCCGAGGAGGCGGGAAAGTCCAGGGCGGAGCTTATCGAAAACTGGGCTGCTGAATACAAATCCCTGGTAAGCCGGATAGAAGCCGAGGAGAACAGACGCTACGCGGCGAACTACGAACCGGCCCGGCAACGCTTCCGCCGTCCCGACCGGTTCTCCGCCCTCATGCGCAACGAGGACGGACTCCAGCTCGACCGCGCTGTATGGGACAATCCGGGGACCCCCTACCCGGGGCATGGAGACGTCGCCGAGACGTTGAATCGGCTGAAGAATGCTCCGGTTGCCGAGTGGCGGGAAGAGCTGGGGCAATTGAACCGTGAAGTGGGCCTGCTGCGCCAGGAGTACCGCCAGAAACGCGTGCAGCTTCTGAACCGGGGGCGCGTTTCGGCGCGCGGACATTACTTTACCAGCTTGAAGGAACTCTCTCAGCGCTATAACCGTCGGATTGCTGGAAAGCAGAGGGAGGGGAGGCGGCTGAACCAGAAGATCGCCCGTTTCAACGCCACCTTCCGCCGTCTCAGCATGCGAGAGCAGGAGTGGCACAGAAGAGAGATGAGCAAGCTGAAGTCCCTGGCCAAAGAGCGGGATCAGCGCATAGCACGGCGAAAGCGGAAGCTGTGGACCGTGCCCAGGTGGCGATTCATGTACGAGTACCTTGCCCTGGAAGATGAGATGGAGCGGCGGCGGCGACTGATGGAGGAGAAAGAAGAGTTGCTGGATCTCCTCGAGAAGCACAAGCGGAGCGACCGAATCTACGAGGTCGATAAAGAAATCGCCAAACTTCAGGAGGATACAGAGAAGCTTCAGCTCAAGATGAAAGAGCTGGTCGAGGAGTTCTTCGCCTCCCGAGAGCCCTCCCCCGGTGCCGCTGCCGCAGAGGAAGGGTAGCCCTGCGAGGTCGCCCCGCCCCCCCTCCCGCGCCGGAAGCCAACCCTTAACCTGCGCTGTACACCCCCCCTCTCATGCGCCACCTCGGATAGCCGCAGGGCGGAGCGCCGAAACAGGCCCTTCGAAAACGGCGAAAAAGGATGCACGGGCTTGATGGGGTCGGCGCCTTGCGCTAAGAGACACGCTGGACCTTGTCGGAAATCACCCTCCGGAAGGAGACGAAGATGGCCGCGCCGAACTTCGTGTTCATACTGATCGACGACCTCGGCTGGAAAGACCTCGGCTGTTACGGCAGCGCCTTCTACCAGACTCCCAACCTTGACCGGCTGGCGAAGGGGGGAATGCGATTCACCGACGCCTACGCGTCCTGCCCCGTCTGCTCGCCCACCCGGGCCAGCGTGATGACCGGGAAATACCCCGCCCGCGTCGGCGTCACCCAGTTCATCGGCGGCAGCGCCCGGGGCAAGCTCTGCGACGTTCCCTACGTCCACCACCTGCCCTCCGAAGAGCACACCATCGCCGCAGCGTTGCGCGACGCCGGCTACAGGACCTACTTCGTGGGCAAATGGCATCTGGGCGGAGAGGACTACTGGCCGGACAAACACGGCTTCGACGAGAACGTGGCCGGCTGTCACTGGGGCATGCCCAACAACGGGTATTTCAGCCCCTGGGGGAACCCCAACCTGGAGGACGGCCCGGAGGGCGAGTACCTCACCGACCGGCTGACCGAGGAGGCCATCGGGCTGCTGGAGGAAAACGGCGACGCGCCCTTCCTCCTCTACATGGCCTACTACACCGTCCACGTGCCCATCCAGGGCAAGAAGGAATACGTCGAGATGTTCCGTCGCAGGGCCCGGGAGATGGGCCTGGACAACGTGAAGACGTTCGAGGAAGGGGAGCACTTCCCGTGCGAGCACAAGAAGGAGAAGCGCGTGCAGCGACGGCTGGTGCAGTCCGATCCCGAATACGCCGCCATGGTCAAGAGCATGGACGAGAACATCGGTCGGCTGCTGAAGGCGATCGACGAGCTGGGAAAGACCAGGGACACGGTCGTCTTCTTCACCTCCGACAACGGCGGTCTGGCCACCGCCGAGGGCGCTCCGACCTGCAACCTGCCCCTGGCCGAGGGCAAGGGCTGGATGTATGAGGGCGGCACGCGCGAGCCGCTCATCGTCCGATGGCCCGGACAGGTCGAGGCCGGCAGTCTCTGCGACGTGCCCGTCACCAGCACCGACTTCTACCCCACCATGCTGGAGGTGGCCGGGGTGGAGCCCATGCCACAGCAGCACCGGGACGGCGTCAGCATCCTGCCGCTCCTGCGGGGGTCGGAGCGAATCGGCCGGGAGGCCATCTACTGGCACTATCCGCACTACAGCAACCAGGGCGGCACACCGGGTTCATCCGTGCGCTGCGCGGACCACAAGCTGATCGAGTTCTTCGAGGACGGGCGGCTGGAACTCTACGATTTGCGGGAAGACGTCGGCGAGGATCGCGACCTCTCCGAGGAGCAGCCCGAGCGCACCGAACGGCTGCGCCGCCTGCTGGGGCAATGGCAGACATCCATCGAGGGCCTCATCCCCGGACCCAACCCCGAATACGACCCCGCAGAATGGCCGGAGTAGACGCTCGTCGGGCGGCTTGCGCGGGAGACCGGCAGGTAGTATCGTGCAGCCGAACACTTCATCGGGAGCGAGGACCGTGCCGCAGCATCGGATCATCTTCTCCGACAGCAGGCAGATGGGCGCCGTGGAGGACGAGTCCGTGCATCTCGTGGTGACCTCGCCTCCATACTGGTGCATCAAGGACTACGATCACCCCGGGCAGATAGGGCACGACCAGGGCTACGAGGAGTACCTGGAGGACCTGCGCGACGTCCTTTCGGAGTGCCACCGGGCGCTGTGCCCCGGCTGCCGCGCCGCGGTCAACGTCGGAGACCAGTACCTCCGCGCCTCCGAGCACGGCCGATACCGCGTCCAGCCCATCCCCGCCGATATCATCGTCACGGCGCGCGAACTGGGATTTGACTTCATGGGCAACATCATCTGGGAGAAGATCTCCAGCACGCAGACCACGGGGGGCGGCTGCTGGATGGGCTCGGTGTATTATCCGAAGGACGGCCACGTAACCTACGAGCACGAGTACGTGATCCTTCTGAGGAAGCGCGGCGAGTGGCCCCGTCCCGATGCGGAGGCGAAGGAAAAGAGCCGCCTCACAAAGCAGCAGCGCAGCAAGTGGTTCCGCGGCATCTGGCGCATTCCCCCCGAGAGGCAGGACGGGCACGCGGCCATGTTTCCGGTCGAACTCCCCCGCCGTCTGATCAAGATGTACAGCTTTCAGGGCGAGACCGTCCTCGACCCGTTCCTGGGAAGCGGAACCACCACGCTGGCCGCCGACATGGAGGGCCGCAGCTCCATCGGATACGAGATCAACCCGGATTTCGAAGGGGTGATCCGGGAGAGACTCGGGGCGGAGAACCTGTTCAGCGACACGGCGGACCTTACCTTCGAACACCCCCGGAGGCGCCGCTCGGCGGCCTCTTGACACCTTCTGGAAAGTCATCGTGAAGTTCAAGCTGACCTACGACGACCTCCGGGACCTGGCGGGCCTTCAGGAGCCCGAGCTGCCGAAGTACACCAGCTACATTATCAACCTGGCCAACCGGTGGTCCCCGGGGAACCCGCCCGCGGGTTGTCGGGCAGATGAGCGACCTCATCCAGGAGTTCCCGGGGCGCACGTTCAAAGAGTGGGAGCGATGGTACGCCCGGCAACACCCCGGCGCCATAGACGAAGCCACTGAGAGGATATGGTCGATGCTCCAGAAGATCCGCGACGCCCTTGCCGGGATCGACCGCGACATGGTTCGGGCCTGGACTGAAGATCTGGTCCTGGTCAAGACCTTCGTGGGTCTTCGGGTCCAGGGAGCCATCATGGCCGCCGTGGCTCGACGCCGCGGCGAAGAGTACCGACCCGCGCAGGCTTCGGAGGAGTCGCGCGGCGTTGACGGTTACATTGGTCAGGTCCCCGTGTCTGTTAAGCCCCACACGTTCCGGGCGCGGCCCCATCCGGAAGGGCTGGAGGCCGACGAAATCATCTACTACGAGAAACTCGACGACGGCCTGTTGGTCTATACGGAAGAGACCTCCGCTGGATAGCGTGGCTTTGACCCTGACTGCGGCTTCGGGAGCGGATCAGACGACTTAGCCCTTCCCATCGGACCTCTAACCAGGGAGGCATCAGTGTTTTTGCCATGAGCCACACGTGGAAAACGAAGGCCTGCGTTGCCGCCGTCGCACTCATTGCCTGCGTCGCGTTGAGCGCCTCGACAAAACGGGTTGACGTTCCGGCTTCCGCGAAGCAACGCGAATGGCAGCCTATCTCGGTTGGGGCTTTTGCGGACTCCATCCATCATGCGCGCATGGAGTACGCCCACGAGGAGCCTCCCTACGAGCGCTACCGTCCCGACCAGATCGTCCATATCGCCGAGAACCTGCTGGCGTGGCAGAACGGGGACGGCGGATGGCCCAAAAACATAGATTGGCTGAAGGTGTTCCCGGCGGAGAAACTGGAGCAACTCCCCCACGGCCGGCCCGGCCATACCGGCCGCCGCAGCACGCTGGACAACCGCACCACATGGTCCCAGATCGGCTACCTGGCGCGCGTCTACCGACGCACCGGGCTGGAGCGTTATGCGGCCTCGGCGCGCAAAGGCATCGATTACCTGCTCAGGACCCAGCACAGCTCCGGCGGCTGGCGCGGCGCCGACGTCGACGCCATCACCTTCAACGACGACGTGATGACCGGCGTCCTCCGGACCCTCAAAGCCGTCGTCCAGGACCGGGACCTCTACAACTTCGTCGGCGAGGAGCGCCGCGCAAAGGCAGAGGGGGCATACGAGCGGGGGCTGGACTGTGTGCTGCGCTGCCAGATCACCGTGGACGGCCGGCTGACGGCCTGGTGCCAGCAGCATAGTCACGAGACTTACGAGCCCGTTCCCGCTCGGAGCTTCGAGCCGGCGGCGATCACGGCCCGCGAGAGCGTCCGCGTCGTCCGCCTCCTGATGTCCATCGACGATCCCTCGCCCGAAATCGTCCGCGCCGTCCAGGCCGCCGGGGCGTGGTTCGACAGGGTGAAGATCGAGGGGCTCCGGGTTGAGAAGGTGGAGGCCGAGCCGGTGAGCTTCAAATACCACTGGACTGATTTCGACCGGGTGGAAGTGGAGGACCCGAACGCTCCGCCCATCTGGACGCGTTTCTACGACCTGGAGACCGAAGAGCCCATCTTCTGCCGCGCCGGCAAGGTAATCCGGGAATACACCAAGCTCAGCCGCGAGCGCCGGACCGGCTACGCCTGGTACGGACACTGGCCGGCGAAGCTGCTGGAGGAGGACTATCCCCGCTGGCAGCGCAGGTGGGCGCCCGGCCGGAACGTTCTGTCCCCGCCGAGCGGCGCCCCTGCCGGAAGCAGTGCAGGTTCGTGAACTCGCATTTAGATCGGAGACTGTTCCAGAATGCTGGAGAAAACGGATCTCTTCGAGGCCGGCGACCACGGTTACTACATCTATCGGGTGCCGGGCATCTCGGTCACTCCCGGCGGCGTGGTGCTGGCCTACGCGGAAGCCCGCAGGGAAAGCTGGAGCGACTGGGCCGACATCGACATCCTGATGCGGCGCAGCCTCGACGGCGGCCGGACCTGGGAGGCCGCCGAGATGGTGGTCGACCACGCCCGGTGGGGCGAGGGGCCGGCGAACAACTTCATCACCATTCCGGACCGCGACACCGGCGTCGTCCACGCACTCCACTGCCACAACTACGCCCGCGGGTTCTACCGCCGGAGCACCGATGAGGGCGCCACCTGGAGCGAGCCGGTCGAGGTGACCGACGTGCTCGCCGAGTTCCGGTCCGAGTACGACTGGGGCGTCTGCGCGTTCGGCCCCGGCCACGGCATACAGCTCGCCGGCGGCCGCCTGCTGGCACCGATCTGGCTGTCCGAATCCCACACGCACGCCCATCGCCCCAACCGGGCCGCCGTCGTTTACAGCGACGACCACGGCGAATCGTGGCAACGGGGCGACATGGTGCCGGACGCCATCCCCTGCTGCAACGAGACCGAAGCCGTGCAACTGGCCGACGGCCGCGTGCTGCTGAACATGCGGAACATGGGAGACGGCCGGCGGCGCGCCGTGACCGTCAGCGAAGACGGCGTCAGCGACTGGGCCGAGCCCTGGTATGACGAGGAGCTGCCCGAACCCCGGTGTTTCGGCAGCATCCAACGGCTCACCAGGGAGGGCCCCGACGACCGGAATCGCATCCTGTTCAGCAATCCGGACGTCTTCGAGCCCATGGCGGAACATGGGATCGATTGGGGCGACCGCCGGGACGTGACCGTGCGGCTGAGCTACGACGAGTGCGATAGCTGGCCCGTAAAGCGGCGCCTTGAGGACGGCCCGAGCGGCTACAGCGACCTCGCCGTGCTCCCCGACAAGACGATCCTCTGCATCTATGAGCGCGGCCGCGTCGAGGAGGGCAAGACCGCCAATAACCGCTACATGACCCTCGCCCGGTTCGACCTGGAATGGCTTGCTCATGGAAAGGACAGTTTTACGGATTGAGTAGCGGGAGCGAGCGCCCCCGGCCGGAGGAAAACAATGATTGACAGGCTGACCGTTTCCGAACTGCGGAAGCTGTCCCGCTGGCCCACGCCGGCGGTCTATAACGGATGGGAGCAGGTTACTTCGCGGGACTCCGCGGCCGACTGCTTCAACCTGGAGCCGGTGACCGATTACATGCCGCATCTCGGCCCGATGGTCGGCTACGCGGTGACCGTCCAGATTGAACCGAGCAACCCCGAGCACCCCGAGCGCAACCCCGAGGGCTGGAACGAATACCGACGCTACGTCGCCTCCGTCGATGGCCCGAAGATCGTCGTGGTCCAGGACCTGGACAAGCCGCGGGCCGTCGGCGCGTTCTGGGGAGAGGTCAACACCGGCATCCACCGGGCCCTCGGCTGCGTGGGCACCGTCACCGACGGCGCCGTCCGGGACGTGGAGGAAATGGCCGACCTCGGCTTCAAGGCCCTGGCCCGCTGCCTCTGCGTCGGGCACGCCAACTCCCACCCGGTCCGCTGGGACTGCCCGGTGGAGGCCTTCGGGCGCACCATCCGCCCCGGACAGCTCATCCACGCCGACCGGCACGGTTTCCTGATCATTCCGGCGGAGGACCGGGGGAAACTGCTCGGGGCGGTGCGCTTCATGGACGCCTGCGAGTGCGAAACGGTGATTCCCGCCGGGCAGCACACCGCCGGCAAGACGAAGGAACAGATCGTGGAGGACATGGCCGAGGCCGGCCGCCGCTTCCACGATAAGGTAAGCGAACGCTACGGCAGAGAAGGCGAGCATTGATCGGGAGAGAAGGATGAAAGCAGGAGATGTCTGGCCGAGCGAGATGACCGAATCCGAGGACCGCATTACCGGCGTCCCCGTGCGCCGGCTGACCGACTACCTCGGGCACAGCTACCACCTCTACTTCACCAACCCCGGCTGGTGGGACAGCGCACGACGCATGGTCTTCGGCTCCGACCGTGAGGGCGCCGGCAACCTGTTCAGCATCGAACTGGCGACCGGCGAGATCACACAGATCACCGACTTCGGGGACCGCAACCGCTTCCAGCCGGCATGCGTCAACCCGACCCGCGCGGAGGCGTATGCCTGGCACGGGGACGATCTGGTGGCCGTCGACCTGCGCTCCCTCGAGCGGCGCGTGCTCTACCGAGTTCCGGACGGATTCACCCGTTCGATGATCAATTGCACCGCCGACGGGCGGCACGTCTGCGGGGGCGTTTGCGAGGACCTCTCGGACCGCATCTACCGCGCCCCGGGCTACATCGGCTTTCCCGAGACGTGGGAGGCCCACCCGGAGAGCCGCATCTTCCGCGCGGCGACCGACGGCTCCGGCGCCGAGACGATCTGGGAGGAGGAAACCTGGATCGGCCATATCAACACCAGCCCCACCCGCCCCGAACTGCTCACCTTCTGTCACGAAGGACCCTGGCACCTGGTGGACAACCGCATCTGGGGGATGAACATCGAGACCGGCGAGGTATGGAAGGTCCGGCCGCGCGAGGACGAGGAGAGCGTGGGGCACGAGTACTGGCACGCCGACGGCGAACACGTTGGCTATCACGGCCGGTGGCCGGACGGGCGGAAGTTCTTCGGCCGGGTCCGCTGGGACGACACCGACCGGCTGGAGGTGGCCTTTCCCTGGGAGACGGGCCACACCCACTCCAACGATTTCAGCATGGTGGTGGGCGACGGGGGCGCATACGTCCGGCTCTGGAAGTGGAACGGCGAGAGCTTCGACGGCCCCCGGGCGCTGTGCCATCACCGCTGCAGCAAGCACGTGCAGAAGGTCCACGTCCACCCCCGCTTCACTCCCGACGGCTCCGAGGTGCTTTACACCAGCGACAGGAGCGGTTACGGCAACGTCTACCTGGCGGAGGTGCCGGAGTTCGCGGAACTGCCCCGGATCGAAGACCTGGAGTGAAGACCGCGGCCTGACGCGCGTCGGGTCAGTCGGGACCTTCGTCAAGCATCAGCGCCAGGGGGTAGGCCTCCTGCCCGAGGGCCAACTCGATGCGCGAGGTGGTCCGGGCCGACTCGTGGACGGCCATGATGACCTCCAGGCCCTTCAGCACCGATTCGCCGTCCAGCGGATGCTCCTCGCCCTCGCGGATGGTCTCGAGCAGTGCGGCGTAGGTTCTCACCATGGAGTCCTCCCGGGCGGCCCCGGCGGGCAGCGGGGCCTCGCGCCAGCCGCCGGCCTGTCCGTCCCGGATCAGCAGAGGCGGATCGGCGTTGTCCCCTTTCCGCCACAGGCGCCCCTCGCTGCCGAACGCCTCGTAGTCCTGGTAGGGACGGCCGGGCAGCCGAGCGTCGCCGGTCAGCATCTCCGCCCTCAGCCCCGACTCGAACTGCCAGGTGGCGATGGCCCCGTCCTCGACCGGATAGCCGTAACGCCAACCGCCTGATTTCTTCGGGTCGGCGGCCTTCGGCTCCGACGGGTCCGGTGCTCCCCGGAACACCTGCCCCAGCACCCAGGCGACCTTCTTGTCGCCGGCAAGATGGCGGAGCGAGTTGACCAGGTGGGTGCCGTCGGTCAACAGGTCACCGGCGCAGATGCCGCGCAGCAGGTAGGGCTTCCCGATGGCGCCCTCCTGGATCATCCGCCGCATCGCCACCATCTCAGCGCCCATCCGCCGCTGGTGGCTGATGACGAGCCGCACGTCGTGGCTCCGGCATGCCTCCACCATGCGGCGGCCTTCCGCCAGGCTGACGGCCATCGGCTTCTCGCAGCAGACGGCCGCTACTCCCGCCTCGGCGGCCAGCTCCGTGAGGTCGGCGTGGGAGCCGGCGTAGGTGGCGACGGCGACGACGTCGGGCGACTCGGCCGCCAGCATCTCCTCCGCGTCGGTATAGACGCCGGGGACGTCCAGCTCATCGGCATAGCCCCGTGCGACGGCCTCGTTGCTGTCGCAGACGGCCGTGAGGGTGTAATCGCCGGTCTCCCTCATTGCCTGGGCGTGCACCCGGCCCCTCCGGCCGGCGCCGATCACGGCTGCTTTCAAGATGGTGCTCATAGGCCCTCCTTCCCCAGCGACCGAATGAACTCCAATGACTGCTGCAGGCATTCCCCGGCGTCCATCTCCCGCGGTCCGAACATTTCCAGCTCCATCACCAGGCGGTCGAGGTCGGGCGTTTGCTCAATGAGGATGTCGTAGCACTCCCGGAGTGGCACGTCGCCCTGACCGGTCACGCAGTTGTGCAGCAGCACGCCGCGCGGCTTGCGGTTGCCGATGGTGATGCGCTCGTCGCGCCAGTGGGTGCCGATGATGTAGGGGGCCATCCGCTTGAAGGCCGGCAGGATGCGCTCGCCGGCCCAGAAGATGTTGGCCGTGTCGCAGTGGATGTAGAGGTGCGAAACCCGCTCGCACATCTCGACGAAGTCGATGGAGTAGAAGTCGCCCTGGGTGTCGATCATCAGGGGCATCTCCAGCTCGCTGCACGCCTCCGCCAGGGGAGCGATGGACCGGCAGATGCGCTCGATCTTCTCCTCGGCCGGCGGATTCCGGTCGAACCGGTGGCCGGCGCCGGCCTTCGTCATGACGGACCAGGCGCGCATCAGGGCGCCGCAGGTCCGCAGGTCCTCGGCGATCTGCTCCGCGCGCTCGCGGGCTTCGCCCTCTCCGGTGTTCAGGTAATCGAACCACACCGACGGGGTCAGGTGGAGATCGTTCTCCTCGAGGTACTCACCCAGCCGCTCCCGTTCGGGCTCGTCCATCTCGGCGATGCTCTCCAGTGAGACGCCGGTTTCCTTCAGGTCGTGGGCCAGCAGGAACTTGAGCTTGGCGTACAGCTCGTCGTCATCCCTGTTAAGAAACTGCGGCCACCAGCCGTTCGCGTAACCCCAGATCATCTCTGTCCTTCCATTCGTTGGAGTTTGGATTCGCCGCCGTCGGCGCCCACTCGCCGGGGAATTGTAGCGGACCGGGGAGCAAGTGAAAGGGCGGGCCGGATTTTGGGCGCGCGCGGAGGGGCCTCCGCCTCACTGCGGGCCTTCGTAACGGTATCTGCCGTCCCCCAGCTTGAAGCGGTGGGATGCCCCGTTCAGCCGGAGTTCGAACGCCCCCTCCTCCCAGTGGTGGCTGAAGGCGGGGTCGCCGAACGTCAGCAGGATCGGCTGCGCCGAGTGCACCCTGTGGCGGTTGTTCTTCCAGGAGAGCGTTGTTATGGGACCGTGGTGCTCCCACTGCTCTGTCTCCAGGTGTCCCACCTTCGAGAGGTAGATCACGCGGAGTCTGTTCTTCTCGGCCTGAAGCTCCCATCCCTCTTCGGTCCGGTGGACGGTCAGCCGGGTCTGGAAGTAGCCCGTCACGTTCACCCGCGTTTCCTCGGTGCCGAGCACGTCGTCCAGCAGCAGCAGGTGGCGGTCCTCCAGCAACAGCAGGTGCCGATAGTAATGCTCCAGCACGTGAGGCCAGGCTCCCGTGATGTCGCACTCCAGGTAGAACCCGTTCTTCCGGGATTCTGACCGTGTGACGGGCGCGGTGGCGAAGTCGGTCTGTTCCTTGTTCCGGACGGTGATGCAGTTGTGGCGGCTGGCGGCCTTCGGGCCGTAACCGGGATCGCAGAGGAAGCGCTCATCGTCGATGCCCAGGATAAAATTGCCCAGGTCGTCATGGTCGTGGTTCCCGCCGTCGAAGCCGCCCCGGAAGGCCAGCCAGGTTCGCTCGCCGCGCCAGGTGGCCCAGTCGATACCGCTGAAGTGGCGGAACGCCTCCAGTTGGGGCTCCTCTTTCGGGGGGAAGGCGTCCCGGTACCAGAAGCTTTCCACGTCGAGGAAAAGGCTACGGCGGTGGCTCCGGAGGCGGGCGTCGTTATGGGCTGTCCAGTCCGGCCGCTCCAGCATCCGGGCCCACCAGTAGACCTGCGACAGTCCGCCTCCCCTGGAGGCCCGCATGTCGCTGAAGTTGTAGGCCCGGTCGTCCCCGCCCCTCATGTACATCCGCCAGGTGAGGGTGTCGTGGAAGGCTTCATTGCTCAGCAGCCCCAAATCGTCCCCGGTCAGGCGGTACCAGGCTACCGCGAAATCCGTCAGATGTCCGACCGCCGTGTGGCAGTACATCAATCCCTCGATCCAGCCCCCGTCCGGGTAAAACGCTTCGATCATGTAGGGCAGGCCCTCGAGGACCTGTTCCAGGACGCGGTCGGACAGAGACGGGTCGGCGTTCCGGACGACCAGGGCGGCCAGGCCGGCGTTGCCGTGCAGCGCGGAGTTCCAGTTGAAATCGCACTTCACCCACCAGTCCCCCATCTCGATGCCACTCAGATACGTCGGGAGCCCCCTTTCGATGAGGGTGTGGAGGCATTGCTGCTTCTCCTCCCGCGTCAGGTAGGGGTGGAGGGCGTCGAAGCCGAAGGCGACGTTGTAGAGCATCTCGCCGATGCGCAGGTCGGCCACGAGGTTCTCCGGCGGCGCCCACAGGTAGTCGGCGGTGCAGCAGAAATCCAGCACGTCGCGCGCCCGCTCGAGGTAGCGCTCCTCGCCGGTCACGTACCACGCCGGCACCGCCCGGAGGAGGCGGCTTTTCAGCCCCCGCCTCTTCGGCCGGGCGGAGCGGCAGGGCTCCAGCCGCTCCAGCATCTCCAGGTTCGTCTCGTGCAGGCGGGCGAAGAAGGAATCCTCCAGTTTCTCCCCCAGTCCCTCCCACGCCTGCCCGTCCAGAAACAGGGTCGGGAACGTCAGTTCACCGGTCTTGACGTTTACTTCACTCATGGGCCGACTTCCTCGTCAGGGTCTCCGGAGCAGTGAAACCTGCGGTGCCTCGGATGAACCCGGCCGGAAAGAGGATTCCGTCCGGGTTAGGGTAACAGTGAATCCCCCGGCCCAGCCGCATGTCAAGAGAGCCCCCGTTTTTCGCGCGGGAAGGGGCGGTCGCTCCCCGGCCGCCCCGGCACCCCACTTAGCTCCGGCCCGGCACGTCCGTGTGTTCCGGCGTCCAGCCGTACTGCTCCTCCAGGTCCGAGATGTCCACCAGGCTTTCCATCTGGTCCGCCGGCACCTTGAGGGGAACGTCCGGGTAGAACTCCTCGATGATCTCCGGGACCGACTTGTCCAGGTAGCTCCGGCGGGCGGCCGGCAGGAGCTGATTATAGCCCGGAATGCTCTCCCGCAGGATGGCGGCGATGAGAGCGGCCGCGTCGGCCACGTGGAGGAAGCTGAACCCCTCGTCCAGGTTGGACAGATAGTGCCGCGGACTTCTCCCCCCGCGCCGGAACGAGCGGAGCGCCCTCTCGCTGGCCAGGTACGGAAAGCGAATGGCCGTGCAGGACAGCTCCGGATAGAGCCGGGCGAAGTAGCGGAGTTGTATCTCACCGGTCTGCTTACTGAGGGCGTAGATGTTGCCCGGGCGGGCCGGGAGGTCTCCGTCCAGGGGAAGATAGGCCAGGCAGCTCGGCTTGTCCCGGTCATCCTCTCCGCTCCGGGTCCCGGCGATGGCCTGGATGGAGCTGGCGTAGACCAGCGTCTCCGCTCCCCCCTCCAAGGCGGCCTGGAAGACGTTGACGTTCATCGTGACGTTCTCCCGGTAGAGCCGCTGGGGCGGGCTGCAGGAGCGCGCGCTCGGATGGTTCGCCAGATGCACCACCCCGGAGCAGCCCTCCACCAGCCGGTAGACCGAAGCGGCGTCCAGCAGGTTTGCCACCTCCAGCGGCACCGGCAGGTCGGAGCGATAGGAAATGTCGGCCCCCAGCACCTCGAAGGGCTCTTCCGCCAGCGTTCGGCAGACCTCCGAACCCAGCCGGCCCGCCGCTCCCGTCACCAGTAATCGCTCTGCCATGGTTGCCTTCCACTCCTCGCAGCCGAAACAAAGCCCGATGTTAGCCCGCAACAGCGCTCGACGCAAGCAACAGCAACCACCCCGGCGCAGCGACGGCTTGACGCGGGCGCCCGAGCCGTTGACAATAGAAAAGGTGTTGACCCAACGCGAGGCTCGCCGGAGACCCACGCCGACAGGGAGCCGACATTGACGGAGACAGGCAGATTCACGGACCGTGACTACGCCCGGTTCTACGAGTGGTCGCAACGTGACTACGAAGAGGACTTGCCTTTCTACAAAGAGGTCGCCCAGTGGACGGGAGGACCCGTCCTGGACGTAGCCTGCGGAAGCGGCCGGGTGAGCATTCCTCTCGGCAGGGGGGGCTTCGCAGTGGTGGGGTTCGACGCCTCCGAGGTCATGCTGGAGATTGCGCGGCAGCGGCTGGCCCGGGAGTCGGAAGCCGTCCAGAGGCGGGTCGAGTTCGTGCCGGGCCGGATGGAGACGTTCGACCGGGAAGACCAATTCGGGGCGGTCATTGTGCCCAACTCCTCGGTTTTCGAGCTGCCCGGTCGCCATTCGCTCCTGCAGTGCTTCCGCAGGCTCTATCGGCATACCCTCCCCGGCGGCCTCACCGTGGTGGACGTCGTGGCCCCGGGCGAGATGAAGTCCCAGGAGATCGGCGAGGAAGTCGTCGTGCAGGAAGGGGTCAACCCCTCCACCGGACTGCTGACCCGCGAACTCAAGCTGATCAAGGGCATCCGGTGGGGGATGCAGACGGTGCAGGTGTCCCACACCTTCATCGAGGGAGAGGGCAAAGGCTCCGAGCGCTACGTCTTCGAGGCCGAGTACCGGTGGCTTGAGAAAGACGAGGGCGTGGGATTGCTGGAACGGGCCGGCTTCATCGAGGTGAAGCCGCTGGGCGATTTCGACCGAAGCCCCTACGAAGAAGGGTCGCCACGGCTCATCTTCCTGGCCCGCCGGTCGGAGCGGGAACTGCGGTAGGGAAGGGCCGGCACGGATACGGCTGCGAGAGGAGCGCAAACAACTCGTGACAAAGCAGGGAAAACCGCTGATCATCGGATGCGCGGCCGTCCTCGTGTTCGGTCTCATGATCACAGGCATCGTGGTGCACCTGGCCATCCGCACCTTCCGCTCCGGCGATACCGTCACCGGGCTTCGCGACATACCCATCGAGCGCGCGCCGGAGGACACCGGCAAGAGGATGGATTACGGCTGGCGGGTGAGGAGCCTGGATGGGGAGCCCTATCCGCTGGAGCGGGCGAAGGGGAAGCCCGTCTTCCTCAACTTCTGGGCGACCTGGTGCCCGCCCTGCCGGGCGGAGATGCCCGCCCTGGAGGGCCTCCACGAGAAGGTCGGGAACGAGGGTGTCGTGTTCCTGATCATTTCACAGGAACCGGCTTCCGCGGTGCAGGATTTCGCCGGGAAGAGGAACCTCGCCCTGCCCCTCTACACGATGGAGGGCGGATTGCCCTCGGCACTGCGCTACCGCGCCATCCCCACCACGTTCATCGTGGCGCCGGACGGGCGGATCGTGTTCGAGCACAGGGGAGCGGGCGCCTGGGACGCCGAACCGGTGGCCGACTACCTGCGGAGTCTGGCCGAAGCGGAGCCCGCCGAGGGGTTGTGAGTCGCCTACGTGAAGAGCGTCGTTCGTCGGCCGCGTTGTCGCGCCGAATGTCGCCGCCCACAGGCGCGCGGGTTGAAGGGCGCAGGCGGACAGTGCGGTCATTCCTCGGCCGCCAGCGCCAACATGGTGCGGGCGACCATGTGGGACTGGCTGTAGGCACAGAACCTCTCCCGCTGGCCGCGATATCCCTGTGAGGACAGCAGATCGCCGCGCTCCATCAGCAGGAGGGGATAGACCGGCAGGAGCTTTCGGTCGAAGCAGGCGCGGACCGAGGCGTGTGCTTTCCGGCGCAGCCGCTCGAGCAGGACATCCATCGCCGGCTGCAGGCGGTATCCGGTCACCTCTCCTTCTTTGTTGAAGGAGGGCCCCATGCGCAGATGTGCTTCCAGCGCGGAGACCTCCCCTACCAGTGAGGCTTTGGTCAGTATTTCCAGCACCTTCCTGCGGTCGGCCATGCCCGCCGTATCGCCCCAAAGCACGCGCATCATAGCCTCAACCCCCAGGGAGGGGGCAAGGCTCTCCGTCTCCCCGCCGGCCTCTGCCTGATCGACCAGGGATGGAAGACCGACGTGGTGCACCAGTTGTGCAGGCAGTCCGAGCACGCAGCGGTGCTGATGCCGGCTCAGGTCGGTCGTGCTGCCGTAGTAGCAGGCGCCGTCAGCGCAACGCAGGATGTAGGCGAACGCGCTCATCACCCCATTGATAGGCAAGACCGAGGTGGCGTGTGAAGCGCCGGAAGCCCCTGCCCGTTTTTACACCGAACTATTGACAGCACCGCAACTCCCTTTCGGGTGGAGGACCGCGGCCGCCCCACCTATAATGCAGCCGCCTCGATACGGGAGAGACATGGACGGCACGCCTTCAAAGACGACGTATTGCCTCCGCATCGGAGCCCTTTGCGCCCTCGGGTTTGCCCTGTTGTATCGCCCGGTGGCCTCCGGCGTTCTGCCCGGCCTGGGCGGGATGGTGCTCTTCGGCCTGTTGCTCCTGACGGCGGGGCTGCTGTGGCTTTGCGCGGCGGCGGCCGCGCCGGGCTCCCGCCTGCACTTTGGACTGGCCGAGATGCTCTTTGGGGCTTTCCTGCTGGTGGCTCTGGTCAGTTCCCTGCGGGCGGAGAACTGGTTCGGCGGGCTTCGCCGCACCTGGCTGCTGTGCACTTACGGCCTGACGGCCCTGCTGGTGGTTCAGATTGGGAAGCGGCGCGCGCCCCGGCGCTTCCTCCTCAGTTGCCTGCTGGCAACGGGGGTCGCACTGGCCGTCTACGGCCTGTGGCATTACCTCTTCTACGCTCCCCTGCTTCGGGATTGGGTTCGACAGGAGCCGGACCTGTTCCGCGCGGTCCTTGGCGCAAGGGCCTCGGGACTCGGGGAGCTGAGGGGCAGGCTGGCGGCGGCGCGGGCCTGGGGCAGCTTCATCACGCCCAACCAGTTGGCCGGTTTCCTGCTGATGATGCTTTTCCCCCTGGTCGGTTTGATCGCCGCCCGGTGCGCTTCGGCCCACCGGTCGGGTCGCCGCATCGGGCGGCTGGCCGTTGCGGCGCCGGCACTGCTGCTTGTGGCCGCGGCGCTGCTGCTGACGCGCTCGAAGGGCGGATGGCTGGCCCTGGTGCCAGGGGCGGCCGTGTTCGCCGCCGTCGCGTCGTGGGACGGCGTCCGGAAGCGGATGATGGAGCTGTGTCTCGTGGGCGTGATGGCGGCGGTCCTGCTGGTGGGGTTGGGGGAGTCGGGACTGCTGCCGGCCGCCCCGGAGATGCGCTCATCCCTGGAAGCCCGGATGGGATACTGGCGGACCAGCGTGCGCATCGGGCTGGAGCGCCCCGTCCTCGGGGTGGGTCCCGGCTCGTGGCCGGACTGGTATGCCGGTTTGAAGCGGCCCGAGTTCCAGGAAACCCGGGCGCCGCACAACATGTACCTCCAGGTATGGGCGGAGATGGGCGCGGCGGGGCTCGTGGTTCTCCTCGGTCTCTGGGTGGCCTATTTCGGGCGGGCGCTGCGGTGCAAGAAAGCCGACGACGGGGGAGCGGATGAACCCGCCGATGGCCCGCTGTTCTCGGACCGGCCGCTGCTGGTCGCGGGGCTCTGTCTGGCGGCCGCGGGCTTTGTCGTCGATTACTTCGCCGTCGGCACCTTCAGACCGCCCGCCTGGGGCGCGCCGGATTGGATGGGAGCGGGGGGCCCGGCCCCTTACCTGGTGATCTACGCGGCCTGGGCCGGGACATTTGCGCTGACCTTCCTGGGATTGAGCAGGCCGGGGCGGAGGCGTTCCGGCTCTCGGCGGTGGGTAGTCGCCGGCCTTGCCGGAGGGATCGCGGCATTTCTGGTCCACAGCGCAGGGGAGGTCACTCTCACGGTACCGGCGCTCGGGGGCACCCTGGCCGTCCTGGCGGGGCTGCTGGTTCTGGAGACCCGCGTGCCACGCGGGTTCCGGCTGCCGGCCTCCCCGGTGACCGCAGGCGCCGCGGTGGTCGTGTGCGCGTCGGTGGTGGCGGCCTGGGGCTTCATCGTCACGCCGCGGGCTTTGCGCTACAGTGTAAGCGAGCAGACCGCAGACCAACTGCGCACCGCGGTGCTGCTGGGCAGGCGGACGGGCGATGCGGCCTCCGCCGACGTCAGGAGCCGGTTGGGCAACTCCTATCAGTTGATGTGCGCCTCGGTGCCGTGGGAGGACGCTGCGTGGCACGAACTGGCCGCCTGGCTGCTGGAGTCGGGGGGGTCCGCAACGGGTCGGCGCTCGCTGCTGATGGCCGAAGCGGCGGGCCGGCGCGCGGCGGAGTTGAACGAGCGGCACGGCGCACACTGGGCTTTGCTGGGCCGGATACTGGCGCGCCAGGACCGGACGGTGGCCTCCGCGGCCGCCTGGCATCGTGCGGCCCGGCTCCACCCCGCCCTGCCGGAACGGTGGTACAGGTTCGCCCTTGCCGCCGAGGCGGCCGAACTGCAAGCCGAGAGGACCTGCTCGGCCTTCCTTCGGGCCGCCCGGCTGATTCCCCGACAGGCCGACCGGCGCAACAAGCTGGTGGCCCCTCCGCTGGAACTGATCCGCCTGTGGTGCGACGCCACGGACCGGGGCCTCCACACCGAGTTGCTGGGTATGTGGCGGAGCCGGTGGAACCGCGCCCATCCAGGGGGGCGGTGGTCACGGCTCGGACTGGCGGCCCGGCTTCGGTTCGCGCTGAAAGGGCGCGAACTGCCCGGGCGGGTGGCCGACGTGTTCCCTCTGTTGTGGAGCAGGGCAGAGCCCGGTGTTCGCCTTGACCTCCTGTTGCGGGCGGGTGTGGAGATGAGCGCCCGCGTCGGCGTGGAGGAAGTCGGCGACGGCGCCTCGCGGCGCCGAAAGGCGGCTCATCTGGCGCGGGGCCTGGCCGGCTCAGAGGAGCTGATCGGCCGATGGCAGGAATTGTCCCCGGTCCGCAGGGAGCGGGCGTTCTGGCGCGTCTGCGGGGGCAGGCTGTGGCGATACGCGCTTTTGCTGAAAGCTCGCGAGTGCCTGGCGGAATCCGTGCGGGAGGGAGAGGCGAGCAAACAGGCGCGGCTGAAGGGGAGCCGCATCGGGGACGCAAAGGAATGGAGCCAGCGGAGGGGCTCGAACCCTCAACCTCGGCTTTACGAAAGCCGTGCTCTGCCGTTGAGCTACGCTGGCTCCGCCTCGGGAAGAACCCCATTATAGCCCGAAGCGGCGCCCGGAGAAACTGGAAAGGGCCTCGGCGGTGCGCACCCGGGGGGGGGAGTCAGACGCCGCGTTCTCTCTCGGGCCAAAGGAACTTGTGGAGCTGAAGTTGGAGCCTGACCTCCAGCCCGGCGCGGAGAATCCACTGGGCCAGTCGGCGACCTTCGAGGCGGCCCCACACCGGAGCAAAAAGCACCTCAGGCCCTTCCCCGAGAGCATGCCGGTCGATGAACTCTACGGCCCACTCGAAGTCCTCCCGGTCGCTGATGACGAACTTGACCTCGTCCTGTGGCCGGAGCAGCTCGAGGTTGCGCGGCAGCGTCTTGCCGCTTTCGCCGCTGCCGGGGCACTTCACGTCCATGATCCGCACCGCCCCGCGGGGCAGCGGGGAGATGTCCTGCGTCCCGTTGGTCTCCACGAGGACCGTGTGCCCATCCTGCAGCAGGCGCTTGCTGAGCGCGACCACCGCGTCGGTCTGGAGGAGCGGCTCGCCGCCGGTGATGCAGACCAGCCGGGTTCCGAAGGCGCCCAGCTCCCTCGCGACCGACTCGGTTCCGCGGTCCCGTCCCTCCCCGGAGCGGGCGTACTCCGTGTCGCACCACGAGCACTCCAGGTTGCAGCCCGCCGTCCGCACGAAGCCGCAGGGCAGGCCGGCGTAGGAGGTCTCCCCCTGGATGCTTTTGAACACCTCGCAGACGATCAACTTCTCCGCCGCCATGTGGCTGTCCCTCATTCGATGGCGCGCAGTTCCTCGAGGCGTGCCGCGTCGGGGTCGCCCTGTTTCATCTCGGCCAGTTTCTCGCGCGCCGCCCCGCAGACGCGGCGAAAAGGGCAGTAGCGGGAGCATCGGGCCCTGCTCCGGCTGTCGGCCGCGGGAAGCGGGAAGAAATCGCCTCCGGCGATCCCCCGCCGGATGAGGCGGACGGCCGTTCGGAACTCCTCCATTCGGTCCCGCAGCTCCTTCAGGTTGAACTGAGGCACGTCGGCGGGGCCGGCGGTGTGAAGGTAGAGGGCTTCGGCCTTCCCGGCCTCCAGCTCCTCCGCTGCGCACAGCAGGTATACGGGCAACTGCAATTGCGTACCGCCGATGAAGCGGTTCTGGCGGCGGCGCGTCGTGCCCGTTTTGTAGTCCACGATCCGCAGGGCGCCGCCGGCCAGTCGGTCGATCCTGTCGATCCGCCCGCGGAATGTCAGCCCTTCCTCGAGGACCTCCGGGGAGCGGCGGAATGCGTACTCGAACCGCTCGGGGGACGCCTCCGCGTGTTCGGCCCGCTCATGCTCCAGCAGGCCGTGGAGTTCGGCGATGATCTGCTCCCGTTCGGTCTGCCAGACGGCGGGTCGGCGCTCCGCGTGGGCGCCGCCGAGCCGACCGAGCAGGTCCGCCGCCTCCCCCAGCAGGGCCGCGATGGCTTCGTCGGTGAGTTTTCCGAGCGGCTGTCCCTTCAAGCGGGCTTCGTAGAGCCGCTTCAGCAGCTTATGGACCAGCAGCCCCCGCTCCAGGTGGCCGAGCGCAAACTCCTCGGCCGGCTCCTCGATCTCCTCGACCTCCAGCACGTTCGACATGAAGTAGGCGAAGGGGCATCGGGCGTAGCGCTCCAGCCTGGTGGGGGAAACCGGTTCCTCGGGGGCGGCCCGCTGCTGGAGGAATTCCAGAAGTTCCGGCGCCCGCACTTTGCCGTCGAACCGGCCGAACCGCCTCCGTCCCCACCGCCCCTCTTCCATCTGCAGGGCGCGTTGGAACCACGGCGAGACGGCCGCCAGGTAACCGGTCGAGTAGCTTCCGCCGCTGGCGAACGCCGCCGCGTCGTACTCCCGCCCGTCGAGGGCCAGCCGGGGGTCCAGTTCGGAGCGGTCCCCCCGCTGGAGCGGCACCCGGCGGAACCATTCGGCGGGGCAACCCTCATCGAGCGCGCCGGCGTTGAGGGCGATCCCGCAGAGCGCCGAGCAGACTTCGCCCAGAAAGCGGGAAGGCATGCGCGGACGGCCCTTGTCTCGGTCCAGCCGGGGGTAAGTGAGCACGAGCCGCCGCCGGGCCGAGCCGACGGCAATGCTCAGCAGGTAGCGCTCCTCGGCCGGACGGTTGCGGCGGAGGGGCAGCTCTCCGCAGCCCAGCTCCTCGGCCAGTCCTATCAGCGTGCGGCGGTCCAGGTCCGTCAGCAGCGGCTGCTCCGGGATGCGGCTGGGGAAGGACTTCTCCACCAGTCCGGGCGAGATCACCACGTCGAAGGTTGCTCCCCGGCTTCGCATGATGCCCGAGGCCGTCACGGCGCACCCCTGGAATCGGCCCCGCCTGCGACTCTTACGGCCCAGCATCGTTCCCAGCGTCCAGCGCAGTTTCCCTGGCTCTGGGGGCGTTTCGGCCAGGTCCAGAGGCGCCAGGGCATCGACGGCCTCCAGCACCGCGCCCCGGGCCGGGTCCTCCTCGGGAGCGTAGCGCTCCAGCAGCGCGCGAAGCCTCCCCGAGGCGGCGCGCCAGGACCGATCCTGCTGGAAGTCCATCTGCCCGAAAAGCTCCCCCACGAACCCGGCCGCTACCTGGCAGAGCTGCGCGTCGCGCCTCAGGGAGCGGGCCTCTGCTTCGTCCTCGGTATGCTCCGCTTCCTCCAGGAGGGCATGGCCGTGTTCGCGCAGCCGCTGCCACTGTTCGAGCCCCTTCACGACACCGGCCTGCCGTGAGAGCCGGTCGAGGGCGACCGCGGAGAGTTCCGCCGGCCAGTCCAGGCGTGCCAGCGCGCAGAAGCTGACCACGTCGGCGCGTTCGACGCTGCCCGTGGCGACCTCCAGCGCACCCAGAGCCACCCGCCCGGTCACCGTCTCGGACAGCGGCAGGCCTTCCGCCGCGTACCACTCGGTGCCCACCCGCTCGAAGGCCTCTCCCAGCAGGCCCATGGTCGGCTCGGCGTTGCGCATCAGGATTCCGATCTGGATCGGGCCGCCGGTCGACTGGATCGCCCGCAGCGCCTCCCGCGCCACTTCGTCGGCCTCCGGCTCCTCGCCCGGGCAACTGAGCACGCGCACCGAGCCGTCGCCCTCGCAGCGCTGCATCACCTGCTCCGCCTCTTCCTCCGTGGGGGACGGGTAGTCGGCGAAAAGGCCGCCGACTATCCTGCCCAGCTTCGAAGAAGGCGGGGGCGTCGGTCCGGGCGGGACCTGCTCCGGCGCGCCCCCGTCCAGGAGTTCTTGGAGCCACTCTACGGAGGGGGCGGCGTACTTGAATCCCGGGAGGGGCTCCCCGTCTTCTTCGCTCCACAGCAAGTAGGCGGTGCAGGCGTCGGCCGCCTCCGTCACGCGTCGCACCAGGGCCCGCTGGGCCGGGGTAAAGTCGTAGAAGCCGTAGATAAACAGGGCCTCCGGCCGCTCGCGGGGCGTGCTGGTGGAGCGGGCGGCCTCCAGGATCAGATCGTCCGCCGCGAAGAGACCTCGTTCCACCTTCCAGGAAGTCAGCTCCTTCCACAGCTCGGCCAACTCGGTCAGTCGCCGCGGCGCCGCCGGGTCGGCGAACTCGCCTCGTCGTGCGGCGGCGCGCAGGTTCTCCGGACGCCAGAGGGCGTTCTGCAGGACGCGTATTGCCCTGAGGACCGCGCGGGCCGCGTTGGGAAAAGGACGGAAATCGCTGAAATAAGACCCCTCCGGCACGCCCTCCAGCAGACGTTGCAGGACCAGCTCCTGGGCGCCGCGAGGCACCGGCCGGCGGCCTTCGGCGGCCAGTTCGTGGGCGATCATGCGGCGGGCGGCGTCCTTCAGGACCAGGAACTCCACGCCGGCCACCCCCGCGAATTTGTCGGCGCAGAAGCGGCGCAGATGCAGGGCCAGCAGGTTGGTCGGCACCAGCACCCAGGCGGCCCCGGCGCCGCAGTGGAGCAGTTCGCCCAGGTCCGCGGCAAACCTCTCCTCCAGCGCGGGGAAGGAAATCGCACTGACGATGCCGTTAGGTGCCATGACGGAACTCCGCGGTGTCGGGTCAGGCCTCGGCTGCCAGTATAATGCTCGGGCTGTCTCCCCGAAAGCTTCCGCCGGGGCTGCGTTGCGATGGATAAGCCGGGCCGGATGAAATACAATGGGTGTAGGAGGGAGAAAGGGGGCCGTTTCGGCACTGTCTCGGGGGTTGAGGACGCTTCACGGGGCTCTCCGTCGCGCAGGAACCGAGCCCACGGGGCGGCTGTTCAGGCCGCCGAAGGGGACCGTGGAGGAGAAATGTCATGACGGCAAAACACTGTTCAACGATTGCGCTTATAGTGGCGCTGACCGTAGCGGCCGGCTGCGGGGGCGATGGCGGCGCAGCGAAAACTACGGTGACAGAGCCGCGGGGGAACAAGACCATGAAGAAAGCGACGTTTGCGGGAGGCTGTTTCTGGTGCGTGGAGCCGCCTTTCGAGAAGCTGGATGGCGTCTCGGACGTCGTGTCGGGCTACACGGGGGGCACCGGTGGGAACCCCACCTACGAAGACTACGCGGCCAAAGGGCACGTGGAGGCCGTGCGGATCACTTACGATCCGTCGCGGATCACCTACTCGCAACTGCTCCAGGTCTTCTGGCGACAGATCGACCCGACCGATCCCGCAGGGCAGTTCGTCGACCGGGGCCGGGAGTACAGGTCGGCTGTCTTCTACCACGACGAGGAACAGAAGCGGCTGGCCGAAGAATCCAGGGCCCAACTCGAAGCGTCCGGCCGCTTCAGCGAGCCCATAGTGACCGAAATCCTCCCGGCTTCTACGTTCTACAAAGCGGAGGACTACCATCAGGATTACTACAACAACCATTCGATACGCTACAAGTGGTACAGGTCGCGTTCGGGACGGGACGCTTACCTGGAGGGGGTCTGGGGCGAGGAGAGGGAAGTGGACTTCTCGGCCAAGAGCGATCCCGAGTTCGCCAGGCCGAGCGACGAAGAACTGCGGGAGAAGCTGACGCCGCTCCAATATAGGGTGACACGGCGCGACGCCACCGAACCGGCGTTTGACAACAAGTACTGGGACAACAAGCGGCCTGGGATCTACGTGGACGTGGTTTCGGGGGAGCCGCTTTTCTCCTCGCTCGACAAATACGAGTCCGGCACCGGCTGGCCGAGCTTTACCCGACCGCTGGAGCCGGGAAACATCGTGGAGCAGCCCGACCCGGGCCTCTTCGGCACACGCACGGAGGTGCGCAGCAAGCATGCCGACTCCCACCTGGGACACGTCTTTGAAGACGGGCCGCCGCCCACCGGTCTCCGCTACTGCATGAACTCCGCCGCACTCCGGTTCATCCCCGCCGACGAGCTGGACGAGGAGGGCTACGACCAGTACGAGAAACTCTTCCGGGAGCGTTGATCGCTGAGGGTGTTCCCCAATCGTGGTGATGCCGCATGGATGGTGAGAAAACGTACGACGGACCGCGCGGGCGGCTGATCTACTTCGCGGCGGTCGCCTTCGTCCTGGTCGTCGCAGTTGTCGCGGGCGTCACGGCCGTCCGCCATGCACGCCGCACCCGGCTGCTGAAGCAGCCCCTCCACCTCACCGGCTCGGAGCCCTCCGAGCGGATCAGCGACGAGGAAAGCTACCGGCTGCGCATCTGGGGCAGCGTGGGCAACGAGCGGTCGCTGACGCTTGCCGAAGTCAAGTCCATGCCCTCGGTCCAGGTCCAGGAACCGCTCGAATGCGTCCTGGGGTTCGTGGACCTGCGGCCCTGGCGCGGGGTGCCGTTGCGGGACCTGCTTCGGCCGGCCGAGCCGAAGGGGGCCTTCATAACGGTGCGCGACGACCGTGAATTCTCGGCAAGCCTTGAGATGGATTACGTGATGTCCGGCGAGCCGATACTGGCCTGGGGCATCGGGGACGAGCCCCTGCCGCGCGAGCACGGCTGGCCGCTGCGCGTTGTGGCGCCGGGCAAATACGGCTACAAGTGGGTGAAATGGGTCACCGAGATCGAAGTGCACGACCGCGGCCACGAGGGCAGCTACGAGGAGGCCGGCTTCAGCCTGGACGGCACCCGCGGGGAAGGTCGCACCGAGTGGGAGAAGACCCAGAAGTGATCCAGGCCGCCGCGATGAACAACCCGAAGCAAGTTAAACCGGCCCAAGGGGCCCGACACGCGCGAAACGAGAAGAGATGAAGATGGAAGCGCTTTACGTGGAATTCGCCCATGAAGGCGTCGTCACCGTCGGCACCGAGGAGGTCTCGACCGAGGGTCTGGAACCCCTGGAGGTGGTTGTGCGGAACGAGGCCACCCTGGTGAGCGCGGGCACCGAACTGGCCCGGCTCCACAACGTTGGAGGAAGGGGCGGCTACCCCGCCCGGCCGGGATACGCCGCGGTGGGGAGGATACTCCAGAAGGGCGATGCGGTGGAAGACTTTGAGACGGGTGAGCGCGTCCTCTACGCCGGCAAGCACGCCTCCGTGCAGCGTTTCCGGCATGGCCAGGGCCATCAGTGGGGACGACTCTACCCCGTGCCCGAAGGCATCGAGCCGCCGGACGCCGTGTTTGCCTGGCTTGCGGAGATATCGATGAGCGCTCCCTGCGTGACCAGCCTCGACCTGAACGACACGGTGGCCGTCTTCGGCCTCGGGCTGATCGGGAACCTCGCCGCCCAGCTATACCGCCTCCTCGGAGCACGGGTGGTGGGACTCGATCCCGTCTCCGCACGCTGCGAACTCGCCGCGAAGGTCGGGGTGGAAACCACCATAGACGCGGGTCCGGACCAGCAGGTCGAAGCCGTCATTGAGCTGACCGAGGACAGGGGAGCGGACGTGACGGTGGACGCCGCCGGGCACTCGGCCGTCATCCGGAACTGCGTGGAGGCAACCGCGCTGTTCGGGCAGGTTATACTGCTCGGCACGCCCCGCGCGGCCTACAAATACAACGTCGCCGAGACGATGATGGAGGTCCACGAGAAGGGGCTGGTCGTCCGCGGCGCCCACCAGTGGCGCTTTCCCGCCATGGAACTCCGGGAGGTCAAACAGACCGTCCCCTGGGGCTTCAGGACGATGTTCGACCTCATCGGATCGGGGCGGCTCAGCGTAACGCCCCTCCGCAGCCATCTCGCCGAACCCCGCGAGGCGCCGGAGATGTACGAATCGCTCCGGGAGGACCGCCGGCACTGCTGGGGTGTGGTCTTCGACTGGTCCGAAGCGGGTCCGTAAGAACTCCGGAAAGCGCACCGGTGCTGTCTCCTGGCGGCATTCGCGGAAGGCCGTTCGCAGCGCCCCCGCGCGTCGTAGCTTCGTCTTGCGGAGCAGCAAGAGGGCCGGAGGCCAACGGCCGTTCAAGCAGAAGAGTGGCGAGCAACATCGCCGCGACGGCCTGTCCGGCTGATCCTGGCGCGGCACAGGGCGGCCCAGGAGAACATCAACCTGAGGCAGCCGCCGTACGGCGGGTTCGAGCAACGACAGCCGGGCTAAACGTCTGCGGAAGCTGGAGTGCTGTCGGAGATCCCGCAGGCTACGTCGGTCAGGCAGTCGTACCAGTGCACGAAGGTGACCTCGTTGATGACGATGCGGGCGTGTTCGGGGAAGCGTTCCTCCCAGGGAGGGCCGTCGTAGCCGCCGCCCCCGCCCACCGCCCACAGCCGACCGTTGTAACGCCGGAAGAGCACCGTGCGGCCTTCGGAGTCCAGGTAAGCCTCCACGAGAGTGCCCTTCTCGGAGGGCTCGTCCCCGACGTCGAACACGCGGAGGCAGGTGAAGGTGCGGTCCCCGATGGCCACCCGGAAGGCGCCGGCCCCGCTGACCTGCGCCGGGTCCCCGGCGGGCGACCACTGAAGAGAGTCGTCCGGCCGGCGTCGGAACTCTCCGCGGTCCTCCACGCGCCGCGGGGCCTCCCCCCAGTCTTCGGCGAACCCCTCGTCCAGAAACGTGCGAAGGATGCGCTTCCCTTCCCTGAGCTGTGCAGTGGCCACCCACTGCACCTTCTTCCCGGTAAGCCGCCCGTACATGAGCCATTCGGCGGGGCCGCGGGAGGAGGCATCACCGGCGGACCGTTCCACTACCTTCAGCTCCACGCAGTCCAGCTCGTGGACGTTTGCGGGCCGCAGGGCGCGTCTGACCTGTATGCTGCTGAGACGCCAGTCCGGCGGGTCGTACCAGGCGGCCGAACCGGACTCGCCCACCTCCGGCACCGCGAACCACCAGGGCAGCTCGCGAAAGTCCAGGGTGAACGGTTCTGCGCCAGCGGGTTCGATGGCGATTGCCGGACGAACCTCCGGGAAGGGGGGTGCGATCTCCCCCATGTCTTCAGTGTTCATCGTCTTCCTCCACTGCTGTTTCGGGCCCCAGTATCCCCAGCGCACGCCGCAGGTGGTTCCGTGCGTCGAAGAGCCGGCGCTTGACGGTTCCTTCCGGCGACCGCGTTCTCTCCGCGATCTCGGCTATGGTCAGCCCCTTCAGGTAGAACAACCTGGCCGCGGCCTGTTCCCGTTGGGGCACCACCTGGAGGGCCTCGTGCACGGTGGCACGGGTCGCTTTATCGATCCCGGCTGCCCGGCCGTGGCGGTTGAGGGTCACCTCCAGCGCCTCCCGCTCGGTGGGTCGCAGCCTGCGCTGCGCGGACTTGGCGAAATCCCGGCAACGGTTGCGGGCGATCTGCAGAAGCCACGGCTTGAACCTGGACGCCTCCCGCAACCGGGGCAGAGCCCTCCAGGCCCGCAGCAGGGTCTCCTGCAGCACGTCCTCGGCGTGGTGGGAGTCACCGATCATGTAGCGGATCAGCGCAGCCACGGGCTGCTCGTGGCGCCGGACGAGCCGGACGAACGCCTCCTCCTCGCCGGCGACGCTCCGCCGGACCAATTCCTCGTCGCCGGGTTCGCGTGGGGCATTCATGGCTTCTACCGTACAGGACGAGGTGAACGGCAAAAAGGTTCACGTCTTGCCGCGAAGGGCAACGGCAAAGCTCACGGCGTCGAGCCGGCTCAGAGGAGGTCGGCGAGCCATCGCCGGGCCGGCGACTTCACCCGCTCGTGGTGGCGGACGATGCGCTCCGTCAGTTCCCTGACCACCCCGTCGTAGTCGGCCAGGCGGTAGAGGTTCCTCACCTGTTCCGGGTCGTTCACCCGGTCGAACAGGACGGCGTCGCGGTCTTTCACGTAGGCGAGCTGGTATTCCGGGGTCAGGATGCCCGCCCGCTCCAGCGACGAGTGGTGGATGTGTGCTTCCTCGGTGCAGTCGCACGGGTCGCCGGTGATCGCAGCGCTGACGTCCGCGCCCTGCTCGCGGCCGCACGGTTCAAACCCCATCAGGCCCAGGAGCGAGGGCTGGAAATCGACGGTGCTCGAAATCCTCTCTACCACCGTTCCGGGCGCGATGCGCTGCGGCCAGCGGATGAGGAGCGGGATGCGGTGGGCGGTCTCGTAGAGCTGGTTCTTGGCATTCAGCCCGTGCTCGCCCATGTATTCCCCGTGGTCGGTGGTGAAGACCACGATCGTATCGCCGAGCATCCCCTTCTCCTCCAGGCACTCCAGCAGCCGGCCGACGCAGTCGTCGATGAGGGCCACCTCCCCGAAGTAGAGGGCCATCTTGCGGCGTAGTCGGTCCTCTCGTTCGGGGTCTTCGAGGGGGAACTGGCCGTTCCGGCGCGCCTCCTCGGCCCAGTCGGGAAGATTCTCCTGCGCGAAGGTGTCCGGCAACGGCATGTCCTCCGGTCGGAATCGTTCGTCGTAGGGCGGCCGCACCCACTCCGGACCGTGGGGGTCGGGGATGCTCAACATGTAGAAGAACGGCCGCGCCCGGTCCTGCCCCAGGAACTCCGCGGCCTTGCTCGTGAGCCAGTCGGTGGTGTAGGTCTCCTCGTCGCCGATCACGTCGTAGGGGAACACCATCGGCTGCGTATCGCGCATCGGCATTTCCCGTATCTTCTTCCAGTGGCCGCGGTTGAACATGTAGCGACAATCTTCGAACCCCATCGATCGGGCCGGATGGACCCACCCGGGGCGCGGGGTGCCGTCCAGGTGCCACTTCCCGGCGTAGCCCGTCTCGTAGCCCGCCTCCCGCAGGACGTGGGCGAGCGTCACCTCGTCCCGGTTCAGCGGCAGGTTGTTCTGGTAGGCGCCGTGGCAGTGGGGGTAGCGGCCGGTCAGGAAGCATCCCCGGGAGGGCGTGCACACGGCGGTGTTGGTGAAGAAATCGGTGAACAGCGCCCCGTCGCGGGCCAGGGAATCGATGTTCGGCGTCTCGACGATTTCACCGCCGTAGGCGCCGATGGTCCACCAGCTCTGCTGGTCGGTGTGAATGATCAAGAGGTTGGGGTCGGCCATGTGGGTACGCTCCGCTGTGGCAGTCGAATTCGTTCACAGTTGGCCCGGCCACGGGATACTACGCCTCCCGGCGAGAGACATCCACCCCGAGCCGGACCAGGTCGTCCACGTGGACCTCAGCCTGCCGAAAGGGTAGGCGCCGTTGGCGGACACAGCGCCGCGCCGGAAGAGGTGTTCCGGGCAGCGCCTTGGGACGCCCCGGTGCAACGATCGCTGAAGCCGGGAGTCCACGTAGAGCCCGAGTTGCGGGAGGGCGATCGGGCTCCGCGCCGGCCCGTTGCCCTCAGATGGGGGAGAACTCGTCCACGTCGAAATCGCACGCAGCGGGAACGTAGTCCAGGTGCGTCTTGTCGATCACGTAGTCCGCCTGTGGGCCGTCGCGCAGCAGACGTTCGACGGCCTCGAGGAACATGTCCACTTCCTCGGCCGTGGTGTAGATGCCCACACTCATGCGCATCATGCCCGGCACGGTGGCGTGGTCGCCGGCTGCGAGCCTGCGGACTATTCCGCGCATCCGGCTTTCCGAGATGCCCAGCAACTGGCGTACGTAAGGCTGAGCGCAGAAACAGCCGTTCCGCACGCCGATGCCCCATTCGTATCCGAGCGCCGCCGCAAGCCGGCCGTGACTGAGGCCCTCGGCGTTCATCGGCACGACACCGATCCGGTCCTCGGTGAGATCGACGTCGCGGCGGCCGTAGATGGTCAAACCGTCGATGGCCTTCAGCCCACGCAGAGCCCGCCGTGTGAGTTCCCTCTCGTGTTCGGCGACCTCCCGCATGCCAATCGAGTCGAGCACGCGTACAGCGGTCGCGAGCGCTAAGGCCCCGATGACATTCGGCGAGCCGGCCTCCTCGCGTTCGGGCGGCTCCGCCCAAAGGGTCTCCGAGAGGGTGACGGCGTTGATCGTGCCGCCTCCGACCATGTCCGGCGCGCCCTCCTCGAACAGCCGGCGCGGGCCGGCCAGCACCCCGCATCCGAACGGCGCGTACATCTTGTGGCCGCTGAATGCCACGAAGTCGATCCGCTCCGGGTCGTCCGGCGCCCCCATGCTGAAAGGCCGGTGAGGGACGAGCTGCGTTGCGTCGACGGCGACCATGGCCCCGCATTCATGTGCGAGCCGGGCGACCCGACGCAGCGGTGGCATGTTGCCGGTTACGTTAGAGGCGCCGGTGAGCGTCACCAGGCACAGCCTGCGGCCGTGCCGTCGGAGCTTCCGCTCCAGGTCCTCCACGTCGAGGCCGCCGTCACGGGGGTCGACGCCGGCGTGGATCACCTTGCAGGGCAGCTTGCGCCAGGGCAGCAGGTTGGAATGATGCTCCATCAACGTCGTCAGGACGGTGCGCCCCCGGGGCAGGCACATCCTCATGGCCAGCTTGTTGAGCGCGTGGGTGGCGTTCTGAACGAAGATCAGTGAGTGGTGTGAAAGGTCGGCCCCGATAAAGGCGGCCACAACCTGGCGGCACTTCTCGTAGGTGTGGGTCGAAAGCAGGGACTTGAAACCCGTCCCCCGGTGGACGCTGGAGTACCATTCGAAGAAGCGCCCCAGGCATTCGGTCACGGGCGTCAACGGCGGCGTGGTGGCGGCATTGTCCAGGTTGACGTATCGCGTGCTTCGCCCGTCGTAGAGGGGCACGCGGCGGTCCAGGCCGGGGAAGAAGTCGCGCACGTTGCCCAGGCGGACGTCCGGCAGGGCTTCTGCACATTCCGCATACAGCTCCTCGGCCAATTGGTCCGCTTTGCCCATAGAGTGTTCGCCCCGATCACGGCAGGATTCAGCGGCAGGAGACGGTCTCCTGTTGCTGGTACTTCTCGGCGATGCGTCGCTGGAGGTCCCACTTGTACTCGCCCCAGATGCACACCGGTATCGTGCGCACCACCCCGGTGTCGGGATCTTCGTATACGAAGCCCGCCCAGCAGTCGTGCAGGCGCGCCGCCTCGACGGAGTGATACTCCTCGAAGGGCAGCACGATCATGAGCATAACATCGTGCGCATTCGTGTTCTTACGCAGCACGTCTTTCGCCTTCCGCCCGGAGGCCAGTCCGGCCAGTATCTTCAGCGCGCACAGCAGTCGGTTGCCTTTGAGCAGGTTGCCGAAATCCAGGGAACGGAGTGCGACGGGCACGAGAGCTTTCAGCACGATGGCCCGCCCGTGCAGTCGCTGCATGGGCTTCTCAGGGTCGAGTTTGCGCAGCTTGGGCTCGATCCGCTCGCATCGGGTCACGACTTCCTCAGCGATCTGATCGAAGGGACGTTTGAGGAAATGGCTCAAGGGCCGGTATTGCTCGCCGTCCGAGACCAGCAGAGCCGCCGACTCGCAGTTAGGGTGCGCACCCCCGAACTTCAGCCTCAGCACGCCGAGGAACTTCGACGCCAGCCTCAGGTGCTCTGACAGGCCGGCAGGCAGGAACTCCACCTTCTCGTCGGGGAACGCCTCGTCGATTATCTGCTCGACGTCCTCCAGCGTCGTGGCGGCGTCGACTTCGAACTCCCCCTCCTCCCACGTCTCGGTCAGGGGTATGCAGTGGAGGCATTTGATGTAACGCCGATCCTCGTGACACAGGTCGATCAGCCCGCGCACGTGCTGGTCGTTGATGCCCCGCGCGATGCACGACATGATGGTGTTTTTGTGTCGGCTGTACTTCTTCAGGTTCTCCAGCGCCTGGACCTTCTTGCGGTAGGCGGAGGGATTCTTTCGCAGGCGTTCGTAGATCTCCGGCGCGTCGCCGTCGAAGGCAAGCAGCACGTGAACCTTCGACTCGCAGAGGCGCCTGCAGTAGTCCTCGTCGGCGAGCTTCAGCCCGTTGGTGACGATCCGGGCGTCGAGGCTGCGATTGCGGGCCATCTCGATGATCTCAAAGATGTCCTGCCGGACCGTCGGCTCGCCGCCGAAGAGCTGGATGAGCGGCTTGGGGTCCCATGTCTCGAGTTCGTCAAAGATGTGCTCGAAGTAGGGGAGCGGGGGGTTGAACTCGAAACCCATCGCCGGGATGTTCGCGATGCAGATGGGGCAGTTCATGTTACAGCGGTTGGTTACGTCCAGGAACACCATCCGGGGACGACGGTGAAGCGAGCACTCGTCGCAGTTCAAGGCGCACGTGAAGGGCGCGTCGGGATCGTAGTGGCATATCTCGCGCTTCCGCTGCCATCTCTCAGCGTCCGTGCTGATGAGCGCTTCCGAGATGCCGCACTCAGGGCAGTTCTTGCGCAGGTATACCTGCCCGTCGCGCACGACGTGCTCGCAGGGGACCGGCCTGTGGCAAGTGTGGCATAGTCCAAGGTTTGCCGGCATGTGCGTTCGCCCTTTCTCTGTCGTCGGCGCGGCAGAGGCGCCGGCTGTGCGTCAAACGCCTTATCCAGACCCAGCCTGAACCGGGACGGTGTCGTCGTCCATAATGTCGACGGTAAACCACCCGAGCAGGAAATCCGCCAGCTCGCCCAACTTGCAGTTCAGCGCGAGTCCGATCCAGCCGAGATGGAGCAGCTTCGGGCAGTTGACAAGCTGATCATCAGGAGGGCCGGGCCCCTGGGCGAGTCCGATCAACCCGACCTTCCAGGGCTCGGGCGAAGCCGGGTCGGCCGGGTCGAAGTCGCGATAGCCGAGCTGCTCCTCGCCCCACAGCAGGGCGCCCACGGCGTTATGCCGCATCGTGGCGGCCCCGAACCGGCGGTCCGTCAGGCCCCAGGCTGTTCCATCAACGTTGGAGTAGCCGAGGGGTATCACGTTGAGGAACCCGGCATACAGGGAGACCTGGGGGCGCTCGGAGACCGTAACGGCGAAGTCCAGGAAGTCCGCCGCGTCCCGGCCGCGATTGCCCATGTACGCGCACCCGGAGAAGAGAAGTGCGAGAAGCAACAGAATGCAAACTCCGATTCTTCTGACTGGCGTCATTGCAATTCACCCTTCGATCCAAGGGCGGACCGGCCGGGCCGTAAGCGGCTTCGCTCTCCGCGACGGCCCCCTCAGTTCCAGAACCACCGTCCTACGTTCACTCCGTCGTCGCCGGCGAGGTCGAAGGTGCTGAACCCGAGGACGAAGTCGACCATCTCAAGAGCATCTTCGGCTCGGTACTGCAGATAGCTGCAGCCCGCGGCCGCCTGCACCAGGGCCGCGAGCACGATCAGCGTCGCGAATTTCCGGATACCTGGCATCACTGCAGGGCTCCTCCCGGAAAGGTACGGCCCCCGGCCCACTTTTCGCTCAGGGGTAAGAACTCCCTGCTCCCCCCGGAATCGCCTCAGGTTACCATCTGCCCGCCCTCGGGTCAAGCTCTCTCAGTTAGTTTGGGGCATTTGCGCTGTGGGGGTGCTCAGGCGCGGGACGCGCGGATGATGCCACA
>CAZEAP010000035.1:0-34092 GCA_964510315.1 uncultured candidatus Brocadiaceae bacterium
TGTGGCATCATCCGCGCGTCCCGCGCCTGAGCACCCCCACAGCGCAAATGCCCCGCCAGCGGGGAAAGTCTTGACAAGTCGCTGCCGGCGTGTTATTTATGGCTGCCGCTTTAACAGACCACGAAGCCATTCATTTCGTGAACGTCGTATGATCCCCGGTCATCCCCCCGTCTCGGCGTTTCGCTCCGCCGCGCTGCTGTTGCTGGCCTGCTCTCTGGCTTATCTTGCGACCGGCTGCGGAGGCTCCTCCGGCGAGTCGGAGGGGATGTCGGAAGTGCGGGAGTTGCGCAGCGAGCTGAAGGAGCTGGAATCCCGGGTTGCGGCGCTGGAGGCGGGCGGGAAGCAGGAACCCCGGCCGCTCGCCGAGCGCATCGACGAGTTGCTGGCCACCTTGCGCGACGGCGACATACTGGAGCGCTATCGGGCCGGCCGCGATCTGGCCGAGCTGGGCGAGCGGGCCACGCCGGCACTCAGAAAGGCCCTCCGCTCCGGTGACGACGGCCTGCGGCGGGCCGCACTGCTGGTGCTGGCCAAGACGGCCGACCAGAGCGCCGTGCCGGAGATACGCTCCGTATTGAGACAGTCCGAGAGCGACAGCGATAAGAGCCTGGCCCTCCTCGCCCTGGGACGGATGGGCACGCCGGAGGCCGAGGAAGGGGTACTGCTCGGGCTGGCGGACGACTCCCGGGAAGTTCAGTTCGCCGCCGTTCAGGCTGCCAGCGAGATGGACTCGGAGCGGGCCGTTGGCCCCCTGGTGCAGTACCTGACGCACAAGGACGAGGTGCTTCGCGGCGCCGCAAAGCGGGCGCTGCTGGACATCTGCGATGAAGAATTCCCCGGGCTCGAGACGGTCTGGCGCGACAGCAATGCGCGGACCAGGGTCCGCCTGGTGGACCTGTTTTCCGAGCTGGACACCGAGGACGCCCGGGAGGGCCTGAAGCTTGCGCTCGAGGAGGAGAACCCGGCGTTGCAGCTTCTGGCCGCGCGCGCCCTGGCCGGAAAGGGAGATTACAGCGGCGTGCCCGCCGCCAGGGCTCACCTGAACATCGAGAATCCCCGCCTGAACCAAATGGCCATGGAAGTGCTTAAAGAAGCAGGATATGACTTGCATTTCGATGAAAATCGTGGAGAATACGTCCTTTCGGAGCCCGAGGGATAATCCATAGAACCGGTGCGGATCATGCGGTCAGAAGAAGCGTGCAGAGGAAGGAGAGGTCGCAATGCAGTGCAGGGGTGAGCTTGAGATGGTGGTGGTTTCCCTTTGCTTACTGCTGCTCTGTGCGGGCGCTCAGGCGGGATACGTGGAGGACGGCAGGGCCGCCCTGGAAGCGCAGGACCCGGCCACCGCGCAGACGTACTTCCAGCAGGCGCTGAACTCCGATCCAACCGACCCGGAGGCCAACTTCGGGATGGCCCTGGCGGAGACGGCCCTGCTGGTGAACGATCCCGCCCAGGACGTGGTGGATATCCTGGACAGCTTCCAGGTCTCCCAGCTTGACGTCTACAACCTCGGCGCCCTCCTCATGCCGGAGGACATCCCCGGGAGCGCCGATACCGTTCCGGACGTGCAGAATGCGCTTCGCACCCACATCCTCCCCGAGCTGGACTCCATCATCGAGTCGCTCGTGCAGGTGGAGGCCGCCGGCAATTGGGGCTCCACGATCACACCCCTGATGCAGCCGGACTACGGTATGGAGTACCCCGGCCTGTTCGACGGCCAACCCCTGACCATCCCGGACGCGGAGGACCCATGGGACGAGGAAACCTGGGTGGTCGACGTGCCGAGCGGCAGGGACCAGGTGGTCATCAGTACCACAGGGGGGACCGGCGAATGCAACCTTTACGTGCAATACGGGGATGAGCCCGACCCCTGGCTACCGGAATACGACTACGCCTCCGAGACGGCCGGCACCGCCGAGAGCGTGACCATAACTACCCCCACCGCCGGTCGGTGGTACATCCTGGTTGTGGACACCGGCGGCACCTCGGGCTGGTCGGGCGTGCAACTGGAGGCCGACTGGTCGCCCGACGGCGAGCGTTACTGCGACAACACCCTCGACGAGGTGGACCAGGCCGACATCAAAGGCTATCACGCGGTCTGCCTGGCGGCCAAGGCCCTCATCGAGTGCCTCACCGCCTACGAGCTGGACGTGGACTATTCCACGGTCCAGGCGGATCATTTCGATCTGCAGACCTACATCGAGGACAACGCCGACCTGTTCACGCTGAAGACCGGCGGCGTCGGAAGCGGCCGCATGGCGCAGGCCCGGCTCTACCTGCAGGACGCGGTGGCGATGGCCCTGGATGGGCTGGACGAGATGGAGCGGGAGACCGACGAGCAGATAGATGACTTCCTCAAGAGGGACGTGGAGCAGCGGGCCACCGCGCGGGCGTGGCTGGGGCTGCTGGATTCCGCCCTGGACGGCCCCACCGAAATCAGCGGCGACCCTACCGATCCAGAAGCGCCCGTCGAGGTCACCCTCGATCTGAACTCGTTCTTCGGCAGCCCCATAGACCGCACAGACCTGCCTCAGTGGGAGGTCGTAAACCCGGCGGACCCGGAGTGGGATAACGAGATCGTGGAGATGAGCTTCCCCGATGCGAGCTTCAACGGCGCCCTGCCCGGTTCCGACGTGAGCAACGGCCTGCTTTCCGGCCTCTTCCGTCGGGAGGGGCTGTGGCTGGAGGCCGGCCTGCCGGGATGTTCCATGGACCCGGTCCCCGTGTGTTTCGATTGGGACGAGCACTACACGGATTTCGGCTATTTCCGTATCTACGCGTCGACTGACCCGAACGTCAACCAGAGTAGTTCGCCGGTTGCATTCATTGACAATCAGAACCCCGATCCCGGGGCTGACGGTTACGAGAAGATCCTGGACCTCGACGTGTCCAACGTCAGCCAGCCGACGGATTACTACTTCCGCGCGTACGGCTACTATCCCGACACCAACGGTGTCATCCGCCGTAGCGACCCGATAAAGGTCACGGTGGAGCCGGCCTGGAGCGGGGTCGTAATCATGGCGACGGGCGAGCATCTGGATTTCTCCGAGGACCAGATCGGCACCTCGGGGGGGGACGTGGAACTCGTCCATTACAGCGGCAGCGGGTCGTGGCGATCGGACCTGGTCAGCGCCCTTCCCAGCAGCATCAGCGCCTTCCGGGGGGCCTGGGAGATAGAGTGCGGCTTCTTGCCCAGCCACTGGTTCGACGCAGCCACGGTGGCCGACGACGGTTGGTCGGTGTTGGATATATACGCCCCGGCGGTGGTCGCCTGGGTCCGGACCGAGGAGCAGCACGTCGGCTGCATCAGTGCGGAGGCCGTGGGCGGGGGCGGGGACTCCTTCGCGTTCCGCTACCTGTATCCGTGGGATACGTGCGTGTTGAACGCGATCTGGGGCGTCACCGACGGCCAGTCCGTCTACCGGCGCAGTGGCGTCTCGGTGAGCGCACCGAACGGGACCGGTTGGCACAAGGTGCCCGGCTGGCTCAAGCAGGTTTCCGTCGGCTCCAACCGGGTTTGGGGAACCACCAACGGCGACGCCGTCTACTTCCGGGCCGGCATCTGCGAGACCGACCCCGGAGGCAGTGGCTGGCAGCGCGTGGCGGGCTTCCTCGATCAGGTCTCCGTCGGACCCACCGGCGTGGTCTGGGGAGTGACCGACGGGGGCGCCATCTACGCGCGCGGCGGGGTCAGCTCGAGCAATCCCAAGGGAACATGCTGGCTGCGCGTGCCCGGCTTCCTGAAGCAGGTTTCGGTGGGACCCGGCTGCGCCTGGGGCGTCACGGACAATGACTGGATTTACTTCCGTTCCGGCGTGACCAACTCCGACCCCACCGGCGACTCCTGGCAGCGCGTTCCGGGCTACCTGGACAGCCTTTCGGTCGGTTCGAGCGGCGTCCTCTGGGGGCTGACCGACAGCGAGGCCATCTATTGCCGGACGGGAGTGACGGACGCCGACCCCATGGGGACCGGCTGGCAGCGAGTCAGGGGCCGGCTCTCGCGGGTCTCCGTCGGCATGGACTCCGCCTGGGGCGTCACCGGCAGCGACGAGATCTACCGCCGCTCGGGCGTGACCGTCGACACCCCCGCGGGGAGCGATTGGACGCGTGTCCCGGGCTACCTGCGCCGGGTCTCGGCGGGGAAGCTCGTGCCGTAGCGGCAACCCTCCGGTTCCTTCATCCATCCACCGGCCGCCGCGGAGCGGCGCGGTCGTGAAGGCCAGGGCTTAAGTCTATGTGCGGTGGCAGGCCTCGTACCCGTTCGGCGTGGGTGTCTTTTTCGGAGCCCGCCGGGAGGCGGGGGCATCAGTGGCATGCGAGACGGCGGGGCGGCAGAGTACGGCGTGGCAGGACGGCGAGATGCGTCCGGCGCCTGAAGGTAAGGCGCCTCAGCATGACAATGTGGGGGGCGCCGCCCAAAATGTCATTCTGCTATGAGGCCGTCTTTCAAGCGCCCGGCCGATTTGAGTGCCGATGGATGCTTTCTACAAATCAGTTCCAGAACTTCTGTGGGTCTTCCATCTGTGTTTATCAGTGTCCATCTGTGTCTGCCGTTTTTCCTTTCCTTTTCGCCTGTCGGGAGTTTTTCATCCGTGTCCGGGCGGACGGGAAAGTACGGCGTGACAGGACGGCGAGATGCGTTCGGCGCCTGAAGGTAAGGCGCCTCAGCATGACAGTGTGGGGGGCGCCGGGCCGATTTGAGTGCCGATGGATGGTTTCTACAGAGCACCCACAGGAAAGACAACAAGGTGCCGGCGGAAGCGCTGGTGAACTCGGCGGAGCGCAGAACAGGCGGGCAGAGGGCAGGGAAAGCCCGCGGGATGCAGGGAAGGTCGGAGGGACACCGAACAGGACGCGCCGAGCGTGCAAAGGCGTGGTGAGCAAACTCGCCCCGATGCCGAGGTTTCTCACCGCTTGCTGAACTGGGGAGAACGCCGGGCGCCGCGCTTGCCGTACTTTTTCCGTTCGACTTTGCGGGAATCCACCGTCAGCAGTCCATGCTCACGGAGGGGGTCGCGGAGGCTGGCGTCGCTTTCCAGGAGGGCTCTGGCCAGCCCGAGTTGCACCGCCCCGGTCTGTCCGGTGATGCCCCCGCCGTTTACATTGACGAACACGTCGAAACGGCCCTGGTTATGAGTGACACGGAGGGGTTCGCGCACTTTGAGCTGGTGGTCCTCACGGGTGAAGTATTCCTCCATGTCGCGGTCATTGATTTGGATAGCTCCGGTGCCGGGTCGTATGCGCACCCTGGCCACGGCGGCTTTCCTTCTTCCTGTTCCCCAAATGTAGTCGTCAGCCATTTTCCCGCGTCTTTTTACCTCCTTCTGTCAGGCTTTGTGTGCCGGGCCGATTCCTCAGAGTTCCAGCTCCACCGGTTGATGGTTGCCGTGCGGGTGGTCGGGGCCGGCATAGACCTTCAGCTTCTTCAGCATCTGTCGGCCGAGTTTGTTTTTGGGCAGCATCCGCCGCACGCTCTCCCGGAGAACCCGGTCGGGATGCCGCTCCAGCATTTCCTGAACCGGCGTTCTATTCAGGCCGCCCGGGTAGCCGGAGAAGCTCTTATATTCCTTCTGCTCGCCCTTCCTGCCGGTCAGCCGCACCTTTTCGGCGTTGGTGACCACGACGTAAGCGCCGGTGTCGACGTTCGGCGTGTAGTCGGGCCGGTCCTTTCCCATCAGGGCCACGGCTATCCGCGACGCCAGCCGGCCCAACACCTTGCCGTCGGCGTCTACGTGGCACCAGCGGCGGTTCTTCTGCTGATCCTCTTTTCTGGCAAACCGGGTTCGCATGGAAGTAACACCGGGAAAAACTCGGAGGAAACTCCCCTTGCCCTACGGGTGAGCAGAGGCGTACTATAAGGGAGAGCGCCCGGAATGTCAAAGGGATTCGGGGAGCAAGATGGCGAAGGAATCAGACACCGAAACGGAGAGCCGAAGTCTCGTCTGCCCCCTGTGCAAGGAGGAGTTCCTCACCTACTCCACGGGGCGGACGCCCCTGTGTCCCCGGTGCGGGAAGCCGGTCCGAACCTTCTACTGGCGCAGGATATTCCGCCTGCTGGGGCTGCTGCTGGCCGCGGCGCTCGTCGCGGGGCTGATCCTCTACTTCTACTGGCGGCTCGGCTGAAAAGCCACCTACCCTCCCAGCAAGTCCGCCGCAACCAGAATAGCCACCACCGGCAGTATCGCAAGCAGGGCGAAGATCACCCACTTCCGGCCCTCCAGGTCCGAGAGGCCCTCCGCCGGCCAGCAGACGTATCCGTAGAGCAGCCACAGCACGCCGGTGGCATACGTCAGGAGGGCGAAACCGGCCACGAGGAAGCCGGTTATGAAGACGCCAAACCCCACCATCATCACCGATACCCACGCCAGGGGGGCCGAGGCCAGGATCGCCAGCACCGACATGATCAGCACCTTGGGGCGCACCAGGCCGGGAAACACATCGAGGAACCACCAGATGGGGCCGGGGAGTTCGAAACCCTTGCTGCTCGGGGCCGGCAGCGGCGCCCCGCAGGAGGCGCAGAAGCTGTGTGCCTCCGGGCACGTCTCCCCGCACTTCGGACACTTTCGAGCCGGCATCGGCCGACGCCTCCGCAAAAACCGGGTGCATCATAGCTCAGACCGACCTCCGGCGCAGCCGAAAGTGCTCCAGATTTCCCCTGGCCGCGGCTCCTGGTTTTGACAACTCCGGCGGCGAGCGCTATTCTGCACATGGTCGTCCCCGCTACTATTCCCACCGGACGGGCCATGGCCGGTTCCGAGCACACGCCGATGATGCAGCAGTACCTGGCGTTCAAGAAGCAGCATGAGGACGCTGTGCTGCTGTTTCGGATGGGCGATTTCTACGAGGTGTTCTTCGAAGACGCCAAAACCTGCGCGCGGGAGCTGGGGCTGGCACTGACCAGCCGCGAGAAGGGCGAGAACGCGGTGCCCATGGCCGGTTTTCCCCACCACGCCGCCGACAACTACGTAAAGCGGCTCATCAAGGCCGGACACCGCGTCGCCATCTGCGAGCAGGTCCAGGATCCCGCCGAGGCCAGGGGGCTGGTCGATCGGGACGTCACCCGCGTTATGACCCCCGGAACCCTCACCGAGGAACACATCCTGGACAGCCGGACCAACAATTTCCTGGCGGCCGTCGCCCGCGGACCCTCGGGGGTCGGTCTCGCCTGGGTTGACCTATCCACCGGACGGTTCGAGGTTGAGGAGACGCCCGAAGAAACCCTGGAGGACAGCCTGCACCGGATCGCTGCCGCCGAGTGCCTGCTGCCGGAGGTCGACGACCGGGGGGAGGAAGATGCAGCTCCGCTGCGCGCCGGCCTCCCCCCGGAATGCATGGTCACCCGCCGGCCGCCCTGGGAGTTCACCCCCGAGGAGGGACGCCGGATACTGAACGATCACTTCGGAACCCACAACCTGGAGGGTTTCGGGCTGGACGGCATGGAGCCGGCCCTCGGCGCCGCCGGCGCCCTGATGTCCTACCTGCAGGAGACCCAGAGGGGAACGCTCGGCCACATCCGAAAGGTGGAGCCCTTCGTGGAGGGGGAGTTCCTCGTGCTGGACAACACAACCCGGCGGAGCCTGGAACTGGTGGAAACCATCCGCGGCAGCGACCAGAAGGGAACCCTCCTGGACGTGCTGGATACGACCATCACCCCGATGGGGGCCCGCCTGATGAGGCGCTGGGTGCTGGCGCCGCTCAGAGACCGCTCGGACATCGAAGAGCGCCTGGACGCCGTCGAGGAACTCTCCGCGCACAAGCGACCCCGAAGCGACCTGTCGGAGGAGCTGAAGCGCGTATATGACATCGAGCGACTGACCACCAAGATCCACTGCGGCCGGGCAAATGCCCGCGACCTGGTCGCCCTGCGGAGTTCCCTCGGACGCGTCCCCGCCCTGCGAGAGCTGCTGGAGGAGAGCGAAGCCGAACTGCTTCGGCAATGCTGCGAAGACCTCGACTCCCTGCCGCAGGTAGAGGGCCTCATAGGGGCGGCCATAAAACCCGACCCCCCGGCCACGCTCACCGAGGGCGGCATCATCCGCGACGGGTTCAACCCGGAGCTGGACCAGCTCCGCGGAACGGCCCGCCAGGGAAAGGAGTGGATAGCGAAGTTCGAGAAGCAAGAGGCGGAGAGAACCGCCATTCCCTCCCTCAAAGTGGGCTACAACAAGGTCTTCGGCTATTACATAGAGGTTACCAACACCCACAAGGACAAAGTCCCGGACGAATACATCCGCAAGCAAACCCTGAAGAACTCCGAGCGCTATATCACGCCCGAGCTTAAGGAACGAGAGTCCACCGTGCTGGGGGCTGGAGAACGCGCCAAAGAGCTGGAATACGAGGTCTTCCAGGAGGTGCGGGCGGAGGTGAGCGAGGCCACCGAGAGGCTGCAGGCCACCGCCGCCGCTGTGGCCGAGCTGGACGTGCTGGTGGCGCTGGCAAAGGGGGCGGCCGAGGCGGACTACACGCGGCCCCGGCTCACAGAAGAGCCCGTGCTCCACATCTCCGAGGGTCGGCATCCGGTGTTGGAGCAGAGCCTGGAGGAGCAGTTCGTCCCCAATGACATCGAGATGGACCGAGAGCGGGTTCGCCTGCTGGTGATCACGGGCCCCAACATGTCGGGCAAGAGCGTTTACATCCGGCAGACGGCGCTGATTGTTCTTATGGCGCAGATGGGTTCGTTCGTGCCGGCCACAGAGGCAACGATAGGGCTGACCGACCGCATCTTCACCCGGGTGGGCGCCAGCGACGAGCAGCGCCGGGGACGCAGCACGTTCATGGTGGAGATGATCGAGGCGGCCAACATCCTCAACAACGCCACGGAGCAGAGCCTGATCATCCTCGACGAGGTGGGGCGCGGGACCAGCACTTTCGACGGAGTGAGCATCGCCTGGGCGACCGCCGAGCATATACACGATGAGCTGAAAGCTCGGACCCTGTTTGCCACCCATTACCATGAGCTGGCCCAACTGGCCAATCGGCTGGAGGGCGTCCGCAACCTCAACGTCGCCGTCAGGGAGTGGGAGGGTGAGGTGATCTTCCTCCACCGGGTGGTACCCGGCTCGACCGACCGCAGCTACGGCATCCACGTCGCCAAGCTGGCCGGCGTCCCCCGGGACGTGCTCCAGCGCGCCCGCCAGATACTGGCCATGCTGGAGGAGAATACCATGGGACCGGACGACCAGCCGCGCTTCGTCCCCAAACGCCCCGAACAGGGACCTTCCGGCCCGCAAAACGTCCAGGTTCCGCTCTTCAAGCCGCTGGACTCCCGGGTGCGCGACAAACTGCTGGCGCTGAACGTCGACCGGATGACACCGCTGGAGGCCCTCCAGGCCCTCAACGAGATCATCGAGGATCTCCGCCCCGAGCAGACCGACTGAGACCCGGATTCTGCCCGGCAGTCCGGCATCCGGGGTCACGCGGGCTGCTTCCCCTCGGGGCCGATCTGCTTGCGGGCCAGCACGACCACGCTGCGTCCTCCCATCAGGGCCTCGCTCTGCATGTCGGCGCTGTATTTCTCCCGTCGAGCCCTGGACCACAACAGGGACCGGTAGATGCGGATCAGCCCGGCAAGTGGAGCCAGGAGCCACATCCGGCGCTTGGGCAGGCACGTCGTGAGGCGGAGGATTTTGAAACCCGTGTCGCTGAGCAGATACTTCAGCCGGGGTACCGTCATGGGGGATACGTGGTGGTGGGCGCGCCCCCGGCCGGGGGGCTTGCAGCCTGTCAGACCTGGACCAGCCCGCCGGTTTCCACAGACTCCCTCTCCGCCTCGACCAGCCGGACCGACCGGGCGCTGGACTCGGGGGTGACCATCGCGGGCAGTTCGTCGTTCTTCACGCAGTTCAGGAAATAAGCGATCTCCTTCTCGTAGCCGTCTTTGTGGGGCAGCTCGGGCTGCTCAACTCCCGCGTCGGTGTACTCCAGCAGCCCGTGTCCCTCGGCGGTGCTGTATGCCAGGCAGCCCTCCTCGAATGCGGCCATGAAGCGGGCCTCGAAACCGAAACCGGCGGGCATGGCCAGGTTGGCTCCGGCGCGGACGGCCAGCCTGTCCTCGTAGAGGTAGATGCTGTCGACAACGTCCCAGCCGCCGCTGGGGCCTTTTGCGCCGGTCGAGCAGACCCTCGGCGGAGTCCCCAGCAGGTAATTGATGAAGTCGGCGTCGTGAACGTGAAGGTCCAGGATGCCTCCGCCGCTTCTGTGGGCGTCCAGCAGCCAGCCGTCCCAGGACCACTGCGGCGGCGCGGTGCCCCGCCACATCTCCAGTTGGAGAAGCCGTCCCAGCCGACCGGACTCCATCGTCTCGTTGAGGTATTCGTAGGGCGGGAAGAAGCGGATGCACTGGGCAACCATGAATTTGCCCTCGGCGTCCGCGGCGGCCTCCAGCACCCGCCCGCACTCCTCGTGGGTCAGGGCCATCGGTTTCTCGCAGAGCACGTGCTTGCCCGCCTCCAGCGCCCGCACGCAGTAGTCGGCGTGGAGGAAAGTGGGCAGGCAGAGGTCCACCATCTCCACGCCCGGATCGTCAATTAACTCGTCTCCATCGGTGTAGAGGCTCTGACGGTCGGGGTCGATGTTGCCCCCGCCCTCGCCCACGTTGATCTCCTGGACACTCTCCCCCGGCCGCAGCTTCTCCTCCACCACGTCGGCCACGGCGACGACTTCGGCCTCGTGCATCTGCTGGTAGCATCCGAGGTGCCGGTTGCCCATGCCGCCCAGACCTATAATGCCTACCTTAATCATGGGGCGACCCTCCGCGAAGTTCATTCTTGCCCCGTCTGGAACTTACCGGTATTTTAGGGGAGGAATCCCGGTATGCAACACGGACCGCCCTTCTTCTCAGGCAGCGGAGAAGAATCCGTTGGGTATCCGCGCTAACCTGTTTCGACTGCACCGCAGGGTGATCGATCCGAACTGCCGGGGTCCGTTGCTGGCGGTGCTGCGGGGGCTTCTCCGCTCCGCTTCCGTGCCCTACGGGCTGGTGGTTCGCCTGCGAAACGCCCTCTACAGCCGGGGCTGGCGGGGCAGCCGACGTGCGCCGGTTCCGGTCCTGAGCGTGGGAAACATTACGGCCGGCGGCACGGGGAAGACGCCCCTGGTTGCCTGGCTGGCGCGCCTGATGATCATCCATAATCTGCGGCCCGCCGTCCTTTCCCGCGGCTACGGCCGACAACGCGGGGACATTGACGACGAGAACGTCATGCTGGCCGGCATGCTGCAAGACGTCCCCGTGGTGGTAAACCCGGACCGGGTGGCCGGGGCGAAGACGGCCGTGCGGCGCCACGATGCGGACGTCCTCATCCTGGACGACGGCTTCCAGCACAGGCGCATCGCCCGGGATTTGGACATCGTGCTGATCGATTCGCTGTGTCCCTTCGGTGGGAGGCACCTGCTGCCGCGGGGCCTGTTGCGCGAACCGCTGAAGGAACTTCGTCGGGCCGACCTGCTCCTGCTGACCCGGACGTCGCTGGTGGAGGCGGAGCGTCGGGAAGAGCTGAAGGAAGAACTGGAGGACCTCGCCCCGGCCGCACCGGTGGCCCGCTGCCGCAACGTGCCCTCCGGGCTCCGACGCCTGGGCGCAGGACCCGACGAGGTGGGACGCCTGCGCACCGGGGATTGGGCGGCGTTCTGCGGGATTGGCAACCCGGATGCCTTTCGCCTGACCCTGGAGCGGCTCGGGTGCCGGCTCGCCCTGTTCCGGGAGTTCTCCGACCATCAGCGGTACGAAGAAGAGCAACTGCGCGAGCTGCAGGAGGCGGCCGCCGAAGCCGGCTGCGACGGCCTCGTCACCACCGAGAAAGACGCCGTAAAAGTGGCAGGACTCCTGGAGCCCAACGATGAGCCGGCCTTCTATGCCCTCCAGGTGGAACTGGAATTCACCGAAGGCTCCGCCGCCCTCACCACCGCCATACTGGAGGCCGTGGGAAAGACGCTCTGAGCGCGCTGCTGCTCTGACGCCGGGAGGGGGCTCAGTCCTCCCGAAAGCAGGCAGTAACTTCCCAGTAGCGTTCGAAGAAACGGTCCGGGTTGACGGTGGCCGCGATGCGGTGCGGGCCTTCCTCCAGCTCCTCGAAGCGGGTCTCTCCGAAGGTCTCGCCCCGCTCCAGGTCCACGGTGACGATGCCCTGCCGGTACTCACAGATGCCGGGCTCGAAGATGCAGGCCGCCGCCAGAGGGTCGTGGAACGTGATGGACTCCCGCTCCCGGAACCAGACCTCGGCCATGTCCCGCACCACCTCGAACGGGCCGCCGCGGAACTTCTCCCGGCATTCCTCGGCGGGCAGGGTGCAGTGACGGGTGACGTCCAGTCCGTAGGCCACCAGCTCCGGCACGTCGGCGCTGAAGACCAGCTCCGTTGAGATGGGGTCGCCGCCGGTGTTCCACTCCGCCTTCCCGCCGATGTAATACCCGCCCATCATGACCAGGCGCTTCAGCATGCCGGCCGCCTCCGGGTCCGTGGCGAACAGAAGTCCGGCATTGGTCAACGGGCCGACGGTCAGGAGCGTTATCTCCCCCGGTCGCTCCCGTATAGTCCGCCGGAGGAACTCCACCGCCGCGTAGGGCTGGAAGTCGGTGCCGTGCTCCCAGCGACCCAGCACCTCCGCCTGCGGTGCTTTCGGTTGGCGCTGTTCCAGCAGGACGGCCCGGTCGCACCCGCTGAAGATCGGCACGTCGCTGCGGCCCGCGGCGCCACAGACGGCGTCGGCCAGCATTGCGCGCTTCTGCGGCTCGCCGGTGACCGTAGTGACGCCCAGCAGGTCGCAGCGCGGCTCCGCCAGCAGGTAGGTCAGGCAGACTGCATCGTCAATGTCCGAACCGATGTCGGTGTCCAGCAACAGGGGAACCTGTTTGTCCACGGCGTTTGCTCCCTTCTCTGACTTCGGGGTGCTCTGTAGAAAGCATCCATCGGCACTCAAATCGGCCCGGCGCCTCTCACGCCGTCATGCTGAGGCGCTTTCTCTTCAGGCGCCGAACGCATCTCGCCGGTCTGCCACGCCGTACCTTACCGTACCCGCCGCCCCATGGCCACCCCACCGAACCACGAGATTCCCGCCACAGGCAGGTAAACTTCGCTCGCTGAAAGTGCGCCCGCTCAGAAAGACGTCCTGGGCGGCGGATCAAGTGCAGAACCGGCGAGCCTGGCGGAAATGCCGGCGAGAGGCGGGAAAAAGTGGTGCGGATGGAGGGATTCGAACCCTCATCCCGCGTATGCAGGACTAGGCCCTCAACCTAGCGCGTCTGCCAATTCCGCCACATCCGCACCCTTCGAAGCTCATTATGGAAAATCCCCCTCTATTTGTCAAGTTTTCCGGCCGGGGCGGCCTTCCCGTGCCGGCCGAAAGGGGTGCTGCCGGCTTGCGTCTGCGGCGCGTCTGGCGGATAATCGGCCCCTCCGCGGCGAACAGTTCAGTTGAAGGGAGCCGTCGTTGGGTCACCACGCCGAGAAAACTCTGGCGCTGCTGAAGCTTTCCCTCTGCCGCGGTGTGGGCAACGGCGTGATCCATGCCTTGCTGGAGCACTTCAGTTCGCCCGGGGAGGCCCTCGCCGCGCCGCAGGACGAACTGCTGCAGGTCGCGGGCGTCGGCCTCGAAGCAGCCGAAGCCATCCGCCGGGGTCCGGCCGAGGAGGACGTCGAGCGAGAGCTGGACCTGGCCGAGCGGCATCGGACGCGCCTGGTGCCGATCTTCTCCGAGGACTATCCGCGTCCGCTGACCTACCTGGACGCGGCCGCCCCGCCCCTGTTGCGCATCCGGGGCGAGTATCACCGGGAGGACGCCCTGGCCATGGCCGTGGTCGGTGCTCGCCGCTGCAGCCAGTACGGGCGGGGCCAGGCGACGCGCTTTTCCGGCCAGCTTGTCTCGATGGGCTTTACCGTGGTCAGCGGGCTGGCCCGGGGCGTGGATTCGGCCGGGCATCGCGGCGCGCTCGCGGCCAAAGGCCGAACCCTGGCCGTGCTGGGGCAGGGGCTGGCCACCGAACTACCGCCGAAGCGCATGAAGCTGGCCCACCGGATACTGGAAAACGGCGCGCTGATCAGCGAACTTCCAATGCATGTCTCGCCGAAGCCCGGCAATTTCCCCCCGCGCAACCGCCTGATCAGCGGGCTCTCCCTCGGAGTTGTCGTCGTGGAGGCCGGCGGCCGCAGCGGCAGCCTCATCACCGCCCGTCACGCCGGGGAACAGGGCAAAACGGTCTTCGCCGTGCCCGGCCGGGTGGACAGCCCGGTCAGCCGTGGCTGCCACGCTCTGATCCGCGACGGGGCTGTGCTTGTGGAGGGCGCCCGGGACGTGGTGGACGAATTGGGACCGCTGAGCGACCCCATCGACCTGCCAACCCCGGAGGAGTCAGAAGAACCGGCCGAGCCGCTGCAGGACCCTCGTTCACTCTCGCTCAACCCGCGCGAGCAGCGCATATACGGGCTGGTCGGCCGCACGCCGCTGCACATCGACCAGATAGCCGCGGAGGCGGAGCTGCCCGCTTCCATCGTCTCCAGCACGCTCCTGACGCTGGAGATAAGGGGTCTGATCAGCCAGACGCCGGGGCAGTGTTACGTGCGCAGGTAAGCCGGCTTTCTTGACAGCCCGCCGAGTGCATGCTGCAATGGGTGGAACTGAACAAGGGGAGATGCCTCGTGCCCGAGCCGTCCGGCAAACCGCAACTGGAAGACCTGGTCGGGGAGGAAGTCATCCTCGACGTTGCCGCGCCCATGGCCTACGTGGGCTCCCTCCGGGCCGTCGGGAAGCAGGTGCTGGTGCTGGAGAACGCGGACGTGCACTTCTGCGAAGACTCCGAGAGCACCATGGAGGTTTACCTGCTGGAGACGCGGAAGAACGCGGTCCGGCCCAACCGGGCCGTGGTGCACGTCCTGCGCGACAAGGTGGTCAGCGTCTCCCGGCTGGAAGACGTTATCCTGTATTGACGCTCAGGTTCTGGACGTACTCTCTGAGCCGCCGGCCCAACTCGGGGGCTTTCTCCTCGTACTCCTCCAGGAAAGCGTCCAGTTCCGCGGGGTTTCTGTCCACCAGGAGCCTGGCGCATGCCCGGGCGGCGGGCTGGTAGCCGGGGTTCTGCCGGGCGGCGTGCCGGAAGGCGATGCTGGCCTCTCCCGGCCGGTTCAGAGCGTGGAGCCGCCAGAGGCCCAGGAGGTAATAGCCCCGCGCCGACGCGGGAAACCGCGAGAGGAACTCACCGAACTTCTCCTGCACGGGGCCGGGCTCACCTTTCCTGAGGACCCGCAGGGTCTCCGCCAGGCCGTTCATCTCCGGCGGCAGGCCCTCCTGCGGGGGCAGTTCAGCCGGGCGGGGCCGCCCCGCATTTTTCGCGCCCAGCACCGCCGTGTAGTAGGTGCGGAGAAGCCGGGAAGGAGGGGCGACGCCTGTGCCGAGGACATTCAGGGCCTCGGCCCATCGGCCGTGTCGTTCGGCTTCGACGGCCTCGGCCAGTGACACCCACTCGCCGACGGGGGCCTCGATGGGAGGCCCCGGCACGGCCTCGCAGGTGAGCCCCAGGAACCGGACCGCTCGCTCCAGCACCTCGCCCAGGGCCTTCTCCAACTCACCCCAGTCCTCCGCCTCGAGGGGGATCGCGCATTGTGCCCTGGTGCTCCATCGGCTCCCCTTCTGGTGGGCGAACCGGGCGTCCCAGTTCCGCCGCTGCATGCCCTTCCCGTGGGTGAGTAGCAGGACGTTCCCGGCGCTGGTTTCTTCGAGCGTCTGCTGGAGGGCGGCCGCGTCGGGCGGCGGCTTGCCGCCGGGGGGCTCCACCAGCTCCAACGGGGGGCAGAAAGAGAAGTGGTATCTGACGAGGGCGCCGACGGCGCGGGATTCGGCCGGCCTCAGGGGATCGTGGGCCAGTTGCTTTGCGCGCACGATGAAGAGCACGTCATGAACGCCGGGCGGGGGCGCCTTCTGCCTCACGTGTTTGACGTACATCATCACGAAAGGGACAATCGCCGCGGCCAGGAGCAGCACGGATACCACCGTCCACTTCGCGGTCCAGCCCAGCGGCGCCGTCTCGCGCTCTTCGGCGGGTTGCCCTTCCGGCAGATGGCCGGACTCCTCGGCGCAATCCCGAAGCTGCTCCAGTGCCGCCTCCGGGGCATGGGGCCGCTCGGAAGGCTCCCGGGCCAGCAGCCCATCGACGAAACTGCATATGGCCGGTGAGAGGTCGGTTCGGGAGGATGCCAGGGGAGGGACCGTTCCCTCCACGTGGCGCGCCATTACCTCCTGTGCGTTTGCGCCTTCCGCGGGCGGCCGCGCCGACAACATGTGGTAGGCGAGGGCGCCGACGGAATAGAGGTCGGAGCGGATGTCGGCGCGCCGTTCGTCGAGAGCCCGCTCGGGGGCGACGTAGAGCGCGGGGCCGGTCACCATGCCCCCTTCCGAGAGGGTGAGCCGGTTCAGGGAATCGTGCCGCAGCGCGCCGGGATGGTCAAGGAGGAAAGCTCCCGCCGGGGCTTGCAGTATCGTGTTGGGAGTGAGGACCCCATGGACGGCGTCAGCACGGTGCAGCGCGGCCAGGCCGCGCAGGGCGGCCTCCGTGATGCGCAGGGCGCGTGCGATGGCGACGGGCTCACCCCGGTCCAGCAATTCCTGCACGGGTCGCTCGAAGCGCTCGGTGATGATGAAGCAGCAATCGCTGAGCCGGCCCATCTCCAGCACGGTGGCCACGTAAGGGCTTCGCACTCCTGCGGCCACGGCGGCCCGGTTCAGCAGAAGGCGCAGGCGCGGCGGCGGGGCTTCTCTCTCCCCGATGGGGAAGACCTCCACCCGAACGTCCCGCCGCAGTTTCTTATGGCTCGCCCTGTAGATGCTTCGGTCCGGGCGCACCCGGAGTCTCTTCCTCAATACGGCCCCCTGGATGTCCCGCCCCCGAAAGGCGTCTTCGGGTTCGCCGGTGGGCCCCGACGGGGGGTCCGGGGAGAGGGGTCCGTTGCAGGCACGACAGTAGAGCATCCTCCGGCGGGGCGGTTCGAGCGGCCGGTAGCGGCGACCGCAGCGTCGGCAGTGGAGCGTGAGACGGTCCATGTAGTTGAGTGTAGCGCAGGTCCGCGGGAGCGACAAGCACTGGGTGCCAAACTGACAGGCCGGTGCCCGAGGAGGCGGCGAGGTCTTGTCATATTGACAGACGGGGCCGCCGGGAATCAGGGACCTCGGCAGAGGGTGCGGAGCGTTTCCGGGGCGCCTGGGGGCACTCCTTACACGCTGAAGGCACCGTGTACAATCTGGGCGTCCCGGCCGGATTGCGGTACAGCGTTTGCAACTAAACTCCGGACACGATGGAAATCGTTCGTTGTTAAAAGGGACCAGAAAAGGAGGTATCCCTGATGGCTGAGGTAAGACCGCTTGGTGACAGGGTTCTGGTGAAGCGACTGGAAGCGGAGGAGAAGACGGCCGGAGGCATTGTGCTGCCCGAGACGGCCAAGGAAAAGCCGAAGCAGGGAAAGGTGATCGCCCTCGGGGACGGCCGGCAACTGGAGTCCGGAGAGGTGGCTGAGTTCCAGGTCAAAGAAGGCGATGTGGTCCTGTTCGGGTCCTTCGCCGGTACCGAGGTGACCGTCGGGCAGGAGGAATACCTGCTGATGTCCGAGGACGACATACTGGCCATCATCGAGTAAACGGCTTTCGGCAAGACTGTCAGAAGGAGGAGAGGAATGGCGGCCAAGAAAATAACATTCGACGCGGAAGCCCGACAGGCCATGCGGGAGGGGGTCAACCAGTTGGCCCGCGCGGTAAAGACCACCCTCGGGCCGCGCGGGCGGAACGTGGTGATCGAGAAGAGCTTCGGAGCCCCCACCGTGACCAAGGACGGCGTCGCCGTGGCCGAGGAGATCGAACTGAGCGACAACTTTGAGAACATGGGCGCGGAACTGGTCAAGCAGGCGGCCTCAAAAACCAGTGAAGACGCCGGCGACGGCACCACAACGGCAACCATCCTGGGGGAAGCCATCTTCGAGGAGGCCCTCAAGAACCTCGCCGCCGGAGCCGACGCCATGTCGCTGAAGCGCGGCATCCGCAAAGGCGTCGACGCGGTCGTGGAGGAGCTGACCAACATGTCCCGTCCGGTCAAGGGCAAGGAGGAGATCGCCTTCGTCGGCGCCATCGCCTCCAACAACGACCCCGAGATCGGCGGCATTATCGCCGATGCCATGGAGAAGGTGGGCAAAGACGGCGTCATAACCGTCGAGGAAGGCCAGACACTGGAGACCAACGTCCAACTGGTGGAAGGCATGCAGTTCGACCGCGGTTACCTGAGCCCCCACTTCGTGACGGACCGCGAGGAGATGGAGTGCGTCCTGGAGGACTGCTCGGTGCTGGTCAACCAGGAGAAAATCTCCTCCGTGCAGGACTTCGTACCCCTGCTGGAGAAGGTCTCCCAGTCGGGAAGGCCGCTGCTGGTGATCGCCGAGGACGTGGAAGGGGAAGCCCTCGCCACCATCGTCATCAACAAACTGCGGGGCGTCCTGCCGTGCTGCGCAGTCAAAGCGCCAGGCTTCGGCGACCGGCGGAAAGCCATGATGCAGGACATCGCGGTGCTGGTGGGCGGACAGGTCATCAGCGAGGACATCGGCCTGGAGCTGGATTCCGTCGGCCTCTCGGACCTCGGCCGCGCAAGGCGGGTGGTGATCGACGCCGATACGACCACCATCGTCCAGGGTGCCGGGAGCACCGAGGACATCCAGGGCCGCATCAATCAGATCAAGCACGAACTGGACACAACCACCAGCGACTACGACCAGGAGAAACTGGAGGAGAGACTGGCCAAGCTGGCGGGCGGGGTCGCCCAGATCAACGTCGGCGCGGCCACCGAGGTGGAAATGAAGGAGAAGCAGCACCGTGTGGAGGACGCCGTCCACGCCACCAGGGCCGCCGTGGAAGAGGGCATCGTGCCCGGCGGCGGAGTCGCCCTGCTGAGGGCGGCCAAGGCGCTGGACTCCGTCAAGGCGACCGGCGACGAAGAGGTCGGTGTGGACATCATCCGGCGCGCGCTGCGCGTGCCGCTGATGCAGATCGCGGAGAACGCCGGCAGGGACGGGGCGGTGATCCTGGAGAAGGTGCTGGAATCCAAAAAGCAGCCCTTCGGCTACGATGCGGCCAAGGCGGAGTTCGGCGACCTGATGAAACGGGGGATCGTGGATCCCACCAAAGTCGTCCGGACCGCCTTGCAGAACGGCTCCAGCGTGGCCAGCGTCCTGGTGAGCACCGACGCCGTCGTCGGCGAGCTGCCCAAGAAGAAGAAAGAAGCGCAGCCGGAAATGCCCGATTATTGATCGGGCGGCTGTGAGGGACCCTTGCCGATGGGCTTTCGGAGCCCCGAAATTACACTTGCATTTCTTGTTTAGAGCCGGTATAATTCGGGCGGAAAGACGCGCTCCGTGCACCTCAGGGTGCCGCGGCATTAAGCCGTGTGGAGTGGTCTGGGGTTGTTTCGTAACTATGTGAGCCAGCCGGAAAGACTTCTTTCCGGTGTGGTGTGGCACCTGGTAGCTTTGCTTTCCCTGCCGTGGGTTCCCTCCCCCCGGAAGCGGATGCGTGGCTCGTAGTGCTCTCCCTTAGTTTCGAACGGAACCTCTGACCGCTCACTGATCCCGGGGTGTTCGTGGCGGCGCGGATTTCCAACAGGTAGAGTTGAGGCACCGGATGGTGCCGAGGCTCGCGTTACAGTACAGTTCGTTTGCTACGAGGTCACGCAATGGCCAGAGGTAAAGTAAAGTGGTTCAGCGACCAGAAGGGCTACGGTTTCATCGAGCCCGACGATGGTGGCGAAGACGTGTTCGTGCATCACAGCGCCATACAAGGCACCGGCTTCCGGACGCTTGCGGAAGACGATGTGGTTGAGTTCGACATCGAAGAGGGGCCTAAGGGCCTGAGGGCCGCCAACGTGGTCAAGGTCTGACCGGGCGCTAAACCCATAAGCAAAAAGCCGGCGCCGTCGTGCGGAGGGACGCGACGGCGCCCTTTTTTTGCCCCTGTGCACCTCAAGAACAAGAAGGGAAGCACCTGGGGCTGGCGCCGCAGGCTATGTGCTTATCCCCCTTCCGGGCGTCGCCGCCGCGAACCCCCGCTGACAGTCCCTCACCCGCCGGGAGACCGACAACATGGGCCGCCGCGAAGCGGCCAGAGGATAAAGCCCAGGGCGGCAGCCCTGGGGCTGACAGAGCGCAAAAAAGAAACGCCGCCCTGGATGGGCGCGGTTGGTGCGAACATCCGGGAATTCTTCGCGCCGGGCCGTGCGAGGCGGACCGGGAAGGGTCAGTCGGTGGGCTTGCCGCGTCTCTCTATGTTGGCGAACTCCAGCCTGTCCAGAAGGCCGCCGGTGCGCCCCTTTTCCTCTTCGCCTTCTTCCTCGGGGCTTCCTTCGGCGGGCTGACCGCGCTTCTTCAGTATCTGCTGCTGGGTCTTGGAGAGACGGTCGGGCAGGGCGGCTTTTTGCACGCGACGGCTGTCCCATCCCACGGTGCTCTTGGGGGCGCGGATAGCGGCGCCGGGTTTCTTGTCGGGTACGGGCGCCTTTTCTGTGGCGGCTTCCCGTTTTCGCTCGCCCTTGCCGGCGGTTTCCCGTTCCCGCCGTTTCTTGGAGGGCCGCTTTTCTCTGCGGCCGCCGCTTTCTCGGAGGGACAGCGCGATGCGGGACCTCTCTTCGTCCACTCTGACGACGCGGGCTCTGATCCTGTCGCCGACGCAGACCACGTCGTAGGGGGTTTCGACGTAGCCTTCGGAGAGTTCGCTGATGTGGATCAGGCCGTCTTCGCCGACGCCGACATCGACGAATACGCCGAAGTCAACGATGTTACGGACAGTGCCTTCCACCCACTGGTCGGGTTCGAGGCCTTCCAGCGCCAGCCTCTTGCGGCGCAGCACGGGAGCACGTTCCTCGGCCCGGGGGTCGGGCCAGGGATGGGACATTTCCTCCACTATGTCCTTCAGCAGCAGGTAATGGACTCCGAATTCCTTCTCCAGTTCGGCCAGTTGGACATCGGAGCGCCGCTGGGCGAACTTCTCACGGCCTTCCTCGGAGGCCAGCTCGTCCAACTCCACCTCCACGTGCTGGCACACCCTTTGGGCCACCGGGTAGTACTGGGGATGGACCCGCGTGCGGTCCAGGGGGTTGGTCGACTCTTCGACTTTGAGGAAGCCGACGGCCCGATCGTAGCTGTCCCTGTCGATCTCGGGTACTTCCCGCACCTGCTGGCGGCGGCTGAAGGGGCCGTTCTCATCCCGGTAAAGCACCAGTGCGGCGGCTTTTTCGGAGTCCAGGCCGGAGAGGTGGCCAAGCAGGGAGGCGTGCGCTTTGTTGGCCTCGGCGCCGACGCTGCAGACGCATTCCTCCAACACCCGGTCCAGCAGTTTGTTCAGCAGGCCGCCGTTGACGTCGTCGGCATAGGGGTCGGGGCAGAGGCCACGGGGATTGATCTTGACCAGTTCCGAGAGGGGGTCCAACAGACGCCGGCCGATGGAGACGGCCGCGCGCTCATCCGGCTCCACGTCCGGCAGTTTGGCGGTGGCTGGCCGGCTCTCGCAATAGGCGTCAAGGCCGACCTCGCGGATGAGGGCGAACTGCAGGTCGGGCAGATGCCGGCCAATGATCTCGGCCATGAGGTCTTCGGTTTCTTCGGAGCCGGTGCCGTCGCCGATGGCGGCAACCTCCAGGTCGTACTCCTGCACCAGCCGACAGATGGTCTGGACGGCCTGCTCCCGCTCCTTCTGGGGTGCGTGGGGATAGACGGTAGTGGTCTCCAGCACGCTGCCGTCGGCGCCGAGCGCGGCGAGGTTGCACCCCGTCCGGTATCCCGGGTGGATGCCCAAAACCGGCCGGCCCACCGGCTGAACCATGAGCATGGACTTCACGTTGCGCCGAATGATCTCCAGGGCCAGGCTCTCGGCGTCCTTGGACAGTTCCCTGTCCATCTCTCGGGCGATGATGCCGGCCAGGATGTTCTCCAGGCTGTGCTTGATGGCCGCGGTGAGGAACTCGGTGCTGTTCAGTTTCTTCAGGTCTTCCCCTTTGCTGGTGAGCACGGAGTCGCCCAGCTCGGAGTTAATCTGGTCGAACTGGCCGCCCCCTCCCGGCAGGTAGAGTTCCGCCGCGGCTCGTTCCATCTGTTCCAGCGGGGCTTCGATGCGGTAGTTGAGAGCCTTCATGCGCTTGCCCCGCAGGATGACCAGCATGTGGTAGGGATGCAGGCTGGAGAGGCTTTCCCGGTAGTTGAAGTAGGGTTTGAACTCCCGCACCAGGCGGCGGGGGAGAGAGCGCTTCACGCTGCGGACGCTGATCTCTCCGTGCGCCCGCATCACCTCCCGCTGACGGTCCCGATGGCTTTTCTCCTCGGCGATCCAATCGCACAGGATGTGGAAGACGCCCTCCAGGACGTCTTCAAGGGTTTCCAGCTCCTCTTCGGGGTCGATGGATTCTTCGGCCCGGCCGCTCAAGTCGGCGATGAACTCCTCCTGGCTCAGCACCTCCGTGGCCAGTGGGCCGAGGCCCTGCGCCAGCGCAAGCCGGGAGCGGGAGTGCTTCCGCGGCCGGTAGGGCACGTAGTAGTCGATCAGCTCCCGCATGGTGGCGGCCTGCCGGATATTGCCCTCCAGTGCGTCGGTGAGGACCTCCCGCTCCTGGAGCTTCTTGAGGATCTTCGCCCGGCGGCGGTCGAGCTTCTCCAGGCGACTCCGCTCCTCCATCAGCCCGTAGAAGTCCTCGGCCTCCAGGTTGGCGGCCAGCTCCTTGTGGTAGCGCTTGATGTAGGGGATGCTGAACCCGGATTCCAGCAGCTCCAGAATCCGGCTGACCTGTTCGACGGTGAGGTGGAATCGAGACGCTATGCTCTTAAGGGCCGTTTGGGCCATGGTCAAGGGATTCATGCTTGAAACAGGAGAGACGGCATTGAAACCCAGCAGGAAGGGGGGCGTTCCAGCTCAACAGCGCGATTGTAGGCCATTGGGCCGCGGTTGTCAACGGAATTCTGCCGCCTTTCCCTCACCGCTTTACTCTTTCCGGAGATTGGCCTATAGTGACCGGGCGGTTTTCAGGCCCAAGGAGGAATAACGTGCGCATCCTTTACATCGACATAGACTGCCTTCGTCCGGACCATCTGGGCTGTTACGGATATTCCCGGGAGACCTCTCCCAACATCGACCGGCTGGCCGCCGACGGCCTGTTGTTTCGAAACTGCCACACCTCCGACGCCCCCTGCCTGCCCAGCCGGGCGGCGCTGTTCAGCGGCCGTTTCGGCATCAACAACGGAGTCACCTGTCACGACGGCCCCGCTTCCCGGCTGCGATACGCAGGAGCCGGACATTCCCATCATCCCGAGGGCCGGATGCTGATGCGCGTCTTCCAGGACGAAGGCTGGGAGACCGTCAGCTTCAGCGGCTTCGCCCAGCGCCACGTGGCCTGGTGGTACGTGGCCGGGTTCACCGAGCACCACGGCAGCAAGCTGCCCGGAGGCTCCGAGAGCGCCGAGAGTGTGAACGACCTGGTACTGGACTGGTTGCGAGGCAATGGGCAAAGGGACAACTGGTTCCTTCACGCCCACTACTGGGACGTGCACACCCCCTACACGCCTCCGGACGAGTTCATCGAGATGGTCGCCGGCGACCCGCCCCCGGCGTTCCCCGACGAGGAGACCGTGCGCTCCGACTACGAGAACTTCTACGGCTCCCGCACCCCACGCGACTGGTGGGGGCCGCGTTGGGAAAGCTGGAACGAGAAAGTCTCCGGGCAGATTGCCGATCGCAAGGACCTGGTCTCATGGTTCGACGCCCTCGACGGGGCGGTGCGCCAGACCGATCACGCCGTAGGGCAGATCCTTGACCTTCTGGAAGAGTTGGGCATCGCCGGGGAGACCGTTGTGATCCTCTCCAGCGACCACGGGGAGGCCGTCGGGGAGCTGGGCATGTACTTCGAGCACGGCAACGCCTCGGAGGGCTGCACGCACGTGCCTCTGATCGTCCGCTGGCCGGAATTGGGCCGCGGCGAATTCGCCGGGCTCCTCTATCAGCTCGACCTTTGCCCGACACTCACGGACCTGCTGAATCTCCCCACCCCCGAGCGGTGGGACGGGCGCAGCTTTGCCCCCGTCCTGCGAGGGGAGCCGTTCGACGGGCGGGATCACCTGGTCTGCGGCTGCGGCATCTACAGCTTCCAGCGCGCCGTGCGGACGCCCGGATGGCGCATGATCCGCACCATACACCCCGGCATCTATCCATACGAACCGGTTTACCTCTACGAGATGGAGCAGGACCCGGAGGAACGGAACGATCTGGCCGGCGAACGGCCGGAGGTCCTCGCCCGGCTGGACCACCTGCTCTGTGACTGGTGGCACCAGCATTGCACCGGTTCGGACGCGTCGCTGGATCCCTTTCAGCTTCAAATGGCCGCCGGGTTCACCCCGGACCTCTACTGCAGCCTGGAAGCCATGCTGGAGCGTCTGAAAGAGATGGGCCGGCGGGAGCAGTACCTGGACCTGCTCCGCCGGCGACGGGAGCGAGAGCCGTTGCCGAGGCCCTGGGGGACGGTGCTTCTGTAGTGCGCCGACCGTAGAATGGAGGCCCAAGTTGAGCCCGTATGCCTGGTTGCTGCCGTTCGCCGCCTATCTCTACGGTTCGGTGCCCTACGGATTTCTGACCGCGCGACTGATCAAGGGCGTGGACATCCGCACCACGGGCAGCGGCAACATCGGCGCCACTAACGCCGCTCGAGTGCTGGGCTTCAGGTTCTTTCCCGTGGTTTTCCTCCTGGACGTCTCCAAGGGCTTCCTTCCGGCCCTGGCGGCGGGCTGGCTGGCAGGTGGGGCCGGGCCCTGGGAGCCGCATCCCCTGTTGATCGTCACCGCCCTGGCCGCCATACTCGGGCACGTTTTTCCGCTGTATCTCGGGTTCAAGGGCGGCAAGGCCGTGGCCACCAGCACGGGAGCTTTCCTCGTGCTGGCTCCCTGGGCGGTGCTGGTCGCCGCGCTGGTCTGGGCGGTGGTGTTCGGGCTGTGGCGCTACGTTTCGCTGGCTTCCATCTCCGCGGCGGTTGCGCTGCCGGCGGCCGTCTGCCTTACGCACCAGGACCCGCTGGGAGCGGGGAGGTTTCTGACGGCTCTGGCCGTCTTCGGTGGGCTGTTCGTGCTCTATCTGCATCGCGGCAACATCGCGCGATTGCTCCGCGGCACGGAGCACAAGATAGGTGGGAAGGGTCCGCCCGAATCGTAAGGAACCCCCCGAGTCCGGCCGCGGGGCGCCTCAGGTAGGAACCTCGCCCTCCAACACGGAGCGGATGGCTTCGTTGACCTTCCGGTCGGTGATGTCCCGAACGATGCCGCGGACGCCTTCCACGCGTCCCCCATCTTCGGACCGCAGGGGCAGGAGTGCAACTTCCCCCCAGAACCGTGTCCCGTCGCGGCGCTTCAGCAGGATTTCCTCGCCTCGCACCGGCCGGCCGCTGCGCAACACCTCCTGTAGCAGCGAGCGGAGGCGCCTTCGCCCCTGTTGGGTGGCCAGCTCGACCAGGTGGAGGCCGTCCAGTCGTTTCGGGGGATAGCCGGTGGTGTCGGCGGCGCCCGGGTTGCACCAGGTGAGGCGCCCGTCGCGGTCGGTTTTGAAAACCAGCCCCGAGACGACGTCGGCCATGCCCGGGGGCAGCTCCTCTCCGGTGGTCCGGGCCACGCCCGCCCCGGCGGGCACCGCATAGAAGTGTTCGACTCGGGAGACTCCCGGCGAGGGATTCTCCACGGGGGAACTCCAGTAGGTGATGGGTCCGCCGGCGTCCGGCGCCGTCTGGAGCGCGTAGTCCGGGAGGGGCTCTCCGCTCTGGTGTGCCCGCTCGAGTTCGTCGAGCAGTTCCGAGGTCACGGTTTCGGTCGCGGTGAGGCTTTCACGGAGTGTTTCCAGGTAATCTTCGCCGAAGAGGGCGTCCCTGTCGGCGCCCAGCAACTCTTCGGCGGTCTGGTTCACCCAGGTGATGCGACCGCGCTCGTCCAGGACGGCCACGCCGCACTCCAGCGCATCCATTCCGGCCTCCAGCATTCCGGAAAGGCGCCTGGTCTCCCCCCACAGTTCCTGCTCGGCTTCTTCCAGTTCGCTGACCTCAATGGCGGTGGCGACCAGGAAGGTCTGGTCGCTGCTGCTGAAGCGGCCGAGGCGCACTTCGGCCGGGAGCCGGGCGCCGGTTTCTCCCTGCAGGTTCAGACGGCCGCCGGAGGAGCCGATGTCGACGGCGACTTCGAGAAGCTCCCGGAACGACTCCTGGTCCTGGGGGGTGATTATGCTCTCAACCGGCCGGCCGGCCAGTTCGTCGCCGGTGCAGTTCAACATGCCGCAGAGGCTTTGGTTGGCGTAGCGGACGGTTCCCTGAGGTCCGACAAGGAAGATGCCCGCGTTGGCGCCCTCGGCCAGACGGCGGTAGAGGCGTTCCCGGTCTTTTACGGCCTCGCTGACCTCACCGGCCGGAACAGGTTGAATCAGGCCTACGGCGGCGGATACCTTTCCGGCGGGGGAGGTGACCGGCCAGGCCCGGACGTAGAAGTTCTGCTGCTGTCCCTCGCGTCCGACTTCACCTTCGGCCGGCTCTCCGGCCTGCAGGGCCTTCAGGAAGGGGCAGGAGTCCGGGGGCTGCTCCTCCCCGTGAAGGATTGTGGAGTAAGTGCGGCCGATCAGCTCGTCCTCTCCTCGACGGAAACCCTTCATGGCAGCCTGGTTGGCCTGGATTATGTCGTAATCCGGGGCCACCAGCACGAGCATCTCCCCCAGTGCGTCCAGCGCGGCGGGCCAGGGGGTTTGTTCCTCCTCGGCGGCCTCCGCCCGTATCTGGAGGGTCATGGCTCGGTCGCGGCGAGCCCACTGGGCGATGAGGCGGGGGAGCAGGTCGGCGAAATTTTCCTGTTTGGGCAGGTGATAGTCCGCCCCGGCCTCGAAGATGGCGGCGGCCCTGTCGGGATTCCACCTGTCGGTCAGGCAGACGACGAAAAGCGAGGGGCGTTTGATCTTGAGGATATGGATCAGTCCGGCGGCGGCATCCGGGTCGCTGTCCCAGTCCAGCACGGCCACGTCGTAGTGGACCGTTCCGCTCATGGTGTCGGAGGTGGAAACGCCATAGTCAACGCAACTGACCTCGATGTCTCCGATGGCGCCCTCCAGGGCTTCGACTATGGCCTGTCGGTCGCGATCGATGTTCTCCACGACCATGACGCGGAGGTAGGTCTCCAGGGCGACCTTCTGTTCTTCCGGGGGTGCTTCACGGGCCGTGGGGGCCCCTTCCTCCGGCTCTTCCTCGGCGGCCCGGCGCTTCTCGGCTTCGGCCACACGCTGGAGCGCCTCGCCCGCACGCGGATAGCCCATTTGTTCAGCCCTTTCCAGGGCGATGTGGGCGACCTCGAGGTTACCAACTTTGTAGAGGCACACCCCCAGGCCGAACCAGGCCCGGGAGTCCCCGGGGGCGGTCTCGGTGGCCTGCAGGTAAACCTCTACCGCGTCGGCGTATTTTCTCTGCTTGACCAGTTCGCTGGCTTTCCTGAGCAGATGGGTTGCTTTTGCCATGTTCGTGCTCTGCTGAAGGTGCCGGCTGCGTCCCCTGCGGGCCCTCCTCAGGCGCGCCGCCGCACGGCGGGCGAAGGCGGACGGAGGTCCCCGCGGATAACTTTCTTTCTTTCGCGTCTCCCCGTCCGGTACAATGTACAGACGATTTCAGAATACCTTGTTTGCGGAGCGCAAAGCAAGTCCGCCCCGGACCCATGGCCGAGCAGGCAGAACACCAGAGATACGGCAGATGCGTCGTTGAGCGCGTCATAGGGCACGGCGCCAGGTCAACGGTGTATCTGGCCTGGCACGAGGCCTTCCAGATACCCGTGGCCGTCAAGGTTATGGGCAGAGGCAGGCAGCACGAGGACGAGGAGTTCTCGGAGCGTTTTCTGCGCGAAGCACGCATCGCGGCCCAGTTGACCCACCCCAACATCGTTCGAGTCTACGACTGCGGGGAAACCGACGAGTCCTACTACCTCGTGCTGGAATACATCGAGGGAGAAACCTGCCGCGACAAGCTGGAGCAGTGGGGAGTATTCGACTGGCAGAGAGCCGTGCAGATCATCCGACAGGTGTCGGAGGGCCTTCGCTATGCCAGCAAGAAGGGGATTATCCATCGGGATTTGAAGCCCGAAAACATCATGATCGACAGCGAGGGCAACGTCCGGATCGCCGACCTGGGACTGGCCAAGGAGGTCGTACCCGGAAGAGCTTCCGCGACCGTCGACGGAGACGTGCTGGGCACACCTTACTACATGAGTCCCGAGCAGGTCCGCCAGCCCGGAGAGGTCGATTTTCGGTCCGACATCTACTCCCTTGGAGTCACCCTGTATCATCTGGTCACCGGGGAGGTGCCCTTCGAGGCCGCCACGCCTTTCGAGATAATGGCCAAACACCTGGATGAGCCGCTCACCCATCCCCGGGAGATCAAGCCTGACCTGCCTGAACCGCTGTGCGAAATCGTCCTGCGCGCCATGTCGAAGGATCCCGATGAGCGCTATCAGGGCTACGACGAACTGATAGGGGACCTGGACGCTCTTCTGGAGGGGGTGGAGGCCGGCGAGCCGGCCCTTATGGGACACGTGGACGCGGTGTTGGACGAGGCGCCGGAACCCTCCGAACCGGAGGAACCCGGGGGCACAACTACGGCCCGTCCCCGGGTGCGGCCCATCCGCCCGGTGGAACTGCTGGTGACCGTGCAGAACGTCAGGACCAAGGTGCTGGGCATCCTCGCTGTGCTCGCCTACGTTTTTGTGCTGGTCTCGCTGCATCATCTGCTGCTGGCCCGCTTCGGCCCCGTCCCGGCCGTGGCCGCGACCGTCGGCCTTCTTGCTCTTTCGGCGGCCTGCGCCTGGAGCGCCTTGCGGCGTGGCTTGAGCAAAACGGATTCCGAGGTGCCCGGCGGTCTCGAGCAGGAAGTCAGCGCCGCACTCGGTCGGCTCTGCGAGCGGCTGGGTTTGCCCGTGCCGCGCGTGCGGCTGGACGGGTCGCGCAGCCCCCTGTGGGGCAGTTATTCACTGTTCTCCCGCAAAGGCACCATCCATCTTCCGGGCCGATGGATGAGGAGCGTAGAGCTGAAAGATGAACACGTGCACGCGATGGTGGCCCAGTGCCTGGCCGGCTTCTACAACGGCGACGCTGACTTCCGGACTCTCCTGGCCCTCCCGGTGGGATTCATTCGGGTCGGACGCCTGCTGGGCCGGCTGGTGCAGGGCGCCTCCCCGGAGACCACCTGGCGAGTGGCGCGCCTGGGCTGGCTGGTTCTGCTGGTGACCCTGTGCGGCCTGATCGCGTGGCTGTTTTTCGTCTCCTCTGTGGCCGGTGGCATGGGCCTGTTGTGTGTCGGCGTTTTGGTCCTGACGGCCGCTTTCGAACGGCACAGTCGTCTGGCGGCGGACAGCTTCGCGGTTAAAGCGCTGGAGGGACCCGGTCCGGTCCAGGGACTTGCGGTGCTCGCCGGCCTCTCGTCGGTGGAGTGCTACCCCCTCCTTGAGGATACGGTCGGCGCCAAGTCCGCGCTCACCCTCGGCAAAGGCCCTCCGGTGCCGCCTCAGGTGCGGCGCATCACCAGCACGGCCGTCACTCACTACGCCGAGGTCCAATACGTGCACGGCACCCTGGAGCTGGTCGGGAAGCTCTTTTCGATGACGCCCGTCGCCCCGGAGCGCTTGAACCATCTGGCCGGGGTGCCCAGCCGACGCGCGCCGCTGGCCGCCCTGGTGGCTTACTTGAAGAGGCTTTACGCCCTGCTGCTCGGAACGGGAGCCAGGGAGGCCACCACTATGCTGGAGCTGGGCGGAGTGGGGCTGTTTGCCCTCAGCGGGGCCGCCGGGGGAGCGCTGGCGGTCATTATCTCCGGACTGTTGCTGCTGCACGGGGGTCTCCAGTACAGCGTCTTCCTGATGGTCGTCGGAGCCCTGAGTCTGGCGGCGGGCATGCTGCTGGCACCACGGGTGTTCGGGGAAGGGCTCTCGGCGAGCCGGTTGGGCTGGGCCTGCGTCGTGTGCGCGGTCGCCTTCACTTTGGTGGCCGGGGTCGGCTTCTGCCTGGCGGGTTCCGAAAGACTCTCCACCCTGGCTTTCCAGATCCCCGTGGTGCTCTTCATCGTTGCTGTGTGCTCCTCTGTGGGGGCCGTCCTTTACTGCCGCATTGCGGCCGCTCTGGGAATGGAGCGCCGGCGGGGCCTCTCCCCCGCCGGCTCCGAGACGGCCTACACCCTCATGATGCCCCGGTCTTCAACCGCTGGGACGGGCGAGGAAGAGCAAGCCGCCGGGCAGAGCGAGGAACAGAACGAAGAGGATAGCTGAATCCCGCCCGACTGCAGTAACCTTCACCGGGCCTGCCGCCGCGTTGTCCTTCGCCGCAAGAGACCTGTTTTCGCCATAGGCCGGCCCCGGTCGCCGTTGACCCTTTGGGGGCCGGGGGTTACAATACATTCAGGCGAGTTACAGGGGACGGAGACGCCATGAAGAGAGCGCAGCTTGTCGGACGGGTGACGGAACTCGGGGATGAGGACGCCGTGGTGGAGGTGCAGGAGGACGAGGAGTCCTGCCTCAGCGCGTTCTCCTGTTCCTGCTGCAGCACGTTCTGCCCGCAGCCCCGAACCCTCCGGGTGGAGCGGGGCGAGTTGGAGGTGGGCGACGAAGTGAGGGTTACCCTCCCGCGATTCAGCGGGTATCTGAGCGCGTTCATCGTCTTCGTGCTTCCCATCGCCTTTGCGGTCGCGGGCATGATCATAGGTGGGAGATTCAGGGACGCCTCCGGCGGGGCGGAACTGCCCACCATCCTCGGCGGCGTGGCCGGGTTCGCGCTGGCTCTGCTGATCGCCCTCGGCGTCAACCGACTGCTGAGCGACCCCGGCCGCTACGAGGTTAAGCGTCTCAAGACCGCGGGCCCTGAGCCGTCCCCTCAGCAGGGCGGAAGCCCCCGCGAGCCCGCTTGAGGGCGGCCACGATCTTGCCCGCCAGGTCCCTGGCCAGTTGCTCGGGGTCTTCTCCGAAGGACATCTCCCGGAGCACTTCCGTGCAGACACCGGCCACGATGAGGTTGACTCCCTTTTGCTGGCTTTCCCGGTAGTCGGTGCGCACCCCGATTATGGGAAGCCCCCGCTCGTGGGCGACCCCCATCTCCAGGGCCGTCCCGCTGTCCACGTCGGGTCCGTCCAGAACCGCCACCAGGACATCGGTCTCCTGAAGCTCCTCCATGCAAGCACGGAATATCTTGGGGAAGTCGCGCGGGTCGTTGTAGGAGCTGCCGAACTTCAGGTCCTGGGGGAGGAATATCTCCACGCCGGCGATCCTCTCCCGGAGGGCGGCCGCAAGCTCGCGGTTCCAGAGCCGCTCGGCCTGCGTGAACAGGGGGCCCGACAGATAGAGCTTCACTTCAATCATCCTCCCAGCGGGACGCTTCGAGTTTTCGCTCGATCTCCGGGCGGGGGATGCTGATGGGAGCCACCTCCACCGGCCCGGTGTAGTTGGCCGCTTCCGGGCGGGCCAGGCCCACCTTGTTCACACCGAAGGTCACGGTTCTGTCCGCTCGAACGGCCTCGCCCAGGGGCCGACCGGTGTCGCAGTCCAGCCCGGACGGGACGTCCACCGCCAGCACCGGGGCCTCCATACGGTTCAGGGCCTGGATCGCACCCCGGAACGGCTCCCGCACCTCTCCGCTCACGCCGGTGCCCAGGAGGGCATCCACCAGCAGGCTGCATCCGGCCCCGTCCTCGAGGGCCGCCTCAAGCTTTTCGACCGTGCCGGTCTCCTGCAGTGGGATCTCCATGTTGAGCGCGATGCGGAGGTTGACGCCGTTGTCCCCGCCCCCTTTCAGAACCCTCTGCCGCTCCCCGAGCAGCAGGAGCCGGCAGCGGGCGCCGGCGTTGCTCAAATGCCGGGCGACCACAAAGCCGTCCCCGCCGTTGTTGCCTCGTCCGCACAGCAGCGTTACCTCCTTGCCGCGGGCGCTTCCGAGCATCCTCAGCGCCGTCCGGGCGCAGGCAGAGCCGGCGTTCTCCATCAGGATCAGCCCGGGGATGCCGTACTGCTCGATGGCGATCCGGTCCAGCTCCCTTATCTGTTCTCGCGTCAGGGCGAATTCTGGTTCCATGGTTCCTCCCGGCACCGAGGAGACGGGCGGGGAAATCGGCGGGTCTAAACTGCGGAGAGGCCGCCGGTCAGATGCGCGACCTCAGCGATTATCCTCTGTGCTTGGGTCCGGGCACTGGCAAGCTCCTCGGCCGCCGGAGCGGCTCCTTCCTTCGCCTCCTGGTAGCTGTGCAGTGCCTCCTCCAGTCTTTCTTTCAGTTCCAGAAGCCGCTGGCGCGCCGTCAGCAGTTCCTTTTTCCGCAACTCGAACCGCCGGATGGTGGTGAGGCCTTCGTTGTGCCTGCGGCGAAGCTCCCTGAACATCGCGCAGACGGGCCTGACGAGCTGGTTCCAATGCGTTCGCATGCGGAAGCCGAAACCTTCCAGGGGTCGGAGCCGGCCGCGCGCATAGCCGACCGGCGGCTCTATCTGGAAGATCAGCTCCTCGCAGGACACGCCCAGATGCGAGAGCGAAACGAGCGGGCGCCACCTGTAGCCGGCGGAGTCGGACGCCACGCGCAGGCGGACCTGTTCGCGATGACAGCCGGACCAGCATGTCGGGAGCAGGACCAGCAGACAAGCCAGAATCTCAAGGCGGCCACGCACGCGAAGCTCCGCACAGCGGAAGAACGCCGGAGGACAGTGCCCGGCTTCCTGTTACATCACCACTTCCTCGGTGATGTCGATCTTCGAGAGGTCGAGGTTCTTGACGGCTCTACCGTAGCCGTGCTTGCGGAGCCGGTCGATCATGTCCGGCCGGAAGAAAGACTGCTTTACTGCGTCCTCCGGGCTGAGTTCGCCGGCGTCCACCAGGCGCAGCAGGTAGTTGTTGACCCGGTCGTTCATGTCCTGCTTCTCCACGGAGTTGGCGTACGCCTCCTCCAGGGTGATGAATCCGTCCTCGACCAGGTTGATCAGGGATTCGTTCATGCTGCACATGCCGTATTTTTTGCCGGTCTGGATGACCGACGGGAGCTGGAAGGTCTTTTTCTCCCGGATCAGGTTTTCCACGGCGCTGTGGACCACCAGGATCTCGAAGGCCGCAACCCGCCCCTTCACCTTCCGCTTGCACAGGGTCTGGGTGATGACCGCCTTGAGGGTGTTGGAGAGCATGACGCGGATCTGCGGCTGCTGGTCCGGCGGGAACTGGTCGATCACCCGGTCAACGGTGCTGGGGGCGGTGGTGGTGTGGACCGTCGCCATGACCAGGTGGCCGGTCTCGGCCGCGCGGATCGCCAGCGCCGTGGTCTCCAGGTCTCGCATCTCACCGACCAGGATGATGTCGGGGTCCTCACGGAAGGACTCCCTCAGGGCCCGCTTGAAGCTCTCGGTGTGGGTGCCCACCTCCCGGTGGCTGAATATGCAGTTGATGTTTTCGTGGACGAACTCCACCGGGTCTTCGATGGTGATGACGTGGTCCGTGCGATTCTGGTTGGCGTAGTGCAGCAGCGCCGCCAGCGTCGTGCTCTTACCGCAGCCGGTCGGCCCCGTGCACAGGATGATGCCCTTCGGCAGCATCACCAGGTCCACTACTTCCAGGGGCAGGTCCAGGTCGTCCACCGTCATGATGTCGAACGGTATCACGCGCTGCGCCATGGCCGGACCGTTCAGGTCCAGGTAAACGTTCGTCCTGAAACGGGCCAGGCCCTCGATCTGGTAGGCGAAGTCCGTGTCGTGCATGGCCTCATACTCCCGGCGGTTCCTCTCCGGGATGATCTCGTAGATCAGCGACTTCACCTGGTCGGCAGACAGGGGCGGAAGCTCCATCTTCTGCAACTCACCGTCGAGCCGGACGATCGGGGGGGAACCGGTCACCAGGTGAAGGTCCGACCCGCGGTGCTTGACCAGGAATTTCAGAAACTCGTCTACTCGCGCCATGGGAGCAACCCCCATTCTCTAACGCTCTTGAATGTCCCAACTTATGTTACCAGCCCGCCTCTCAGAGGTCAAGCCGCCTCCCCGTCGGGGCATTTGCGCTGTGGGGGTGCTCAGGCGCGGGACGCGCGGATGATGCCACA
>CAZEAP010000036.1:0-32282 GCA_964510315.1 uncultured candidatus Brocadiaceae bacterium
ACAGGCCCCGAAGGGGCCCTGTGATGAAGGCCAGGGCTTCAGCCCTGGTTGACGGACCACCCACCATAACTATGCGCCCCGGAGGGGCGCGGTCGGGCGGCACGCCGGCGGGCATGTGGGAGCCCGTTGGTTGCCGACCCCATGGACGGCACAAACAGCCAAACGTAACGCCACCGCCCCGGCAACACGCCAACCCCACATTCTTGCTCCCCCCGTTACTCCCGCACCGCGACCTGGAAGCCTGCCCGCCTCCGGCGGGGTCACGCTGCACGCCGGCGGTCGGCGCCGATCCTATACTACTGTTCCTTGACGCGCCGTCGGCGAACGAGTACGGTGGAAAAAGTCGAATTCGGCGAAAGACGTTCCGCTCTTTGACAAAGCGCCGGCGAATGCACCACCGGGCACCCGGTGCTCTTCGCGGAACGGGCGTGCGGTCCCTCTCCCGGCGCGCCCCGCTGTTGCGCAAGCCCCGGGGGCCGCCGTCCGTGACTATCCGCGTTCATCTGCGGCTTGCCTTTCTCCGCACCTTGGCCGGAGCAGGAAGAGAAATGTGAAGCTCGCCCGCCTGTGGCGGGAATCTCTTCGTTGGATTCAACGCAGACGGCCCGTCGGCAAGACGGGAGCCGGAGCGGGAGGTAGGGCGTGGCAGAACGGCGAGACGCGTTCGGCGCCTCAAGAGAAGGCGCCTCAGCATGACGGCGGGAGGTGGACGACGCCGGGAAAGCGCATACGGACACTTTCCACAGAGTAACTTCACAATCCGGACTTCCTCCACGCTTCCCGTATAGTCCGTTCCCTTTAGCCTCTGTTTTTCTGCGTGCATCTGCGGTTTCGTTCGCCGTTGTGCATCCTTTCTGCCTTTGTCTGTCTTCGTGTGCTTCGTGTTCTTCGTGGTTCAAGTTCTTCCGTTCGCCTTCCTCCGTGGTTCCCGTCGTGCGGTCCACCGCGGTAAGCCGTTTCCATGTCCGCGTTGACCGGATGTTCCGGAGTTGACCGGTTCCGGGGCGGATTACGAAACGAACCCATTTCGTCGCATCCCCCTGGATTGTATCGGGATACGACGCAAAATCACAATGCATGGCTGTAAGTGTGCCCATAACCGGCCAACTTTATGCTGCGGTTTGGAAAAGGCCCTGTGGATTTGGAATGCGAAACGGCCGATGCACGATTTGCGGAGAGCCCTCAAGCCGGGGCCCCGGAGCGCATCGGCCACGGGCCGCCCGGTTACGCACCGCGCGGACTCGCGACAGGCCGGTGGCGGGACCGCCGGTTGGGTGTTAAGATGGGCGCCCTTCGAGCGGCTGAATCCCCGGAGCTGAAGATGCCGAAGCTTTCGGTCGTCATGCCGGTCTACAACGAGTCGGAGACGGTGGAGGAGATCGTCCGCCGGGTGCGGGCCGTCCCCATGGCAAAGGAGCTGATCATCGTGGACGACGGTTCCACCGACGGCACCCGCGAACTGCTGAAGGCAATGGAGGGGGACGAGGACGTGACCGTGCTCTACCACCAGCGCAACCGGGGCAAAGGGGCGGCGCTCCAAACCGGCTTCGAGCAGGTCGGGGGCGATGTCGTGATCGTGCAGGACGCCGACCTGGAGTACGACCCGGCCGACTACCCCGCCTTGCTGGAACCCATCCTGGACGGGCGGGCGGACGTGGTCTACGGCTCGCGGTTCCTGGGCGGCCCGCACCGCGTGCTCTACTTCTGGCACTACGTGGGCAACCGTTTCCTGACAGTGCTGTCCAACATGCTGAGCAACCTGAATCTCAGCGACATGGAGACCTGCTACAAGGCATTCCGCCGGGAGGTGCTGGAGGAGATCAGCATCAAGTCGGACCGTTTCGGCTTCGAGCCGGAGTTCACCATGAAGGTGGCGAAGAAGGGCTTCGTGGTTTACGAGGTGCCGGTCAGCTACAGCGGCCGCACCTATGCGGAGGGGAAGAAGATCACCTGGAAGGACGGCGTGGCGGCCCTCTGGAAAATCTTCCGCTTCCGCCTTGCGGACTGAAACACCCCAACCCACACTCAAGGACACGGCATGGCCTGCGCGTGGAAAGAGAACTGGCAGGAGACACGCCGGCATTTCATCGACTGGTGGCAGGGCGAGGGCATGGTGCTGGGCTGCTGGGCGGCGGTGCCCGGGGATGAGCCCAGGGAGGACGTCCCGGACCCGGGTCCGCCCGAAGACCCGACGCACTATCATACGGACGCGGAGTGGCGTGCCCTCTCGAATCACCGGCGCCTGGCCCGCGCCCACTTCCCGGCGGACGTCCTGCCGATGGCGAACTGCGACATGGGGCCCGGCAGCCTGGCGCTCTACATGGGCAGCGAGCCGGGATTCGAGGAGAACACCGTCTGGTTCAATCCGGTCCTGGAGGACGTCGAGGAGCCGGAGGAGCTGCCGCCCCTGGAGTTCGACCCGGAGAGCCGCTGGTGGCGGATCACCGAGGAGATGCTCCGCCGGTCGGTCGAACTGGCCGACGGGAGGTACATGGTGGGCTGCGTGGACCTGATCGAGAACATTGACACGCTGGCGTCCCTGCGGGGGACCAACCAGATGCTGATCGACCTGGCCGCCCGACCGGAGTGGGTGGAGGAGAAGATGGAGGAGATCAACCGGGCCTGGTTCGAGGCCTACCAGCGCATCTACGACATCATTCGGCTCGAAGACGGGAGCAGCGCCTTCCGGGCGTTCTCGATCTGGGGACCCGGTCGGACCGCCAAGCTGCAGTGCGACGCCTCCGCGATGGTCTCCCCCGAGATGTTCGACCGGTTCGTCGTGCCCCCGCTCGCCGAGCAGTGCGCGTACCTGGATCACTCGATGTTCCACCTCGACGGGCACCAATGCATGCAGCACCTCGACCTGCTGCTGGGCATCGAGGAGCTGGACGCCGTCGAGTGGACGCCGGACCCGCAGGTGCCGCCCGGCGGGGACCCGGAATGGTACGACATGTACAGGAAAATACTGGACGCCGGGAAATCGGTGCAGGCCATCGGGGTGCAGCACGACGAGATCGTGCCCCTGCTGGACGCCGTCGGGCCGGACGGCATGTACGTCATGACCTCCTTCGCCGACGAGGGCGAGGCGGAGCAGGTGCAGCGGATGGTGGAGCCGTATCGGTGAGGAACCGGCTCAGTCTCATCTACTCCGGGGCTCCGCCGGGGCCGGGCAGCCAGAGGCTGACGGCGGCCGCCGCGACGTAGAGCGCCGCCGCGCCGAGCAGCACCGCCGGGTAGCCGGCGTGGATGGAGAGGATGACCGTCAGGGGCGAGGCGGCTACGGAGGCGAATCCGTTCGCCCCCCACGCCCAGGGAGCGAGCGCCGGCCGGCCGCCCTCCAGCACGGTGAGTCCGCTCGGGAAGGGCCAGCCCATCAAGAAGGCCGCGGGCGCCACGGTCCCGAGGGCCACGACCACCCGCGCCGAGAGCGGGAGCCCGATGGTCAGACGGAACAGCCCGTCCAGCCCGACGGCGTAGAAGACGGCGAACGCGGCGATGCCCGCCGCCGCGAGGCGTATGGCCCGCCGGGGCGTTCCGGCCACCCGCCGGCTGAGAATGCTGCCCAGGCCGCTGAAGACCAGGAAGCCGCTCAGCATCACGGCGGCCGAGTAGATGGGGTCGCCGAGGTAGTAAGTGAATTTGAGAAGACAAACCATCTCCAGAAACATGAACGCCAGCCCCAGGAGGGCGAAGTAGGTCAGGGTCGCCAGCCGGCCGCCGCTGACGCCGCGAGCCTTCCTCAGCCGGAGCAGCGGCAGGAGGATCAGCGCGCCGCCGACCACGATCACCTGGAGGAGCGCGACCACCAGCACCACGTAGCCCAGCTCCAGGCGGGTCAGCCAGCGCTTGCCGTAGGACTCCCAGAACCGGGGCAGCGAGCGCCAGCGGAAGAAGTTGTAGAAGTAGGGACTCTCATCGGTGGGCGGCCGGACGGTGTAGGCCCAGCCCCGGAGGAACTCGTCCCGCTCCCCCGAGAGCAGCCGGCGGGCGGCGTGGTGGAAGTAGGAGTAGTCGACGCCCTCGGGCCCGGCCACGCGGTTGGTCTGGTCGGCGTAATCAACGCCGGAGCACGGGGCCCACTCGACGTCGGCCGCCAGGTTCCGGGCCGCCGAAAGGAGCCGGGAGCAGCGGTCTTCCCCCAGGGGCCTGGCGAAGGCCAAGGTGTTGGCGGCCAGGAGGTTGCGCACCTGGACGAGCCGCCGGCCCGGCCGACGGGCGCCGGCGCGCTGAAGCGCGGCCCGAAGCGTGGCGAAGAGCTTAACGTTGTCCCGCGGAGGAGCCTGGATGCCGCGGGTCACCGACAGCGCCCCCCGGGGCGCGAGGCGGCGGATGCAGAGGCCGAGGCCCTCTTCAGTCAGGAGGAAATCCTCGTGGAGCGAGCGCAGCCCGCTGGCGCCGGCGGCAGGCGTCTCGGTGCTGACGATCTGGATGATGTCGAACCGTTTTCGCGTGCGCTCCAGGAAAGCCCGGAGACCCGAGCTGACGGTCGTCACGTCGGGGCCGCTGAACACACGGCCCGACGAATCGGCCAGCGGCCCCTGCATCAATTCCAACAGGCGCGGATTGGGCTGGACCACGGTGATGTGCTCGGCGCCCATTCGGCGGGCCAGCCAGACGTTGGTGCCCCCCGACTCGCCGAGCAGCAGGACGTGGGGACGATCCACGAGGCGGTAGGCCACCGACATGGGCGTATGGTCGAGTATTCGGGCCTCGCGGGGCGAGTTGATCTGCAGGACAGTGGCTGCGTAGTGGCCGTCGGCCAGGAGGGCAAGCTGCGGCGGCGGTGCCTCGGTGGCGGTCAGTCCGGCGAACATGGTCTTGTGAAGGAGGTCGGAGGCGTAAACGTCGATGCGCGCTCGGGCGCCGTAGTCGGTCAGCATGTGGTCGGCGCTCCCCTGGTCTTCCCAACGACGGAGGATGGCGAGGTCTTTGTACTGGTCCACCTCGATCCGGACGGGAGCCAGCGTCGCCTCCGCACCGAGCGCCCCGGCCAGCACGAGCGCCGCCGCCGCCGATACCGCGCGCCAGCGCCCGGCGGCCGAGGCCCACAACAGGGCCGAAAGCACGCCCAGGCCGGCGACTGCGTAGAGCAGTCTGTCGGGAGGGATCAGGAACATCAGCCCGACCGCCAGCGCCGCCCCGGCACCGCTGCCCAGCAGATTGGCCCCGTAGATCAGGTGGACGCGCCCGCGGAAGTGCATCAGGGAAAGCCCGATGACCGTTGCCGCAAGGAAGAAAGGAACGAACAGCAGAAAGTCGTGCGCCAACATCAGGGCAGCCTGGCGGGAGCTGTAGAACACGTAGCGCACGTCCAGGGGCAGCCGCTCCGCCGCCCGGTAGGCCGCGGTGGCCGAAACGGCGAACAGCAGCGTCAGGGCGACGGCCCACGCTGAGAAGCGCCTGCGCAGCCGATCGCCGATGAAGGTCAACAGAGTGCCGCTGGCCCCGAAGCCCAGCAGCGCCGTGCTGATGACCAGGTAGGAGAAATGGTGCCAGCGGGCAATCGAGAGGCACCTCATCAGCGCCAGCTCCAGGGCGATGACCGCGGCCGAGAGCCAGAAAACGGCGCCTGCACTGGGCAGGACCGCCAGCCTTTCTCCGGGCGAGCTGTCGGACATAGCCTTCAGGTAATCAGGAGCCTGAGCGCGGTGCCGTGCGCGAACATCGGGTCAACAGGACGGGAAGGCACAATGATACCACAGCATCGGAGCAGTGATGCCGGCCGGCGGTCTTCACCGGCCTTCCTGCGCTCTGCCCGTCATGGGCACGAAGCGGACGGCCATCACGCTCTCGCTGCTGACCCGCCCCTCCTCATCCTTGTTGACAATGACGAGTCGCTGCACCTCGAACACGCCCCCCACGGGGATGATCATACGTCCGCCGGGCTTGAGCTGATCCACGAGTGGGGGCGGGACGTGGCCCGCTGCGGCCGTCACGATAATGGCGTCGAAAGGTGCGTGTTCTGGCCAGCCGTAGTAACCGTCGGCGTTCTTGACCTGCACCTTCTCGTAGCCCAGATCGTGCAGCCGTTTTCGGGCGGTTCGGGCCAGTTCCTCGATGATCTCAATGGTGAACACGCGGGGCGTCAGCTCGTAGAGGACCGCCGCCTGGTACCCGCTGCCGGTGCCGATCTCCAGCACCCTGTCCCCGGGCTCGAGCCGCAGTTTCTCGGTCATGAAGGCGACGATGTAGGGCTGGGAGATGGTCTGGCCGTGGCCGATGGGCAGGGGCCGGTCGGCGTAGGCGCTGCCCCGGCGCTTCTCCGGGATGAAGAGGTGCCGGGGCACGTGACGCATCGCCTCCAGCACGGATTCATCCTCAACGTCGCGTGGCGCGATCTGGCGACGGACCATACGGTGTCGATCGGAGCGGCGTTCCTCGAACCGGGGGCGATCCCAGCTCAAGGATTCACCTTCCGGGGTTGTCTGGACCGGTGTTTCGGCAGCGGCGCTCGGGCTGACGGATTCTCCGCCGCCGGGTCCCTCGGAGGCGCCCTCCAGGTCCACTATCCGGAAGCCCTCCGGCAAGACGACCGCCAGGGCCAGCGGCAGCAGGCCCAGCACCAGCACAACCGCCCCTACTATCCACCATCGCCTGTCAGAGTTTGTCATAATCGGCCCCCTGCCAACGGTACTTCGATGGTAGCACACTGGCCGACGGCCCTCAACGTGTGCCCCGGCGTCGGGGGAAGGCTTGCAACCGCCTGGGCGATGCATTACGCTCACTCCCGCCTTCAGGCCAGTCCGCTGCGGCGAAGCGTCCTCCAGCGAGGAGGTCGGCCCAATGGTTGGGGAAGCGCTTGGAGTGATCTTTGTGATTGCGCTGGTGTTGCTGGTGTTTGGAGGGGCCTCTGTGGGCATCGCCGCGTTCGTGATGGGTCTGAAAAGACGTCGCCGTCTCCGGTCGCTCGGCGAGCAGATCGAGCGCATGGAAAAGAGGATAGCCCGCCTGGAAGAGGCCCTCGAAGCCGCGCCCCCACCCCCCGAGACGGCCCCGCAGGAGACGGCCGAGCCAGAGGAAATTCCGCTCGTCCCCGTGTCCGGCGAGGAAGTTCCCTCCGAGGAAGCGAAACTGCCGGTCTTCGAAGACGAATCCCCGGCGGTGAAGCTGGACTGGGCGCAGTTCGAACAGGTGATCGGCAAGCGCTGGCTCACGTGGGTAGGCGTGGTGGCCCTGCTGGCGGCGGGGGGCTTTTTTGTAAAATACGCCTTCGAGCACGACTGGATCAGCCCCTCGGCCCGAGTCCTCATGGGCATACTTGCCGGACTTGTCCTGCTGGTGGCCGGCGACCGCTTCGTGCGGCGTCGGATGCGCGCTCTGGGACAGGGACTGCTGGGCGGCGGGCTGGCCCTGCTATACCTGTCCCTGTTCGCCGCTTTTTCGCTCTACGAACTGGTGCCCCAGGCGCCGGCTTTCGCCGGAATGGTCCTGGTGACGGCGGCCGGCATGACACTGGCCGTGCTTCACGACGCGCTTCCGATCAGCTTCCTGGCCGTGCTGGGTGGATTCCTGACCCCCGTGATCCTGTCCACCGGGGAGAACGCCCGGGACGTCCTGTTTACATATCTGCTCGTGTTGGACCTGGGCGTTCTGGGCATGGCCCTGTTCAAACAGTGGCGCGCGCTGGACGCTCTGGCGTTTGCGTGCACGGCGGGACTCTTCGCGGCCTGGTTCCACGAGTTCTATGCACCGGCGGCCATGCTGCCAACCCTGGGGTGGCTGGGCGCTTTCTACGTCGTATTCCTGCTGCTGCCTTTCGTGAATCCGCTCCGGCACGGCACAGAAGTCAAGCTGGAGCGCTTCAGCCTGGCCATAGCGAACGCGGGACTGGCCTTCGCCTGCGCCTACGTCATTCTGCACGAACAGCACCAGCAGGCGCTCGGCTTCATCGCCCTCGGCATGGCGGGCTGCTACACCGTGCTGGCCGGCCAGGCCCGCAGGCGGATTCCCTCCGATGCACGGGCGCTGTTCGGATTCGTAGCTCTCGCGGCTTTCTTCCTGACACTGGCGGTGCCTCTCCACCTGAAGATGCACGGGATCACTCTGGCATGGGCGGTGGAGGGACCCGTGCTGCTCTACCTCGGTTATCGGTACCGCTATCTGCCGGTGAGGATTGGAAGCGCCGCCGTGGTGGTGCTGGCCTTGGTGCGGCTGTTCGCCGCCCACTGGCCCCTGCACGACGGTCTGTTCGTGCTGTTCTGGACCCCGAGTTTCGGCTCGGCAATCTGCATTCCTCTGGCCGCCGGGGCGATGGCCGTCATCCACCAGTGGCATCTGGGACGAGGGGAGAAGGTGGACCGGGTTCTGAAGGTGGCCGCCGCCCTCGGCGGGGGCTATCTCGCCCTGATCTTCGTGCAACACGAACTGGCCCTGTGGTTCCGCTACAACGAGGCCGCCTACATGGGGGCCGCCGCCGGCGCAGGTCTATGGGCCGTCGGCGCGGCCGCATTCCTTGGCGGAGGACTGCGCTGGCGCTGCTCCGCGGCCCGCATCGCCGGGGTGGTTGCGGCCGGCTGGGGCTATCTCCTCGCACTGGCCGCCTACGGGCAAGACGCTCCGGGGTCGTATCTGCTGTTCCTCAACGCCCGGCTCCTCGCCGGACTCGCCGTCATACTGGCGCTGTTCGCCCACGTATACATGGTGCGGCGTTTCCGGGACCTGTGTGCGGAGGCGGAGCGGACCCTCGCCCGCCTGCTTCTGTGGGTTGGGCTAGCCGGCCTGCTGTGCTTGCTGAGCGTGGAGGCCTACGTCTTCTGCCAGGAAACCCTCCGGGAGGTCGAGAACGCACGGTGGACGGGGCTGATGTCGATTTCCATCGTCTGGGCGGTCTATGCCGTCGCACTGCTGTCCGTGGGTTTCTGGCGTCGCTTCAGGGCGCTTCGCTTCGCGGGCCTCGGCCTGTTCGGGGCTACAGCCCTGAAAATCGTCCTTGTGGACATCGCCGAAGTCAAACAGATCTATCGCATCGTTTCGTTCCTGGTAGTGGGCCTGCTGATGATCGGAGGCGCCTACCTCTACCATCGCATTGAAAAGTGCTTGATACCGGAACCGGGAGAGCAAACATGAGCGCCTTCATCCGGACCACCTGCGTCGCACTGGCGGCCCTGGCCCTGGTCGGCGGCGTGAGCCTTGCAGCCGAGACGGAAGCGGACCAGTGGAAATGGCGGGCGCCGATCCAACCCGACCAAACCCCCGGGGAAGGTCTGGTGGAGCTGCCTATTCCTCCCGCCGTGTTCGACCGGGCGCGCCCGGACCTCGCCGACCTCCGTGTCCGGTCCGCCGATGGCCGTGAGGCCGCCTACGTTCTGCGCCGTCCCCGGGGCAGCAGCCGGCGGATCCCCCTGGAGGCAAAGCTCCTGAACCGCACCTACCGGCCGGGAGAGCAGACCTCCATCACCGCCGATTTCGGCGAGAAGCTGCTGAAGAACCAGATAGAGGTCGTAACCGGAGGCCGGAACTTCCGCCGCCGCGTCCGCGTCCGCGGCAGCAACGACGCCAAGAGCTGGGAGACCGTCCGCGAAGGAGCCTTCCTGTTCCACATCGCGGGCGGCCCGGCAACCGGCGGCTACCGCAAAGACATCATCGCCCTGCCCGACAACAATCAACGTTACCTGCGGATCACCATCTACCACGGCCCCGACGACCCCGAACAGCTCGCCATAGAGGAAGTCCGGGCATATCGCACCGTCGAGCATCCCCCGGAAACCACTCCCGTCGAAGTCGCCGATCGGGAAGTGGTCAACCGACCCGACAGGGAGCACACCGAGATCAACCTCGACCTCGGTCACCGCAACCTGCCCCTGTATCGCCTCAGACTCCGTTTCCGTGAACCGAACTTCTTCCGGCCTGTGGAGGTGCTGGGGCGAAACCGGATCGAGCGCGTGGTCGAGATACCCGTCGAAGGGGGCGCACCCCGCCGCGAGGTCAGGGAAGAACCATGGCACCACATTACCGGCGGGGCCGTCTACCGCTATCCCGGCGGCGGCAGCGCGGAGTCCCTGTCGCTGAACCTGGAAGGCGCCCGGACCCGCTACCTTCAGGTCCGGGTCCGGAATTACGACGATCCCCCGCTCACCTTCCAGGGCGCCCGTGTCAACCGGCTGCGCTCCTACCTGGCCTACCGTCCCGGCGGTCGCGGACCCTACATGCTGTATTTCGGCAACGAGTCGGCCTCGCGCCCGCGGTACGACCTTGAGCGCTACGCGGACCGGCTCCGCGGCGAAGGAGTCCTAACCGCCGCCCTGGGGGAGGTGGAGCGCAACCCGGCTTTCGGCGTCGAGGAAAAAGAGGCGCCCTGGGCGGAACGGCACCGGGGTCTGATCTGGGCGGGGCTGCTCCTGGTGCTGGCCGTGCTGGGCGTGCTGATCTACCGCCAGGCCAAGGGCGCCCCGCAGGAAGCCTCCTGATGCAGTTGCTGCTGTCGGGAAGCCCTGCGCCGGCGCTTCTCTGTCAGTATTCGTCGTTCTCGGGTACCCGTATCTCCGGAACCGCCTCGTCCCTGGCCTCCACGAACAGAATAGTGCCGGCTATAACACCCACCGGCACGGCCAGCGCTCCGACCAGGGGAACCCCGACGGCCAGAAGGATCGGCAGGCCCATGCCCATCATCTCCCAAAAATGCTCGCGGAGGAAGAGGAAACGGTCCCGCAGGCTGAACCGGCGGCGCCCCAGCAGCGGCTCCATGTGCTCCATCGCGACCAGCACTGCCGAGACGGCCATCGCCACCGCCGTGGTTACGGGCACGAACAGAAGTCCAAAGATAAATACGAACACCTCCAGCCCCAGCACGACCACGGCGGCGATAAGCCCGCGCCCGATGTCCCCCAGCATGCCCCTGACGGTGAAGGGTTCCTCCGTCACCTCGCCGGTCAGTTGGCTCTCCACCCGCCCCGAAAGGACATCGTAGAACGGCGCACCGAGGACCAGAGCCGTGAGCGTGTAGGTGAAGACGAGGGCCAGGAAGAAACCCAACATCAGCACGATCATCAGCAACACCCTCAACACCGCGCGCCACCAGGTGCCGGGCTCGATCATCAGGTCCACCACTTTGTCAACCAGCAACACCGCGGCCACAAAGAAGGCAACGTAAAGGACGAGGCAGATGAGGAACGGCGCTGCCGCCGCCAGAGCAACCTTCCCGTCGCTGAACAACACCCGCACCCCTCGAAAGGGGTAACTGAAGCCGCGCCAGAACTTCACCAGGAACCCGTGTGGCCTGCCCTTCATCTCCTCGTCCCTCCACTGCACGCGCGCTGATGATAAGCCAGACGGCGGTCGGCCGCCACCGGCTGCCCCATGGCGCCGCACGGCCGCCCCGACAGGCTACCAACGCCCGCCGGAACGCGTCGTAGTTAGTTCCGTGTTGACAGCACACCAGTGGATGACCCTCAACGCGCCTCCCGAAGTCGTAAAAGGGAGTTGCAACTGTTGCATTAGTACCTTACCCTCAAGAGCGTCGCCAGGACGGGTTGGTGGGACAAACTGTCCTGTTACGGGGTGACGGGCAGATGGCTGAGCAAATGCTTGGGGCGTTTCTTGCGACCGCGCCCGCCATGCTGGGCTTGGCCGGCGTGGCGTTGGTCGTGGCAGCCCGCGTATTTGGCACCAGGGGCAGGCAAGGGCCTGGGGCGTCCAGAAACGCCCTGGAAGGTCCGCAGGCGGCGAGAGGGAAAGCGTCGCGTCGAAAGGTTTGGCGGAGCGGTCTGGTTTGGGCGCCGGCCTCACTGGTGCTACTCCAAACGGGCTGCGGGGTTCGTCGTCCCCCCATGCGTATGGGGATATTCCTCATACTCCTGCTGGCTTTCACAGTTCCCCTGGCCGGGAGCGCCATGACTTTGGTGCGCCGGTGGCGCGGGGAGCGCCCAAGTAAGGTGGACCGCTTTCTGCGGATCGCAAGTGCACTGGGCGGTGGCTGGCTCGCCCTTATTTTCGTTCATGCCCAACTGCGGCTATGGTTCCACTATAATAATGCAGCTTATTATGGGGCAGTTCTGGCCGCCGCGCTGTGGGCGGTCGCTGCGGCCGCATTCCTGGCCGGCGGGCTGCGGTGGCGCTCCTCCCACGCACGTATCGCAGGTTTGGTGGCGGTGGGCTGGGGCTACGGTTTAGCACTGGCCGCATACAGTCGCGACGCTCCGGGAACGTACCTGTTGTTCCTCAACGGCCGTTTTCTGGCGGGTGTCGCCGTAATGCTGGCGCTGGTCGCTCACCTGTACGCCATTCGGATACTCCCAACGAGCCGGTCCTCCGCTGGACGGGCCCTTGCCCGCGTGCTGCCCTGGGCCGGACTGGCGGGTTCGCTCTGCCTGCTGAGCAGCGAGGCTTACAGCTTCCGTCGAGAGACCATCAGCGTCGCCGAGAACGCCCGTCGGGCGGGTCTGATATTGGTCTCGGGGGTGGCGGCGGTCTATGCAGTGGTATTGGTGGGCGTGGCGTTCCGGCGCCGTCTACGGTCTCTTCGTCTCGTGGGCTTTGGGCTGTTCGGCGCCTCGGCCGTTCTCGGCGCTCTGGCCCTCACAATCCTTCCCTTTCGTCCCGTCGGCGCAGACAGGAGCCCATGGGAGTGGCGCACACCGATCAGTGCAAGCGGGCCGACTTCCCCGGGCCTGGTGAAGCTGCCTATTCCTCCCGCCGTGTTCGATCGGGCGCGCCCGGACCTGGCAGACCTACGGGTCCGCTCCGCCGATGGCCGTGAGGCCGCCTACGTTCTGCGCCGTCCCCGGGGCAGCAGCCGGCGGATCCCCCTGGAGGCAAAGCTCCTGAACCGCACCTACCGGCCGGGAGAGCAGACCTCCATCACCGCCGATTTCGGCGAGAAGCTGCTGAAGAACCAGATAGAGGTCGTAACCGGAGGCCGGAACTTCCGCCGCCGCGTCCGCGTCCGCGGCAGCAACGACGGCGAGAGCTGGGAGACCGTCCGCGAAGGTGCCCTTCTGTTCCACATCCCGGGCGGCCCGACAACCGGGGGCTGCCGCAAAGACATCATCGCCCTGCCGGACAACAATCAACGCTACCTGCGGATCACCATCCACCACGGCCCCGAAGACCCCGAACAGCTCGCCATAGAGGAAGTCCGGGCACACCACGTCGTCGAGGAGCCTCCGGAGACCGCGCCGGTGGAGGTCCTCCACAGCGGGGCGGTCAACGAACCCGCTGAGAAATGCACCGACGTCACCCTCGACCTTGGCTGCTGCAATCTGCCTCTGTGTCGACTTCACCTGCAGTTCGCGGAATCGGACTTTATCCGACCAGTCAACATCCGGGCACGGAATTACAGCGGGCAGCCCACGGAAGGAGCTGCATCCGACCGGGAGATCGAGGGAGAGCCATGGCACCACATCTCCGACGGGTTCGTTTACCGGTATTCCAATGGGAAGAGCACCGAGGAGTCCCTCTCTCTGGACCTGGAAGACGCCCGGACCCGTTACCTTCAGGTCCGGGTACGGAATTACGACGATCCCCCGCTCACCTTCCAGAGCGCCCGCGTCACCCGGTTCCGGACATATTTGCTCTACCGTCCTGACGAATCTGGGCCACACAGCCTGTATTTCGGCAACGAATCCGCCTCCCGCCCCGACTACGAGTTGGATTACGATGTCCAGGGCCTCAGGGCTGAAGGGGTAGCGGTCAGCCGGCTGGGAGAGGTGGAGCGCAATCCGGCGTTCAGCCACCAGAAACCACATATCCCCTGGGGACATCGCCACCGGGGCCTCGTCTGGGCGGGATTGTTCGTCGTACTCGGCGTCCTCGGCGGGGCGATCCATCGCCAGGTCCAAAGTGGATCGTCCCAAGCCTCCTGACCCCTTTCGTCGGTGCACGGTGGCCCCCCGGCTCCCCCCACAACCCCACGCAGCCACCCGGGGCAGTCAGAAAAAAACGCCCGCAAATGACTTGACAGCGACATATGGGAGTGTTATTATCCTATTTAGATGGACAAAACAGGTCCTATACGGGGACGGACATGGCCATTATAACCCGAGAAACCGACTACGCGGTCAGGGCGCTCGCCCGACTGGCTCGGGAGGGCGATTGGCTGGCGGTCAGCCAGATAGCGGAACAGGAGGACGTGCCCGAGCACTTCCTCCGAAAGATCATGCAGCGCCTCAACGAGGCCGGAATGGTGGCAAGCCGGCAAGGGCCGTTTGGGGGGTATCGGCTGGCCGTGCCGTCGGAGGGGATAACGGTGCTGGAGATACTCGAGGCCATCCAGGGGCCGCTGGTGATGAACGCCTGTTTCGAAGACCCCGACATCTGTGACCGCGTGGAGTTCTGCCCGGTCAGGAAACGACTCGCGGAACTACAGATCGAGCTGAACGCGCGGTTGAGCGAACTTAGCCTGACCTCCATTTTCGAGGACATTCCGGCCGCACAGGGGTTAGAACGATGAACGACGTGCAATGTCCAGGACAAGACTCCCGGTTCATGGAACCGACGGACGTCACCGAGGTCGCCTGCCCTGGGTGCGGCGCCAGCGTCGAGTTCTGGCCGGACGAGCTGGTGCGAAAATGCCCCGGTTGCGGGCGCAGGACCGCAAATCCCGAAGCCTCCATGGGGTGCCTGCAGTGGTGCAAGCACGCCGACCGCTGTCTCCAAGAGGTGTGGGGACCGAGCGGTTCCCAATACCTGCGAGAGGAACTGATTCAGCGCCTGGAGGCCCAGGCCGGGGCGTCCGAACACCTGCTGGACCACACCCGGCGCGTGCTGGAACTCGCCGAGCGGATCGGGAGGAGCATCGGGGCCAACCCCGCCGTGCTGGTCCCCGCCGCCATACTCCACGACGTCGGCCGGGCGGTCGAGGAGCACGAAGGCGCCGGAGACCACGAGAACGAAGGCGCCCGGCGGTCCGAGGAAATCCTGGCCGACGAAGGTATGCCGCCCGTCGCCTGCCGCAAAGTTGCGGAACTGGTCGAACATCATCACGACAGGGACCACATGGGCCGGACGCCGAGCGGGGCCGCGCTTTTCGACGCCGATCTGATCGTAAACCTCGGCGAGAACCGCCCGCAGGGGTGGGAGCAGAAGCTCAGTCGGGAGGCACTTACGGGGGTCGGCCGAACGCTCGGCCGGAAGTGCCTCTCGGATGGGCTTCAGCCGGCCCCCGCCGAGCGGGAGGATGCCTGACATCGGGGCGTACGCCGGGGGATCCCGTACTCGAACGCAGAGCCGGAAGTGCCAACCGGAAACTTCATCAGCAAGCCGGGAGAGCAAGATGGCAACCAAAGTGAAGGACGGCGTACACCTCGTCGGCGTGGTGGACTGGAGCCTGCGGAGCTTCCACGGCCATGAGCTGTCCACTCGCCGGGGCAGCTCCTACAACGCGTACTTGATTCGGGACGAGAAGAACGTGCTGGTTGACACGGTGTGGGACCCCTACGCCGAGCAGTTCATGCGGAACCTCCGGGAGCTGATCGACCCGGCGGAACTCGATTACGTGGTGGCAAACCATGCGGAGACCGACCACTCCGGATCCCTCCCGGCTCTGATGAAGGCAGCCCCGAACGCGAAACTGGTAGTCTCCGAGCGGGGGCGGGAGAGCATCGAGGGCCACTACCACCAGCCCTGGGACTTCTATACCGTCGGGACCGGGGACACCATCGACATCGGCGGCGACGAGCTGCTGTTCGTCGAAGCGCCCATGCTCCACTGGCCGGACAGCATGTTCACCTACCTGAAGAAGCGTCACGTGCTCATGCCCAACGACGCCTTCGGCCAGCATTACGCCACCGCCTTCCCCTTCAACGACCAGGTCAACCAGAAGGAGCTGTACGAGGAGGCACTGAAGTACTACGTCAACATACTGAATCCCTTCAGCACCCAGGTTGAGCGCAAGATCGGCGAGCTGCTGGAGATGGACCTGCCCTTAGAGGTCATCGCGCCCAGCCACGGGGTCATCTGGCGTGAAGAACCCGAACAAATCGTCGAGAAGTATCTGGAATGGGCCGCCCAGGAACCTCGCCCGTGTGCGGTGATCCTGTATGACACGATGTGGCACGCCACCGAGCGGATGGCGAAGGCCATCGGGGAGGGGCTGGCGGGGGAAGGCGTCGACTACAAACTGCTCCACATGGCGGTCACCGATCGCAACGATGCACTGGTGGAGGTGCACAAGGCTCATACCGTGCTGGTCGGCTCCCCGACGATCAACAACGGCGTTCTCCCCACACTTACTCCGATCCTGGCGGACCTGAAGGGACTGAAATTCAAGAACAAGATAGGAGCGGCGTTCGGCTCTTACGGATGGAGCGGGCAGGGCGTGGCGCTCATCGAGGAGCACTTCCAGCAGAGCGGCATTCCCGTGGCCCGTGAGGGTATCCGGTGCAAGTGGCAGCCCGACGGCGAAGACCTCGAGGCATGCCGCCGTTTCGGCCGGGAACTGGCCGAGCCTACGCGTGACATCTGAACTTAACTGCCGTTACTCCTGAAAGGGGGAGTTTCTTCATGAGCATGTTCTGCTACCAGTGCGAGCAGACCGCAAAGGGAACCGGCTGCACCGCCCACGGCGTATGCGGCAAAGACCCCGACACGGCGGCCATGCAGGACCTGCTGGTCCACGCCGTCAAAGGCATCGCAGTCTACGCCCATCGCGCCGGCGAACTGGGGGCGCGGGACCCGGAGGTGGACCGCTTCGTCACCGAGGCGATGTTCACCACCCTGACCAATACGGACTTCGACCCGAGCCGCCTCCAGGATTACGTGCTGAGGGCGGCGGAGATGAGGGATCGGGCCCGTAGCCTCTACGGCGACGCCGCCGCGGAAGCCGGCCGTGAGCCCGAGGAGCCCGAAGGCCCCACCGACTGGCAACCGGCCGGAGACCTGGACGAGCTGATCCGCCAGGGGGAAGACGTCTCCATCACCAACCGTATCGAGAAGTACGGGGAGGACATAGCCGGCCTGCAGGAGCTGATCGTTTACGGGATCAAAGGCGCGGCCGCCTACGCCTACCATGCCGCCGTGCTGGGCGAGGAAGACGACCAGACCTACGCGCTGTTCCACGAACTGCTGGACTACGTGGCCCGCGAACCGGAAGACCCCGACGACCTGCTGGCCCGCTGCCTGGAGGCCGGGGAACTCAACCTGCGGGCGATGGAGCTGCTGGACGCCGCCAATACGGGTGCCTACGGGGACCCCACCCCCACCTCGGTGCGCGTCGAGCCGGTCAAGGGCAAGGCCATCGTGGTTTCCGGCCACGACCTGAAGGACCTGGCCGAACTGCTGGAGCAGACCGAAGGGACGGGCATCAACGTCTACACGCACGGGGAGATGCTGCCCTCCCACGGGTATCCCGAGCTGAACAAGTACGACCACCTGGTGGGCAACTACGGTGGCGCCTGGCAGAAGCAACGCAGCGAGTTCGACCGCTTCCCCGGGGCCGTCCTCATGACCACCAACTGCCTCCAGCAGCCAAAGGACAGCTACAAAGACCGCATTTTCACCAGCGGCCCGACCGCCTGGCCGGGGGTCGAGCACATCGACGACGGCGACTTCAGCCCGGTGATCGATGCCGCGCTGGCCGCCGACGGGTTCCGGGAAGACGGGGCGGACAAAGAGATACTGGTCGGCTTCGGCCACGACGCCGTTCTGGGAGTGGCCGACCGGGTGGTGCAGGCCGTGCAGGACGGGGACATCCGGCACTTCTTCCTGATCGGCGGCTGTGACGGCGCCCGCCCGGGCCGCAACTACTACACCGAGCTGGCCCAGGCCGTCCCCGATGACTGCGTCATCCTGACGCTGGCCTGCGGCAAATACCGCTTCAACAAGCTGGAGTTCGGTGAGGTCGCCGGCATACCCCGACTGCTGGACGTCGGGCAGTGCAACGACTCCTACTCGGCCATCCGCATAGCGGCGGCTCTGGCGGACGCGTTCGACACGGACATCAACGGCCTGCCGCTCTCGCTGGTGCTGTCGTGGTACGAGCAGAAGGCCGTGGCCATTCTGCTGACGCTGCTGCACCTGGGGGTCAAGGACATGCGCCTCGGGCCGACACTGCCGGCTTTCGTGACTCCGCCGGTTCTGAACGTCCTGGTGGACAAGTTCAACATCATGCCCATCAGCACGCCCGAGGAGGACCTGAAGGCCATCCTGGGCTAACAGACTGTTGAAGAACTCGTTCGATGCCGGGGCAGCAGGCGCAGGCTCGTCAGCACGCGGCTGTAGGCCAGATGGAGGATGGAGACGCCCGGACGCGTCCGCTTCGTGGCGGGCTTGTCCGGTACGTAGAGGAAAAGCGGCACGCTGAACAGCAGGAACGGCACACCCGCCGGGGCGAACAGCGGCGCCGGCTCCCGCACGTCAGCAGCGTCAGCCGGCTCGGGTAACGCCTGGGCCGACCCGTCCTGTCGGCGACCTCCCCGGCGAACCGCAGCAGCAGGCCGCTGGCCAGCAAGGACAGCCCGATGGTCAGGTAGGTGTATTTCTCGACCCCGGTGTATCGCTTCACGTGCAGCGCGATGGCGTACGAGACGACCAGGGCCGAGTAGATCGTGTTGGCGAAATCGTAGAACGCCCAGCTTACGGCGCGGCCCCAGAGTATCCGACCGGGGCCGAGCCCTCCAGGACGGCGTTGGTCCAGGCCCGCCGCCCCCACTCGTCCTCTATCTCGACCCGAAGGTAGGGGTGCTCGCGCTCGACCCGGAACTCCCCCTCCGTCACGGTCCGGCCCGAGCCGGGATATATCCGCGCTCCCCAACTGGTGCCGTCCACAAGCCGTATGGCGGCGACGGGGCTGGTGCGCACGTGGACGCGGTCCCCTTGCAGCAGGATGCTCTCGAAGGCGGGCCCGACCGTCGAGTAGAAGCTGCCGGACCGAATGGCGGCCATAATGTCCCCGCGCGTCAGCGCCGGCGCCCGCACCACGATCCAGCCGCCGTCCCACGGCTCGTTGCCGTTCAGGTGCGCGTCGTCGGCCGCCAGGCCCAGCGTGCGCGGGTCGCGCCTCAGCATCCGCTCCCAGTGGTAGGCCGAGAGGGACTTGCCGTTCAGGTAGTTGCAGATGTGGTTGTACACCTCGACGCCGTCGAACCGGTGACGGAGGGCGTCCGCCACGGTGTTGCCCGTCCAGTAGGGGTGCGCCAGGATCAGCACCGCCCCGGAGCGGCGCAGGGCCGCGAGCCTTTCCTCAAAGGTCGCCTCCGACGGCAAGGCGTTGCCGCAGCCCAGCCCGACGACGTGGTAGTGGGCGCCGGTCCCGTCCCGCCCGCCCACCTCGATCCCGTTCAGGGCCAGCAGGGGCAGGCCCTCCATGCCCTCGATGTCAGCCACGACGTCGTGGTCCGTGACGAAGACGAAGTCATAGCCGTGTCCGGCGTAGAACGACGCGACGGTCGGGTAGTCCTCTCCGCCGTCGGAGCGCGTCGTGTGGATGTGCGTGTTGCCCTTGAACCACTGCCCTTCGGCCTCGTATCGGCCCGGGATCGGATGCACGTCGCCCTCCTCGATGAATGGTAAGGCAGAGGAGTTTACCCGCTCCTCCCGCCCGCCACAAGCACAGCCGGCCGGTGGCCATGCGGATGCTCAGGCGGAGGGCCACCGGCATCACGGGGAAGCCGTTGTAGTCGGTATGCTCGCCGATCAGGTTGATACGCCCCGGCACGCGGATCAGGCGCTCGGGCTCCCGTCCGTCGAACTCCCGGCGGAAGTGTTCCCGCAGGTGTCCGGTTGCATTTTCCACGGCGGCTTCTCCCCGCTGTGGGACGGCTAATCCCCGACAACTTCTTTCAGCGCTTCCTCGTAGGCGCGGTACGCATCGGAGCTGAACAGGACGAACCGCACCAGCTCGAGTCGGCCGGCAGTGGTAACGACCGCTTCCCCCGTGGGGCAGCCTCGGATCTGCCGGCACTCTTCCATGATCGCCGGGCCCCCGGCACGATGGATGGCCCCGTCCACTCCGTCCCCGCCGGCAAGTGCACTGTTGGCGGCGTTCACTATTGCGTCCACTTTCTGCTCGGTAATGTCACCCTCCACCAGCTCGACCGCGTTTCTGCAACGCGTTTCTGCAAGGCAGCGCCTCCATTTTTCGGCGTCTAAGCGTGTTTTGCGGATTGAGTTGCGGCCTTCTCGGCAAATCTCCCGCGCGTACCTTATACTGATAACGCCTTTGAGCAGGGAGGCAAGGGAATGCCGTCGGAACGAAATTACTACGAACTGCTGGGCGTAGACCCCACCGCCGAGCCCGCGGAGATAAAGCGCGCCTATCGCCGGGCTGTGCTGCGGACCCATCCGGACCTGGAGGGCGAGCAATCCAACGCCGCCGTTTTCCGGCGAGTCAAGGAAGCCTACACGGTGCTGGCCAATCCCGAGGAGCGGACGCGCTACGACAGGGCGCTGGCCCTGGGGCGGTACTCGGACCGGGGGGGGTTCCACGGACGAAGCTTCGACCGGGTTTTCGGCGCCATGATCAGGAGCCTGCGGGAGGCGTCCAGGGAGCGGCTCGATTTCTCAGAGGTGCCGGCCGAGGAGCGCCGAAGGGCCGGCTGATACGCCCGCCTCAAAGTTCCCCGAAGATGCGGATGACCGAACCGCTGACGCACCGGGCTGCGGGGGCACACAGACCTACCAGGACATCGGCGATCTCGCCGGGCTGAACCCACTTACTGAAATCGGCCTCCGGCATCAGCTTCCGGGTGGCCGGAGTGTCGATGATTCCGGGCATAACCGCGTTGACGGTCACGTTCGTATCGCACAGTTCCTCCCTCAGCGCACGCGTGAGCGTCACCACGCCGCCCTTCGCCACCGCGTAAGCTGCCGAGCCGGGCTGGACGTCAACGGCGGCCTTGGAGGAGACGTTGACAATCCTCCCTTCCCCCCCGCGCAGCATGACGGGGATCGCGTGCTTGCAGCAGAGGAAGGCGCTCTTGAGGTTTACGTCCAGCATCTTGTCCCAGGTTGCCTCATCGGTCTCCCAGAGGTTCTCCCCGAAGGCAAAGGCGCCCACCAGGTTGAGCAGGGCGTAGGTCCCGCCGAAGCGGCCGACGGCGTTCTCCATCAGGGCCTTCACCTGATCCTCGTCCGTCACGTCGGTCCGCCATCCGGCGCATCGACCCGGCTCCATGGCGTCCAGTTCGGTCCGCAGGCTCTCCCATTTATCTTCGTTCCGCCAGGGCGCGACTATGTCGGCCCCTTCCTCGGCGAACCGGCGCGCGACGACGCGCCCCAGGTTGCCGGTTGCCCCGGTGATCACGACGAGACGTCCCTCAAAGATCATATCCCTGCTCCCCTTTCCCGTCCTTCTGCCCGGCATAGCGTTCGAGCATGTGACTATGGTGAGCCCCGTGGGTCCGGTCTTGCACCGCCACCGTCTCCATGGCGAGTGTGTGCAGGCCGGCCCCGAAGGTTTGCTCCATCTCACCGGGCGTGAAGAAATGCCGGACCAGCCGCGCGAACTCGCTGGCGGGTCCCCGGCCCGAACAGCCGGGATCTCCCGCCGCAAAATCCTCCACCAACAGTATGCCGCCTTCACTCAGCGCACTCCGGAGTCGACCGCCCAGTGTGGCCAGCTCGCCATCGGGCAGGAGGCTGAAGACAGTTATGCCGAGTATGAGATCGAACTCGCCGGCGCCAAAAGTGTAGCCCCGAATGTCGGACAGCACCGCCTCGACCGCCAGATGTTCAGCGTTCGCTCCGCGACGGACCTGCCGGATGGCAGCGGGGGACACGTCGAGCCCGGTAACGTGGAAGCCCGTTTTAGCCAGATGTATGGCGTTTCGCCCCCAGCCGCACCCCAGGTCCAGCGCCCTGTCACCGGGCGCAAGCTGGGCAAATCGCCTGACCCAATCCGAAGGTCTCTCCCCGAAACAGGAGGCGTCCCTCCGGTAGGTAGAATCGAAAGCCCTCACTGATGATTGCACGGCTCCCCCGGACATGGTCCCCCGCCGCGTTTTACTCTATGTGCATAAACCAGGACTTCGGTGAGCCGCAGATCGGACACTTCTCCGGCGGTTCGCCGTAGACGGTGTTCCCGCAGCCGCGACATACGAACGCGTCCCGCTCCGGCAGGTCGCTGCCGTCCTGCAATGAGCTTATGGCCTCCTGGTAGAGACCGTGGTGGATCTGCTCCACCTGGAGGGCGTAGTCGAATGTTTCCTCCGCGTCCTGGTGGGCCTCCTCGCGCGCGCCCGCGAGAAACTCCGGGTACATCTTCTGGAATTCGTGGGCCTCGCCCTCTCGGGCGGTTTCCAGGTTGTCCATCGTGTCGCCAACGGCCTCCGCTGCATCCAGGTGGTTCTGGGCGTGGACGGTCTCGGCCGCCGCAGCCGCCCGGAACAGCCGGGCTATCATCCGATAGCCCTCCGCCTCGGCCTTGCGGGCAAATGCCAGGTAACGCTGGTTGGCCTGACTCTCGCCGCTAAAAGCGTCCGACAGGTTCTGCTGCGTTTCCGCCATAGGTACAGTACCCCCTTCGAGTGAAACTATTCAGCCCCTCAGCCGCACGCGCCCCTCGCGGCCTCCCGTAACATACCGTACAGCAGGCCGCCTCTCAAGTGCACCCCCGCGGCCGGTCGGCTCCGCTCAGAGCGTGATGCCCGTGCGCCAGATGGCTATCTGGCGGCGGTCCCCGGCCTCCGCCTTCGGCGTTGCTCGCCCGGAAGCCACCTCCCGAACGTAATCCAGCAGTTCCTCCTCCAGCTCATCTATCCCAGTCCCGTGAGTCAGCCTTCCGGCGTCAAAATCAATCCAGTTCTTTTTGCGCCGTGCCAACGCGCTGGTCGAGGACACCTTCACCGTGGGGACGGGGCCGCCGAGGGGTGTGCCGCATCCGGTGGTGAAGACCACGAGCTGGGCTCCCGCCGCGGCGAGGGCGCTCAGGGAGACCATGTCGTTGCCGGGCGCCTCCAGCAGACTGAGGCCCGGCCGGCGGGCCCGCTGCCCGTAGTCAAGCACTTCGGTGACGGGGGCCGAGCCGCCCTTGCGCACGCAGCCGAGGGACTTCTCCTCGATCGTCGTGATGCCGCCGGCACGGTTTCCCGGCGATGGGTTTGCCGAGAGATCGACCCCGTGCCGGACGTGGTATTCCCGCCATCGACGTATCATCTCCACAAAACGCTGGAAGACGGCGCCATCGACGCAGCGGCTCCCGAGGACCTGCTCGGCACCGAACATCTCCGGCACCTCGGTCAAGACCGCGCCCCCGCCGGCGGCCACCAGCCGATCGGTGAGCGCGCCCAGCAGAGGGTTTGCCGTTATGCCGCTGAAGGCGTCGGAGCCTCCGCACTTCAGCCCCACGCGGAGCCGCGCCATCGAGACCTCCTCCCGGCGTCGCCGCCCCGCACCTCTGGCCAGTTGCCTCAGTTCCTCCAGGGCGGGGGGCACCGCGTCGGCCTGGTCTTGAGCCACCAGGAACTTCACCCGCTCCGGGTCCGTGGCTCCCAGCACCTCCTGGAACCGCTCCACGCTGTTGGTCTCGCACCCCAGCCCCAGGACCAGGACCCCACCCGCGTTTGGGTGGCGGACCAGCCCGGCCAGAATGCGCTGCGTGCGGAGCAGGTCCTCTCCCGCCTGCGAGCATCCGTGCGGATGTGGCCAGGCCGCCGCCGTATCCACGGACCCGGGCAGCCCCTCCTGGCGCAGGCGGCGAGCCAGTTGCTGGGCCAGCGAGTTGACACATCCCACGGTAGGTACGATCCATATCTCGTTCCGTATGCCGACCGCACCGTCTGCGCGCGGGAAACCGCGGAAAGTCGGCGCCTCGCCGGCGGGCGGAGGCTGTTGCGCCGTTCCGCGAAGCAGCTCCGGCTGCCCGGACGCTGCGGAGCGCAGGTTGTGCTCATGGACCCATTCGCCCGCCTCTACGGGCCGGGTGAGGCGGCCGATGGGATGTCCGTATTTCAGGATCGGCTCGCCCTGCTTGATCCCTCGCAACGCCACCTTGTGACCGGCGGGAATGTCCTGCAAAACGGAGACCTGGACGCCGCCCACTGTGCAGACCGTGCCCCCCTCCAGGCGCCGCAGGGAAACGGCAGCGTTATCGGCCGGGTCTATTCGAAACAGCGGCTCTGTTTCGCTCACTATGATCCTCAGATGTCAGCGCCACGTGACCGCAGCATTGCGCCGGCACCAGCGGGTAGCATGGAAAAGGCCGGTCACAAGGGACTCGGCCATGGTCCCCGGGCGCGTCGGCCGCGCGTGGCAAAGGCATCCCGGCCACCCTCCACTACGCCCACCGCACCGCCCGCGGATGCACGCCGGGCTCAGGAATCCTCGGGTTGGAACTTCAGCGCCGCCGAGTTTATGGAAAAACGCAGGCCCGTCGGGTCGGGCCCATCCTCGGAGACGTACCCGAGGTGCGCTTCGCAGCGGCTGCACAGTACCTCCGTCCTTCTGGTGGCCAGCCCCCGATCTTTCTGCGTGGCTATGTTCTCCTCAGAAATCGGCTGCCAGAAACTCGGCCAGCCGGTGCCGGAGTCATACTTTGTCTCAGAACTGAACAGTTCGTTACCGCAGCAGACGCACCGGTAGATGCCACGTTCGGAAAAATCGTGATACTGGCCGCTGAAGGGCGGCTCGGTACCTTTCTTGCGCGTGATGAGGTACTGCTTGGGAGTAAGCAGCTCTCGCCACTCATCGTCACTTTTTACGACCTCTCTCCCCATTTCCGACCCCCCTCCGGCATAGCGCCGCCACCTGTCTCGGCTCACGGCGACCCGTCTTCTCGCCGGCCGCCGGCACCATCAGAAAACACGGTTTCAATCTACACCTGCACGTCCTGTTTGCAAGTGCCGTGCCCGATAGTGCCGCGGAGAAGCGCGAACTCCATCTTCTCAACCCCTTTGTCTCGCTCCGGGCTGTTCGGTTCACAGTCTATCCGACCTGCCGCAAGGCGGGGCCGCCGCGGCAGAGGTCAGGGAGAGAGCGGTTTATATAGGGGCAGACTTGCGGTATGCTCTTGCCATCCCCGGCCTCTCTCGGAACCACGGTCCATGTCACTGCTGCCCGCAGCCCTGATCATCGTCTCGTGTTTTGCCCACGCCGGCTGGAACCTTCTGGCCCGACATCGGCGGCGGGAGAAGGCTTTTTTCCGCCGGATGCTGCTTGCCACCACACCGGTGGCCCTCTGCCTGATCGCCGCCGCTCTGGCCGTGCCCCACTCTTTCCCGCTGAGGGCCTGGCTCTGCGTGGTGCCGTCGGGGATCATCTGCGGCCTCTATTTCCGGTTCCTGGCGCTCGCCTACGGGTCGTCGGACTTCACCATCGTCTACCCCACGGCGCGGGCCCTCCCGGTGCTGATGGTGGCGGGGATAGACGTGCTCAGGGGCCGCTACCCCACCGGCTTCGGCTGGCTGGGCATGGTGCTGGTGGCTTTCGGCTGCGTGCTGGCACCGCAGGAGTCGCTGCGCCGGTTCGATTTGCGGCGCTACCACCTGCGGGAGGTGATGTGGATACTCCTGACCGCCGCGACCATAGTCGGCTTCACCATGCTGGACAAGCTGGCCCAGGAGGTCGTCCGGCGGGGACCGGGGAGCGCGGCGCTGTACTGCGGGATATGGCACCTCTGTGCCTGCGCGACCTACGTGGCGCTGGAGTGGGCATTCGACCGACCGAGGCCCCCGGGGACGGCGGTGGGCTGGCGGCTGCCGGCGCTGGGGGCGGTTCTCGGTCTGACCGGCTACACCCTGGTGCTGTGGGCCTACCAGCTTTCCCCCCACACCGGCTACCTGCTGGCATTCCGGCAGTTCAGCATAGTCCTCGGGGTGGCGGCGGCCTTCGCGATCCACAGGGAGCCGGGCGCGGCGGTGCGACTCCCCGCGACCGGCGCCATCGTGGCCGGACTGGTGCTGCTGGCCCTCCTGGGTTGATCGGCCGGCAGCGGTGCGACAGGAAGCACGAAGCTTCCTGCCACGGAGACGCTCAAACGTCGCAGGTCCGGTAGGCGGCGCGGAGGGCCTCCACCGGGTCGCCGTCAAAACCGAACTCGTGTCCCATATAGAGGTCGAAACCGGTGTCCGCGATCCCTCTGCAGACGGCGGGGTAGTAGATCTCCTGATTTTCATCCAGTGGGCCGCGCCGCGGATTGCCCGCGGTGTGGAAGTGCCCGATGTGCTCGATGTTCTCGGTGATGGTGGCGATCAGGTCGCCTTCCATGATCTGCATGTGGTAGATGTCGTAGAGGAGCTTCGCCCGGGGCGATCCGACGGCCTCGCAGACACGCACGCCCCAGTCGGTGTGGTCGCACTGGTAGCCGGGATGGTCGCGCTTGGAGTTGAGCAGTTCCATGTTCAGGTTGACGCCGGCCTCTTCGGCCGCTTTGACCACGGGCCGCAGCCCTTCGGCGCACACCTCGATGGACTCCTCGTCGTCGCGCCCGTTCCGATTTCCGCTGAAGCAGATGAGCCCCGGTATGTCGTTGGCGGCGGCGATCTCGATGGACTCGTGCAGTTCGTCGGCAATCCGGCCGTGGTTCTCGGGGTTGTTCAGGCCGTCGGTCAGCGACTCGTGGCCGCTCATCGAGGCTATGCGGAGGCCGCACTTGTCGGCCAGCTCCAGCAATTCTTGGAAGGGCGCCCCTTCCCTTCCCCAGATTTCAACGGCGGCATAACCGATGTTCCCGGCTTCCCGGAGCAGGTGCTCCAGCCGGGTGCCTTCCTTCAGGAAACATCCCAGGCAAAACGACTGATTGATGCGTCCCATCACGCGGCCTCCAACAAAGTTTCCGCAGCGGCGTGCGGAGGGCAATCACCGCAGACTGCACTGTACCTACCGGAGGGCCGGGCGGAGGTCAAGGGGACCGCCGGTGGAGTCATGCGTTGCTTTCACGGCTCCTGTCCCGCTCGCGTGAACCCCCTGTCGGAGCCTGACCAGAATGGCCGTAGGCGTTTGGCGTCCGCGCTGCGGCTTGCGGAGGACGAGCCGGTAAGGTACACCACGGACTTCAGGAGGCGGCCCGACGGGCGGCCCCAAGCCTTTCACCGGTGGAGGAAACGATGGTCGAATCTGCGCGCCCTGTTGAGACGGAGTTCGGATACTTCGACGTCGAGAACCGCGAGTACGTCATCACCACTCACGCGACGCCCGTCCCGTGGATCAACTACCTGGGCCTGGAAGGCGAGCTTTGCGGGATAGTCTCGGCCACCGCCGGCGGACCCACCTGGTTCCGGGACCCGCTCTACAACCGGATCACCCGCTACGTGCAGGTCGGCACGTGCAAGGACCACCCCGGACGCTACCTGTTCCTGCGCGACCGGGAGACGGGCGATTTCTGGTCGGCAAGCTATCGGCCGGTCACACAGGCGCCACCGGACGACTACGAATGCCGGCACGGCCTCGGCTACACCTCGATCGAGTCCCGACGTGACGGGGTAACCGCCGAACTCCTGCACCTGATACCCCTCGGCGCCGACATCGAGATCCAGCGGGTGGCCGTCCGCAACGACGGCGACCGGCCCCGCAGGCTGTCGGCCTTCACCTACCGGGAGTTCGTGAACGGAACCGCATACAACGACCTGTGCAACTGCCAGTACAGCAGTCACATCGCCCAGGTGGAGTTCGACCCCGAAGACGAGCGCATCCTTCACCTGACCACCCCGACGCAGAGACCCCGCCCCCTCCCCTTCTGCGCACTGAGCGAGCCGCCGTCCGGCTATGACACCAGGTGCGAGACCTTCCTCGGCGACGGCTCCATCGTCAACCCGCAGGTGGTAAAGGAAGGCCAGGCCCGCAACTCGATGGCGGGCGACGACACGGCGGTCTGCGTCTACCAGTTGGACTTCGAGCTGGCTCCCGGCGAGGAGAAGGTCTTCCACGTCGGGGTGGGCATGGCCCCCGACCCGCCGGCGGCCCGGGAACTCGCAGACGAGTGGCTGGGCAACGAAGACGCCCTTTTCGCCGCACTGGAGGAACTGAGGAACTATGCCACCGACCTGCTCGGAACTCTGCAATGCGAGGTTCCCGACCCCGCCATGGGCTTGATGGTCAACACCTGGAACGCCTACCAGTGCTGGGTTAACTTCCTGTTTTCCCGATCGATATCCGGCCGGGACAACGGGATAGGCCGCAGCATGGGCACGCGGGATTCACTGCAGGACCTGCTGGGCTACATGCACCTGGCCCCCGACCGCGCCCGCGAACGCATCCTGGAGATGGTGCGTGCGGTGCAACTGGAGAACGGCGCCTGCCGCCACCAGTACTCCGCCCTCACCAAGGAGGGCTCCGAGAGCAAAGGGTTCAGCGACGACCACCTCTGGCTGCCCCTCGCCGTCGCCGCCTACGTGAAGGAAACGGGCGACACGGACATCCTGGAGGAGGAGATATCGTACAGCGACAACCGCGACCTGTCCGAAGACCTCTACCGGCACCTGCTCCGCGCGGTCAGCTACAGCTTCGGCGACCGTGCCGCTCACGGGCTGCCCCGGCTGCGGGCGGCCGACTGGAATGACACCATCGGGGACGGGCCCGACGACGAGGTCTCCGAGTCCGTGCTGGTCGGCATGATGCTGGTCAAGATGGCCCGCGAGATGATCACGCTCACCGAACTTGCCGGCAGAACGGACGAGACCGTCGGTCACGGTGGATCCGAGATGCCGGTCACCGACTTCCTCGGCACCGTCGTCGAGGAGATGACCGAAACGGTCAACCGGCAGGCCTGGCTCGAGGAAGCGTCGTACTACGCCCGGGGCACCGACGGCGACGGGGAATGGTTCGGCGTGCCGGAGCGGGAGGAGGGCAAGATATTCCTCGAACCCCAGCCCTGGTCGGTGATGGCCGGCGTGGCGGACGCCGAACGGGCGCGGACGGCCATGGACAGCGTCCGGGAGAAACTGTGGACGCCCAACGGCATCCAGATCATCACTCCGGCCTGCGCCGTCGCGCCCAGCGGCGACTTCGACGTATTCCCGAAGGGGGCAAAGGAGAACGGCGGCATCTTCTGCCACCCCAACCCCTGGGCCGTCTGCGCGGAGTGCCTGCTGGGGCGCGGCGAGAGGGCTTTCGAGTACTACCGTGCCATCCTGCCGCCGGTCGCCGCGCAGCCGGATCCGGCGCATTACTGCGCCGAACCCTACGTGTACGGCCAGCAGCGCTACGGCCGGGAGCACATCGAGTACGGCAAGTGCGCGGGGACGTGGCTCACCGGCACCGCGGCGTGGAACTACGTCGCCGCCACCCAGTACATCCTCGGCGTCCGCCCGGACTGGGCAGGACTGCGGGTGGACCCCTGCATCCCGGCCGAATGGGATGAGTTCCACGTGACCCGCCGCTACCGGGGCGCCACCTACGAGATACACGTCGCCAATCCTGAATCGGTCAACGGAGGCATACAATCCGTCATCGTTGACGGAGAGCCGATCGACGGTGACCTCCTGCCGGTCTTCGAGGACGGCGCGGTGCACAAGGTCGAGGTGCGAATGGGCTGAGGCGACCATGGCAGAAGAGCGCGTCATAGTGCATGTTGACATGGACGCCTTCTTCGCGTCGGTGGAGCAGCGGGACAACCCCGAACTGCGCGGCAAGCCGGTGGTGGTCGGCGCGGACCCCCGCGGCGGCAGCGGCCGGGGCGTGGTCTCCACCTGCTCCTACGAGGCGCGCGAGTACGGCATCCACAGCGCCCAGCCCATCAGCGAGGCCTACCGCCGCTGCCCGGACGCCCGCTTCCTGCCGGTCGACGGGGAGAAATACGCCCGCGAGGCGCGGCGCATCCGGGAGGTCCTCCGCCGCTTCACCCCGCAGATCCAGGTGGTGAGCATCGACGAAGCTTTCCTCGACGTGACCCGCTCCCTGCGCCTTTTCGGCGGAAAGCGGCGTCTCGCCGAGGGAATCCGGAGCCGCATCGAGGAGGAGACCGGCCTGACGGCCTCACTGGGTGTGGCCCCCGGCAAGCTGGTGGCGAAGATCGCCTCCGACCTGGAAAAACCATGCGGGCTCGTCATCGTCGAGCCGGGGGAGGAGCGCGGGTTCCTGGCGCCGCTCTCGGTGCGGCGCCTCCCCGGAGTGGGCCCCAAGACGCGGGAATCACTGGCGAAGTTCGGTATCGAGACCATCGGCGACGTTGCCGGCATGTCACGGGAGCAGCTCGAAGAGCGCTTCGGCGTGCACGGCGCCGACCTCTGGCGTAAGGCCCGGGGCGTCGATCGGAGCCCGGTGGCCGGCGGCGGAGCGGCCAAGTCCATCGGCCACGAGCACACCTTCGGCGAAGACACCCGCGATATGGACCAGGTGCGGCGCACGCTGATGCGCCTGTGCGAGAAAACGGCCCGCCGCCTGCGGAAGGCCGACAAGTGCGCCCGAACCGTGACCACCAAGGTGCGGCTGGCCGACTTTACCACCCTGACCCGCCAGAGGACCCTGGACCGACCCGTCACCGAGGCCACCCGCATCTACGGCGTGGCCGGTAAGAACCTGGCCGACGCCGGCGTCGCCGGCCGAGCGCTCCGGCTGATCGGGGTGTCGCTCTCCGGACTCGCCGACGCGGAGGAGGCGCGGAGGGCCGCACGGCAGACGCGCCTCTTCAGGTCGGAGGCGCAGGGAGCGGAGCTGCAACGCCGACTCGACCGCGCCGAGGACGCCGTGAAGGACCGATTCGGCGACGAGGCCATTACCCGAGGAGCAGCCCTGCCCCGACCGGACGAAGAATCTGCCTCTGACTGACGCTCATTTTCCAACGACGAAGCAGATCACAAAGAAGCACACGCGCATAGGCAGAGAGATGGGACCGGGAAGCCTGCCCACCACCGGCTCCTTTCCTGGTTGCGGCCGGCTTTTGCAGGGCAGATGCGTATGCGGTAAAGTCCTCAGACTTGCCCCGACGAAAGGCGGCCATGTGCGCTTGAGAGAAAGGAGGACCGGATGCCCAGGGAGATCAGAGCGGTTGCGCCGGACGAGCTGGAGATAGTGGAGTACGACGCCCCGGAGCCGGGCGAAGGACAGGTGGTAGTGCGCTCGGAGTTCGGTGCCGCCAAACACGGCACCGAAATGGCGTTCTTCAAAGGCTACGGCGGTTCGCGGGGCAGATATGATGGGGAGCTGGGCCTCTTCGTGGAAGCCGAGCAGGAGGGCTGGCATCCGGTGAGCCCCGGCAACATGTTCGTCGGGCCAGTGCTGGCGACCGGTCCCGGCGTTTCCGCCTTTGCTGAAGGCGACTGCGTTCTCGGCTACGGGCCGTTCCGGGAAGTCCACGTGGTGGGCACCGGCAGGCTCTGGAAGATGCCCGAGGGGATGTCCTGGAAGTCGGCCGTCTGCCTGGACCCGGCCGATTTCGCGATGGCGGCAGTACGGGACGGAGAAGTGCGGGTCGGCGACGCGGTGGCCGTCTTCGGCATGGGCGCCATCGGGCTGATGTGCGTGCAGATAGCCGCCCTGGCCGGGGCCTATCCGGTCATCGCGGTCGAGCCCCTGCCGAATCGTCGGGAAGTGGCCGCAGCGTGCGGCGCCGACGTCGTCCTCGATCCGGGGGACTGCGACGCGGGAAAGGAAATCAAGCTGGCCACCGACCGGCGCGGCGTGGACGTGGCCATCGAATACAGCGGCAACGTTCATGCCCTCCAGGCCGCCCTTCGTGGAGTTGCCTACGGGGGGAACGTGGTGGCCGGCGCGTTCCCGGGGCCCTATCCCGAGGGCCTGGACCTCGGCGCTGAAGCTCACATGAACATTCCGAACATCAAGTTCTCGCGCGCCTGCTCCGAACCCAACCGGGACTACCCCCGCTGGAACGAAGACCGCATCTACGATACGTGCTGGCGTCTGCTCTGCGAGGGGCGTCTCTCCGGTGAGGAAATCGTCACGCCCGTCGTCGAGTTCGAGGAGCTGCCGGAAGCCTACCTCGACATAGCCAAAGCCCCGGAGAAGAACGTGAAACTCGGCGCCCGGTTCTGACCGCTTCCGGGGCGCCCGGTTCACCGCGGGGTCTGCTGAGCAGAAAAAGGGAAGCACGGAGTCACGGAGGACACGGAGAACGACAACCGCAAGGAAGCACAACGGCATAGGAAACCGCAGAGAACGCAGAGGAACGCAGAGGAACGACAGCCGTTCTTTCAGAATTCAGAGTTCGGAATGCTCTGTAGAAAGCCTCCGTCGGCACTCAAATCGGCCCGGCGCCTGCCGCGCCGTCATGCTGAGGCGCCTTACCTTCAGGCGCCGAACGCATCTCGCCGTTCTGCCACGCCGTACCTTACCGTACCGGCCGCCCCCGGCCCCGTAGGGGCCATGTGATGGAGGCCAGGGCTTCACGACCGCGCCGCTCCGCGGCGCAACGGCCACGGACCGGCCGTCGCTCGCTCTGGATATGCCGCGGCACAGCCGCCTGGTGAGGCTTTTGCGCATCGGGTACCTCACCGCGCCCCTCCGGGGCGCAATTGGGTTTT
>CAZEAP010000037.1:0-31550 GCA_964510315.1 uncultured candidatus Brocadiaceae bacterium
AGAAACACGGTCTCCTTCTGAACGCTAAACGCGTACGTTGGGGGAACCCCGGGGACAGAGGGGCTACCCCCCCCAAACCGGAGCCCGCCGCGAGGCGGGCGATTCAGACGTAGCCCGGGGTGACCCCCGTTGGGGGGTACATGTTTAGCGTGCGCGAACAGCAGGCGGCGCTGGAAGCACCGCCACTGCGAGCAGGGATGCTCGCGCTACAGCCGGGGGGCATGTTGTGGCGCGACCTTCCAGGTCGCAGTGCCGGGCCATCCTTGGCCCGGCCTCACCGCTGGTTTGAACCCTAAGAAACACGGTCTCCTTCTGAACGGTAAACGCGTACGTTGGGGGAACCCCGGGGACTGGGCCGGCTCCCCCCCCAAAACCGGAGCCCGCCTCCGCGGGCTCTTTCTCTCTGTGGCCCTTCGTTTCCCGGGGTTTGCGCGCACGGAGGCGCCCTTCACCCCGTTGGGGGGTACATGTTTAGCGTGCGCGAACAGCAGGCGGCGCTGGAAGCACCGCCACTGCGAGCAGGGATGCTCGCGCTACAGCCGGGGGGCATGTTGTGGCGCGACCTTCCAGGTCGCAGTGCCGGGCCATCCTTGGCCCGGCCTCACCGCTGGTTTGAACCCTAAGAAACACGGTCTCCTTCTGAACGGTAAACGCGTACGTTGGGGGAACCCCGGGGACTGGGCCGGCTCCCCCCAACCACAGCCCCGCAGGGGCGTTACATACCAGCCCAGGGCGTGGCCCTGGGGACCCGGGTGTGCCTCCAAAATGGTTGAGCCCTGGTTTTTCACCGATCTCTTTTCCCAGGGCTGCGCCCTGGGCTGATATGTCGGGCTCTTACAGAGCCCGGCAGGCTTCGCAGACAAGAGCATCCCCCCTGAGAACGTGCGGGCAAGGTTGCCCGCATCAGAACCCTCTCCTGTTCTCCCCCTCCGCCCCGCAGGGGCCATGTGATGGAGGCCAGGGCTTCAGCCCTGGTTGGCGGTCGACCAACCGTAACCATGCGCCCCAGAGGGGCGCGGTCGGGTCACAGATGCAGATGATGGTGGGCGAGTTCGATACGCAATGTCTTCACACCGGCCTGCCGCCAGGACCCGCCGGTCAGGCTTTTGCGCATCGGGTACCTCACCGCGCCCCTGCGGGGCGCAATTGGGTGTTCGCGTGAAATACCAGGGCTGAAGCCCTGGCCTTCACGACCGCGCCGCTCCGCGGCGCCGACGCTGAAGATGTACGCGCCCCAGGGCGGGCTCTTGACCAAGTCCCTGGTCCTGGGGGTGCGCCCCGGGCGCGCAAGCATCAGTGTGTATCTGTGTCTGGCGTTTTTCCGTTTCCTTTTCGCCCGTCGGCAGTTTTTCATCCGTGTCCGGGCGGACGGGAAAGTACGGCGTGGCAGGCACCGGGCCGATTTGAGTGCCGATGGATGCTTTCTACAAATCAGTTCCAGAACTTCTGTGGGTCTTCCATCTGTGTCTATCAGTGTTAATCTGTGTCTGACGTTTTTCGTTTCCTTTTCGCCCGTCGGCAGTTTTTCATCCGTGTCCGGGCGGACGGGAAAGTACGGCGTCGCAGAACGGCGAGATGCGTTCGGCGCCTGAAGGTAAGGCGCCTCAGCATGACCATGTGGCGAGGCACCGCTCCCGATGTCTTTCTGAGCGAGCGCACCTTTCAGCGAGCGAAGTTTACCCGCCTGTGGCGGGCATCCCGGCGTGGCCGGCGCGGGCCACGCCCGGAGGGCGAAAGTACGCCATTCCCCGCCGCGCGGCAAACGCCGGAGGGCGAAAGCGTCCGGGGGGCGGAGTATCGGACGGCAAAGGTTGACGCGCCTTCGGCGGGGCGCTACGGTACGAAGTTGGCGCGTTTTCCGGTAACCCCAACCTGAGGTCAGGGCTCTTGGCAGCGGAAACTCCCCACATCCTCATCCTCATGACCGACCAGCAGCGCGCGGACTGCCTGAGCTGTGCCGGCCATCCGCAGCTCCGCACCCCGAACATGGACCGCCTCGCGACGGAGGGCACCCACTTCGTCGACGCCTGCACGGTCAGCCCCGTGTGCATGCCGGCGAGGGCGTCGTTCATCACCGGGGACTACGTCCACGAGCACGGCATCTGGCAGAACGGCGGTGAGCTGCCGGAGGGCTGCGAATCGTTCTTCCGCCGCCTCCGCGACGCGGGTTATTCCACCGCGCACGTCGGCAAGTCGCACTACTACTCCCACGGCAACCTGCACATGAAGGAGCGGGAGCCGTGGATGCGCCCCCTGGGGTTCGACCACGTGGACGAGATCGGCGGCCCCCTGGCCACCTGCTGGAACACCGAGTCGCACATGACCGACCGCTGGCGCCGCAAGGGACTCTACGAGGAATACAAGAAGGACTACGAGAAGCGGTTCGAGCACGGCCGTGCCAACGCCGTCTGGCCCAGCCCCCTGTCGGTGGAGGAGCACGCCGACAGCTACGTGGGGCGCCAGGCGGTCCGGTTCCTCCGGGACTACGGCGGTGAGCGGCCCTTCTGCCTGTTCGTGGGCTTCGGCGGGCCCCCCGAGCCCTGGGACGCGCCGGGGGAGTACGCCGAGATGTACGACCCCGATCAGACGCCGCCCCCGATCGAGTTCGAGCCGTCCGAGCCGGCCGGTCACGTTCCCCCGGAGGCCGCCCGCTGGCAGCGAAACGGCCGGCGGGAAGAACTCACCGAGGAGGACGTCCGGCGTCTGCGCGCCAACTATTACGGAAAGATCAGCCTGATCGACCGCTGGTTCGGCGAGATATTCAGCGCCTGCGAGGTCGGGGGATTCCTCGACGACACGCTGGTGCTTTTCTGGTCCGATCACGGCGAGATGGCCGGAGACCACCGCCTGCTCTATAAGTCGCGTTTCTTCGAGAGCGCGCTCCGGGTGCCGCTGATGCTGCGCTGGCCGGGGAACGTCCCGGCGGGCCTACAGTCCGACGCGCTGGCCGAGACCGTGGACATCATGCCCACGCTGCTGGAAGCGGCGGGGGTGCCCGTGCCGGCGACGTGCTCGGGCAGGTCGCTCTGGCCGGTGATGCGGGAGCCCTCCGGCCTGCTCCGGCGGGCGGCGCTCAGCGAGGTCGGCCCCGGCGATCATGAAAATACCATGGTCTGCACCGACCGCTACAAATACGCCGTCTTCGAAGACGATACGCCCTACATGCTCTACGACCTCCGGAACGATCCCGAAGAGACCACGGACCTGGTCGGCCGGCCGGACCACGCCGCCGTCCGGGAGGAAATGCACGAACTGCTGAACGAACGCAGGGAAGGAGCGGAACGCCGATGAGGGGAAAGCCGACGCATACAAAGACGGGAAGGCTCTGTGGACTGATCCTGGCGCTCGGCCTCCTGGTGACGGCGCTCGTACCGGCGAGGGCCGATGCCGTCACCATATGGCGCGAGGGGGAAAACACGACGGTTTCCAACGTCAACCCTCACCCCTGGTGGTACGACAAGGTGAAGAAAGATCAGCTTTCCGGCGGGGAATGGCTCAGCAACTTCTCCGAGAACAAGGTGGGCACGGCCGCCTACGACATCAGCGCCCCACGGAGCGGGGAGTTCACCTTCTGGCTGCGGGCCAACCCGGTCAAAAGCAAGCTGTCCTACCGCGTGGACGGGGGAGACTGGAAGGCGGTTGATTTCACCGGTGCCGTGCAACAGAAGAACATAGCCGCCGACGGCCGGCCGGACCTCCGGTTCATCGGCTGGGTCAAGGTCGCCGTGCTGTCTTTGAGCGAGGGGGAACACACGCTTCGCTTCAAGATGCACAGTGACTCCCAGAACCACGGCGCCATCGACGCCTTCGTGCTGACCACCGAGGAGTTCACCCCCAAAGGCACGGCGAAGCCGGGGGAGACCACCGCCGCAGAGCCGGCCGCCCCGCAGCCGGTCCTTGACGCGACCAACTCCTGGCCCTTCAAGCCCCGGAGGGAGAGGCTTACCGAAGGGGGCCTGCTGGACCTGAGCCACCTGAACGAGAAACCGGCCGGCAAGAGCGGCTTCATCCGTCTCTCCGAGGACGGCAGGGGATTCGTGAAGGGCGACGGCGAGCCGATCCGCTTCTGGTCGGCCGTCTCCGGGGCGTCCGGGATGAACGCGGAGGAGGTGGAGAAGCACTGCGGTTTCCTGGCGCGCATCGGGGTCAACATGATCCGCATCCACGGGAACCTGGCCGACCGCAGCAAGGGCGCGGCCCTCACCGACGTCAGCGAGAAGGCCGTCGACGGTATTCTTCGGGCGGTCGCTGCGGCCAGGCGGCACGGCATTTACGTGACCATCTCGCCCTACTGGTACCACCACAAGATGCCGGCGAGCTGGGACCTGGCCGGCTACGAAGCCGGCGACATGCCGACCGGCTCGATGTTTTTCAACGAGAAGTTCGAGAACGCCTACAAGGGCTGGGTGAAGGAACTCTACACCCGCCCGAATCCCTACGCCGGCGGCGTGCCCCTGAAGGACGAGCCGGCGGTGGCCATCATACAGGTCAAAAACGAGGACAGCCTGCTTTTCTTCACGTTCGATCGCATCCCGCCCGAGCAGAAACGGATACTCGGGCGGAAGTACGGCCGCTGGCTGACCGAGAAGTACGGCTCACTCTCTGCCGCCCACCGGGCATGGGAGAGCCACACCATCCAGAAGCCCCAGAACCCCAACATGATCGCCGACGACTGGGAAAAGGGCGTCGTAGGTTTCGTCATAACCTGGCAGTACACGCAGGAGCATTCCGGCGGGATGCGCCGGCGGGTCAACGACCAGCTCCAGTTCCTCAGCGAGACACAGCGGGCCTTCTACGCCGAGATCGACCGCTACTACCGGGAGGAGCTGGGCTGCAAGCAGTTGACCAACGCGATGAACTGGAAGTCGGCCGACAAGCTCCACACCGACGACGCCGAGAGGTGGACCTACACCGCCTGCGACGTGCTGGCCGTCAACCGCTACGCCGGCGGCGTGCACAGTGGCGAGAACCGCGGCTACCGCATCGACCCCGGCCACTATCTGGTCAACGAGTCCATCCTGCGGGAGCCGCTCCGGCTGCCCACCAACCTGAAGCAGCCCCTCGGGCACCCCTTCATCATCACCGAGAGCGCCTGGGTGCATCCGAATCTCTACCAGACCGAGGGTCCGTTCCTCGCCGCCGCCTACATGGGTCTGAACGGCGTGGATTCCCTCTACTGGTTCCACCTGGGTGCGCCGACCTACAGGCGCGATCTCCGGAGGAAGTTCTGGCACGTCAAACCCGGCGACACCGGCTTCGCCATCCACAAGTGGACCGGCTCGGTGCCCCAGCAGGCCGGCATGTTCCCGGCGAATGCCTTGATCCACCGGCTGGGCTATGTCCGGCGGGGAGAGCCCGTGGTCCACGAGGAGCGCTCCCTGGAGGAGATGTGGCGCCGGGAGCGTCCGGCCATCACCGAGACGGAGACCTTCGACCCCAACCGTGACGTGCAGGACCTTCGCTACAGCGAGCGGGAGAGCCTGAACGTCAGCCGGCTGGCCTTCCTGGTGGGGCCGGTGGAGACCGTCTTCGAGGGCAACCCGGCCCGGACGCGGGTGGCCGACCTGAGCCCCTACATCGACGGCGCGGCCTCGACGGTCCGCAGCAACACCGGCGAGATCACGCTGGACTACGGCGTCGGGCTGTGCACGCTGGACGCCCCCAAAGCCCAGGGGGTCAGCGGGTTCCTCCGGGAGGCCGGCGGGACTTTCCGGCTCTCCGACGTCACCATCCGCTCCGATAACCACTACGCCACCATAGAGGCGGTCGCCATGGACGACCGTCCGCTGTCGCGCTCGGAGAAGGTGCTGGTCCAGGTGGGCACGGTGGCCCGCCTGACCGGCTGGACGGTGAAAGACGACACCTTCGAATACCGCGAAGGAACGGTCCGGGGCAAGCGCATCGTCTACACCGGCAAGCCCCCCTGGCGCATCAAGAATACCAGCGCCAACATTACCGTGTCCAACCCGGACCTGACGAAGGCCACGCTGCTCGACGAGGCGGGCCACGCAGCGCGCGAACTGCCCGTCGAGCGCGGCGAGGACGGGCTGACGGTGGAGCTGCCCCCGGAGAGCATGTATCTCATCCTGCAATAGCGGGGATGGATATGATCCGAGTTACGTGTCTTACGTGCGTTTTGCTTGGCCTTGTGCTCGTGGCGCGGGCCGCGCCCAGCGCAGCGCTGCGGTGGGTCGACGCGGACCGTGGCGGGCGCATCTGGGGCCTCCTCCACGACGGCGCCCTGCTGCCGGTGGAGGGCTACTTCCAGGTGGCTGCCCCGGAGTGGAGACCCCACGCCGGGCCGCAGGACCTGAGGAAACTGCGCCGCCGGGAGTCCGACGCAACGCGACATTGGTCCGGGCGGTTCTCGCTGGCCGGCACACCGTTCCGCTGGTCCCAAACTCTCCGTGAGGCCGGGGACGAGGTGGAGTTGGAGATGCGCGTCGAGGCGGAGTCCGAAGCGCAGCTCGAAGGCATATTCTACCGGTTCCGCGTGCCCGCCGCGGTCTTCGGGGGAGGGCGATGCCGCTTCGTGACCCCGGAGGATGCCTCGGAAGCCGACCTGCCCGAGCCCGGCAGCCGGTCCCGCGTGGGCGCCGGCCCGGTGGAGCAGCTCATCTTCCGGGACGCCGAGGACAACATGGCCCTCCGGATAAGCTTCGATACCGAAAGACGGGTCACCGTAAACGCACGGCCCGGCTGGCTGGCGGCTCATTACGACGTGCTGATCCGGGTCCGGCGAGGAGCGCTGCAACCCGGGCGAGAGGTCCCGTTCCGGTGCCGTCTGGCGGCCTCCGGCAAGGCCGACCACTCGCCGGCCCGCCTGCGCCTGGAGGCTTCCTCCGAGCGTTACCGCCTGGTGGGCTTCGGCGGGAATTACTGCTTCTGGCCGATGGGGCCCGACACGCCCCATACGCTCAAGCACCTGTCGCCTGCCTGGGCACGCTCGCAGTTGTCCCTGGACGCCTGGGAGAAGCGGAACGACAACGCCGACCCGGAGCGGATCAACTGGGAAGCCTTCAAGGGCAAACACGGCCGAAGGTGGCTTCTGCGGACCGATCTGCGGGCCGCCACCCAGGCCAGCGCCCACGGGGTGCCGCTGGTCGTCTCCGTGTGGCGGGTCCCCGAATGGATGCTCGAGGAGGGAGAGGAAGATAGCCGCAAGAAGCCCATCGACCCGGATTCCGGGAGCGAGCTGGCGGAGTCGGTCGTGGCGTATCTGCAGTATCTGCGCCGGGAGCACGACGTCGAGCCGGAGCTGTTCAGCTTCAACGAACCGGACCTCGGCAAGATCCCCGAGCCCGGCGACTACCGGGACGTCGTGAAGGTGATCGGACGCCGTCTCCGGGACGCCGGACTCAAGACACGCATCCTGGCGGGCGACACCGGCAACCCACGCGGCGACAAGGTGGATTATGCCCGACCCCTGCTGGAGGACCCGGGGGCGCGGGAGTACGTCGGCGCGCTCTCCTTCCATTCATGGGGCGGAGCGGAGCCGGAGACCTACCGCGCCTGGGCCGATTTGGCCCGCAGCCACGATCTGCCCCTTTTCGTGGCCGAGATCGGTTGGAACGCTCTGGCCCACAAGGGCGGCCACTCCATGCATACCCTCCGCTACGCACTGGAGGAGTTGAGGATCTACCAGGATCTGCTGCGCTACGCCGAGCCCCAGGTGCTGCTGGAATGGGAGTACGGCGGAAGCTACCCCCTGCTGCTTCAGGAGGGCGACGATCTGCGACCGACGCTCCGCTATCACCTGATGAAGCACTACGCCGCGCTGACCCCCCAACCGGGGCTCGCCCTGGGCGCCGAGAGCGACAGCCCGGACGTGCTGGTCACCGCCTTCCGGGGCGCCGCCGGCCCCGCGGAAAGCGCCTTCGCCGTCCACGTGGCCAACCTGGGGGCGGGCCGGCCGGCCGTGCTGGAAGGGGTGCCGCCCGACGTGCGCGAGGTGAGGGCGACACAGACGACCCCCGCCGACGGTTACCGGTCCCTGGGGACGGTGCCCGTGCACAACGGCACAGTCAGGTTGAAGCTCGCCCCGCTGTCCCTCCTTACCCTGTGCTGGTGATCGGCGAGGGGTGCCGGGCCGCCGCAGGGGCGGTTGACGGGCCGGTCCGGTGCCGCCAGACTATGCACGTCCCTCACGGAGGAGTCCCGACATGCCCGTCCCGAAGTTCAAGAAAACCGTGATCGCGGAGGTCCGCAACGAAGGCCAGATCAACACCTTCTCGACGGTGGCCGACATCGACGGCGACGGACGCCCGGACATCGTGGTCTCCGGTCGGAACGGCAAGGTGGTGTGGCTGCGCAACGCCGGGCCCGATGCACGGTGGGAGGAGCATCTCATCGACGAGGTGGCCCACATGGAGTGTGGGGGATCGGCGGTGGACCTGACCGGCAGCGGCCTGCCGGACATCATCAACGGTGCCGACGCGGGCGGACAGGAACTCTGGTGGTGGGAGAATCCCGGCCCCGGGGCCGGTCGCTGGCCGAAACGTACCATCGTCCGGACCGGCCATTCCCAGTTCCACAATACCGCCGTCGGTGAGGTCACCGGAGACGGCGCCATGTCCCTGGTCTTCACCAATCAGCGGGCCCCCGGCGGCACCTCCATCTACCGGGTTCCGCTGCCGGACGATCCCACGCAGAGCCCCTGGCCCGACCTGGAACTGGTCGCTTCGGGCAAGGCCGTCCCCAACCCGGAGCACCCGTCGGCGGAGCAGGACACCCAGCCGGAGGAGGGGCTGGCCATCGCCGACGTGGACGGCGACGGGCGAAACGAGATCGTCTGCGGGACGCATTGGTACCGGCACACGCCCGAGGCATGGGAGGAGCACCGCTTCGCCGCCGGATACCTGACCACGAAGGTGGCCGTGGGGGACGTTGACGGCGACGGCCGCAGCGAGATCGTCCTTTCCGAGGGCGACCCGTGCATCTACGGCCACCCGGAAGGGGGCAGGCTGGCGTGGTTCAAAGCCCCGGAGGACCCCACCCGGATGTGGGAGGAGCACGTGCTGGAGGAGGGTCTGCTGGACGCTCACTCCCTGGCTCTCGCCGACCTCTGCGGCGCCGGCCGGCCGGACATCTTCGTGGGCGAGATCGGCACGGCCGAGAGGTTCGAGGAAGAGCCACCGGAGCTTCTGCTCTTCGAGAACGAGGGCGGCGGACGGTTCAGGCGGCACGTGATCGACGTCGGCACCGGCACCCACGACGCCGTCCTGCGCGACATGGACGCCGACGGACGCCCCGACATCGTGGGCAAACCCCTCCAGGGGCCGGAGCGCTACAACGTGCACGTGTGGTACAACCGAAGGGACGCCTGACCCCGCCGGGCGGGGGCCTCACCGGCCGGGTTAACTGGTTCTTCCGGCCCGGCGCCCGACGGCTGCCGCCGTCGTAGCTGTGCCTGCCCCCCTGAATTTAGAAGACCATGTTGCGCTGTCGGTACTCGGTCGGGGTCATGTGCCGGTATCGGCGGAACAGCCGGGAGAAGTAATAGGGGTTCTCCACGCCGACCATGCGGGCTATCTCGCCGACGTAGCGCCGGCTGGTCGCCAGCAGCCGGCAGGCGGCCTTGATGCGTCGTTTGTGTATGCGCTCGGTGGGAGTCTGATCCAGCTCTCTGCGGAAGTGCCGGGTGACGGTGGAGGGGCTGCATTTCAGCTCGTCGGCCAGGTCGCGGGTGGAGATCGGGCGGGCGAAGTTCTCGTCGATGAAGTCCAGTGCCTGCTGGAGGAGCTGGGAGAGTTCCCGACGCCGGGTCTCGCGGGAAAAATGCTCTTTCAGTTCGCGCAGTAGAAGTTGGGCCAGATGGCGCGCCTCCCATTCCTCCGGACGGCCGCGCCCGTAGCGGCCGGCGATGAAATTGGTCAGATACAGCAACGGACTGTCCTCGGCCAGGTAGCTGGCCCGCACCCCGTCCAGCCCCTCGAGCGGCGCGTCGCTCCTTACACCGCCCAGGTTCCCGTGCTCGCTCTCGCGGTGGGCGACGGCAAACTGATAGTCGGAGCCGTCCGACCGGAAGTCCGGCACGAGGTGACAACTGCACAGCACCATGGACTGATCGGCGGGGGTGCGGTAGCGGATGCCGGCCTTCCAGGGCATGAATATGACGTTTCCCTTCTTCAACTCGTTGGGCTCGCCGTTGATCAGAACTTCCCCCTTCCCACCGATGCACCGGACTACGGGGCGGCTGTAGACGGCCGGGAAGTCCTCCCGCCGGCCCGGCCCGACGTAGAAGAAACCGGCCTGGATGACGATGGCGTGCGGGGCGGGCATGTCCATGGGAATCTGCCTTTACAGAAACGGGAACGCGCGTGCACGAATACTGCAAACATCGCGCATTTCATCCATTGTATACACTCCCCTCTCACCATACCATCGACGAAAGCATTCGCCGGCCCGACTCAGCGAACAGGAACCCCCCGCCATGTCCAGTGATCGCCGCCCGAACGTACTGATGATCGTCACCGACCAGCAGCGCGCCGACACCATCGCCGCCCTGGGCAATCCTATCATCCGCACCCCTGTCCTCGACCGTCTCGCGCGGGAGGGCACGGCCTTCCGCCGCGCCTACACCTGCTGCCCGGTCTGCGGGCCGACCCGCCACGCCATGTCCACCGGCATACCCCCGCACGCCGGCCTGATGACCGACAACTTCGGCGGGCCGAAGATGGACGTGCCCGACTTCGCCGCCATGCTCCACGACGCCGGCTACCAGACCGGCGGATACGGCAAGCCCTACGAAGCTTTCGGCCGCGCCAAGACCCATACCCCGCCCGGCGTGCCGTCCTCGCTGGACGCCTTCGACGAGTTCCTCACCACCGCGGAGGACTACAAGCCCTGGTTCGCCGGGCAGGGCCTCGACTGGGTGGGGGCGCCGCGAAGCGTCGGCACCGAGTACTACTACGTCCCGCAGGCCATGCGCTACCCGGAGCGCTACTGCCTGACCCACTGGATCGCGGACAACAGTGTCCGGTTCCTGCGGGAGCGGGACCCGGACCGGCCGTTCCTGCTCTGCGCGCATTTCGGCGCCCCCCACCCGGCCTGGGAGCTGCCCTACCCGTGGAGCTACCTCTACCGGCCCGACCAGATGGACCCCCCCCTGCGGCCGGCCGACTACCGGGACTACCGGTGCCGCGCCAACCGCTTCCAGAACCGCTACAAGTGGATGGAGGAGGCCTGCGAGGGCGACGACCTGCTGCTGCGCCGCATCCGGGCGGCCTACTACGGGACGGTCTCCTACATTGACCACCACGTAGGACGGATACTCGACGCCCTGGGCGATGAGATCGACAACACGCTGGTCATCTTCACCTGCGACCACGGGGAGATGCTCGGCGACTACGGCTGCGTGGGCAAGCGCTGCATGCTGGAGGCGGCCGTGCGGGTGCCGCTGATCGCCCGGCTGCCCGGCTTCATGCCGGAAGGGCGGGAGTGCCGGGGCGCGGCCGGCTCGCTCGACGTCATGCCGACCGTGCTTGAGGCGGCCGGCCTGGACTGCCCCGACCTGCCGGAGTCCCTTTCCCTCCGCGAAGTGGCCGACCTGGAGCCGGGAGACCGTATCGTCTTCAGCCAGTTCAGCCGCTCCTGGAACGGGCAGTACTTCGCGGCCGACGGGCAGCGCTGCTACTGGCACTCGGCCGCCGACAAGCGGGAGTGGCACTTCGCCGTTGGCTACGAAGTGGCCCAGGGCCCCATCCTGGAAGAGGACGATCGCGGCCGGAAGCTGCGCGCCGCACTTATCGACCGCCACCGGGGCGACCTCTACTCCGACGCCGTCGAGGGCGAAGGCTGGAAGGACCACGACGTCCCGGCCAACCGCCAGCACCGCCACCCCGACTACGGCTACCTGTTCGTGGAGGACTCCGAGAAGATCCAGGCCGACGTCGATGCACTCGGGCCGGGGTACGCGCGTAAAGTAACCGGGCTGGCACGGGGGCACCTGATGGCCGAGCACATGGTCGTGCCCACCGAGGAGGAGTGGGAGGAGATGGGCTACAAAGCTCCCTGGCTGGAATAGGTTTTATCCGCCGGACCGGGGGAATGGCCCCCAAAGCCCGCCTTATGTTTGAGCCCGCCGGACGGGTGTGCTACATCCAGCAGCGGGATCGCCACAGAAGATCGGACCACCCCCAAATGCCTCGGCAAAGGAGCGAGCGAGTGAACGGACGAGAAGTCAGGATCGGCATCGTCGGGACGGGCAAAATCGGCAACAGCCATCTGAGGAGATACTCCGACATCTCCGGCGCCAGCGTTGTGGCCGTGGCGGACATTGACGAGGAAGCCGCCGAGACCGCCGCCGAGGAGTTCGGTGTGCCTCACGTCTACACCAGCCACGAGGAGCTGCTGGAGCGCGACGACGTGGAAGCCGTCGACGTCTGCCTCCACAACATGCTTCACCGCCCGGTGAGCTGTGACGCCATGCGCGCCGGGAAACACGTCTACTGCGAGAAGCCCATCGCCGCCACCTACGCCGACGGCCGGGCCATGGTGGAGTGCTCCCGCGAGACCGGTCAGATGCTCCACGTTCAGGTCGGCACCATGTTCGGGGCCGCCGTGCGGGCGGCAAAGGAAACGATTGATTCCGGAAGATGCGGCGACATCTACCACGGACGCGCCTACGTGAACCTGAAGCACAGCCGGCCCTTCGTGGACGGTAAGAACACCCCCGAGTTCGTCCGGAAGGAGACCTCCGGCGGCGGCGCCTTGATCGACTGGGGCATCTACGTGATCTGCCAGGTCCTCTGGCAGATGGGCAACCCGTCACCCGAGAGGATCACCGGGCGGACCTATGACCGCATGCCTATGGACGAGGATCTGCGCGAGGAGAGCGGTTACGACGTGGAGGAAATGGGGGCGGGCTTCGTGCACTTCGAAAACGGCGCCACTCTCGACATCCTGGCCGCCTGGGCGCTGAACCTGGACGAGGACTTCGGCTGCTGCGTGGCCGGCGATGAGGGCGGCATCATCTTCGCTCCCTTTTTCACCAAAGACGCCCCTCCCGTACGCTTCTTCTCCGCCGTCAGCGACCCCTGGGTCTCCGAGCCGCTTGATCTGGAAGCCGCCAGGGCGCGCTGCGATGCGGCGGGGCACGGCGATGCCTACAGAAGCCCCCAGCGGCATTGGGTGCGCGTGCTGCAGGGGGAGGTGCCGCTGATGCCGACCGCCGAGGTGGCCCTCAACATGATCCTCATCGCAGAAGGCATCTACCGCTCGACCGAACTGGGCAGGGAAGTGCGTGCCGACGAGATCCGCGAGGGATGAGCGTCTTACCCCGGATCGCCCATATGGACTGAGGATCGGAATGGCCACATGCTGCAATAGTGCCGCCTGAGGGCGGTTTCAAGGCGTTTCGGCACGCGGCAAAAAGGTCAACCGATGGGGGAGAAGCAAACGGGCGCTCCTCTCAGGGTCGGTTTTGACAGCTCGCTCAAGATCCGGTTCGTGGGGGCAAAGGTCTCCAGCGACGCGGGCCTGCCCGACGTGCTGAACTTCGATGTCCTCTGCCGGCTGCCGGGAGCATGGGTCGAAAGGGTCCATCGACACGCTCGGCCGGGTCAGATCGTGCTGGACATGGACAGCTCGGGCAGCCCCACCTACGGCAAGCAGGAAGGCGCCGCCCATGACCTGGTCGCTGTATGAGTAGGAACAGGCCACGTAGCTGTCGTCCGGATAAGTCACCCAGTAGTAGGTCCAGCCGCCCGAACACTCCTGCCAGGGCACCTCGTGGGTGCCGCTCAGGCTCCCGCAGTTGGTCAGCGTGATGATCATCTTCGTGGGCAGGTAGAAGCGCTGGCCGGCGTAGTTGCGGCCCCAGGGCATCGGGCCGTTGCTGACGGCCTGCACGTCGACGTCCTGGACGACGTGCCAGTTGAGCCAGTCGACGTAGAGGGCGTAGTCCGAGGGCGACCCGACCACGGCGGCGTAGACGCTGCCCGCTTCGTTGAATGGGGTCGGGTCCGCGATGACCGCGCCGTCGCGGTTGCTGTACGAGCGCTGCGAGACGAGCGCGAAGGCCTACGCCACACCTTTGGCACTCACCTGAGCAAGAACGAGCTCCCGGCGCGCACCGCCCAGGCTGCTACTTCGGCTCCGTAGTTCGACCTCAGGCTAACGAAGGAGGCTGCGCCACTCGAGCCTCAACCTCACCATGAACGTCTATAACCATCCTGTCCTGCTTGACGTAGCGGGGGCGATAGACGTGCTGCCGGACCTATCCCTTGGGAATACGGCGCAACCTGAACCGTCAACGGCGAGCGATGGCACTAGCAAGCGACCCGTCGCGGCCGCCTCTCGTCTGGCAAGTTGGGCAACGCTTGCTCGAAAGCGCTGTTGCCGCTATAGTCAACTAAGGGAATGGTGGTAATAGCGCATAGCTTGTAGCCCTCGCCGGCCGGTGCATCGGGACCGTAGCGGAGGAAGGCTATCGTGCGAAGGGACAACCCAAAGGGAGGCGACTATGTCGTCGACAGGGCCGCACTGGACGAGGCTGTCAGGGCGGTGTGCGAGGCGAACTGTCGGAACCACCTGTCTGCTGCGGTGCTTGCCGATGCGAAGATGGCCAAAGAGCAGGGCCTGAATCAGACGGACTGGGTCCAGTGCTGGACGTGGCGAATCTGCAGGGACCAAGCCAGCCCCGCCAGTGCCCGGAGGGAAGCCGTCAGGGAGCTTCGGGACGCTCGGCTGTGGCCTTGGTAGTAGTTCGGTGCGTTCGGCGAGCTAAGGTGGTTGGTAGTGCTGGCTTCGCTTGCGCGGCGTAACAGGTTCTGAGTTTTGCGCCAGAAACAAAGAAAGCGTACGGACAGTATGAAGCCATGCCCGCAATGCAAGCTGAAGAACCCTGACACGGCAGAACGTTGCGACTGCGGCTACGACTTCACCACTGGGACGATGAAAGAATCGTATGTCAGAGAGAAATCGGAAAGGCTGCCGGCAACCGCTTGGTATGCTGACCTGGGAGTGTTCGGCCTACTCGGATATGAGGTTGCGGGGATCCTCGGCATCTTGGGAGGGGCGGCGTTGGGCGTTGCCGTCATGCTCCTGCTGGACGCACTCCCGATCGGGGCCAAGCTGAAGAAGGGCATTGCTTACACACTCATCGGCCTAGCCATTGTCGGAACTTGTTTTCTGGTTGGTTTTCTACATCTCAGGAGGCAGACGGAAGAGAGACAGGCCCCAGCGGAGGCTGCGAGCGGGCGGACCCTGAGGCAACATGGTCGTTCAGCCTTATCTGTTCGTGACGTGCCGAAGGAGCTTCGGGGCCCCTTGAGACCCTTGTCATCGGAGGAACATACCGCTCTGCTCCAGAGATATGGCGAAACGCTGTCTGGCCAGGACCAGGCGGAATTCATGATATTGCTCAAGAAGATGCTTGATGTACTGGCCGAAGATGAAGCGGAACGTTTCCTGGAACTTCACGCAAAGGGAATGGTGGACATCAGCCAGGCTGAGATAGAAGAGAGGGGCCACCTGCAACAGAAGGCCTTGTCACGGCTTTCGCAGGCAGACCGTGAGCGGTTCGAGACCCTCGGAATCAAGGCAGTGCGTGTTGATGGGGGGAAGGGATCCGCTGACGAGGGGGCCGGCACACTCATGGGTCTGCTGTCGGCTGAGGAAGTTGCTGAGATGCAACGGCTGATGGACAAGTCACTGAGGCTCCTGTCCGAACGCGACTCCCTGCGACTTCTTCAACTGCACCGCCTCTTCCGTGGCGAAGGATCCAGGCAGATTACGCAGAAGGAGTGGCAGGAGATGCATGCGTTGAACAAGGAGGCGGTTGGCCTCCTATCCGCCGAAGAGCAAGCACGGTTCCAAGAACTCATGCTCAAGGCTGCGGGGTTCTCGAAAGGTGCCCGCCAAGAGGGGCACAGTGAATCGCCATGAACTGCGATGGCACAGGATTGCCCGGGCGTTTCATTCAGCGCCTATCGCCTATTCCTCCGCAGCAATACCCAAACGTTGTCGACTGTCCCAGTCGCCCTGAAGGCGGTATGGGTTCTTGGGGTTTGTTTGTGGGTTGTTCCGCAGGGGCAGTCCGTGGGAGAATCCGGAGCAATGGGTCTGAGCCGCGATGAAAGGCGATATCTGGAAGCCTTCGAGGGGGAGGCGCACAGGCGCGGTGCGAACGGCTGGCTGGAATGCAACAAGGCAGCAGAGAGAAGTAGTGTGGATAACGAGGGCGGGAAGCTGGCCTCGCGTCTGTCAGCACAGGGATACTTGGAACAGCGCAAGAAAGGCTTCCCCGATTTCCGCATTACGCCTGCAGGCGCAAACGCATTGCTGCCTTGGTGGCGACGAGACCGGGTCACGATAGCCATTGCCATCATTGGCTGGACTTTGGCTATCGTGCTGGCACTTGTGCAGTGGGTCCTGAAATGAAAGATACTCGCCTTTCGGTCAGCCGTATCTGAATCGCCTTGCGTACCGGCCGCTTGGCGTAGTCGACGTCGAGCGTCTCGTCGAACAGCCCCTGCACTTCGAGCATGCGCTTCGCCAGCCAACCGGAAAGCTCGGTCTGGGTCCGCTTCCACCACGTCGCGAACCGCGCCCAGGCGCGCTTCAGCGTATAGGTCAGGGTCAGCCAGCCGAGGGCGATCTTGTGGGTCGCCTCCTCGAACGTGGCCTTGAACAGGAACGTGAACTTATGCCAGGCCAGCCGCAGGGGCTTGATGCCCTTCTGCCACTCCATCTTGAGCGTCAGCCACAGGATGCGAGCGGCCAGCTTGATGTCGCCCGCGGCCAGCGCATCCTTGATGCCACCAAACGCCTTGACCGCGTCCTCTTTGAGCGAGCTGAACTTCTCTCCCAGCCACGCCAGCGCCTTCCCGCCGGCGCCGCTGGAGATGACCAGGTAGGCGCCCAGCGCGGCGGCGGCAGCCACCACCAGGCCGAGCGGCGATATCATGCCGGCCAGGAGCGAGATCAGCGTCGGGACCAGCCCAATCATCGATGTGACGGCGCCCTTGAGCAGGGCGAAGCCCTTTCCCACCGCCCCGATGAACATCCCGATCCGGCTCAGCGTCCAGCCCAGGCTGGCCAGCGTGCCGCCGAGCACAATGAGGCCGACGCCCGCCGCTCCTACCACGGCCACCAGCTTGCCCATGGCGACGACCGCTTCCCTGTTGCGAGCGATCCACTGTCCGGCGGCCTTCACCGCGTCCACCAGCTTCGAGAGCAGCGGTGTGACCACCGGGAGCAGGGCGTTTCCGACGGCGACGGCGGTGTCGCGGAGTTCCGCCTTGAGCGCCTTCATGCGGTTCTGAAAGGAGCCGGCGGTGCGGACCGCGTCGCCCACGGCCCCCTGATCGGTCATCGTCCGCATGATGATGGACATCCGTGCCAGCACCTTACCCTGCTCGGTCAGCTCGGAGGCGGTCCCGGGCAGGCCCACCCGGAGCGCCTCAGCCTGAACGGCGCTGTCGAGGAGGTTGACGCCGTACTGGCGCAGGGGGCGGCTCATGCCCGCCAGGCCGCTCTGGAACTTCTCCAGCGCGTCGGCATCGGCGATGTTGTAGAGAGAGGCGAAGTCGAGGGAGAGCTGCTGGATGGTCTTTGACATCTCCAGCGCCCGCTCCGGCTCGAACTCCAGCCCCTGCAGGAAGGCCTGGATGCTGGCCATCGAGTCGCGGACCTCGTAGCGTGACCGCCCGATCTCGCGGGCGATGGTGTCGGCAAACTCGCCGGCCGCCCGGGCCTGGCGCCCGAAGACCTGCTCGAACTTGTTGAGGGTCTCCTGGGCGTCGGCCGCCGCCTCAAGCACGTGTGCGTGCAAGAGGGAAACCGGTCCAGCAATGTAGGTCACCGTGCCGACTGTGCCCCGCAGCTCGTGGTCATGGGCGAGGCCCGCCGGGGTGGCGACGTGCGTCTGGGTCCCTGCGGCGTCCACCAGTGTGTCATCGTGCACCAGGTCGGCTGGTGCTCCAAGAGAATGGCCCCCGTTGGGCTACTCAGCGAGTGCCCGTGAGACAGGTCGGCGGGCTCGGCGGCGTGCGCCTGACTGACAGCTGGCGCGTCGAGCGCGTGTCCGGCACGCAGGCCCATAGGTCTGGCAACATGGGCCTGGCTGCCCGACGAGGCGCTCAGAAGATGCTCCTGGGACGGCCCAGCCGGCGTTGCGGTGATGGTGATGGCGCCGGCGGTCGATCCGAGCGCATGCCCGTTGTCCAGACCGGCAGGGCTGGCTACATGCGCCTGCGAGCCCGACGCCGCTTCCAACGGGTGGCCATGGGCCGTCTTGTCGGGCGTGGCAACGTGCGCCTGGGAACCAGTGGCCGCGTCCAGACCGTGTCCGTGAGCAAGGCCGGCCGGGCTTCCCTGGGCGGCCGACGCGGCCACGTACTCGCACTGCGCGTAGTAAAGATAAGAGGAGCCGCCGTACTCCTGGTCCAGGCCGCAGACGCGGAGCTGGAGTAGTCGGTGACCGCCGGACGTGTACACGTATCCCTCCAGGTCATTGGCGGCCAGGGTCTGCTTGTCGTAGTGGGCGTGCTCACGGTAAACAGGCACTTTCGGCCGGCCCTCCGCGACCGACAAGCCGGAGCTATACGCGCGTGTGCTTGACCGGCCGCCTCGGGACGAGTACAGTGGTAATGCGAAGTGGCGGCCGCCCAGCTTCGAGGAGGTAAATGGCCGTTGATTTGCCGAACCCATTACACAATACTGGATCGTAAGGAGCCGACCCGGTTGCGCCCTGCACTCGCCGGGTCGCTGCCGGTAAGCCCGTTCTGCGTCCGTATCGTCCGAATGTTCCGGTATGGGCCGGATACGGCCCCGATTACGAAACGAACCCATTCGCTCGTAAGTTGTTTCAACACAAGGCGATACCACGCAAAAACACAATCGGGGCGGTTAGTCCCGTCGATACAACGCAACCTGAAGAAACACGTGGCAAACTCACAAGTGAAGCTTGGTATTGCGCCGGGGAGGACGAGGGAAAGACCGGGCGGTCGCGGCGCGGGCGGAGAAATGGGTGCGCTTCCGGCGGGCGTCTGCTGGAGCGGCGCTGCCGGGCGGTCTCCGCGGCGGTTGGATGAAGGGAACGCGGCGGCAGACCCGCTCGCCGGCGCCGGCGCCCCGCGCGGCCCCGTTGTTATGAGCGCGGGCGCTTTGTTATACTCCGTTTTCTGTAACCCCCGGAGGGGAGAAGGCGCATGGACAGGATGCACCCCCTGGTAAATGAGAAGCTGCCGCGGTTCTTCCACGGCGGCGACTACAACCCCGAGCAGTGGTCCCCCGAGGTGTGGGAAGAGGACATGCGCCTGATGAAGCTGGCGCACGTCAACGTGGCCACGGTGGGCGTGTTCAGTTGGGTGAGCCTCCAGCCCGGCCCGGAGACCTTCGAGTTCGAGTGGCTCGACACCGTCATGGACATGCTGGCCGAGAACGACATCTACGCCGTGCTGGCCACCCCCACGGCGGCCCACCCGGCCTGGCTCTCGGAGGAGCACCCGGAGGTTCTCCGATCCGACGCCGCCGGCCGCCGACGACGTCACGGCTGGAGGGTGAACTTCTGCCCCAACTCCACGGCCTACCGGGAGGCATGCTCGACCATCGTGCGGAAGCTGGCCGAGCGCTACGGCGAGCATCCGGCCCTGGTGCTGTGGCATGTTTCCAACGAGTATTCCGGCCGGTGCTACTGCGAGAACTGCGCCGAAGCCTTCCGGGACTGGCTCCAGGAGAAGTACGAGTCGCTGGATGAGCTGAACGAGAAGTGGTATACGGCTTTCTGGAGCCACACCTACACGGACTGGTCCCAGGTGGAGCCCCCCCTGGAGAACGGGGAGCGGAGCATACCCGCCCTCAACGTGGACTACGCCCGCTTCTCCAGCGACTCCCTGCTGGGCTGCTTCCTGGGGGAGGCGGAGATACTCCGCGAGGTCGCCCCCGACGTGCCGGTTACCACCAACATGATGGGCGCCCACCGCACGGTGGACTACCACAAGTGGGCGCCGCACCTGGACGTGGTCTCATGGGACTGCTATCCGAGCATTCGCGGGGACGTGGCGGAGACGGCTTTCTACCACGACCTGATGGCCGGGCTGAAGCCGGGGCGGCCCTACTTGTTGATGGAGCAGACGCCCAGCACGCAGAACTGGCAGGACGTCAACGCCCTCAAGAGGCCGGGCCAGATGCGGCTGTGGAGCTACCTGGCGGTGGCTCACGGGGCCGACTCGGTGATGTACTTCCAGTGGCGACGCGGCAGGGGCGGGCAGGAGAAGCTCCACGGCGCCGTGGTCGAGCACGCGGGACACGAGAACACGCGCGTCTTCCAGGAAGTGGCCGAACTCGGCTCCGAACTGGAGCAACTGGAGGACCACATCCTCGGCGCCGGGGTGGAGGCCCGGGTGGCCCTCATCTTCGACTGGGAGAACTGGTGGACGCTCCGCACCACCTCCGGTCCGGTGGCCGAGAAGCGCTACCCCCAGACCGTCTTCAGTCACTACCGGGCCTTCTGGCAGCGCAACGTGCCGGTCCACGTGGTGGACGCCGAGGCGGACCTGTCGGACTACGACGTGGTCATCGCCCCCATGCTTTATTCGGTCGAACGCGGCCGGGGGGAGAAGGTGGAGGAGTTCGTCCGGGAAGGCGGCCGGTTCGTGGCCACCTGCCTTTCGGGCTGGGTGGATCGGTACGACCTGGCCTACCTGGGGGGATATCCGGGGCCGCTGCGTGCGGTGCTGGGGGTCTGGGTGGAGGAGGTAGACGCCCTGTTCGAGGACCAGAAGAACCGCATCCTGATGAAGCGGTCCTTCGGGCCATGCCGGGGGGAATACACCTGCGAGCGGCTTTGCGAGCTGATCCACCCCGAGGAGGCCACGGTGCTGGGGACCTACGGGAAGGACTTCTACGCCGGCTGGCCGGTGATCACCGAGAACGGTTTGGGCGAGGGCTACGCCTACTACATCGCCACCTGCCCGGAGCAGGATTTCCTGCGGCATTTCTACCGCACCATCTGCGCGGACTGCGGCATCCAGCCGGTCCTGCAGGGCCCGGAGGGGGTTGAGGTCCGCCGGCGCCGGCAGGAGGACCGGAGCTTCATCTTCATCCTAAACCACAACGAGGAGGTCTCCTACGTGGAGCTGGGCGAGGGCGACTACCGGGACCTGCTTACCGACCAGCATCACTCCGGAAACCTGCCCGTAAGGGGCTACGGAGTCCGAATCCTTGAGAAGCTGGACCGCCCGGCGGAAGGAGAGCAATCGTGAAGAGCGCACTGGTCACCGGCGGCGCCGGCTTCATCGGCTCCCACCTGACCGAGAAACTGCTGGACGGGGGCCGGGAGGTCTACGTGCTGGACAACCTTTCCACCGGCAGTATCTCGAACCTCGACGCGGTGCGGGAGTCCCCCCGGCTGCACGTTCACCTGGCGGACCTCGGAGACGAGCAGTTGCTAATGGAACTGGTGGACCGGTCGGACACGGTTTTTCATTTCGCCGCCGCCGTGGGGGTTCGGCTCATCGTGGAGGACCCCGTTCGCACCATCGAGACCAACGTCTACGGGACGGACCTTCTGCTGAAACACTGCGCAAAGAAGGGCAAGAAGCTGCTGCTGGCCTCCACCAGCGAGGTTTACGGGAAGGGGCAGGAGCGCCCGTTCCAAGAGGACGACGACCTTGTGTTCGGGCCCACCACCCGGGCGCGGTGGAGCTACGGCTGCTCGAAGGCCATCGACGAGTTCCTCGCCCTGGCCTACCGGAAGGAGCGCGCGCTTCCGGTGGTGATCGTGCGGTTTTTCAACATCGTCGGCCCCCGGCAGGTGGGCCGCTACGGGATGGTGGTTCCCCGCTTCGTCCAGCAGGCCATCGACGGTGGCCCCATCACGGTCTACGGGGACGGGGAACAGGTGCGCTGTTTTTCCCACGTCGAGGACTTCGTCGACGCCGTCCTCGCCCTGGCCGACTGCCCGGAGGCGGTGGGCGAGATATTCAACGTCGGCAGCAACGTGCCGGTCACCATCAACGAGCTGGCCGAGGAGGTGCGCAGGCTGGTCAACCCCGATGCCGAGATCGTGCACATCCCTTATTCGGAGGCCTACGCGGAGGGTTTCGAGGACGTGCGCTACCGGGTTCCGGATATATCGAAGCTGGAGGGGACCATCGACTTCGAGCCCCAACACGATCTGGAAAGCATCCTCCGGGACGTGCGGGACTACGTGTCGCCATCTTCCTGAGAGCCCCTTTTCTCCTCGGCACGGCGCCGGCGGACGGCCTCCGCCGCCATGTCACCCCGGTCGGCAGCCGGACGCCGTCGGGGAGCATCCGCACCCTTCCGCATGGCGGGATCGGAGCGGGCCAGGGTATCGTCCTGTTCCGGGGGAGGAACACAGGCCTCCCCGACCGGCGGGTGGTAGTCCGGTTGCTCGGCGGTTCGCATCTTCTCAATGCGCCGGCGCAGGCTTCGCTCGGTCTGCAGGGGCAGGGGGCTGCGGGGTTGAGTGCTGCCGGCGGGTGCGTCGGCGTGGAGGAGTCGGGCCGGGGCTTCGGCGGCCTCCCCGCGGCGGGCCTCCAGCAGGTCGCGGCGTCCTTTCAGGAGGCGCTCGGCCTGTTGGCTGCCGAACGCGGCGGGCACGAGTTCCTCGATGGGTTCCCCGCTCCAGAGACAGTCCAGCAGCAGTTGCACCTCGGCTCGAGAAGGGATCAGGTCGGCCTCCAGCTCCGGGTTGTTGACGATGAACGGACGCACCGGGTCGCCCACGCAGAGGGGACAGCCGTCCTCGCAGCGGCAGTCCTCCAGGTTGCGCGCGGCGGCTTCGGCGACCTCATCGAGCGCCTCGAAGGCCCGTTCGGTGAAGCCCAGCCCGCGCGGATATCTCTCGTAGAAGTAGAGCGCCTCCCACCAGAAGTTGGTCTGCCCGGGCCAGGGACGCAGGTCCAGCATGTCGCAGGTCATCAGCGCGGGCAGCACGATACGGAGGGCGTTTCCGAGTCCGTAGAACTCGGGGCTCAGGCCCAGCGCGCTGAGTTCGGCGTCCCGCACGGGGCTCGGGCAGAGCCACAGTCCCATGGTCTCCCACGTGACCGGGGGCAGCTCCAGGGGGATGCTGCGGATAAGCTCGTTGCTCTCGAAGCGGCGCTCCTCGTATCCGGTGGTGACCGCCCCGGCGGTTACCTCCCCGAAAAAGGCCGTCCCGCCCGGCAGTTCGCGCTGCCGCAGGCACTCATCGACCTTCTTCACGAAACAGTGCCCCAGGGGGTTGGTGTAGTGATCGGTCTGCACCGGTCGGACGCGCGCGCGGCGCGCCTCGCGGTCGAACTCCTCGACCAGATACGGCCGGCCTTCGTGCAGATATATGGCCCGGGGGTGGACGGTCGTGTGCGCGCCCGCCCAGTCAATCTCTCCGATGGCGCGCCCCGTGGCGACGTCCTGGATGACCACGTTCTTGTCCATGTATCCCCTGAGGGGCAGTTCCCTTGCCGGCCGTTCGGAGACGGCGTGGTACCATACGTCGTCCCGCTCATAGAGCTTGCCCCGGTCGCGGAGGGTGGGCAGAAGTTCGGCGGCGCCGGGCCCGAGGTCGTCGGCCTCTTCGGTCCGCAGGGGGAGTTCCTGAGCGGCACAGCGGAGATGGCCCGCCAGCACGTGGGGGTTCGCCCGCTTCACCACGCCTCCCTCCACCGGTCGGTCGAAGATATATTCAGGGTGGCGGAACAGGAAGCTGTTGACGGGGTCGCGGAGTCCCACGTAGAAAACCAGGGCCTCTCCTCCGGAGCGCCCGACCCGCCCGGCCTGCTGGAAAAACGAGGCCACCGAACCCGGCCAGCCGCAGATCACCGCCACCTCCAGCGAGGGCAGGTCCAGGCCCAGCTCCAGCAGGTTCGTCGCCGCGATTCCCGGCGCGCCGCCGGTCCGCATGCGCTGCTCCATGGCCCTCAGCTCCTCGGGCCGACAGCCGCCCCGGTAGGTCAGTATACGCTCCTCTGCGCCTCCGCGCTCGGCGAGGCGGCGGCGGCCGTACTCGGCGATCAGCTCGGCGGCGACCCGTGCCCTGGCGAAGGCGATCGCGCCGCTCCCCGCCCGGACCGCCTCGGCCAGCAGACGCCCCGCCTCGACCGTCGGCGCGTCGGAGGGACGCCACAGCAGATAGGTGCGGGATCCCCGTCCGGGGGCGTCCTTTGCCGGCGCGCTGACCTCCCTGCCGGTGAGGTTTCTTGCGTGCTCGGCGGGGTTGCTCAGGGTCGAACTCGTGCAGACGACCCGGGGCTCCGTTCCGTAGTGGCGGCAGACCCGCCACAGCCGCCTCAGCAGACACGCCACGTTGGAGCCGAACAGGCCGCTGTAGGCGTGGAGTTCCTCCAGCACCACCATGCGCAGACGCCCGAAGTATTCCGCCCAGCGGGGGTGGTTCGGGAGTATGCCCCGGTGGAGCATGTCGGGGTTGGTGATCAGGATGGGCCTGCCCCGGCGGCTGCGGCGCAGCGAGGGGCTGAGGTCACCGTCGTAGATGGCGAACGAGCCCGTCGCCCCATCCAGTTCTCTGGCGATCCGGCGGAATTTCTCCCCCTGTGCCCTGGCGACCGGCTTGTAGGGGCAGATGATCAGGGTGCCCTCCGGCTGGTCCCGCAATGCTCTCTCGACGGCGACGATCTGGAACGCCGGCGACTTGCCGCTCGCAGAACCACCGCCGAGGAACACGTCCTCGCCCGCCCGAACGGCCCGGAGGGCCGGCATCTGGTGTGTGCGAAGGCGCTCTATCCGGAGCGCGCGGCAGACCCGCCGCCCGACGTCACTCAGTTCGGAGACCGGGGGACCGGGGCGGGGCGAGCGGGCGGGGCGGCGTTCCTCGTAGACGATCTGCCCCCGGTAGAAGGGCAAGCTCCGGAGCCGGTCAAGGAACGATCTGTGGTCCACCCCATCCCCCTGCTCTCACGGGATCAGCATACGGTCCCCGGGTTCCACGTGGTGCTGCTCGAACCAGCCCTGCTCCATCTCCAGCACGTAGTTGACGTAATCCGGAGAGCGCACACCGCGAGAGTCTCCGGGGTCCATGCGGGCGATGGCGCTGATGACGCCGTCGGCGCGGATAAAGGCGAGCGAGAGGGGGAAGGAGACGGTTTTCATCACGAAGCGGGGTTTTTGGGCACGGGGGAAGAAGAACAGCATCCCGTGGTCCTCCGGCAGGCCGTCCCGGTCCTGCAGTCCACGGCGGAATTCCTCGCGAGTTTCCGGGAGTTCGGCGGTCAACTCCTGTCCCTCCACCTCGAGGTCCACCACCCTGAATTCCCGCAGACGCACGAGAATGCGCTCACGGGCGCCCTCCCGGTGCCGGCAGGCCACGTCGGCGGCGTACTCGCCCGGCTCCGAGGCCACCACGACGTGCCGGCCTTGCCAGGTGACCCGCACGGTCCACGCTGGCTCTCTGTTGGACGTCTCGGGGGCTTGGAAGTCGACTCTGTCGACCACAACCGTCGGCCCGAGTGTCGGCAGGCCGAAGACCTGCCCGCGGACGTGGAGCGTGTCCCCCTCCACGGCCGAGCGCACCAGGTCCAGGTCCACCCCTTCCGGGGGCACCAGGCAAAGGATGCCCGAGCCGGTGCGGAAGCCGTAGCGGACGGGGACCCGCTGCCCGTCGGGCAGCCCAACCAGCACGTTGCCCCGCCTGGGCGCCAGGCGAACCGATCGAAACACGGCGGCAAAGCGCACCTGAGCGCGGCTCCCTTCCGCGGCGAGTTTCTTGACCTCGTCCGGGGTGGATTTCCGATAGAGGGTCGCCGCTCCCCCGTCGGACCGGGGCGCCCGTGTCACCTCGACTTCGACGGCGGCGGCGCGCTCCGGGTTGTGGCTGCAGCGGAACCGGAACTCGCTGCTTCCCGGCCGCGTGATACGCTCTTTCTCGCCGGTGCCGACCCAGATCACAAGGACGTCCCTGCCGATCCGGTGACGGGGCGGCGGCAGGCCGATCCGGCCCTCCGCGCCCAGTGCTGCCGCTGCCAGCAGCCCCGCCGCTATGAGTCTGAGCAATCTCATCCGCTGATCTCCCCGTGCCTGCCGGACAGGATATCGAAAACGGCGATCCGGCGCCAACCGAGACGCCCCGCATGCGGCGCGGTACTTACTCTTCGGTAGGTCCGCTGTCGGCGCCGGACCCGGGCCCGGCGGGGGCGCCGCCCTTACCGGCAGAGGGAGATGCCAGGGAGACGAAGGCCTGACGGTCGTGCATCTCGATGATGGCCTCTTTCTCGCAGATGGCGAGTATCCGCAATCCCTCCGGGCCGGGTCGGCAGACCGGGAGGCAGTCGTAATCGCAGTTGCTCATGGTCTCCCAGGCTTCCTGGAGGGAGTTATCGGGGTGGAGGGAGAAGGTGGTGGGCTCCAGCAACTGTTCCACTGTGGGCGTCGGCCCGCCGCAACGGGCGCGGGTTCCGGCGCCTATAAGGCTGGAGAGCATAACGATTCCGCGGAGACCGCCGTCCGGGTCCACCACGGGGAAGGTACGGTTCTCCGAGCGCGTTATCAGGTCGTCTATCCGGTCGATGGTTTCTTCGGCCGGGAGGGCAACGTAATCCTCGTCCATGATGTCCTCCACCGTGAGGCCGTCCAGGAGGGAGAAGTCCATCGCCCGGCTCAACCGCTCGCCGCTGCGCACCAGCCAGCGGGTGAAGGCCGATTCCGGCTCGAAAACTTCGCTGACCTTGAGGCTGATCACACACCCGATCATCAGAGCAGGCACCACCGAGTAATCATGGGACAGCTCGAACGCGACCAGGATGGCCTGCAGGGGCGCCCGCATAACCGCCCCCATCACCGCCGCCATGCCGACCATCACGTAGACGCCGGAGGGGGCCAGTTCCGCCCCGAGCAGGCCTCCTCCGACGCGGACGAACAATGCCCCCAACGCCGCGCCGGCAAACAGGGAGGGAGCGAATATTCCGCCGCTGGTATGGGAGCCGAGCGCCACCGAACAGAGCAGCGGCTTCAGCAGGAGGAACAGCAGAAGCACGCCGAGGGGGAACGCCGGACCCTCGTCGAGCAACCGCTGGATCATGTCGTGGCCCGGCCCGAGCAGGGCGGGCATCAGCAGCCCAACCAGGCCGACGGCGAGCCCGCCGAACACCGCCGCCGTCCACCAGCGGCTGAACAGCCGGCCCATCAGGTCCTCGGTGGCGAAGATCAACTTGATGAAGTAAACGGCCGCCAGCCCGCACAGCACACCCAGACCCAGGAACATCGCGTAGTCCAGAATAGTCAAGGAGAACTGCTCGGCGGCGATCTGGTACTCCGGAACACCTCCCATCACGGCGTGACGGGTGAGAACGGCCAGGAAGGAAGCGGTGATCAGCGGGAGGAGAGCGGCGGTGCTGGCGCTGCCCAGGATGAGTTCGGCGCTGAAGACGGCCCCGCCGATGGGAGCGCCGTATTTGGCCGCCAGGCCCGCAGCCGCCCCGGCGGCCACGAGGATTCGGATGTTCTCCACGCCCATCCTGAACCGGCCGCCCACGGCGCTGCCCACCGCCGCTCCCGTCTGCACCACCGGGCCCTCCATTCCCAGCGGTGCCCCCGCCCCGAGGCAAAGGGCGGTGGTGAGGGCCTTCAGCGGGATGACCCGCCGGCGGATGTAGCCCCCGCCGCGGGCCACGGCGCTCATAACCCGGCTGATGCCCGTGCCCCTGGCCTCCGGAGCCCAACGATGCAGCACGAAGGCCACGAGCAGGAACACGGCGGGAGGTATCAGGACGAGCCCGTAACGCCATGGCTCGGGCAGACCCTCAGCGCCCGCGCCGATGCGGAAGAAGACGCTGCGGTTCAGCCAGTGGATCAGCCAGTTGATCAGCAGCGCCGTGAGTCCGCCGCCGATTCCCACGAATCCGGCCAGCACGACCGTGGTGCCCACCGCCGAGGTCTCGGCCCGCGGCGGAACGATCTTGCACCACAGCCGTTTCAGTGATTCGGCGGCCCGGCCCATCGAGAGTGTATCTCCCGCTCCGAGGTGAGCGAGGACGATCGCGTGTCGCAGCCCCTCGCGGCCAGATTATAGCAGACCGGCCAATCCGGACACAAAGATTACTCCCGAACGACGCCGGGCAGAAAAGGTGCTGGATGCGGCCCCCGCGCCGGGCGCGAGGTCATTCCGTGGCACAGCCGGCCTTCCGGAGGATGCGTCTCACCGACAGGCTGGCAGCCGAGTCTTCCGGGAGTTCCAGCAGGGAACGCCCCTCCCAGTCAAAGCTCTGCACCCGCCGGTCCTCTTCGATGCGACCGATGTAGGTGAGGCCGTCCAGACGGGGAAGCTGTTCCTCCCCGCCCTCGGGGAACCGGTAGTTGCCCACCAGGTAGAGGTTGTCGATGCCGATGCCGACCGCCTCGGATATCTCGGTCAGTCGTCGGGCGTTCCGCAATGCCTTGGCGGAGGGATCGATCAGGACGAAGAGGTCGTTCACGTGACGGACCACGCGCCGGTTGAGGTGCTCCAGCCCGGCCGGTGAGTCCAGTACGGTGTGCGCATAGTTTTTTGCCAGGTCGGGCAGCAGGCTCTGCAACACGTTGTTCGGCTGGCAATAGCAGCCCCGGGTCCACTTCACCCCCAAAGTGACCAGGTCGAACTCCGCCGACTCGTAAAGGCACGAGAGGTTGAGGAGGTACTCCATCTTCTGGGCCAGTGGCATGGAGCCGAGTTCCTCGTAGGCGTCGGGCTGCTGCAGTTCGTAGAGGACGTCGGAGATGGTATTCACCCCCTCTTCGGCAAGGTCCACACCCAGAAGCTGGGCCAGGCTCTGGTCGGGGTCCGCGTCGATCAGCAGAGGGGCCGACGGCAGGTGCCGCACGGCCATGGCCGTGAAGGTGCTCTTGCCGCAGCCGCCTCGGCCGGTTGCGACCATCATCTTTCCCATCGTCTTCTCCATAGCGGTTTTGGGAGCGGGCAACTCCCGGCGCCGGCGCACTTACCCGTTGCGGGCGGCGGCGACGGCGGCAAGCTGCCTTTCCTGGAATTTGTGGGCGCGGCGGTCCTGCCTCTCCGGCGAGCATATCCGCCGCAGTTCCTCCTCCAGTTCGGACGCCTTCTCCGGCTCGTCCGGGTAGAGGTTGTGAAGTTCCTCGGGGTCCCTCCCGAGGTGGAAGAGCTGGTGCGGCGCATCGGTGCAGTAGATGAGCTTCCAATCTCCTTTGCGGACCATGCAGGCGCCGGAGCGGGTCCCGTGCCCGTGGTATTCGGAGAAGGCCGGTCGAGCGGCGTGCTCCTCCGGGACCTCGCCGAGCGGCTCTCCGTGCCACTCCTCCGGTCGTTCGGCACCGAAGATTCGGAACAGGTCCGCCTGCAGGTCCAGCAGTTGGACCGGGGTCCGCACCCGCGCCCCCGCCGGGTAGTCCGGCCCGGCGGCGAGCAGCGGCACGCGGCAGGAGTCCTCGTAGAGGCTGCACTTCCACCACATCCCGAACTTGCCCAGCATCTCTCCGTGGTCGGAAGTGTAGACGACGTTGGTCTCCTCCAGCAGGCCGGCCCGCTTGAGGGCCTCCATCAGCCGTCCCAACTGACGGTCCACAAACGTGACGCACCCCAGATACCCCCGGCGCAGCCCCCTGATCTGCTCGGGGCTGAACTGGTCGGTCTCGAAGTGGTCACGCAGGTCCCGGGCGTAAGGATGCCGGGCCGAGGCGCACTCCGGACCGTTCTCGGGCAGGTCGGCCCCCTGCGGATAGAGGTCCCATAGCTCTCGTGTCACGTAGTGGGGGAAATGCGGCGCCCCGGTGTTCACCACCAGCAGCCAGGGCTCCCGCACCGAAGAGCCCGTGCCCTCTATCCACTCAACCGCTGCGTCCACCCGTTCCCGATCGGTTTCGAAGGGCTCCTCCCGCGGTCCGTAACCGTCGGCCCGGCCGGCCGAGCCTTCCCGGATGGTCAGCGGCCTGCGGCGGTGATTGGTGTCCCCGGGCCACCCGCGGTCGCCGGGCATGATCATCTCCGAGAACCCCAACTGCCTGCCCTTGCGGTAGGCGTCCACCTTGCCGACGTAGGCGGTGTAGACACCCTGTTCGGCCAGGACCGAGCCGTATGAGGGGAGGTCGAACCCCAGGTTCACCGTGCAGTTGCTGTAGGTCTGAATCTCGTGGACGTAACGGCCGCTCATAAACGAGGAGCGACTCGGCAGACACAGCGGGGACTGGCAGTAAGCGCTCTCCCACGTCGTCCCTTCCCTGGCCATTCGCCCCATCGTGGGCGTCTCGACGAATCCGTGGCCGTAGGCGGAGCAGTAGCGGGGGTTGTGTTCGTCGGACATGTACACGACGCAGTTGCTCATCGGCGGACAGTTCCGTATTGGAGGCACAGAAAGTGCAGCATATCCCAGCCGGGGGAACACCGCAACGGAGCCGCATCAAATGACGCTGCCCGGAGCCGGCCTCAAGGGCAGCCGGCGAGGCGCTCCTCCACGCCCGCCTCTCGGGCCGCTTGCCGGATGCGCTCCCCCAGTCCCGCCAGGTACCGGGTGCGAGTCGCCTCCCGGTGCAGCAGTTCAGCATAGCGGTCGTGGAGTTCAGGAAACTCCTCTCGCAACAGCTTCCCGACCGCGGGCCATACCCGGGGGCGCGGGTTCATGGCGTCTGTCCATATGGCGTCCACCCCCAGTTCGGCGGCTTTCCCGAACATGGCGTTCAGGGAGTCCTGCCCGTCGGAGAGTTCCGGCAGGAGCGGACCGAACATCACCGCGGTCTCGAGGCCGGCGTCCCTGGCTTCCTCCAGGATGTGCCAACGCTGCTCCACGCTGGCCGCTCCGGGCTCCCACAGCTCTTTCAGTTCCTGGTCAAGGGTTGTGATGGTGGTGCCCACCCGGGCAAGGCCGGGCTGGAACACGTCCATGTCGCGCAGAACCAGGGTGCTCTTAGTCAGGGCGTTCACCTTGAAGCCGTGTTCGATGAGCAGCCGGCAGGCCTCCCGCGTCAGCTCCCACTTCTTCTCCAGTGGCTGCCAGGCGTCGCAGGCGCTGCTGACGAAGACGCTGCCCGGCTCCAGCCGGCGGAGCTGCTTCCGAAGGGCTTCGACGGCGTTGACCTTGACGTCGACGAACTCGCCCCACGGCTCCGGATGAGGATGGAAGCGCTGCATGAACCGGGCGTAGCAGTAGACACAGCCGTGCTCGCAGCCGGTGTAGCAGTTCATGGTGTAACCGCTGCCCTTGCCCTTGTTGAGCAGCGTCTTGCACTTCTTTTCCCGCACCACCACGGAGTGGGAATTTTCGCGCGTGCCGGCGGTCATGTCGCGGGAGTGGACCTCCACCGATGTTCCGTGATTCCCTAACTCCAGTGTACGCGACGCCTTCCGGGGCGGCAAACCGGCGCCTCGGCGGAAGCCCGCAGAACCGGGCGCCGCGGAGCGGCGCGGTCGTGCAGGCCGTGGCGTGCCACGGCGCGTAAACTTCAGCCCTTGTCTTTACCCACATCTTGACAGTGTCGGATTCTCATAGCAGGTCAGACTCGCCCCCGGAGACCGACCTCCTCCTCAAGAGCCCCCGACAGGGGCGACTGAGGCGTCCGCCGTACGGCGGGTACATGTTCAGCGTCGGCGAACAGCAGGCGGCGCTGGAAGCACCGCCACTGCGAGCAGGGATGCTCGCGCT
>CAZEAP010000038.1:0-25728 GCA_964510315.1 uncultured candidatus Brocadiaceae bacterium
TGAGGTACGCGATGGCCAACAGCCTGACCAACCTGCTGTATCACATCATATTCGGAACGCGAGAGCGACGACCCGCTCTCACGCCGGGGCATCGCATTCGGTGGGCATTACCTGCGGCGCTGACCCGACCGCGCCCCTCCGGGGCGCATAGTTATGGTTGGTGGCCCGTCAACCAGGGCTAAAGCCCTGGCCTTCATCACAGGGCCCCTTCGGGGCCCGTCGCATTCCCTGCCCTGAAGCGTGGTGTCGAGTTCGTTGAGCGCGACCTGCGGCGCTGACCCGACCGCGCCCCTCCGGGGCGCATGGTTATGGTTGGTGGCCCGTCAACCAGGGCTAAAGCCCTGGCCTTCATCACAGGGCCCCTTCGGGGCCCGTTATGTTGGTGGAACCGTTGCCCACCTTGACGCAATGGAGCAGGACGAGTACGGTTATGGGAGTTCGCGGCGATCATGGCCCCTTTCTTTGACGTTCGGAGGCGGGAGATCGCGTGTGTTTGCCACGCGGGAAAGACCGGTGTCGTGGGGTGGTCGGGCCGCCGTTCCGTCGCCGGATTCCAAAGAAAGGAGGCGCGGACGGGGCTCAATTACGAAACGAACCCATTTTGCCCCATGTTACGGCAGGCGATGGACGTGCGGGATGAAATCCAAAGTGATGACATGGAGCATAAACTTAAGAAACGTGCCCATAGACACACATTACGGTATGACCCGCACGACGCAGGACGAAGCGCACCTGAGAAAGGAGTAACGTAGATGTTCCCTTCGATCTTCACCGACGAACTCGGCCTCGACCTAACCGAGGCCCTTCCCATCATCGCCGAATGGGGGCTGGAGCACGTTGACCTGCGCGGGCGCGTCTTCGGCTCCGCCGCCGAGTCCCTCCCGCCCGAGGACCTCCCCGAACTGCGCTCCCTGCTGGAGGAGCACGGCCTGCAGGTCGGCTGCCTGCAGTCCTCACTCGGCAAGGTCCACCTGCCCGACGAGGCCCGCCGGGAGGCCGAGGCGGAGAAGCTGGAGGGCATCATCCGCGCCGCCCACGCACTGGACTGCCGCATGGTCCGCTCCTTCCACTTCTGGCAGCCGAGCGGGGAGCTGAAGGGCGAGCTGGCCGTCCGCCCCGACGAGCTTCAGAAGGTGCTCGACATGTTCGGCCCCCTGGCCGCGAGGGCGCAGGAGGCCGGGCTGATCCTGGCTTTCGAGAACTGCGGGGTCACCCCGGACGAGGTCTTCGCCGTGCTGGACGCCCTCGGCGTGCCCAACTGGGGCCTGGCCTGGGACGTGCGCAACACCTGGGCCTGTGAGGAGCGCCGCCGCGACGAGGCCGCCTTCATACGCCGCATGGTCAGGCGGGCCAAACTGCTCCACGTGAAGGCCCGCGGCGCGGTGGAGGGCGTCGAGCCGGAGCTGATCCCCTACGACCGGGTGCTGGAGGCCGCCCACAACGCCGGCGTCCCCGGACCCGTCAGCGCCGAGACCCACAACCCCGACCCCGAGGTGAGCAACGTCGAGATGTCCCGCCGGGTGGTGAAGACCATCCAGAAGGCATGGCCGACCGCCGCGCCCGGCGCGCTCTCGGAGGAGACGCGCCGCGGCGAGGGCGTCCCGCGCCCCTGGGAGGACGACCCGGTCGGCTTCGCGGTGATCGGCCTGGGCATGGGCCATAACCGCTCGAAGCTGGTCGCCCGCACGCCCGGCACGCGCCTGGTGGGGGTTTGCGACGTGATCGAGGAGCGGGCGAAACGCACCGCAGAGCAGTGCGCCGTGCCCTGGTCCACCGACATGCGCCGCTGGCTGGAAGACGACGCGGTCGAGGTGGTTTACGTGATGACCGAGACGGGCAACCACGCCGAGGTGGGCCTGGCCGCCCTGGAGGCGGGGAAGCACGTGCTGACCACCAAGCCGATGGAGGCGTCGATCGACGCCTGCGACGCCATGGTCCGGCTGGCCGAGGAGAAGGGCCTCCTGCTGGGGGTGGACTTCGGCCGGCGCTTCCGGAGCGGGCCGCTCGAGCTGAAAGCGGCGGTGCAGGAAGGCCGGTTCGGCCGAATGATCAGCGGTAGCTGCTGCCTGAAGGTCCTCCGCACCATGAAGTACTTCCGCGCGAACGGCGGCTGGCGCGGCACCCGGGAGCTGGACGGCGGCGGGGTGTTCTCCAACCAGAGCATCCACCACATCGACGAGGTGGCCTTCACCGTCGGCATACCCGCGGAGGTGCGGGCAGACATCTGGACGGTCAACCACGATATCGAGGCGGAGGACCTCGGCACGGCCGCCTGGCGCTACGAGGACGGGACCGTCCTCACCTTCAGCGCCACCAGCAACTACCCCCAGTCCACCTGGTACGCCCGACTGGAGCTGGAGGGGACCGAGGGGGCCTACTTCCACGCCCACGGCGGCCCCTTCGAGGAGGCGAGGACGAAGTGGTACCTGGACGGCGCCTGGACGCCCGATCCACCACGGGGCGTGGAGTCCGAATGGCTGAACGCGGCCGACAACTTCGCGGCCGCACTCCGCGCCGGGGCGGAGCTGGTCTGCGACGGGCGTGACGGACGCCGCACGCAGGCCATCCTGGACGGCATGTACCGCTCGGCCTACGAGGCCGAGGGCGCCTGGGTGGAGGTGAACCCGGAGTTGGGATAGACAGGAGTTGTGATTGGGCGACACGCGGCTCGGCTGCTCTGGAGCGCGGCGTTTGGGCGCCGCTTTGGGTTCCGGCGGCTTGCCGCCGGGCAGAAGACGCGGAGCAAGCTCCGCAAAGGCAGAGCGGTGGCGAGCCACCGCAGTCCGAGATTGGTCGACGTGCGTAAGTTCACATTGGGTACACGCTTGGGATGCGACGGAAAGTCTGAGGAGGCAGGGAACGTGATGCGCACATTAATAGTTATCCTGGCGGTATTTGCGACGACGGCGGCGGTGCTGCTCTCGGCGCAAGCGCGGGCGGCCGAGGAACCGTTCATCTGGATCGAGGGGGAGGACGCGGCGGAGAGCAACGTCCGGAAAAACCCCTGGCTCGACGCGGTGGACCCGGAGGAGCTTTCCGGCGGGGCCTGGATGTCGAGCTTCTCAGAACCCGAGCAGCCCACCGGCACGGCCACCTATGAACTCAAGGTGCCCCGGAGCGGGGGCTACCACTTCTGGCTGCGGGCCAACCCGCGGGGCACCGGACTGGACTACCGAATCGACGGTGGCCCCTGGCAGAGTGTCGACGTCAAGGCCCTGAAAGCGCAGGACAAGAAGAACCGGCGCAAGGAGGGCTACAGCCGGAAGGTGCGGGAGGAGTCCAACATCGCCATCGACGGGGGTTGGGACGCCCGGTTCATCGCCTGGATCGACCTGGGCAAGGTGGAACTCCCCGAGGGGCGGCACACCGTGGAGTTCCGGCTCGGAGGCACCGATGCGGAGAAGCGTTTTTCCGCAATCGACTGCTTCGTGCTCAGCGCGGAGGAGTTCGAACCCAACCGCAAGTACAGGCCGGGCGAGCAGCCGGAGAACATCATCGAGTATCCGCCGGAGACGACGTGGCCGTTCGAGCCGGAACGGGACACCTTCCGGGAGGACGCGCTGCTGGACCTGCGGCATCTGAACGAGGACGTGGCCGGGGAGCACGGCTTCATACGGCAGAGTCCCGACGGCATGGGGTTCGTCCGGGGCGACGGGGAGCCCATCCGGTTCTGGGCGGGCACGACCTACGTCCAGCGCAACGCCTTCCGCCGCGGCCGGGACGGCTGGGACACGCTGCGCCACCACGCCCGTTTCCTCGCCAAGCGCGGGGTGAACATGGTCCGCTGGCACGGCGCCTTGCCGCCGAGGGAGGAGGACTCGGAGATAACCGACGTCAGGGAGGAGGGCCTCCATCAGGCATGGCGGCTCGTGGCGGCCATGAAGGAGGAGGGCATCTACGCGACGCTCTCCCCGTTCTGGGGCTCGCACACCGGCATACAGCCCCGCTGGGACATCCCCGATCCGAAGAACGCCAACCTCAGCGGGCTGGTCTTCTGGGTGGATGAAGTGCAGGAGGGCTACAAGGCGTGGCTGAAGGCGCTCTACGACCGCGAAAATCCCTACACGGGCACTCGCCTCGCCGACGATCCCGCCGTGGCCATCATCCAGCTCCAGAACGAGGACAGCATGCTGTTCTGGACCATGCAGCGCGTCAAGGGGGAGGCCCGCCGTGAGCTGGGCCGGCAGTTCGGGGAGTGGGTGGTGGAGAAGTACGGCTCGCTGGAGGCCGCGCGCGACGAGTGGAAGGGCAACACCCACAAGGACGACGATTTCGAGGACGGCGTGGTCGGGCTCTACATCGTCTGGTTCTTCACCCGCGACGCCAGGGAAGAGCGGGGAGATGAGGTCGGACTGCAGGAGCGTCTCTCCGACCAGCTCCACTTCATGGCCCACACCATGCGGAGCTTCAATGAGGAGATCGAGCGCTACCTCCGTGAGGATCTGGGCTGCAGGCAGATGATCAATGCGGGCAACTGGCGAACGGCGGACACCGTGGTGCTGGACCCGGCGGAGCGATGGGCCTACGCGGCGAACCAGGTGCTGGGGAAGAACAGCTACTACAGCCCCGCGCACCTGGGCTTCCAGAGGGGCTGGAGGATCCGCTCGGCGCACTACCTCAAGGACGCCTCCGCCATCAGGAACCCCACCCGGCTGCCGCTGAACGTGAAGCAGGCCGTCGGTCACCCGTTCATCATCCCGGAGAGCCTGTGGGTGCCGCCGCTGAGCCTGCAGGCGGAGGGGCCGCTGATGGTTGCCGCCCAGCAGTGCCTGACCGGGGTTGACGTGTTCTACTGGTTCGCTACGGGCAAGGAGGAGTGGCAGCCGCCGGGCAACAAGTGGACCTTCGCCACACCGATGCAGCAGGGGCAGTTCCCCGCCGCCGCCCTCATCTTCCGCCGGGGATACGTGGAGGAGGGCGAGCCGGTGGTCTACGAGGAGCGGGGCCTGGAGAACATCTGGGCCCGCAAGAGCCCCATCATCGCCGAGGGCGGTTCCTACGACCCCAACCGGGACGCCGGCGACCTGCCCGCCGACTCCAGCATCAAGGACGGCGTGGACCCGCTGGCCTTCATGGCCGGCCCCGTCCACGTGAAGTACGAGGGTGACCCCGCGAACAACCGCGTGGCCGACCTCGCCGAGTTGATAGACCACGAGCGACGTACCGTCACCAGCGTCACCGGCCAGATCACAACCGACTATGGGCGAGGGCTTTACAGCGTGAACGCCCCCCGCGCGCAGGGGGCCGCCGGCTTCCTCGCCAAGGCCGGGACGGTGGAGCTGGACGAGGTGAGGATCGAGTGCGGCAACGAGTACGCGGCCGTCGTGGTGGTGGCGCTGGACGAGCGGCCCATTGCCGAGTCCGGGAAGCTCCTGGTGCAGGTCGGCACGCGCTGCCGGCCCACCGGGTGGCAGGCGCGGCCCGCCCGCTTCAAGGCGGACGAGAAGATGATGGAGGGCAAGCGCATCATCCGGGTCGGCACGCCGCCGTGGCAGGTGCTGAAGACCGACCTCACGCTGACGGTGCAGAACGCGGAGGTCGGCGAGGCCGTCCTCCTGGACCTCAACGGCAACGCGGTCCGGGAGATACCGGTCTCACGGAGGGCGGGCCGCCTGACGGTGGAGCTGCCGCCGGAGGCCATGTACGTGGTGCTCCGCTGAGGCGCGGTTACTTCTCCACCAGGGTGTAGAGCGAGTCCTTCGGCAGGGCGATGCGCAGGCCCGCGTCGGTGGCCTCGACGGAGGCCTCCCTGCCGGTGGCGTAGCCGTTTTCGTCGAGGACCAGAGCATCGGCGTCGTCGGCGTTCTTCAGCGTTACCGTCGCGTGGACGCGGCGGACGTTGAGGGGATAGCCGCCGACGGCGGTGATGCGCTCTTTCTCACCAATCTGTTGCGTGGCGAACCCGTAAGGCCAGTCCTCGGTGCCCGTCTGGACGAGCAGGCGGTCCGAGTCGGCGATCGGTTCGCCGTCGAGGGAGATAACCAGCACGGAGCCGTATTCGTTCTCCGAGTCGATGGTGATCCCGGAGAGCGGGATCGGCCCGGCCTCCTTCAGGAAGCCGCAGGCGCCCTGTGCGCGGGGCGTGTCGACGGTGACCACCCCGGTGCCGTAATCCCAGCGGAGCTGGTCGGTGAGGGCGCGCACGTTCTGGCGCCCGTGATCGATGTGGGCCTCCAGGTCGGCGGTCTGAAGCGCGCCGGTATCGGGCGTGATATCGCGGTTGACCTTGCCGGTGAAGAAGGCCAGTCGGTCGACGCGCATCTCGGCCTGATCGGTGCCGCCTTCCCGCTCGCCGATCTTCGATTCCCACAGAACGTCGTTGCCGGACAGCTCGAAGAGGGCGGCTTCCTTGAAGTTGTAGAGGCCCTGGAGGGCGAGTTTTTCGGTGACCGCGGGAGGCGCCTCCTCCACGTCGCCGCGGCGGTAGGCGAGCGCGGCGGCGGGGAACTGGCCGAGGATGGAGGGCACGTTGATGTCCCACACGTCCATCCTGCTCTGCCACAGCGGCGTGTCGAGGGCGAAGAAATTCCACCCGTCAACGCCCATCATGGGAGCGTAGGTGGCGATGAGGAACGGCCACTCGACCCGGAAGCGGTTGGGCCGGGTCCAGTTGTTCTCGGTGATCATGTAGGGGTGGTTCTCCACGTGGGCGACCGTCAGCGGTCCGGGAATGGCCGGTGGCTTCAGGGCGCTGCGGTCCACGTAGGTGTCGCCGACGTCGACGGCGTGGAAGCGCTCCGGCCGGGGATCGTAGTTGACGCCGTAATAGGAGTTGCGGCAGATCACGTCCCCGGCGAGGTAGGTGTAGTGCTCGAGCACGCCGAGTGTGCGCGGGTCGGCGGTCTTCCAGTTGCTGCAGGCGATCATGTTCTGGACGCCCAGTTCCTCGCGCCAGTCGCGGATCATCTGCTCGTAGAAGCCGCGCTGGGACTCGACCAGGAACTGGAGCTGGTCGGCGGCGCGGCGCGGGTTGCGGGCATCCATCGCCCAGTCCTGGTTGGTCAGGTAGCCCGCGTTGTAAAGGGCCAGCCGTCCCTCCTCGGGATGGTCTCCGCCCGTCCCGGAGACCGATTCCGGCGGCACCCCGGGGCCCCAGGCGTCGAGCGCCTTCCGGATGGAGCCGTACTTCTGGGCGCACCAGGTGCCGAACCGGCGCTCGATGAGCCGGCGGGTCTCCGGCACGAAGTTGGCCGGCTTGAAGGTCCAGAACAGCGTGGAACTCTCGTTCTGGATTTCCACGAACGCCACGGCGGGCTCGCGCGAGAGGGGCGCGCCGGTGTAGGGGTTCTCGGTGTTCAGCAGGGCGTCCACCCACGCCTTGTAGAACTCCTGCATGTCCTCGTCGAAGAACAGCAGCTCCAGCGGCGTCTTGCCCTCGCCGTAGGCCGGGAAGCCGTCCTCCGCGGAGATCTTCACGTGGGTGTGCCAGTAGAGATGACCGAGGTAGACGTAGATGCCCTCCTTCTTGAGGGCCGAGACCAGGTAGTGCAGGCGGTCCAATCTCTCGTCGAAGGCCAGCTCGTTCCCGCCTTTCCAGTTGTTGAAGAGGCCGAGCATGCCCAGCCTCACCAGGTTGACGCCGTATTTGGACAGACGCCGGGCCCAGTAGTCCATCATAGCGGGTTTCATGTTCATCAGGCCGCTGCCCTGGACCATCCAGAACCGGACCGGCTCGCCGCCGCCCAGGACGAATCCGCCCTCCTTCCTGCGGACGAAGCCGTCGCCTCCGGCGGTTTCCTCGTTCAGCTCCCTCAGGTCGATGGGGCAGGTGTCAAGAAGCGGGTCGGCGGCCGGTTCCCAGGCGAAGTATCCGGGGCGGGATTTGCCCGATTCCTCCCCCGGTTTCAGCTTGCCGCGGGGCACGAACGGGCCGGCGATCAGGCAGAAGCAGTCTATGCATCCGCCGCCGCCGGGCTCGATCATCTGCACATTGAGTTCGTGGCTGCCCCGCTCCAGCCGGATACGTCCCAGGAAGACCCAGTTGGCGCCGATGAACCTCCGCAGGTAGGTGCCGTCGTGGAGGGCGATGTCGCGCCCGCAGGTCTCCCACTGCCGGTCGTCGAGGCGCCACTTGAACGGCCCGTGCTTCCAGAACTTCCGCACCCACAGGTTCCAGGTGCCGTCTTCGGGCACCTCAACCTTCCAGCTCACCTGGTACGGTCCACCGGCCTCGGGGCCGCGGGGAACAAGCCAGGTGCCGCCCGAGAGCTTGCTCCGTTCCTCGGGCGTGATATCCCCGGGATAGGCCTGGAGGGGTTCGGGAACGTTCGTTTCGGCGAAGTCCTCCCCCTCCCACCAGACGTAGTTGGGCGTGCCGGACGGAGCGGCGGGAGCGGCAGTGGCCGCACAACTCGCCCCTGCCAACGAGATCAGGCAAAGCGCGGCGGCCAGAACCAGCCCACACACTCTCTGAGCATTCTTGCGTCCAAACATCGTTTTCATCGGATACTCCCTATTCCCGTTCGGTTGTCCTCAGGACCTGTCCGTAGTAGACGCGGTGCAAATCGCCCGCGGGGTAGCAGTCACTGCGAATCTCGGCGTCGATCGCCGCGTCGGAGACGTCGTTGGTGTGCACGACGCGGCATTCGTAGTGCCGGATGCACTCCCGGATCAGCGGCGCCGCCACCGTCTCCGCCTCCACCGGGGTGAGTTGGGTCTCGGCGAACTTGTCAACGTCCCGCCCGGACACCTGACCGCAGTAGAGGCAGGTCTCGTGGAGTTCATCGGGCGGCACGTTGACGGAGAACTCGCCGGTGGCCTCCAGGTTGCCGAAGGTGAACCGCGAGGGCCGGACGTAGACGACAAATATCGGCCGGCCCCAGATGATGCCGGGGTTGCCCCAGCCGATGGTCATAACGTTCGGTTTTCCTTCCGGATCGACGGTGCTCAGCAGCAGTCCTTGCCGGCTGAGGGTCTCCACCGTTTCCGGCAGGCCGTCGGCAAGCTCGATCTTCTTCAGTGCCATTCGTTCCCCTCCTGTTCGGAGTTGGCTCTGATTCTGCCCCCGTGTGCGACGGCCGCCGTCGCCGCCGCTTCAGTGACCGACACTCAGCAGATAGTCGTTCAGGGCCGCGGTGTCAAGTGTGCGCTCCACGATGAAGACGGCGCTCTTGTCGGAGGGCACCCCCATCCAGACGCAGACGTACTGGACGCCCTTCTCCAGGTCGATGCCCGTGCCGGCCGGATAGTGCCCGTCGATCTCGCCGAAGGCCCCCCGGCGCTTCAGGAGCGTCCCCTCGAACCGCCGTTCGGCCGACCCGGCGAAGAGTTCCTCCGGGGCGATGCTCCACAGGTTGACCGAGACGTAGGCTTCGTTCTCCTCGCCCGGCCCGCCGCCAGCTTCGACAAAACGTTCGTTGGAATCAGCCATCTCTCGGTCATTCGTTGTTGAATCCGGTGTGAGACACCGGCACCAGTGCTTGAGTGCGTAGGGCACGGCAAGGAGGAAGAGGGTGACCTTCCGTAAGGTGTGTAAGAGGCAGTGACTGCTGGCCGCTCCGGGCTCGCCCTCCGCGCCCGGCACGCTCAACCAGGAGATGTGAAAATACACAGCTTTCCGAACTTGACTTGGAAAGGAAGGAGGACAACGAACGACGAACAGGATTCACCAACGACTTTCTGCTGCCTAATCCTACTGTCTCATCCCCTTCTGGACAGCTCCGGCCGGGTCCGCGATAATGAGAAAGTGAACGATAACAACGCTGATACCGGAAAGCGAGTTTCCATGGTTCTGAGGATAATCGTCGCCGTGGCCGTCGGGACGGGCATCGGCCTGGCCGTCGGGATGGCGGGACGCGCGCTGGGCGGGGGATGCCCCCTGCTGTGCAACCCCTACGTATCGACGGGCATATGCGTTGTGCTGGCACTTTACGTGGCCAGCGGTGGGGAGCCGAGGGAGCCCCTGGTGCAGAGCGACAGCATCTTGAAGGTTGACACCGGGGAGATGTACGAGCAGGTCCGGCAGGCTCCCGGCCGGGTGGTTCTGCTGGTTTTCTACACGAGTAGCTGCCCGTCTTGCCGCAAGCAGATGCAGGCCGTCAACGCGCTGGCCGACAGGTGGGCCGGGCGGGTCACCGTGGGGGCGGTGGACGCCGGCGAACTGAAGTCGGCCGCCGGCACGGAGGACATCCGCACGGTGCCGACCATCGTGGTCTACCGGGACGGGGAGCGGGTGGAGGCGCTGACGGGCCTGACCGCCGCGGCCGATGTGGAGAAGGAGGTGCGCCGGCAACTGGCCTCGCTGGGCGAGCAGCCGCCGGAGCAGGAGGGGTGATCCGGCTGCGCCGAAAAAGGCGGGAGCGGCGGGTTCAGCGGTCGGAGCCGGAGACCTCGACCAACCGGCCGGGCAGGGGACCGAGGTTGAGGATGCGCGTCAGCTTGCGCAGGGGGGGCAGGTGGAAGAGACCCTCCACCTGGACGATCCCGTCGGTGACGGCGCCTTCGATCTCCTTCGGCGGGAAGAACATCTCGCCGTCGACGAGCATGGCCATGCGGCGTCCGGCGTGCAGGGCGGTGAGGCGTGCGAACTCGCGGGCGTCCTTCTCGCTGAAATGGAAGGTGAGGACGCAGCTTTTGTGGAGGCCGACGGCCTCAAGTTCGACCTTCCGGAAGGCGTCGATGCGGAGGGCGGGCCGCCGCTGGACGGCGTAGCGCTGCTCGACGGTCTGGAGCCGGCGCGGCGGGCTGAGGCGGTACTGGCGCGCGCGGTAGAGCTTGATCTGGTAGTCGGGCGGAAGATCGGGTTCGGCGCCCTCTTCCAGGACGCCCTCCCGGGGATGGAGCAGGCGGAACTCGACGCGTGCGGGCATGGTCAGCCAGGCCAGCGCGGCGGTGGGGTCGTGGGAGGTGCGGACCTCCAACTCCACGATGTCGGGCGGCAGGGCCGTGACGGTGACGCCGCGGACCCGGAGCGTGTCGGTGAGCGCTTCGGCCCGCCGTGAGATGAGCCGGCCGGCCTGCCGGACCGGAGGAGGTCCGTCGGTGCGGGGCGCCTCCAGGCGGAAGCGGGTGCGGTGGAGGCGGGTGGTCCGCGTTTTCCAGAGGAGGGAGGCGAGGGCGAAGACGGCGCCGGCGACGCCGATGCAGAGGGCGGCGGTGAAGAGGTATCGGAAGGCGGGATGTTTCCCCGGTGTCATAGCTGGCGGCGGCTTACCTGCGGATCATGAGGCGTTGCCGGGCACCGGAGGTCACCCGGCGTCGGATTGCAGCGGCTCGGTGGGCTTCCGGGAGTCCTCGTCTATGCCGATGTGGGAGGCCTGGATGCGGTCTCCGAGGTAGCTTTCCCTGGCGACGGGGTCTTCCAGGATTTCCTTGGCGGTTCCGTGAGTGACGACGTTGCCTTCGCTGAGGATGTAGGAGCGATCGGTGATGCGGAGTGCCTCCAGCACGTTGTGGTCGGTGATGAGGACGCCGATACCCTTGTATTTGAGTCCGATGACCAACTCCTGGACCTCCCCGACGGCGATGGGGTCGATGCCGGTGAATGGCTCGTCGAGGAGTATGAGCTTGGGGTCGGCACAGATGGCGCGTGCGATCTCCAGGCGCCGCCGCTCGCCGCCGCTGAGGCTGTAGGCGCCGTGGTCGCGCAGGTGGGTGAGGCCGAACTCCTCAAGGAGTTCGGCGGCCCTCTGCCGGCGGACATCGCGCGGCTTGCCCTGCATCTCCATGATGGCCAGGAGGTTATCCTCGACGCTCATGTGGCGGAAGAGGCTGGGCTCCTGTGCGAGGTAGTTCATGCCGCGCTGGACGCGTCGGTACATGGGGAGGTCGGTGACCTCTTCTCCGTCGAAGAAGACTTTTCCGGCGGCGGGGCGGATGAGGCCGATACAGATGCGGAAGGCGGTGGTTTTGCCGGCGCCGTTGGGGCCGAGCATGCCGACCGCTTCGCCGGCGTTGACCTGGAAGCCGACCTCCTTAAGGACAGGGCGGCCATCGTAGCGTTTGACCAGCCCCTCTGCTTTGAAAAGCTCGGCCATGGCAGCAGCAACCGGAAGAAGATATCGCGGACGACAAGGTCTATTCTAAAGAAACGGCCAGTCGGCTTCAAGAAAGCGGCCCGCCGACGGGGGGCGGCTACGCCTATTCTTCGGGGAAGTCGATGAGGGCGAGCACAGGGTAGTCTTTGATCTGCTCGCGGCCGCCGAGGGCGCTGAGTTCGATGAGGAAGGCGCAGGCGACGACTTCCCCGCCGAGTTCCTTCACCAGGTCGCAGCAGGCCTTGATGGTGCCCCCGGTGGCCAGCAGATCGTCCAGCACCAGCACGCGGTCACCGGCACTGATGGCGTCTTTATGTACTGTCAGCGTGTCGCTGCCATATTCGAGCTGATACGTGCGCTCGATGGTTTCGGCGGGCAGCTTTCCGGGTTTACGTATTGGCACGAAGCCCGCTCCCAGGCGGCAGGCCACGGCACCGCCGAAGATGAAACCCCGGGCTTCGGCGGCGACGACCTGGTCTACCCGGTCGTCCTCGAATGGCTCGCTGAGGGCCTCGACCGCTTCGCGGAATGCGTCGGGCTCCTTAAGAAGGGTGGTGATATCGCGGAAGATGATCCCCTCGGTGGGGAAGTTGGGTATGCTGCGGATGTAGTCCTGAAGGTCCATGGAGCGAGGAACCTTTCGGTCAGAGAGCTGAATGGGATGTCGGCGTTGCGGCACACGCGGAGCTTTGCAGGTCCGGGCGACGGAGAGAAGCCGAGGCTTCGGCTTTCCTCACGGATTATCCTCCCCCTCGCCGGGCTCGAAGTCTTCAGCGGAGCTGGACTCCGGCTCGGTCTCCGCCTGTTCCTCGACCGGAGTTTCCTCCGTTTCTTCCTTTGCCTCGGGCGGGATCTCCACCTGCTCCGCGGTGTCGGGAGGAACCACGACGCTCTCCCGGACCTCATCTCCGGCGGGGACGCCTTCCTCCGGTTCTTCGAGTTCCGTCGGGGTCGCCTCAGGCGCTTCTTCTGCGGCGGCTTCCACTTCAGGCGCCTCGGGGGACTCGGCGGCGGTGGCCTCTTCCTCGACCGGAGTTTCCTCCGTTTCTTCCTTTGCCTCGGGCGGGATCTCCACCTGCTCCGCGGTGTCGGGAGGAACCACGACGCTCTCCCGGACCTCATCTCCGGCGGGGACGCCTTCCTCCGGCTCCTCGAGTTCGGCCGGCGGCGCCTCGGCAGCTTCTTCTTCGAGGATTTCCGCCTCCGGCTCCTCGGCGGTCTCGGGCGGCGTCTCCAGCTCGCCGGTCTCTTCGGGTTCGGCAGGAGGCGCCTCGGCCCTCTCCTCTTCCGCAGCTTGCGCTTCGGGCTCTTCGGCGGTCTCGGCGGCGGGTTCCTGCTCCTCTTCGAACTGTGGAGCTTCCTCCATCGCCTCCTCCACCATCTCTTCGGGATTTTCGGCCTCTTCGAGCTGGTCGCTGCGGATGATGATCCGCGGTTGTTCCTCCTCTTCGGCGATCGGCCCTTCGGTGCGGAGGCTGAGGCCGATCTTCCTGGAGTCCGGGTCAACGCGGATGACGCGCACGTCGAGCACGTCGCCGACGTCGACGATTTCCTCAGGCGAGGGGATCTTCTTCTCACTCAGCTCGCTGATGTGCAGCAGGCCCTCCAGGCCGTCTTCCAGTTCCACAAAGGCGCCGAAGCTGGTCAACTTGGTCACCTGTCCGCGGACCAGGTCGCCCGGTCGGTAGCGGGACGGGATCTGCTCCTCCCAGGGATCGGGCTCGAGCTGCTTGAGGCCGAGGGCGACGCGCCTTTTCTGGGGGTCGACCTGAAGGACGACGCACTTGATCGTTTCGCCCTTCTGAACTGCTTCGGAGGGGTGGGAGACCTTGCGGGTCCAGGACATGTCGCTGACGTGCAGCAGGCCGTCGATACCCTCTTCGATCTCCACGAAGGCCCCGTAGTTGGTCAAATTACGGACGCGGCCCATGACTTCCGTGCCGGAAGGATAGTTCTCTTCGACGAGTTCCCAGGGGTTCTGTTCGGTCTGCTTCATCCCCAGGCTGATTTCTTCTTTCTCCTTGTTGATCCCCAGCACGACGATGTCGACCATGTCGCCGATGGAGACCAGTTCGCTGGGATGATTGATGCGGCGGGTCCAGGACATCTCGCTGATGTGGACCAGTCCTTCCACCCCTTCCTCCAGCTTGACGAAAGCCCCGTAGTTCATCAGGTTCACAACCTCGCCGGTGATTTCGGAGCCGACGGGGTATTTCTCCTCGATGCCCTCCCAGGGGCTGGGGGTTTTCTGCTTCAGGCCGAGGGCGACCTTCTCTTCCTCGCGGTTGACGTTAAGGATCACCACTTCGATCAGGTCATCGATGGCCACCATCTCGCTGGGATGGCTGATGCGTCCCCAGCTCATGTCGGTTATGTGAAGGAGTCCGTCGATGCCGCCCAGGTCGACGAAGGCGCCGAAGTCGACGATGTTTTTGACCTTGCCCGGTCGGATCTGGCCTTCTTCCAGGCGGTCGAACAGGTGCACTTTCATAACGTCCCGCTCCTGCTCGATAAGCTGGCGCCGGGAGACCACGATATTGCGCCGGTCCGGGTCGATCTTCAGTATCTTGCAGGTGAGCCGGTCCCCGATAAAGTCGGCTATCTCGCCCGGACGGCGGGTGTCCACCTGGCTGGCCGGCAGGAAGACCGGCACGCCGATGTCCACCAGCAATCCGCCCTTGATCTTGCGGATGACGGTGCCGGTGACGACGTCGTCTTCCTCGTGGTCGGTGACCACCCGCTCCCACTGGCGGATGCGGTCGGCTTTGCGTTTGGAGAGCTGGACCAGGCCGGCGTCGTCTTCCACTGCCTCCAGCAGGACGTCCACCGTGTCGCCGACCTCCACCTCGTCGCCCCGCCGCCACTCCCCAAGGGGAACGGCGCCCTGGCTCTTGTAGCCCACGTCAACCATGGCCTCGCTGTCGGTGATGCTGACAACGCGACCTTCCAGAATAGTGTTGACGTGATAGTCCTTGACCGATTCGTCCAGTTGCTTTTCCAGTTCTTCGGCTTCGAGACCCGCCAGGGAGTCCTGCACTTCTTGCTCTACTTCTTCCCTGTCGATGTCGAAGTCCGCGAGGATGTCGCGTTTCTTCATTTTCAACCGCTGACCGCTAAGAGAAAAAAAGTTATGCTTCTTCCAGTGTGCATGCCGGTGCGGCGACAATGCGACCGCACGGCGGATCCTGCGTATATACCGGTTCGCCTCGGCCCGCTCGACGGGAACGGCCGGGGAACCGCACACGGCGGAGCGCGAAGTTCCTCAACTCACATGGGCGTGCGGCGCCGGACGTGCGCCAGCATCCGCCGGAGGACTTCGTCCGCCGTCAGGTCCGTGTTGTCAATGAGGATCATCTCCTCGGTCCTGCGCAGCGCGCCGACCGGGCGCGCCCTGTCCTTTGCGTCTCGCCGGGCCAGTTGGGCCCTGACGTCTTCTTCGCTCGCGTTTTCGCCGGCGGCCCGGAGGTCCATCGTCCGCCTCCGAACCCGCTCCTCCAGCGACGCGGTGAGGTAGAACTTCAGGTCCGCGTCGGGGAAGACCTCGGTTCCCTGATCCCTTCCTTCGGCTACCACGTCGTGATGTTCGGCGAACTGCCGCTGCTTCTTCCGCATGACCTTCCGGACGCCGGGCCGGTCGGCGAGCCGGAAGATATTCTCCGTCACCTCCGGCGTACGGATCTGCCGGGTTACGTCCATCCCGTCGCAGAGCACGCGCCCGTCGGGGCGCAACTCCAAGGCGGTTCGGGCGACGACCTCCCGGAGTCGCTCCGCGTCGGCCGTCTCGACCCCTTCCCGGAGTGCCTTCCAGGTGGCGGCCCTGTACATGGCGCCCGTGTCCAGGTAGCGGAACCCCAGCTTTCGGGCAAGTCGTCGCGCGGCCGTGCTCTTGCCGGCGGCCGCCGGGCCGTCCACTGTTATCACCAAGGTCCGTTCCTCTGCTGGACACAGCGCGGAGGGGACCGCCCCGCGGCATCTCGACCGACAGATGCCGCAACACCCGGAGCAGCACGTAACTATAGCAGAATTATGGCCTTCGCGCAAGCCCGGAAAGTCACTTTGCAGCGACACGGCACACGCCGGCGGTCGCCGCCACTTCAGGTGTAGCGCGTACGGCGGGGCTCCCCGAAAGGCCCACGAATATTATACACGTGGCGGGCATAGAGTCAAGCCTTAAATCCGTCGCAACGTCAGGGGAATTACCAACAGCGCGGAAGGCACAGGACGAACGCAAAGGGCAAAGATACCGCCCCCGGTGCCTTTGGATGTCATTGGAGGGCCCTGTTGCCGTCTCCGTCCCGCAGGACGAATCCGTCGTTGGAGTCTACGTGCACCGCGTCCACCTCGCTCCCCGCGCAGCCCGCCGTCACCCGCCAGTTGTTGCCCGGCTGCATCTCGGTGATGCTCACCTCAAGCTCCGCCGTGTCGCCGCTCTGAACCGTCACCGTGGACTCTGCCGGCGAGGCCCCGAAGCTGCCGTCCGGCCGGTTGTCGTTGTGCTTCTCCCCGCTATCATCGTCCACGACGTTATCGTGGGCGCTCGGGTCGTCCACGTCAAAGAGCCGGAAATACAGTGAGATTCATTCCAGCCTATCCCGTGCGCGCGGTTCCCCGCCTCACCGCACAAAGCTCCCAATCCGCCGCGCCGCCCCCGCGCCGAAGCGGTCCCTCAGCTCTTGGAGAACCTTCCGGGCCTCCTTCCCAGCGGTCCGAGCCTTTGACAACGCGATGTCTTTACGCAGATCATCAGGCCCTCCGTCGACATCGGCCTGCTGACAGATCACCCCGATCAGGTGCTCCAGCCCTTCTTTCTGGAGGCCACGCATGCCTTCCTCCGCCCATATCTCCAGAACATGTCGTTGGTACGCCCAGGCTATGCACCGGGACGCCAGAGCTACTTCCTCGGGAGGAAAACCTGTCCCTCCGAACTCCCGCAACGTCTCCCCTGAGTAGCGCCACATCGATTGGAGAACGCGGGCGCCGCATTCCGGGGCGTCCAGAGCCGTGAACTGGCCTTGGCTCAAAGCAGCCAACCAGAGCCATTTCGCGTGCGTCGCATACGGCGATCCTTCCAACCCTCCTATGATAGACTGCAACGTCTGGCGGTCCTCCGGGCTCACTCGGCCCCAGGAACTCACCAGCCGCTGTATCTGTCGAGAGAAACGCTCGAAGCCCTGTCCTCTGCGACTGACGACCACCTCACCCGAAGCCGTATGCCATTTACCTCTGCCGTCTGGACCTTCGAAGTGAACGTGAAGCTGCAGACGGTACCGATACCGGCCGGGACGGGAAAAGATGAAGCCGGCGTGCTTTTCGTTCTCGTTGCAGCCCGCCCTCACCCACAAGGGAAGGACACCCTCAAGTTTCTCATCCGGAGGCAACTTAACTGCCTCTCCACTGGCCTGCGAGATGGTTCGCCATTGAAGCGGCGTACTGCGGAACGCCTCCTCTCCGGGAGATGCAACCTCAAGGCACCAGTCCGCAATCCTTGGCGATAGCGAACGGGGCCACTCCACGGACACGTCCTTGCTGCTCTCATTGCTCAGTGAGACTTTGACGAAAGCGGGCTCACCGGCCAGTATCTGCTGCTGCTGGGGGGTGACCGCCAGTCGCAGAGGACTTTCATCCATTGTCCCGGCAAGTCCAGCGGAGGTCCACAGAAGGAGCCAAGCCGTCAGAATGCTGGCTTTACCGTGCCGATTTCTTTTCATGGGTTCATTGTCCTTTGCCAGTTGGTAGCGATGTAGTTGTAGGCTCCCTGGCAGCTCGTACTACCACTGTTTGGCGCGGATCTTTGCCAGGCTGGCCGCAGTGAAGGAACTTCCATCCTCCAGCCGAGGGTCCATCACTCCGCTATCCGAGTGGTCGGGGCCGGTCAAGTGTCCAAGTTCATGGGTCACGGCCCACTGCTCGTACGGCTCGAGACCCATACTGTCTCGGATTGTCTCCCGGTAGATGACGCACGCGTGCGTGGACTCGGAAGATTCCCCCAGGATGGCCGCGTTGTCATCATCGTTCGGAATGAAGGGGTCGCAATCTACCCCGATGTTTCCACCAAAGAGTCCCGTGCCCGCCGGCCCCTGGAAACCGGAAAGCAGATGCACCGCCCAGAAGTCGTCCCCGGCCCGGGCGGGAAGCTCTTCAGCCGCCTCGTGGCTTCCCGTCCAGTCGGGGTGCTTTGGATCCTTGTCGATGTTGCGCACGAAGGGCGCCATCTGGTTGTTGGCCGCTCCTTGCCACTCGACCGCCACTGGGGCCGCGCGACCGTGGCTCATCTGAGCCAATCTTCCAGTTGGCGGACGCCCCTGGTCGGCGCGAAGCGCTCTTTTAGCTCCTTCAGGGTCTGTTCGACGGCCTTCCTCTCCCGTGCCGCGAGTGCGGCGACATCACGTTTTTTGAGTTCTTCGAGGCCGCCTTTCACACCCATATGCGGCAGCGCTTGGCGCAAGAGAGGGAGCGCCCCGCCCGTTTCCTCGTTCCCCGTCATCTCACGCATTCCTGCCGCGCCATCCTTCTGGAACTTCTCCAGCATCTCGACCTGAGCCGCCTGGATAACGCCTTTGACTATGAGGGCGTCCCGCTCGATCGGGATGGCTGTGCCGTGAAACTCCCGCAGCAGGTCTTCGCTCAGTTGGCGCAGCCGGGCCATCTCGCGTCTCCCCGTATTACCCCCTTCCTGCACTGTCCCGTAGACTCTGTCGATTGCCGCCCGGAGCCGGAGCCATTTCAAGTAGGGCATGTATGGGGAATCGCCGAGCCGCTGGCCGCGCGTTCCCTGAAGCATCGCAAGGACAAGAGCGAACGCGCGCCGATCCTAATCCAACCATGTCTTCAGACGCCAGAAATCGCGCTCCGAACCGCCGAACCGCCGTTCCAGCTCGGCGAGGATCTCCCGTGCCTTGCCGTCTTCCCGGGCGATGACCGCGTCGACGTCAACATCCTCAAGGGCCTCAATCTTCCCGGGCAGGCCCATCTTGGGGAGTTCCGAGACCAGAACCGGAATGAACCCCTCCTCCGCGCCGGCCTCTATGCGCAGCTGCTCTCTGCCCCCATACTCCCAGATTTGCAGCAGGTCGCGCCGCAGCACATGTGTAATCGCCCGCATCACAAGGGCGTCACGCTCGACCGGCGTCCCCGTGCCCCCAAACTGCTTGAGAAGATCCTCCGAGAGTTCTTGCAGGCGTTCCAACTCCCGTGCTCCCCGCCGGCCGCCGGCCTCAACTGTCTTGTAGTGGTCCGCGGCAGCCCGCAGCCGCAGCCACTTCACGTAGGGGGTGTAGGGGGACTCGCCGAGCTGCTCCAGAAGCTCCCGCAGTCTCGAGGCGTCTTCGCGGTCTGATGTGCTGTCTACCATGTTCGTGGCAGAAAGCGTCTGTTCGACATTTTTCCATCCGTTACCTGGGGATTCCACGTCCACAGAGAAGCTCAGTTCCGCATCATGGCCGCTCCGGTCCCCTTCCTCTGTCATAAGGGCGAAGTTGTCTCGCAGCACAACATCATAGGTCCCCGGCTGCGGAAAAAACGGACATCGCTCATACTCCCGGCCCTTGTCCATCAACCAAAGAACGACGCAACTGCTGCGCGACTTCCCCGGGGCCAGTCCGGGTAGTTCGCCGTACTTCCCGTACGGATAGCCTCTGTAGCCCAGGAGGCTATAGAGAGGTCCCTCGACCTTCCAGCCCTCCGGTCCGCGCACGACGATCTCCCAATCCCAGTAAAACGCGTCAAGCTTCAGAGGCCGCTCATCGGTGTTGCGCGCGGTCACGCGAACGAAAACCGGCTCGCCCACTCTGATGCGGGAACGATGCACTTCTGCGGTCAGTTGGAGTGCATCGGTCTGCCAGCTCGCGGCGCCCGTCTCCGCACGAACACCGGGGAGAGTGAACACTATCAGGGGTACAAGGATCAACAGCGTACGGGTGCCAGTAAGGTTGCTCAGCATCGCCTTCAATCCTTTCTATTTGAACAGGTCACCAAGTCTCACCGTCACGTATTTTGTCGATGCACGCAGGACAGAAATCTCTGTGCTCCAGGTCCTGGTTCATGACGCAGACGTTGGGGTGATTCTCGTTGAGGTTGGCATCCTCAAGTCCACAGCAGTGCCCCACTTCGTGCGCCGAGCATACTTGGGCTTCGGTTTCGCCTCCGTTATCCCGCAAGACCTCCCAATGGACGCCCGCCCGCTCGCCTCCCCTGTCCGCCTCCCCCATTTCCGCCCCCCCGTCCTCGTCCCCGTCCGTATCGTGCTTGTAGTGTCCCTGAAAAAACGACACCAGATGAACGCCCCAGAAATCCTGGGCCACGTGCGGTGTGACTTCCTCGCATGCCTCGTGTGCCGCGCTCCACTCGTCGTCGAGGTTTCGCACAAAGTCGGCAGCGCCGTTCAGCTCGTTGCCCTGGTCGTCCCTCGCCTCTTCGAAGGTCTCGATCGTCACGTAAGCCGGCTCGAATGCCTCCGCCAGGAGCGAGGGATCGGGATCCCTCGGCCAGCCCCACGGATATTGCACGCCGAACGGCGGGTCCTCCAACTGCAAGACCATCTGGCCGTCGTCCAACCTGTAGTCGTCGTCGTACAGCCCATAGACATCACCCTCCGAGGCCTGGCCGGTGATGTTACCTGAGACGTACACCTCGTCCGCGCCTGAAGTGTCGGTAAACGATTCCACATCATAGAAACTCCCCAGAATCTCTATCCAACCGTCGTCGAAATGACCGTCTTCGGAGAATTCTCTTGGTACGCCCTCTACTTTCAGCTCCGTGCGGTCTTCACCGTCAAGGTACTGGACCCTCTGCAGTTCGCCAAAAAGGACGTTCGTCTCAGGGTGATCTTCTATCTTAAGCACCTCCTCCATCATGTCCAGCTCCACCCACAGCTTTCGCCAGATGGTGAGGACACGGGTCTGGAGGGCCCTGTTGCCGTCTCCGTCCCGCAGGACGAATCCGTCGTTGGAGTCCACGTGCACCGCGTCCACCTCGCTCCCCGCGCAGCCCGCCGTCACCCGCCAGTTGTTGCCCGGCTGCATCTCGGTGATGCTCACCTCAAGCTCCGCCGTGTCGCCGCTCTGAACCGTCACCGTGGACTCTGCCGGCGAGGCCCCGAAGCTGCCGTCCGGCCGGTTGTCGTTGTGCTTCTCCCCGCTATCATCGTCCACGACGTTATCGTGGGCGCTGGGGTCGTCCACGTCAAAGAGCCGGAAATGCACGTCTGCCTCCACCCCGTCCGGAACCGTCTGGGAGAGCCTGGCCAGAAGGCGGACCTTGTTCCGGCAGGTGGCCGTGTCGTCGGGGCCGGTCCTGCCCGGATACATCTTCGTGCACGGCATCGGCTCGTTCGTCGCGCTTTCGGTGTCCTCGTAGGAGTAGAGCGGGAGGTTCTGGTGGCTGTCGTCCTCGTAGCGCTGCCAGGAGAGCCCGACCACGCTGAGGTTACCGGTATTAATGCGGTCCGAGGCGGTGGGCGCGTCGTCCCAGTGGCGCCAGAAATCGGCCACCGTGATCTCCACGTTGACCCACCCGCTGCTGCTGTCTTCCCGCTGCAGATAGACCGTCTCGGGCGGCAGGCCGAGATACACCCACTTCCATTGCTGGGTGTCCCGCCACCAGCCCCACATAAGCTCCTCACCGCCGAGCTGATTTCCCCCCTCCGGCGAGTCCCAGACGGTCAGGCTGCCGTGGGTGGCGATGAATCCGCGCCACGACTGGGTCGGCTCATACATGTCCTCCTCGCCGGGGAAGACCCCGAAAGTGTCCGCCAGGCCCGCGGGCCGCACGTCAAGGTTAACTTTGACCCGGCAGCCCACGGGGATGTACCATCCGGGGCTCTCCTCGTATTCGTCCGGCAGTCCCTCACCTTTCAGGTCCGCGTCGAAAGCCACTATATCGGAGGTGTCGGCGGAGTCCGAACTCCCTCCGCAGGAGTAGGTCAGCGTGCCGACCGTCCCCCCGTGGGGCTCCTCGTTGTAATAGCGGGCCCCCGCCCCTCCCTCCTCCTCGGTGGCCTCCTGCGACCAGTTCCCCAGCACCCATTCATAGAGGGCGTCGGGAGGCTGACTGCCGTCTTCGCATTTCCCTCCTCCGCGCATGGAACGCGAGTTACCTTCCGCGCCGAACTTGCGTATCGGCACACCCATGGGGAGGTCGGTCTCGCCCGTCGGGCCTGATGCGCCGGGATCGGGTTTCTCGACCCAGCAATACACCTCTCCGCCGGAGGTGGTGGAGGTCAGCGTGAGCTCCCCGTCGCCGTCGAGGGTGCTCCCCGAGGTCCCGTTGGTCGTGACCTCCCCGTCCGGCTGGCCCAGCAGACGCCGGATGGCGGCCATGTACATCCACAGTTGCATGAAGACGTGGTTCTTGTGGGCGTAACCGTGAAAAGTGCCGGGGTGAGTGGTGTAGAAGACGGTTCTCTCTCCCTGCCAGCAGGTGCGATTCTCGTCGTGAACGTCGAAACAGTGCTCCTCCGTGTTGCTCTGATCGGCGGACGTGGACATGGCGTCCTGCCAGTTCTGATCGCTTATATCGCCAAACTCCAGGTAGTTCTCCTGCTCAGACCACGCCTTCTCGCCCACGTCGTCATGCTTGCGCAGGCGGAGATGCCCGTCAGGGCAACGCTCTGCGCCCATTACTCGGATCGAGCTTTGGGCTGCCGGTAAGCCGGTTCGGCCATCTCCTGGCCGAGCCGGTAGCTGTAGTTCCACTCCGTCATGGGTGGTATTTGCCCTTGCTTGAGAGGTTCCCGGCAGACCAGAAGCAGGCGTTTCCGCATTTGCCGGGAGTACAACACGGTGCCCTCGGGGTCACTGACCTCTGCTGAGGAAGAACTGCGTTCCAGAACCGGTATACCTTCCTCGAGAGCGAAGTACACTTCGCCCTGCACCTCGACCGTTACCATATGCGCGCTCTTGAAGGTTTCTCTCAAGTCGCCGCCGGCCCTGCCGGATTCGCGGATGCTATACTCTATTCTGGCACAACGGTACCCGTCCAGCTGCACTGTGTCGGTCCATTGCTGGCGCAGCCAGCTGTGCCCCTTGCGCGGGTCGCTGAGCTGCCCGCGCCCGAGAGGCACCGGGGGGACCTTGACCCGCCATTGGTCCCCCTCCTTCAGTGTGCCACGAGGGAGAACGGGCACGGCCGGAAAATCGTGCATGAATCGGTTCAGCCGAAACCCAATGTCCGCCTCGCCGGGCTGGCTGACGACCCCAAACATCCAGGGGTCCCCCAGGGTGGCTATCTGCTCGGTGTACGTCGGCTTGGTCTGGGGGGGCAGGGACTGCACCGCCGGAGCGATCTCAATGACGTCGTATTGCTGCCAGTGGTTCGCCTCGTCGTATCGCTTGAAGCGCAACAACAAAATTGGCGCGCTGGCACGGCGTTTGAGCTGCTGGTTGCCGTGTTTCTTCTCATAGACCTCTCGCAGAAACCGCGCCTCCTTGAACCCCTTCCAGCACAGGGGCACGGGTCCCGGCTCACCAGGCGCGGTCTCTCCCCACGCAACAGAGCATGTCGCCAGCAGCAGCATAACCAGAATTGCGTTTTCGCAAGGGCGGGACATAACTATTCCCTTCGTTAATGGATGACTAAACTGTCGCCGTGCGGCGTGTAGGGACAAATGCATCCGTTGTGGAAGCGAACTGGATTCGTCAGCAGCTCAAGGTGCTGGCCGTCATTGGCGTCGTCGATGGCGTACCTCAGTTCAGCTCTTGGAGGCGCGTCATGATTGTCCGGGTCGGACGAGACCCAGCCCCAATAATCGATGCCGGTGTCAGTGAGAGCAGCGTTCCAAATGTTGAGCAATTGATAGGGCATGTCTGCCGTTTGATGTTCATCCCCCAGGGCTGTCTGGTCGTATCCGCCTTCAGGAGTTGGGTCGTACCCGTATGCATCGTCATTGCCGAAGCCAAAGTGACTCGCGTCTGGCACCTCGATCTCGGAGTCGGCAGCGAAATATGTGGCATGCGCGCCAAGCGCAACGTATACGACCAGCCTTGTACCGTCGTGCTCAACGTATTCTTGTTCGTGCGCTTCGCTTGCCGGCCCTCCTGCCACATCGTTCCAGCACAGCGTCTGGCCGTAATAATGCTGTGCGACGGTAGCCGCAAAAGCTTTGAGCCACTCGGATTTCTCCGACGGCGGGGCGCCGACCCGCTTGACCGCGATCTGGGCGTATTCCAGATCACCCTCGTGCCAGACGGATTCAATCCCCGGCAGGAAGATTATCCCGTCGGGTAGGGTGCTGAAGTTCTCAAACATCCAGTATTGTAGAAAAACGTACGATGTCGAGTCCCGGCGGTTTGAGGAGTAGTAGAGGGTCTCACTCCCCGAATCGGTGTAGAAGGTCTCTCTTTCCTGTTCTGTAAAATCTTCCTCAAGGCTACCCCACGAACACTTAGCGTCCGACAGGAGGTCATAGTAGGTCTGCCCGTTTCGTTCTCCGCCGCTGACTGTGCTCAGAGTTGAACTGCTCTCGAATTCGATGCTGGATGTAGGCGCCCCGTGCTCATGCGGATGCACGCGTAGGAGAGGCCGGTGTTTCCAGATCAGGTCGTGGATGCCCAGGCACCTCTGGGGGCACTGCCAGCCAGGATAGTCGGGCTCGGCGTCCTCTATGGGCGTCTTCACCTCCTGCCCACCCACCACCACCTCAAGCTGCACACGGTAGAAGCCCTTCTCCCTGTATTCGCCGCCCGCCCTGGTGTCCCACTCTACACTTCCGCTGCCGGCAGTCTGGGGCACCCCGTCGTCTTCATTAAGCACGACTACCCCGCCGCCCGGCTCCGGGTAGATGTTAACCTTTACGCTGTCCACTTCCAGCGTCTCCGGCATGATGTGCCAGTAGATGTCCACCACGGCGTCCTCCCCCTGGCGGAGAAAGAAGTTGTCGGAGTCGTATTCGGAGTCCTCATCGGTGTCCAGGGAGTAATCTGGAATCCTGTCGTCGAAGTCGATCACCCCCTTCACCTCGATCACGTCGGAGGCGGTCTGCTCCTCATCCCACCAGCGCCAGAAGTCGCTTACGGTCATCTTCAGCTCGATGCTCCCCCCGCGCGTATCGTGACGTTGTATGTAGACCTTCTGGGGCGGCCTGCCCAGGTCCTCCCACGTGTACTCGCTGGAGTTCCATCGCCATCCCCACTTCAGATCGTCCCCGGTCAGCTCATCCCCCTCCTCCGCGGAGTCCCAGACGGTCAGTCCTCCTTCGACGGTGAGGCTTGCCTGCCAGGACTGGGAGGGCTCCGAACAGCCCGCCTCCCCGTCGAGCACGTCAAAGGTCTCAAAGACCTCTGCCGGAGGAAACGACAGGGCGAGTTGTTCCCGCGACTCAATGGCGGCAAACCAGCCGGGACTCTCCTCGTGCTCCTCATCCAGGCCCGGGGCCGTCAGGTCCGCGTCGAAAGCCACTATATCGGAGGTGTCGGCGGAGTCCGAACTCCCTCCGCAGGAGTAGGTCAGCGTGCCGGCTGTGCCGTCCTGAGGCGTGCAACTGTAGTAGTGAGGGCAGCATCCGTTCTCCGCCTCGGTCGCCTGATGCGTCCAGTCTCCAACTACCCACGTATACAATGCATCGGCAGGCTGGTTGCCGTATTCGTCGCGTCCTCCCCCGATCAACCCGCGGCACTTACCTGGGACGTCCGCCTTCCGCATGGGAACCCCCATGGGAAGTTCGCTCTTGCCGCTGGGCCCTGAGGCGTCTGGGTCGGGTTTCTGGACCCAGCAATACACCTCTCCGCCGGAGGTGGTGGAGGTCAGCGTGAGCTCCCCG
>CAZEAP010000039.1:0-25519 GCA_964510315.1 uncultured candidatus Brocadiaceae bacterium
AGATGCAGATGGTGGTGAGCGAGTTCGATACGCGATCTCTTCACACCGGCCTGCCCTCAGGACCGGCCGTCGCTCGCTCCGGATATGCCGCGGCAAAGCCGCCCGGTGAGGCTTTTGCGCATCGGGTACTCACCGCGCCCCTGCGGGGCGCAATTGGGTTTTCGCGTGAAATACCAGGGCTGAAGCCCTGGCCTTCACGACTGCGCCGCTCCGCGGCGCAACGGCCACGGACCGGCCGTCGCGGGACTCCTCGATGATCCGTCGGACGTCATACTTGCCCAGCGGGGCAGCGCCGCACAACGGCCTCCGCCGCGACCTGAGGCGCCTTACCTCCAGGCGCCGAATGCATCTCGCCGTTCCGCCACGCCGTACTCTACCGCCCCGCCGTCTCGCATGCCACCGATGCCCCTGCTTCCGGCGGCCCGGCACTTGAAAGACGGCCTCATAGCGGAATGACATCGGGAGCCAGTACTCGGGCGCATCATGCATCATTTCTACAGAGCACTTCCTGGTCTCGAGCCGCCGGCCTTACCGGTTCGGCAACAGCCCGGTCCCGTAGCGGGCGCAATCCCCGAGGCCCTCCTCGATCCGGAGGAGCTGGTTGTATTTGCAGACCCGGTCGGTGCGGCTGGCGGAACCGGTCTTGATCTGGCCGGTGTTGGCAGCCACGGCGATGTCCGCGATGGTTGTGTCTTCGGTTTCCCCGGAGCGGTGGCTGATCACCGCCGTGTAACCGGCCCTGTGAGCGGTCTCGATGGCATCCATGGCCTCGCTCAGCGTGCCGATCTGGTTGACCTTCACCAGGATGGAGTTGGCGATGCCGTTCTCGATTCCCCGCCGGAGCCGTTCCACGTTGGTGACGAACAGGTCGTCGCCTACGATCTGGACGCGGTCGCCCAGCTCCTCGGTCAGGGTCTTCCACCCGTCCCAGTCGTCCTCGGCCAGGCCGTCCTCCAGGGAGATGATGGGAAAGCGGTCGCAGAGGTCGGAGTAGAAGGCGACCATCTCTGCGGAGGTCTTCACCTGCTGTCCCTCCGGCTCGGCGGCCAGCACGTACTTGCCCTCGGCCTCTATGCCCTTGCCTTTGGCGTCCTGTCCGTAGAACTCGCTGGAGGCCGGGTCCAGCGCAATGCAGACGTCCCGGCCCGGCTCGCAACCGGCGGCCTCCACGGCCTTCAGGATCATCTCCAGCGCCTCCACGTTGGAGCCAAGGTCGGGGGCGAACCCGCCCTCATCTCCCACCGCGGTGCCCTTGCCGGCCTCCGAGAGCACGTTCTTCAGGGCATGAAACACCTCCGCTCCCATGCGGAGCGCCTCAGAGAACTCCGCGGCGCCGACCGGCATAATCATGAACTCCTGCAGGTCCACGTTGTTGTCGGCGTGCTTGCCGCCGTTGAGGATGTTCATCATCGGAACCGGCAGGAAGCGGGCGTTGGTGCCACCGACGTAGCGGTAGAGAGGCATACGGAGGGCCGCCGCCGCGGCGTGAGCCGCGGCCAGGGAGACCCCGAGTACGGCGTTCGCCCCGAGGCTGCCCTTGTTCGGGGTGCCGTCCAGCTCGATCAGAAGCTCGTCCAGCATCCGCTGTTCCACGGCGTCGCACCCGAGGACCGCCTCCCGAATGACCGTGTTGACGTTCTCCACGGCCCGGAGCACGCCCTTGCCACCGTAGCGGGAGGAGTCTCCGTCGCGCAGCTCGACCGCTTCGTGCGCGCCGGTGGACGCGCCGCTTGGCACCGCGGCGCGCCCCAGCGCGCCGCAGGCAAGCTCGACCTCCACCTCGACGGTGGGATTGCCGCGGGAATCCAGTATCTGTCGGGCCTGCACGTCGACGATTTCCGTCATCATCAGCACCTCACAAGGGTATCTGTTCGTAGGTTTCTGACCGCCGCGATGGGCGGTGATTGTACCCGTAGCGCGGATGTACCTCAAGCCACAGGTCCCGTCAGGCATTCGCCCTGTGAGCATACGGTGCAGCGGAACACAGACACCAGAACCGCTGAAAACGGCCAGCCAAGGCACGACGGTGGCTTCCCCGGACGGTTGGGCGCTCATGGAAAACCCATGTGCCCATTGCAGGACTCCCGCCGGGCTGAGAGGGCGCCCGTCAAAATCCTGACGACTCAGCCGGTGCCGGGACTTGACAGAGTCGGACCAAGAAGATAAACTGCACATAAAAGGTAGGACTTATCCTTTATTGTCGAGACGCCATGAAAATCTCCACCCGCGTTCGATACGGCGCCCGGGCCATGCTGGAGCTGGGACTCCGGATTGGGGAAGGCCCTGTGCCCCTGGAAGAGCTGGCCAACCGGCAGCAAATCCCGGAACGCTACCTCAGCAAGATAATCCAGGACCTTCGCCGCAGTGGGTTGATCCGCAGCGTCAGGGGGGCCGGTGGGGGCTACGCACTGGCCGATCCGCCCTCCGAGGTCAGTCTGCTGGACGTCTGGCAAGCCCTTGAGGGTCCTCTTTGCCCCGTTGACTGCATCGAGGAACCGGAGCGTTGCAAGATGGCCGACCGCTGCGTAACCCGGGACGTCTGGGCGGAGCTGACGGCGTGCGCCGTCGAAGTCCTGGCGAGCGCCACCATCGCTGAGCTGGTTCGGCGACATCAAGAACGCGCATCCAAATACAGAAGGGACACCGGCACACCGGAGATCGCATCATGAACACCATTTACATGGACCACAGCGCCACAACGCCCGTAAGGCCGAAGGTCGCCGAGGCGATGGCTCCCTACATGACGGAGCACTTCGCCAACCCCTCCAGCGTCCACACACCGGGCCAGCGCACCCGGCGGGCCGTTGAAGACGCCCGAGAAACGATCGGGCGCCTCCTCGGCGCCTCTCCCGAGGAAATCATTTTCACCAGCGGCGGCACCGAAAGTAACACCCTGGCCCTGCTCGGCGTGACGGCCGCATCGGACGAAGAGCGCCGTCACCTCGTCACTTCCTCCGTCGAGCACAGCGCGGTGCTGGCCACCTGCGCGGCCCTGGAAAAGGAGGGCTTCGCCATCACACGACTTCCCGTGGACGAACACGGCCGGGTGGACCCGGCCGACCTCCGCGCCGCCCTCCGCCCGGAGACCGCCCTGGTGAGCATCATGACCGCCAACAACGAAGTGGGCACCATCCAGCCGATCGCCGAACTGGCCGAGGTGGCTCGCGAGGCGTCCGTGCCGTTCCACACCGACGCCGTCCAGGCCGTGGGGAAAATCCCGCTGGACGTGGGTCAGCTCGGGGTTGACCTGCTGACGGTGTCCGCCCACAAGTTTTACGGACCCAAAGGGGTGGGAGCGCTCTACGTGCGGGCCGGTACGGACGTCGAGCCGGTCCAGCACGGGGGGCATCACGAGAAGGGGCTTCGGGCCGGAACCGAGAACGTACCCGGCATCGTTGGAATGGCTCGGGCCCTGGAGCTGGCCTGTGCAGACCTGGAGGCGGAGGCGGAACGGCTGCGCGGCCTCCGGGATCGACTTGAGGATGAACTGAGGGCGGCCGTGCCGGATGTCCGACTCAACGGGCATCCCCGCCACCGGCTGCCCCACCTGCTGAACCTCAGCTTCAGCAACGTGGAGGGCGAGAGCATGCTGCTCAGCCTCGACGCCGTCGGGGTCTGCGTCTCGACGGGTTCGGCCTGCACCAGCGGGACGCTGGACCCCTCGCACGTGCTGGTGGCCATGGGGATTCCGCCGGAGGTGGCCCACGGGAGCCTGCGATTCTCCATGGGAAGGCAGAATACCGCGGAGGACGTTGAATTCGTCATCGAGCAGCTTCCGCCGATCGTGGAGCGACTTCGCAGCATGTCGCCCCTTGACGAGACCTGATCCGATTCAGTGCGGAGCCGCCGAGAGCAGCGGGAGGGACTATGACCGAAGCACGCAAAAAGGTGATCGTCGGCCTGTCCGGGGGCGTGGACTCGGCCGTCGCCGCCGCCCTGCTGCTGGAGCGTGGCCATCGGGTGGAGGGGCTGTTCCTCCGCCTGCCCGCATTCGGGACCTCCGGCGCTGACGCCGCCCGTAACCCGGAGCGTGTCGCCGACGTCCTGGAGATACGGCTCCACACGGTGGACGCGCGACGGGACTTCGAGCAGCGCGTGCTGTCCCCGTTCGTCGAGGAGTATTCCAACGGCCGAACGCCGAACCCGTGCGTGCTCTGCAACCGCCGCGTGAAATTCCCGCTTCTCCGTCGGGTAGCCGAAGCGAGCGGTGCTCCTTCGATTGCCACGGGGCATTACGCCCGCACATACAGGGACCCTTCCACCGGTCTTCGCGCCCTTGCCGTCGGCGGAGGGGACCGGGACCAGTCTTACTTCCTCTACGGGCTAACCCGGGAGCAGCTCGAAGGCACCCTTTTCCCCCTTGGTGAGCTGAACAAGCAGGAGGTCCGTCGGATTGCCGAACAAATGGGACTGCCGGTGCATGACAGGCCGGACAGCCAGGACCTGTGCTTCCTGGCCGGGGGCCGCTACCGGGAGTTCCTCCGGGAGCGCCGGCCGCGGGCCTTCCGGTCCGGCCCCATCGTCCACGTGTCGGGGGAAGTCATCGGAGAGCACGACGGCATCGGCTCCTACACCGTGGGGCAGCGACGGGGCCTGGGCGTTGCGCGTTCGGAGCCGCTCTACGTGGTCGGGCTTCATCCGGAGGAGAACGCGGTCGTGGTCGGCGAGCGGCCCCATCTGCGCCGGAAAGCCATCACCGTCGGCGGCCTCAACTGGGTGAGCATCGCACCGCCCGAGCGGCCGGTGTCGGCGTCGGTGAAGATCCGCTACAATCATCCGGGCGCCCCCGCGAGGGTCCGGCCCGTCGGCGACGGACGCGCCGAAATCACCTTCGAGGAACCGCAGGAGGCCCCCTGCCCCGGCCAGGCGGCCGTCTTCTACAGGGGAGAGTTGGTTCTGGGCGGGGGCACCATCGAGCAGACGTCGGCCGGAGTGGAGCCGCAATGAGTGAACCGGAACTACAGGGGAAACTGAAGCGGCTGGAGCGGCTGCTTCGCCGGATGGACTCCGTGCTGGTGGCGTTTTCCGGCGGGGTCGACAGCACTTTCCTGGCCGCGGTCGCACGCGACGTCCTGGGGCGCGACCGGGTGACGGCCGCCGTCGCCCATTCCCCCATATTCCCCCGGTGGGAGCGGGAAGAGGCCGGAGAAATGGCCCGTCTTCTCAACGTGGAGACCATCGAACTGGAGTCCGATCAGCTCGACAACCCCCGCTTTGTCGCCAACCCGCCCGACCGGTGCTACCACTGCAAACGAGAGCTGTTTGCCAGGCTGCAGGAGTTGGCCGCCCGGCGCGGGTTCGAACACGTGGCGGAGGGCACCAACGCGGACGACCCGGACGGCCACCGGCCCGGCCTCCGCGCCTGCCGGGAACTGGGCATCCGTCAGCCTTTGCGCGAAGCCGGCCTGACCAAGAGGGAGATCCGGGAGCAGTCGGCCATGATGGCCCTCCCCACCCACGACAAGCCCTCGGGCGCCTGTCTGGCCACCCGCCTGCCTTACGGGGAAGAGATAACGGAGGAGAAGCTTGCACGTATCGAGCGCGCCGAGGCCCTGCTGCGGGAACTGGGGTTCCGACAGGTCCGCGTGCGCAGCCACGGTTCCATCGCGCGCATCGAACTGGGCCCCGAGGAGGAGCCGGATCGTCTCCTGGCCGGGCCGGCCCGCGCGCGAACGGTCCGAGAGTTGAAGTCACTCGGCTACAGTTACGTGACCGTTGACCTGGAGGGTTACCGCAGCGGCAGCATGAACGAAACGCTGGAGGATCCGGACGATTCCGGGGGAGGCTGAGCGATGTACACCGACAAAGTCATGGAGCATTTCAGGAACCCGCAGAACATGGGGGAGGTGGAGAACCCCGACGGGGTCGGGCAGGTGGGCAACCCGGTCTGCGGCGACGTGATGCGCATCACCATTCTGGTCGAGGACGGGCATCTCGCGGACGTGAAGTTCAAGACCCTCGGCTGCGCGGCGGCCATCGCCACCAGCAGCGTCATCACCGAGATGGCCAGGGGCAAGGGGCTGGACGAGGCGGCGAAGATAACCCGCGCCCAGGTCGCCGAAGAGCTCGGGGGCCTGCCGCCGCAGAAAATGCACTGCTCCAACCTCGCCGCCGACGGCCTCCGGAAGGCCATCGAAGACTACCGCGAAAAAACCGCGCCTGTCGAAGAACACGAGGGGTGAGGGCAGCCCGCCCCCCGGTGTCAGAGCCAGTCTTCGCCGGTGTTGGCGACCACGATGTGGCGCTGCCAGCTCGGGCAGGTCTCCGGGAAATCGCGCCGATGGTGCACGCCCCGCGACTCTTCCCTCTGGCGGGCGCTCATGGCGATGAGCCGGGCAACCACGAGCATGTTCTGCAACTGCCAGCCCTGGGGGTTCTGAAACTCCTTGTCCATTACGTAGCGGCACCAGAAGGTTATCGTCTCGAGGGCCTCGTCCAGCTCTTCCCCCTCCCGAACTACGCCCGCCGCCCGCCACATCAGGCTGCGCAGGGAGTTCTCCACGTCCGTCAGGTTCAGGTTGCCGTAGGCGGGCTCCTGGGGCAGGCCCTGGAGGGCGTGGACTGAAAGGGGCTCGCGCATCTCGTCGAGGCTCCGGGCCGCGGCCATCGCGCAGCGCCGACCAAACACCAGTCCCTCCAGCAGCGAATTGCTGCCCAGGCGGTTGGCCCCGTGAAGTCCGGTGCAGGCCACCTCGCCCGCCGCGAGCAGATTTGCAACGTCGGTGCGGCCTTCCAGGTCCGTGCGCACTCCGCCCACCATGTAATGAGCCGCCGGCCGCACCGGTATGAGGTCCTCGGCGGGGTCCAGCTCGAACCGTCGGCACAGGGACGTAATTGTGGGGAATCTGCCTTCCAGGTAATCGGAGGACATCTCGGTAACGTCCAGATACACGCAGGTGTGCTCGGTTCGCCGGATCTCCTCGATGATGCTCCGGCTGACCACGTCGCGGGGAGCCAGTTCGGCGTCGGGGTGGTAGCGGGGCATGAAGCGCTCCCCCTCCCGGTTCCGCAGCACGCCCCCTTCCCCGCGGAGGGTTTCGCTGACCAGCGCCCGGGAAGCGCCCGCCACGTAGAGGGCGGTCGGGTGGAACTGAACGAACTCGAGGTCCTGCAGCGACGCGCCGGCGCGAAAGGCCATCGCCACCCCGTCACCGGTGACGTCGGATGGATTGGTGCTCTCCCGGTAGATCCTTCCGCAGCCACCCGTTGCGAGAATTGTCTGCTTCGCCCGGGCCATCATCAGCCCCCGGGACTCGTCCCATATCAGCGCGCCGTGGCACATCCCGTCGAGCGTCAGCAGGTCCAGGGCAAAGGCCCCGGGGAATATCTCCACCCCCGCTTTCCGGCGGGCCTGCTCGGCCAGCGTCCGACTGATGGCCCGGCCGGTCGCATCGCCGTTGGCGTGAAGGATGCGCGGCCGGCTGTGGCCGCCCTCCCGCGTGAGGGAGAAGCTGGAGTCCAGGCGGTCAAAGTCCACCCCCCATCCCTCCAGTTCGGCGATCCGCCGGGGGGCCTCCCGTGTGACGATCCGGACGGCTTCCTCGTCGGAGAGCCGGCAGCCGGCATCAAGGGTATCCCGGGCGTGCTCCCGCGGACTGTCGGCCGAGCCCACGGCGGCGGCAACCCCGCCCTGCGCCTCGGCGGTGCATCCCCCGCCCAGATCCCCCTGGGTGACCAACAGGACGGATAGACCATCGGGCAGCCCGAGCACTGAACTCAGTCCTGCAACCCCGCTGCCCAACACCAGCACGTCGGTGAAAAGCTGGGGGATGTTGTGGCTGGTGAAATGGACCAGGTAGCGGCGCAGCTTGAGCGGTTTTCTCATCGTTCCTCGGACAGTGCCTTGTAGTAGCGGTTGACCAGTTCCCGGTAGCGGGGAGAGAGCTGTTCCGTCGCCCCCTCGAAGCGGCTGCGCAGGCGGTCGCCGGGCTCATCGCCCGTGTCGGCCTCGGCCGATTGCACGTCCTCGGACGCCTCGCCGCCCTCCAGCAGACGTGGCATCTGCATCGGCGCTACCGGCGCCCGCTGACCGGATTCCTCCTCTGCCTTTGGCTCCTCGACCTCCTGCTGCCGGTAGCGCTGGATGAGTTCGCGAAGCTTCCGTCGGTTCATTCCCAGGTCCTTCATGAACTCCTCGGGCAGCCGGTCCTGATCAAGCAGGCCTTCCAGCCGCTCGACACCGTCGTCAAGCTGCTCGTCGGGCAGACCTCCGCCGCGTGTGGATTCGCCCGGCGCGGTGCGGTTGCCGGTGCCGCCCGGCAGTTGCTCCGTGGGGGCCGCCTGGGGCTTGCCGGCCTCGCCTTCTCCGGCGGCGGCTTCCGCCACCCCCTGGCCTTCTTTCCCCGAAGGGATTTCGGCCGGCTCGCCGGCTTCGTCCGGCTGCTCCTCCGTCCGCCGGGTCGACTCGACCTCCGGCATATCTTCGGGAGGAGGCGGCTCCCTCTCTTCGGTCCCCTCGGCTGCGCCGCCGTCCGATTCGACCGCGCGGCTCCTCCCCGTTTCCCGGTCTTCGGTGCCCGGGGCGTTCGTCGGTCCTTCACGGAGCCTTTTCAACTCCTCTTGACGCTTGGGGTCGACCTCGTCGGGGGGAGGCGGCTCTTCGGTCTCCTTCTCCTTCTCCTTCTCGTCCTCTGTTTCCTCTTCTTCCTCGGCCTGATCTCCCTGCTCTTCTTCCTCTTTCCGCTTTCCCCCCTCCTGCTTCTCCTCCCCGCGCTCCCGCTCCTCGGGCCTCTGTTCCCCGTCTTTCCGGGAGGTAGCTTCCCTGTCTTCAGCGGTCTCCCCGGCCGATTCCTCTGCCGGGACCTTCTCGCCGGTCGCCGGCGCCTGCTCCGCACTTTCTTCTCCCGCCAGCCACCGGCGCAGCTTCCGGACGCTTTCTTCGACCCGCCGCCGGTCGCCCTCTCCCGGCCGCGCCTTTCCCTCAGCAGGGCCCCCCTTCCCGATTTCTCTCCCTTCAGCAGATTGTCTCCGTTTCTTACCCGCCTCAGGGGGCATGACGATGGAGAACGTCCGGGAGCGCGCGACCTGCGGCTTGCCGGGATGGTTGTCCTTCACTTCCAGGAAGTAGGTGAGTGCCTGACCCGGCTTCAGTGGAATCGCGGAGAGGTCCCAGACGTAGCCGGCCCGCTCAATCTTCCGTGGCGGATCATCCGCGATCTGCACCGTCCCTCCTTCCCCCCCTGTCGGCTCATAGCGCAGCCACACGCCGGAAAGACCGAAATCGTCGGAGGCGCTGTAGGTCAGACGCGCCTTCCCGGGGGGGGACATGCGGGTGCCGTCCGGTGGACCGCGGAGAACGACGGTGGGTGCCTCATCGTTCCCACAGGTTATGGTGAACTCGATAGGTGAAGTATTGCGGAAAGTCCGGCCTCCCGGGTACTGCACGGACTCGAAGTGTATCGAGTAGGCGTCGGACGCCTGGATGCTGAATTCCCCTCGCAGAAGGTTGCGCGACCGCATCCCCGCCAGTTCCACCCGTCTGCCCGAGCGGAAGCGGAGGTGCCCCTTCCCGGGCGGAAGACTGGTCTTTGCCGTGACCTTGATCAGCGCCCCGGGGACGGTCTCCACGTCACCGCCTTTGACAGTCCGGAGCCCTTCCTCCCCGTATGAGGGCAGATGGACCTCCAGCCTAACGTCCTCCACCACGGGCTCCGGAAGCGTCTCGATGACGAAGCGGTCGCTGCGGGTGTCGCCGGCCACCACGTGGTAGGCCCCGTCTTCGAGCAGAGGCGGGAATTGGCCCTTCCAGTGATTCTGCTCGGACCTGGAAAGGATTATGCGCCGGCCCGAAAAGCTCTGGGCGTCCCAAACGGCGTAAACGTTTCGGGGACTTCGCCCCTCCACCGTAACGTTCAAGTCGGGTTCGGCGCCGGCCACCGCGTAGATATCTCCCGGCTCTATCCGCACCAGCTTTGTGGCGGTCGGGGGCAGTATGTCGGCCCGGGGATGAACCAGCCGGGCCAGGCTGACGGTGGCGCTTTTGGGGGAGAACAGACAGTAGAGCCCGAAGACCATGACGACCGCGACGATCACCACGCCCATCCGGCGGTAGCGCGCGTGATCAACGACCATCGACGTGTCCAGCCTCCGCACGTAGGGCCCGGCCCGACGACCCAGCAGGACTTTCGCGCCGGCCGGGACTCGGCTGTCCCCCCGAACCTGCAGATAACTAACCAGCGAGTTGCCCAGGCTCGGGAACTTCCGTTCCGCCTGCCGCGCCAGATACAACCGTCCGACCCGTGCTGCCAGCGGGTAGAGGGTGGCGGCGAGGGCGGCGAGCCCGGCAGCAACCAGGAAGCTTCGGAAGAAAGCCAGCCGCCCCCATTCCTGAAGCACCACCAGGTGGTCCAGCAGCACGCCGGCCGCAATCATCAACACCAGCAAAAGCAGGGCCCACATGTAACCCCAGCCCAGCTTCCAGAACCCCACCCTGCGGCAAACCCTGTCGAGGCCGCGCAGAATCGGGTCTCTGGTTGGCTTCTTGTCCGATTTACCGGCCATCTGCGGTGCCGTATCACAAATGTCACTGATCTCCATTCATTATAAACCCGCGGCCGGCGCAGCGGAAAGCCCGGGGCCCCCTGCGGGGCCGGCCTGGTTCCGGGGGATAGGGTCATGCGCATTTTGGGGCCCGGTGGTTGCGACCCCTTTGGGCTGCCCAAACGGGGGCGCGCAACAGGGCGGCCCCGCGGAAGCACGCTCAACGCGTAGCGCGCAACCTGCGGACTATGACCTGGTCGGAACTCGTCAGGCGGGATGCTCGAACAGGGGGAGGGGGCTGAAGCCAACCCGGTCGGCGCTGACGCACAGGTACCGCACGCCGCCTTCGGTTCCCTCGAAGGCGTCTTCGGCGTCTTCCCCGTGCAGGTGGCCGTAGATGCAGTGGGTGACCCCGGCCGGCGCGAGCATCTCGGACAGTTCGGTCGGTCCGGTCTCGTCCCGCGGGGGGTAATGGAACATGGCGACCGCCACCTCCCAGTTCAGCTCCCCCAGGCGGTCCAGCGACATGCCGAGGCGCAGGCGTGCACGGCGCCGGTGCCGCTCGTCCTTCTCAGGCACATAGTCGGGCGAGGTGGGCAGCAGCCAGCCCCGCACGCCGCAGATACCCACGCCCCGGTGGACCGCGGCGTCGAACCGAATCAGGTGGAGGGAGGGGCCGACGGCGTCGCGGACACGCCCCGGGCGGGAATACCAGAAATCGTGGTTGCCCCGGATGAAGAACTTGACCCCGGGCAGGGAGTCGATGAACTCCAGGTCCGGCCGGGCTTCCTCCAGGGTCATCGCCCAACTCAAATCGCCGCAGAGCAGCACCGGGTCCTCGGCTCCAACGCTTTCCCGCCAGTTGCGCTCGATGCGGCCGCGGTGGTCGGACCACTCCGGTCCGAAAACGTCCATCGGCTTCTCGCCGGTGGCCGAGAGGTGCAGGTCGCCGATGCCGAACACGCGCATGTTGTTGGTCCCCCGGCAGGCACCTCAGCGGCCGAGGCGGAGCAGGTTGGCCGGAACATCCGGCCCTCCGGGTGGAGCGGGGCAGAACTACTGGCCCTCTTCCTCGCCGGCCTTACGCCCGATTCCACCCCTGGACACCGTTATCTTGATGTCCTTGGCGTCGTCGATGCGGAGCACCAGCTCGTCGTCGGTTATCTGGACGATGCGGCCCTTTATGCCCCCGATGGTGTAGACCTCGTCCTTGGGACGGAGACTTTCCAGCATCTCCTGGCGTTCCTGCTGTCGCTTTTTCTGGGAGCGATGGGTGAACCAGATGAACAGAGCGAAGATGGCCACGATGGGTATAAGCCCCCAGAGTCCGGCCATGGGTCCCGGCTCCGCTTCGCCTCCACCTCCGCCACCGGCCGGCGTTTCGGCCGCCAGGACAAGCATCCTGCCAAGAAAGGCGTTCATGTCTGTCTTTCTCCGCTGAGGTATTCGGCCGTGAACCGGTCCTTGAACCGGGCGAAGCTTCCCTCCACCACGGCCTGTCGGGACTGCTCCAGCAGCCGACTGTAGAACTTCAGGTTGTGAACGCTCAAAAGAATGGGGCCCAGCATCTCCCCCACCTTGAACAGGTGATGAACGTGCGCGCGGGAGTATAACCTACAGCACAGGCACTCGCAACCGGGCTCGACCGGCCGCTGGTCGGTGCGGAACGCGCTGTTGCGCATCCGGAGACGCCCCTCCGCCGTGAACGCCGTCGCATTCCGACCCATCCGTGTGGGCGCCACGCAGTCAAACATGTCCACGCCGGCGGCGACCGCCTCCAGCAGGTCGACGGGGAAGCCCACCCCCATCAGGTAACGCGGCCGCCCCTCCGGCAGCAGTCCGGCGGTGAAGGCGCTGATTCGCCGGCGCATCTCCTCATCCTCCCCCACGCTTACGCCACCGATGGCGTATCCGTCGAACCCGATCCCCAGCGTTTCCCGCGCGCTGCGTTCCCGGAGATCTTCGAAGACGCTCCCCTGCACGATGCCGAACAGCGCCTGTCCCTCATTTTCGTGCCATCGCTTGCAGCCCTCGGCCCACCGGAGGGTGCGTCGCACCGCCTCCTCGGCCACCTCCCTCTCGCACGGATAGGGCGGACACTGGTCCAGAACCATGGCCACGTCCGCGTCCAGCAGGTTCTGCACGCGCATGCACTTACGGGGACCCAGGAAGATCTCCGAGCCGTCCACGGGGCTGCGGAAAGCCACTCCGTCATCGGTGATCTCGCGGTGTTCGGCCAGGGAGAACACCTGGTAGCCGCCGCTGTCGGTGAGGATGGGGCCGTCCCAGGCCATAAAGCGGTGGAGCCCCCCGGCCTGCGCGACCACTTCCGCGCCGGGGCGCAGCGCCAGGTGATAGGCGTTCGCCAGGAGCATCTCTGCCCCACACTCCCGGAGGCGGTCGACGGCGAGTCCCCGGACCGTGGCCCGGCTGCCGACCGGCATGAACACCGGCGTCCGCACCGTGCCCGACCGAAGGGTCAGCCGTCCCGTCCGGGCCCGCGTATCGCCGTCCGTTGCGGTAACCTGGAAGTCAACCATGCCATCTCCCGATCAAGCCGGCCGGAAAACGAAGTGTGAAGTATGAAGGTGCTCTGTAGAAAGCGTCCATCGGCACTCAAATGTGCCCGGCGCCCGCCACGCCGTCATGCTGAGGCGCCTTGTCTTCGGGCGCCGAACGCATCTCGCCGCTCTGCCACGCCGTACTCTGCCGCCCCGCCGTCTCGCATGCCGGCGATGCCCTGCTTCCCGGCGGGCCAGGTGCATTGAACCGACCGAAGAGATTCCCGCCACAGGCGGGCAAGCTCTCCTTGTCCTCTGTGGTTCCCCCTCTGTCGTCCGTCGTTACTCCGCGTCCCTCTGCGTCCTCCGCGGTCCCCTTAGCGCTTCTGCCTGCCTTCTCATCCTCATCGTCCTTCGTGTCCTTCGTGCCCTTCGTGGTGAATCCAGCAGTCAGTAAGCAGCAGGCAGACGACAGTGGCCAGTAGCGAGGGGCCAGCTCAAGAAACGGCAGTTGTTGAGTTGTTGAATTGTTCGTCGTCCTCCGTGTCCTCTGTGGTTCCCCCTCTGTCGTCCGTCGTTACTCCGCGTCCCTCTGCGTCCTCCGCGGTCAACAGCTTCGTTCGTGCGGCCGTCGCCCCGCGGCGAGGCACACGACTCTACTTTATGAACATGGCGTCGCCGTAGCTGTAGAACCGGTAGCCGGCTTCCATCGCTTCGCGGTAGGCGCGCAGGATGGCCTTGCGGCCGGCGAAAGCGGACACCAGCATCAGCAGCGAGCTGCGGGGCAGGTGGAAGTTGGTGATCAGGGCCCCTATAGCCCTGAACTCGAACGGCGGATGAACGAACAGATCGGTCCATCCGGACTGTTCGCGCCACTCCCTCTCCCGGACGACGTATTCCAGCACCCGGCAGGTGGTCGTTCCGGTGGCCACCACCCGCCGCCCCTCGTTCAGTGCGTTCTCCACGGCGCCGGCGGTCGGGCCGGGCAGATGGAAAAACTCCGCCTCCAGCTCGTGCTCTTCCACCTGCCGGGCACGGACGGGGCGGAAGGTGCCGGGCCCGACCATAAGGGTCAGCATCCGCACCTCTACACCGGTCCCGCGGATCTCCTCCAGGAGTTCCGGTGTGAAGTGGAGCCCGGCCGTAGGCGCCGCGACGGCGCCGGGGCACTCCGCGTAGACCGTCTGGTAGCGCTCCCGGTCTATCTCCGGCATCTGTGGGGGCAGCCCGCGCTGCTTCCGCGCCCTCCGGATGTACGGGGGCAGCGGCACGCGGCCGGCCTTCAGCAACTCCTTCGACCGCCCTTCCGGAAGAGCAATCGTCCAGGAGCCGGCGCCGTGCTCCCGCCGAAGGGCAACCTCCAGATCGGAATCGCGCATCGAAAGGCGCTCCCCTTCGCGCAGGCTTCCGCCGGCCCGGAGCAGCGCGCGCCACAGATCCTCGCCCTCCTCGGCCTCCGCGAGGCGCCGCACCAGGAGGATTTCGACCTCTCCCCCGGTCTCGCGGCGAGCCCAGGACCTGGCGGGAATGACCCGGGCATCGTTCATCACCAGCAGGTCGCCCGAGTCCAGGAGTTCGGGCATATCGAAGAAGCGCCGGTGCTCCGTGGCACCGCTCCGGCGGTCCAGCACCAGCAGGCGGGACTCTTCTCGGCTTTCGGCAGGCACTGCCGCGACGCGCTCTTCGGGCAGTTCGTAGTCAAAATCCTCCAGGTTCGTCATCAGTTCGGCGCTCCTTCAGCGGCTTTTTGGGGCGGCGGCCGAACCACGAGCCCGCTCTCGTCTCGGGATCTGCCGGGAAGAATCCCCGCAGAAGACCCGAGTATCGCACAGTGCCGTCGGCTGCACAACCGCGGCCGAAAGGCTTGCAATCTGCGCAGAACTGGATTACATTCGCAGAGTTACGTGTTCCTGACTTCCACCTCCGCCAAGGGTGCTTTTTTGTGACCGGACAGCCTACAGGCGAGACGCCCTGGGCACGGCGCCCCCCCTTTCGGGTGGAGCTGCCGGGTGGTTCGGTCCTCGACACCGCAACCCGTCCGCTGGTGATGGGGGTGCTGAACGTCACTCCCGACTCCTTCAGCGACGGGGGCAGGTTCCTGGCCCAGGCCGACGCCGTGGCTCATGCACGCCGGATGCTCGCTGAAGGAGCCGACATACTGGACATCGGCGGAGAGAGCACCCGGCCGGGCAGCGAGCCGGTCTCGGCCCGGGAAGAGGCCGAACGAGTCATTCCGGTCATACGGGAGGTCGTGCAGGAAGCCGACCCCGTGATCAGCATCGACACCCAAAAGTCCGTCGTCGCCGAGGCGGCTCTCGAGGCGGGGGCGCAAATCGTCAACGACGTGAGCGCTCTTCGGACGGATCCGGCGCTGGCCGACCTGGTCGCGCAGCGCGGGGTGCCGGTGGTGCTGATGCACATGCAGGGCAGGCCGAAGACGATGCAGCGCAACCCCACCTACGGCGAGGTTGTCGGCGACGTCCGCGACTGGCTTGCTGAACGCCTCGAATACGCCCTCGAGCAGGGGATCGGGGAGGATAAGATCATCGTGGACCCGGGGTTCGGGTTCGGCAAGACCCTCCGGCACAACCTGGAACTGCTGCGACGCCTGCACGAGCTGCATCGGCTGGGCCTGCCGCTCATGGTGGGCACTTCCCGGAAGTCGATGCTGGGTATGATCCTGGACCTGCCGGAGGATGAGCGCCTCTACGGCACGCTGGCCACGGTGGCCTCGGCCGTGCTCTCCGGCTGCCACATCGTGCGGGTCCACGATGTCCGCCCGGCACTGGAGACGGTCCAGGTGTGTGAGGCCATTCGACGGGGAGTGGACTACGAAGATGCTTGAGCTTCTCTCCGAGATCGGCCACTGGTTCAGCGTCCGCTACCTGCTGCTGCTGAAGTCGGTGGTCGAGGTGGGGATCATTTTCATCATCATATACGCGTTTCTGCGCATCCTGGAGGGCACGCGGGGGGCGGGCATCCTCAAAGGGCTGGTGCTCCTGACGGGCATACTTGCCCTGGTGACCATATTCCTGTCCCGCAAGCTCCAGATGGCCAACCTCGGCTGGGTGATCACGCGGCTGGGCCCGATCGCCCTGGTGCCGCTTTTCATCCTGTTCCAACCGGAGATCCGGCGGGCGCTCATCAGGCTGGGGCAGAACCCCCTGTTTCAGCGGTTTTTCCGCCCCTACCGCGGGTTCACCGACGAGCTGGTCCGGGCCACCTTCAGCCTCTCGCGTGACAGGGTGGGGGGCCTGATCGCCATCGAGCGGGAGGTAGGGCTGAGAGGTTACGTGGAGGGAGGAGTCCACCTGGACGCCGAGGTGTCGGCCGAGCTGATCAAGACCATCTTCTGGCCGGGCACTCCCCTGCACGACGGGGCCATCGTGATCCGCCAGCAGAAGATCGCCGCCGCCGCGTGCCTGTTCCCTTTGACCGACAATCCGCAGTTCTCCAGCGAGCTGGGCACCCGTCACCGCGCCGGTATCGGCATCACCGAGGAGTCCGACGCCGCCGCCATCATCATCAGCGAGGAGACCGGCCGCGTCTCCCTGGCCGTCGGAGGGACGCTCCAGAGGGACCTGGACGAGAAGTCCCTGCGCCGCGCCCTGGAGGAACTTGCGGCCGAAACTGAACCGCAGGGGTGAGAAGACAGATGTTGAAGAAACTCGGGCGCCTGATCTTCGGTAACTTTCGCACGAAGCTACTGGCCCTGGTCATCGCGCTGGGGGTCTGGTTCTACGCGAACGCCAGGGTGGCTAAGCGCGTCTCGCTGGAGGCGACCGTTATCGTGAGCCCTCCGCCCGGCCATGAGATCCTCTACCAAAGCCACGGTTCCGCCCACCTTCGCCTGGCTGGACCGGATTACGTGATCTCCCGCATCGAGAAGCGCGCCCGGCGGAACTCCCTTCACATGCTCCGCAAACTCAGTGAGGACGATCTGAGGGAGGGCCGCGCCGCGCTCAGCATCGGAAAAGACTGGTTGGACGTCGACCTGCCGGAGCGCGAGATGGTCCAGGTAAGCCTTGAGAGTGTCGAGCCAGGCATGGTTAGTGTCTTCGTCAGTCCAACCGTGGAGAAGGTCCTGCCCGTGGAGGTCCGGCTTTCCGGTTCGCTTCCCGAGGGCTTCAGCTTGAAAGATTCCCCCACGGCCCGGCCGCCGGAAGTGCGCGTCAGCGGCCCGGCGGTCGCCCTGGAAGCCCTCGACTCGCTGCCCACCAAAGAAGTTGCCCTCTGGGACCTGCGGGCCGCTCGCCATCTGGAAGAGCGCCAGCTCCAGGGCAGCGTCGAAACAAAGCTGCCCGGCGGCCGCACCGTGAGCGTGCCCCTCCGGCTTGAGAGGTCGCAGGTGACCGTCGTGCTGGAGGTCATAGAGGAAGCCAGAAAGCAAAAGACCTTCGCCGGGGTGCCGCTGGGCGTGAGAGTGCCGCCCACCGACTTTCCCTACCAGTGGGAGCTGGAAGGCGACGTGCGGTTCGTCGACATAACTATAGAGGCCCCCCCCAGCAAGATCGAGGGACTGGAGGCCGGGTCCCTGCGCCCTTACCTCGACCTGGCGCCGCTGGCCAGAGAGAAGGTGGCGCCCGGCCAGACCGGCCTCTACAGGGAACCGGTGCGGCTGGCCGCCGACCTGCCCGGGGCTCGGGTAGGCGTCGAGCCCGAAACGGTCACCGTGGTGTTGAAGAATCCGGCCCAATAGTAGAGGATGTCCCTTTTGAACCCCGAAGACTGGAGGAGACGATGACACTGCTCGGGGTAAACGTCGATCACGTGGCCACCATCAGGGAAGCCCGTCAGACCTGCGAGCCAGATCCGGTCTGGGCGGCCGCCCAGGCTCAGATCGGCGGCGCCGATATCATTACCGTACACCTTCGGCAGGACCGGCGACACATCAGTGACCGGGACCTCCGCGTAATGCGCGAGACGACCTCCGTAGAGCTGAACCTGGAGATGTCGCTGGCCGAAGAGATCGTGCAGATCGCTCTGCGCACCGAACCCCAAATGGTAACCCTCGTGCCGGAGAGCCGGCAGGAAGTGACCACCGAGGGGGGCCTGGACGTCATCGGGGAGTCGGACCGGGTTCAGCGGGCGGTGCGGCAGTTCGCCGAACGGGGCATCCCCGTCAGCCTGTTTGTGGACCCGGAGCGGACACAGATTGAAAGGGCTGCGGACCTGGGCGCTGATTTCGTTGAACTGCACACCGGCAGCTACGCCAACGCGCCCGACGAAGGCCGCAGAGCCGAGCGTCTGGAAGAGCTGGAGTCCGGCGCCGCCGTCGCCCGCGACTCCGACCTGGTGGTCAACGCCGGCCACGGCCTCACGTACCGCAACGTGACAGGCGTCGTGCAGCGACTGCTGCCCCACGAATTGCACATCGGCCACAGCATCGTGTCGCGCGCCGTCTTCGTGGGCATACGGGAGGCGGTGCGGCAGATGAAAGAAGTCATCTTCCGGGCGGAAAGCCTCTGCTGAGACGCCGCCCGGGGACTCATAGAGAACAGACTATCCTACGGGAACGCGGGAGGTCGGCCTGGCAATGGATTTGGAAAAAGTAAAACAGGGCGTCCGGCTCATACTCGAAGGGCTGGGCCGGGACCTGGACGATCCCATGCTGGCGGAAACCCCCGAAAGGGTCGCCAGGGCTTACAGCGAGATATTCGGCGGCACGGACCAACGGGCCGAAGACCTCATCAAGGTCTTTCGCGCCGAGGGCTACGACGAGATGGTCCTCGTCCGGGACATCCCTTTCTACTCCATGTGCGAGCATCACCTGCTGCCCTTCCATGGGCGCGCCCACGTGGCCTATATCCCAAAAGGTGACCGGATAACCGGACTGAGCAAGCTCGCCCGGATCGTCGACATGCACGCGCGGCGCCTGCAGGTGCAGGAGAGAATGACCGCCGACATCGCCGAGAGCCTCAGCACGTCCCTCAACCCCAAGGGCGTGATGGTCGTGGTGGAAGCCGAACACCTGTGCATGACCATGCGCGGGATCAAGAAGCCCGGCTCCCTCAGCGTCACCAGCGTCGTCGATGGGTTGTTCCGGGAGAACCCGGCCACCCGGGCCGAGGCGATGAACCTGATCCACAGCACCTGAGCGCCGGAGCCCCGATGAGCGACGACCCGGAGAAAGTGGCCGAATACGTCGAACTGGCCGCACCGGCCCGGCGGCTCGTGCAAATCTGCGCCCGGGTCCAAAACTGCTACCGGACCGGTCGGACCGTCGCCGTCTATGTACCCGATCCCCAGGAGGCCGGTGAGATCGACGACAAGCTATGGACGTTCCGACAGGAAGCCTTCATCCCCCACCTCCGCCTGGAGGATGCCGCCGAGCCCCTCATAGAGCCCGTGATCCTATTCAGCGCCCGGCCGGAGGCAGCCTCCTCCGACGTGCTGGTAGTGGCTACGGCCGGAGAGTTGCCGGGCCGTTTCGAGGAGTTCCCCCACATCTACGACTTCGCGCCGACCTACGACGAGCAGCTCCGGAAAGCCGCCCGAAAACGCTTCTCCGCCTGCCGGGAAGCCGGCTACCGCATGCGCTTCATCCGTTCCTGAACGGACCGCAACCGCCTGGGAGACCTGCCCCTCTCAGCGCAACTCAGGCGCTCTCAACCGGTGGTTCCCCGCTACTGCTCGGATCCTTCCTCCTCTTCCTCCTGCCCATCGGTGCGGTGGCTGATGAAGGCCACCACCTCGTCCACCCCCTCCTCGCCCAGCTTGCCCACGAGTTCGCGCACGACCTCGGGCTCCCCGCGCACGCTGTAGAGCACGATGTCGCCCCGGCGGAACGCCTGCACCCCGGGCACGATGTCGGTCCCTCCGTAGAGAGGCACCAACTGCCCCGGGCGCACGTTCTCGGCGGATTGGTCTCCGGTCTGCTCGGATTCAGACGCCACTGTAACACCCCACACTGGCCCGGATGAGAGCGGGCCGGGAAAGCCGAATCGGCCAAAGGCATCGCTGCCACTCAAACAAGGGATTATACTCGGCGAACCCCCGCGCCGCAACGCCGAAGAAATCCGAACCGTCCAGAGTTCGTCGGAACCGGAACCGCCTGCAGGGCCAGGAAGACTGCGACGGGGACGATACGGCGGGCTTACCGCCTCCGCAGAGCAAAGACCCCACGTGAGGTTCCTCTTGACAGAAGCAGGCGCAGTAGTTACAGTTCCAGAGAACAGAATCAGCACCGGCCGGGGCCGCCTCCACACCCCATCCGGTGCGCTCAGACATTGCCCCGCTCCGGAGGTTTTGCCATGAAAACGGTGTTCCGCCGATGCCTGCCGCCTCTTCTGTGCATCGCTTTACTATTGTGCTACCAGGTCGCCGCATTGGGAGCGGAAGTCACCCCAGCCCCCTCGAAGCTCTCCCCGGCGAATGCCGTGTTCAACCTCAAACCAGAGGGACTGAAGATGCTCTGGCGGGCGGAGCTGGGAGACATCTCCGATACCCGCCTGAAGAGCCTCTACCCGGCCGGGCTTTGGCTGGTCGCAGAAAGTCCCGAAGGCGAGGTTCACGTACTGGACGCCCGGAACGGGCGGTGGAAAACCGTCAGACTGCTGCGGCACGGACTGGGCTCTGCCCCCACGGCGGTCGGCGACACCCTGTGGCTGATCTCCCACAACCACCTCTATCGACTGGATTTGAAGACCGCAGATTTCGGCGCCGTCTACCACCCGCGATTCGCCGCTTCAGCACCCCCGCTTTTCATGGAGGCGGACCTTGTGCTGGCCGGCTCTAACGGGCACATTGCAAGTTTCACCAGGGAGGACTTCGAGAGAAACTGGCGTGTCTCCCTGACCGGCCCGATCGCCGAGCAGCCGGTCCTGATGCGCAGCAAACTGTTCGCGGCGGCCAGCGAGGTGATCGGCCTCGGGGCCGATGAAGGACGTGCACTGTGGAGGTGGGAACCCAAGGAGCCGGCTCGCCTCACTACCGGCCTGGCGGTATCCCAGGGGGAGGTCTTCGTCGGTGACAACCTGGGGCGCCTCTACGGACTGGGGATGGACTACGGCGATCTCAGATGGGAGGCGAGCCTCGGTGCACCCCTGGTGGGAAAGCCCCACGTGATCGGCGGAAAACTGCTTGTCTTTACGAACGAGCCGGAGGCCGTCTGCCTGAACATCTCCGGCGAGAGGGACGTCGCCTGGCACCTGGAGGGGGCCACGCGGCTGTTGACCACCGGTGATGGCACCGTCTACCTGCTGACCGAAGGGCACGAGGTGGCCGCGATATCACTGAAGAGCGGCAGGGAACTGTGGCGCGAGCCCCTGCCGGCGGGCTGCATCGCGGCCGGCCACAAGGATGCTCCGATTTTCTACGTAGGTAGTCCGGACGGCACCGTCGTGGCGTTCCAGGAACTGGACTGAGAACCCCCCTGCGCCCCAACAGAAGGCCCCGCCCTTTCGAGGAGCGGGGCCTTCTGTTGGGCCAAACTTGCTGCTTCGCCTTAGACGTCCCTTCCCTGAACCGTCTTGCGCCCGTTCGCCTTCGCTCGTTCCGCGGCGCGGTCCAGCATGTCGTGCATGGCGTCGTTCAGCGCATCCAGCACGTCCGCGGAACTCATCAGTCCTTTGTCCTTGATGTAGTTCTTCACCTTCGTGCCCACTACCAGCATCTCCTTGGCCATCGGCCGCTCCTCCTCAGCAACAGAAGTAATGAAAAGTTCTCAACACGTGCGCTATGATACTACCACCCGGGGGGCGGCTGTCAAGGGCAAAATCGGAAACCGCAGCCCCTCTGAGGCGATTCAGTCGAAAACGACCATGGTTTTGAGGGAAACCTCTTTGTTCTCGGAGGCGAATCTGAGCGCCTCTTCCACCTTTGGAAAACTGAACCGATGGGTGATCAACGGCTGGGGGCTGACCTTCCCCCCGGCCAGCAGGGAGACCGCCCGGCCGTACACGTTGGCGTAGCGGAATACCGTAAAAATGGCGAGTTCTTTGGACTGTGCCTTCACCAGCGGAACCTGCGCCAGGTCCGAGCCCATCCCAATCCAGCCCACTCGGCCGCCGGGCCGTGCCAGGTCGAACGCCTCCGCGAGCGTCTGCTCCACCCCTACGCAGTCCAGCACCACGTCTGCGGCGTCCTGCAGTTCGGCGGCCACGTCCACTTCGCCGGCGTTTACCACGCGGCTCGCTCCCATCTTGGAGGCGGCCTCCAGCCGCATCGGCATCAGGTCGACGGCGGTGATGTCGGTTGCTCCCTCGGCGGAAGAGGCGGCGACGGCCAGCAGGCCGATGGGGCCGGCACCGAGGATGACCACGCTCTCCCCCGCCCGGATCTCGGCGAGGGTGCAGGCGTGAACGCCCACCGCCAGCGGTTCGATCATCGCCCCGGCCTCCGTGCTTACCCCCCCGGGCAGCTTGTAGGCGAAGTCCTCCGGGGAAGTGACGTACTCTCGAAACGCCCCGTGATGGGGCGGCGTTCCCATGAAGACCATATCCCGGCAGAGGTTATAGCGCCCGCCGAGGCAATAGGAACAGTGCCGGCAGGGGACGCCCGGCTCCAACGCCACGCGGTCACCGACCTCCAGGCTCGCCACCTCCGGCCCCGTCTCCACAACCTCCCCCGCGCACTCGTGTCCGAGGATCAGAGGCTCCTCAACCACGAAATCAGCGATACGTCCGTGCTCGTAGTAGTGAACGTCAGAGCCGCAGACGCCAACGGCCTTGAGGGCAACCAGTACCTCCCGGGGACCCGGCTCCGGAACGGGCGCCTCCTTTTGGAAAACCTCGTGCACTCCCCGCAGAAAAACCGCGGTCATCGTCTGTTCACCAGCCATTTTCCATCACCTCTGCAAAGGTCCATCGAGCCCCTCGCACCGAGGGATTGTAGCGACGGCGCCGGCGGCATTCAAGACAGCCCGGCGTTTTGACACGCGACCGGCTGCCGCTACAATGTAAGCCAGTGAAGGCGGCTCCCCCCGATCAATCTCGGAGACAAGACCCGTGCAGCCTTCAACACCCCCTGAGAAAAGCACCTCCAAGAAGCAAATCTACGTGGAGGATGCCCTTATCATCCTGTCGATCGCCGCGCTTTTTGTGCTCGGCGTGTTTTTCCGCGACGAGCTGTGGGGGCAGGTCGGTCTCGGCGTTGTGCTGCTGGTCATGGTGGTGGTGTTTTTCTTCCGGTTCCGGCGGGTGCACCGCGCCTTCACCAGACGGGACTGAGCTTCGACGCGCCGCACGCTTGACAATCGCAGAGCTGGAGGAGAACAGCACATGTCCCCCCTGCAGGCCGGCATCCTCACTATCTTCAGTTGCGCATCGCTGGTCATCGCCCTCTACTGCCTGTTCTTCATGGTGCCGGTCAAACGGTTCTGGGAGCGCATCCGAACCCTGGGTGGAGGGCTGAAAGGCATCGAAGCCCACGTGGACGGGATGCGGGAGAACGTCAGCCGTCGCCTGGATGAACTGGAGGGCAAGCTGAAGGCAGATTTCGAGGAGCGCCGCCGGGAGAACAAGAAGACCCTCGAGAGGCTGGCCCGCCGCAGCCGCAGCAACCAGGGCGACCTTGAATCCCTCCGTAAGGACATCCAGGAACTCCAGGCCGAACTGCGCGAAACAGCCGCCGGAGCGGGCAAAGTGGCCCGGAAGGTGAATTCACTGGCAACCCGGCTCGAGCAGATACGGGGCGACCTGGACGCGCAGGAGGCCGAACTACAGCGAGCCGTTCAGCAGCAGGTCACCGAAACGTTCGCAAGCGTCGAAAGCACTGTGCTGGCGGCGCTGGAATCCGTGCAGGAGGAGATCCTCTACGGAGTTTCGGGGGCGCCTCCCCAAAGTCCCCGTCCCTCTCCCTGCCACAAGCCGGACGCCGCCCCCGGCCCCCGCGACAACATCATCAAAGTGGAACCGCTGTTTGGCAACATAGGGGGCGAGGAAGACGACCAACCGGAAGGACAGCAAGAAGGCGAACCAACCCCCGAGGACGAGGAAGAGAACTGAAGCGCCGGCGCCCCGCAGCTCAGTCTTCCACGTAGCGCCACAGCGTGGCGAAAGTCAGTGCCATGATGGCAAACGTGAGGCCCCGCCACATCTTATAGTACTTGTCCGGCGCCTCCGGACTGTGCAGGGCGTAGATCAATGCCGTCAGAAGACAGACCACCGTCAGGACGCCGATAGCGATCTTTCCCAGGGTTCGTGGCCGCATGCCTCATCCTCTCTGAGTGCTGCCGGAATGCGCGCTTCCTGCACGGGTTGAGTGTAGAGCCAAGGGAAACCCGTGTCAAGTTCTGCGGCCGGACGGCCCCCTCACTCCGCCCGCTCCACCTCCGAGACGGGGAAAATCTGGCGCACCCCGTCGTGCAGCTCAACCGTCACCGTCTGCTTCAGCACCTCGTAGTCCACCACCGCTCCCTCTCCCTTGGCGGTCTGCACGCGCGTGCCGCGCCGCGGCAGGTTCCCCTTCAGCTCCTGGTAAAGCGGTTCCTCGAACCGCAGGCAACACTTCAGGCGCCCGCACCGCCCGCCGATCTTGGCCGGGTCCAGGGTTGATTTCTGGTTCTTTGCCAGCTTCATCGGGACCGGCTTCAGAGTGGTGAGGAACCGCTGGCAGCACAGCTCGTTCCCGCACGGACCGACCAGCCCCAGCAAGCGGGCCTCGTCCCGCACGCCGATCTGGCGCATCTCGATGCGTGTCCGATACTCTTTCGCCAGGTCGCGGACCAGCCCCCGGAAGTCCACGCGGCGCTCCGAGAGGTAGTAGAAGATGATCTTGTGCCCCCCGAACAGATGCTCCACCCGGCGCAGGTCCATCGGCAGCTCGTGCTTCTGGATTAGCTCCTTGCACCGATCGAACTCCGCCGGCTCCCGGTTCTCCCGGATGTCCCGTTGTTTCTCGCGGTCCGAGGCGGTGGCTACTCGGAGCACCTCGCCCTCCGCCTCCCCGTCATCCTCGTCCCGCCGCACCTGCATCACAAAGCCCCACTCAACGCCGCGCGGCGTGCGCACCACCGCGTGGCCGCCGACCGGAGCCTTCTCACCCTCGGGCACGGAGCAAAACAGCCGCTCTCCCATCGCCCCGTAGCGAACCACCGCGACCATGCCGGCCTCCACACACACAACAGCGAACCTCCAGCTATTATAATCGAAAAACTTCCCCGTGTTGAGCGCAGCCGCCCCTCTCCCATACCTTCATATCGGACGCAGCCGTATTACACTGACGACCCCGCGCATGATCACGGGAGGCACAATATGCCACGGGAAGCGCGGGCCGGGGGGCCCGCTGGGCCGCGATGCGGTTCGCCGGGTTTTCTGTGCTGCCTACTGCTCACTGCATACTGACTACTGGATCCACCACGAAGGACACGAAGGACACGAAGGAAGGCAACGGCAAAGATGGGCACAACGGCCGGGGGAACCGCAGAGGACGCAGAGGGACGCAGAGTAAAGCAACGGCCAAACGGAACCACGGAGGAAGGCGAACGGAAGAACTTGAACCACGGAGAGCACGGAGGCCACGGAGGAGAACGACGACAAACAAAGGGCACAACGGCCGGGGGAACCGCAGAGGACGCAGAGGGACGCAGAGTAAAGCAA
>CAZEAP010000040.1:0-23267 GCA_964510315.1 uncultured candidatus Brocadiaceae bacterium
CGTGGACGGCGAGGTGAAGGTCGCCGGCAAGGTGCCCGGCGTGGATGAGATCAAGCAGATGCTGGGATAAGGAGATGACGTCATGGCCAGCGGCAAAAGTTGTTGTTGCAGTGTGGACACGGCGGTGACGCTTTCCTGCTCCGGCGGGTCGAACGTCGGCCAGATCACCAACGAGGTGGCCAGGCGCCTCTGGTCGGAGGGTCTGGCCAACTTCTTCTGCCTGGCCGGCGTGGGCGGCCACGTCAGCGGGATGGTTGCCTCGGTCAAAGGCTCGGACAAGGTTCTCGTGCTGGACGGGTGCCCCGTCGGCTGCGCCAGGAAGTGCATGGACGCAGCCGGCTTGAGCGACTACGAGTACGTCCTGGTGACGGACCTGGGAATCGCCAAAGAGAAGACGTTCGACCTTGCTGAGGCCGATTTGGAGCGGGTCATGACGGAGTGCCGGCGTCGCCTGGGCGTTGCGGTTCAAGACGCATAATCACAAAGGGAGGGCGATCACGTGCGTACTGCAGCCAAGATGCTTCTGCTCACAGCGCTGGCTTTGGGTTCGGCGGGCGCGACCGGCTGCGCGTATCTGGGCAACCGCGGCCGCGACGCGCTGGACATCGTCGACACGGGTATACTGGTCTCGGACCATGCACGACCGGACTTTGCTGCATTCTTGAACTTCTGGAACCTCTTCCCCATGGGCTACGCCCACGTGGACGGCAAGCTGATCGGGATAGGCGGTGGCCGTGCGGGGATACAGGACTTCCGGCATGTGGACAGCTGGGGAGTTCTGGCGTGGGGCGCTGAGCAGCGGGCCGTTGGGCCGCTTAATACCGGCGCGGAGCGGCCCCGTTACGACCAGGGTTTTGTTCGGCTGGCGCTCGGCACGGAGCGTGATCCGCCCGGGCACCAGTACTTCGACTGCGACCGCACGTTCCACCTCGGCTGGGTCGGCCTGCACCTGCGCATCAAGCTGGACGACCTGGCGGACTTCCTGACGGGATGGGCGGGGATGGACATCATGCACGACGACCGCCGTGGGGGAGCCGAAAGGAAATAACATGAAAGGCGAGCGGCAAGTGACCATCACGTTGGCGGAGCAGGATATCCAGTGGGTCGAGCAGGCCGTGCTGGACGGGGACGGAGAGTCCGCGCTCGAGTTCCTGCGCGAGGTCGTCAAGGCCCGCGTGGATGAGGTGCTGAACCGTCCCGGCTGCAAGCCGGTCTTCGAATGGGGCACGGACATGGATTACCGTCCCTCCGGCCCGCCCGACGGCCATGAGGGCAAGGGCGGGAAGTGACGCGCACGTGCCCATGCGAACAGGGAGAGGGCACCATGGCCCTGTGGCTCCTTTTCGCGGCGGGCATCTGGACCGTTATCCGTTGGATAGGAAGGTTACGCATGAGCACTGACGAAGCAGAAGAAAGGCTGTCGGAGAGCATCTTCGCCGATGCGGCCGAACCGACCGGTCAGGATGAGCAGGCGCGCTGCCTGGCGTGCCGCGTCTGGTGGAAAGTGGCCATAGTGCTGGTGCTGGTGGCCGCCGTCGCTGGCATCATCGCCAACAAACAGCAGGCCGCCGATGAGACGGAAACGACCTACGGCGGCACAAACGCCTCCCGAACGCTGCAGCAGCGGAAACCCGGGACCACAGAGACTGGGGGAGACGCCGGAGCGGCGGAAGAGGAACATTCCGCCGAAACCGTCCTGGCAACGGTCAACGGGGAGAAGATCACGCTGGCCGAGCTGGAAAGCACACTGGAAGAAATGCCCGAGCAGTACCGCTCCGCGTTCAAAAACAACCGGCTCGGTCTGCTGGATCAACTGATTTCCCGCCGGCTCCTGCTCCAGCAGGCGCGGAAGAACAATCCGGGACAGAACGAAGGGGGAGGCAGCGGCAGGGAAAAGGACAGCCGGCCAGAAGACCCGCCAAAGACAGAGGACGAGCGGATCAACGCCCTGCTGCGGCGCGAAGTGTTCGAGAAGGTTAAGGTGACGGAAGAAGATATCCGCCGCGCCTACGAGGAACTGAAGGATGAAATGCCGGGCCAGAGATCGTTCGAAGAGGTCAAAGAGAGCCTGCGATCCTACGTTCGGCAGGAAAAACGGAACAAAGCCGTTGAGTCCTACCTGACGAAACTGCAGGAGCAAGCCACGATTACCCGCAGCCAGGAGTGGATCGGGGCCCAAAAAGCCCGGGCCGCGGACAATCCCCTGGACAGGGCGCTGGCGACGGGCCGGCCGGTGGTCGCCGACTTTGGCCGTGGCGTCTGCATACCCTGCAAGATGATGAAGCCGATCCTGGACAAGTTACAGGAGGAATACAAGGGCCGTGCGGATATCCTGATCATTGAGATCGACGAGTATCCGGCCGTGACGCAACGGGTGGGCATCCGGGCCATCCCAACCCAGATATTCTACGACGCCGAAGGCAATGAAATCTTCCGTCACCAGGGCTTCATGTCCCAAGAGGCCATCATCGTGAAGCTCCGTGAAATGGGAGTCAAGTGACAATGGAACGACTTTTCACCCTTCTGACCGAAGCGGTGCATGGCGCTCCCGCCGTAGCTCTGGCCGCCGCCCTGATCTGGGGGATACTCAGCATTCTGCTGAGCCCCTGCCACCTGGCGAGCATCCCGCTGATCGTCGGCTTTATCGACGAGCAGGGACGCATCTCAACGAAACGCGCGTTCCTCATCTCGACGCTTTTCTCCGTGGGCATTCTGATCACCATTGCCGCCATCGGCGCGGTCACGGCCGCCGCCGGGCGGATGATGGGTGACGTGGGAGCGTGGGGGAACTACCTGGTGTCGATCATATTCTTCGTGGTGGGCCTTCACCTGCTCGGCGTCATCCCCATGCCGTGGTCCGGGCCGGGCCAGGTTGGGATGAAACGCAAGGGCATGCTGGCGGCGCTCATCCTGGGGCTCGTCTTCGGCATCGCCCTCGGCCCCTGCACCTTCGCCTACATGGCCCCCATGCTCGGGGTGGTCTTCCATACCGGCGGCACAAATCCGGTGTTCGGCAGCTTTTTGCTTCTGCTCTACGGCGTCGGGCACTGCTCGGTGATCGTGGCGGCCGGCACCTCCACCGAGCTGGTGCAGCGCTACCTGAACTGGAACCAGCGCTCCAGGGGTGCCGTGATCCTGAAGAAGGTCTGCGGCGTCCTGGTTATCTTCGGGGGCTTCTATCTCATCTGGATCGCATGAGCGCATCATGGCTGCCTACCCGTTGCTGACAGGGTCAACCGCAATCCGTATATTTCCACGCATCGCGAAACATACCTGCATACCGGTCGGTGCCGTCGCCTTTGTCGCAGGTGCTCTTTCCAACCCCACCAGGCTGCGGCTGCTTCACGCCCTGGACAGGGGGGAGCTGTGCGTCTGCCAGATCACGGAACCTGCCGGCCTCGCGCCGTCGACCGTCTCGCGACACATGGCCGTGCTCCAGGCCGCCGGCCTGGTGGAGAGCCGCAAGGACGGCCGCTCGGTCCGCGAGGCGTACGCGAAGACCGCCGGGAAGCCGGGCGAGACGGTTGTGGACCTCGGCAGCGGCGGCGGGTTCGACGTCTTCATAGCCGCGCGCAAGGTGGGGCCCGCCGGAGGCGAACCGGGGAGCAGCTACGGCTCTGGCGTGTCGAGTGCCGGAGGGTGTCTGAGCCATTCCCGCAGCCTTGACATTCGGGCCCGGCTTAACGCCGGCTCCACCTCCCGCAGCAGGCGGCGGTGATCCTTGCCTCGCAAAATGCCGCTTACCAGGGATGGGCAACTCGCCCAGATCAGGACCTTGTCGAGGTCGAACAGGTAAAGCTGCATCCGGTCCGGGTCTTCCAGCCCTTTTCCATGCAGATAGCGGGCTTTGATGCCGTAGATACCCAGACGGTGCAGGCAATGAAGGAAGGCCACCAGGCGCTGCAGGAAGGTATCCTGCTCCTGCCGAGAGAGCAGGCAGAAGTCCGATTTGAGGAACTGCCGCACCGAGCTTACCTCGCCTACGTGCTCCATCAGGATGATCGACCCGGCTTTGAACGGCCCCGCGCGGAGTCCCTTGAAGACTATCGGGACAGGGGAACCAAGGCCGTTGTTATGCATGAGGCACAGCGCCCGCCATGTCGCCCGGCCGAATGCGGGGAAGCAAATGCGCTGAAATGACTTCAGGTATCCCGCCCACTTATAGCGCCTGCCCCATAGCTGAATCTGTTTGCCGTTGTGCGAAGCCGTCGCTTCAAAACACACGTGCGTGCGCTTCCCGGGGAAACGCCGCGTGAGCTGCAGCTTCCAATCACCCGCTGCATCATCCGTGCATTCTGAGCCCGCCAGCAGCTTGACCCGGCTCTTGAATTGATCGCTTTCGGCAAGCTCCTCGACTTCTTTTTCCAGCTTCTCGGGGGCATAGCTCTCCGATGCTACGTCCGAAAGCACGGTAAGCATAACCCACAGGGAAAGCAGAAACGCGATGCCTGCGGCGGCAATGCCCACCCCGCAGAACATCATCGCCATTTGGTGTGCGAGTGCCAGGTCTTCCTCGGCAGCTTCACAAACGCTATCGAGGTGCCCCTCAAACGCACCGAGGTCGGTGCCGTATCGAGCCCAACCGGTGTGTCTCACGGGCGCGAGTTCCGCCCATTCCTCCTGCATCTCCTCATAGGCCGGCTGCCGCGACATCAGCCTCCCGAAGCTATCTCTCAGGTCCTCAACGGCCTCCTCCCACTCCTCCGACAAGCCCTGCAATCTCTCTGCGGAAGCAAACTCTGCCCCCATCTCCAGAAGCATTATTTCCTTGTGCATCTTTGCGAGGTAGACCAGAACATCCCTGTGTTTGGCCTGCAATTCCAGGGCACGCCGTTGAACGCCCCGCAAACGAGCGAGCCCGACGACCAGCAGGGGCACCGCGGCAACAGAGAACGCGCTGCACAAGGCGACCAGTACTATTCTCCTGCGCAACGTCCTACGGGCCTTCATCGCGGCCACCAACAAATATCATTTGTTTCTCTGAGCATCTCCGGTTCACCGAAGGTCCATCTATTCTACCACGGCTCCCAGGGAAATGTGGGGCGAATGGGGGCCGCACCCCCTCAAACCACCTCTCTGCTGGAAGCGGACAAGCCCAGCAGGGTCGCCGAACGCATTCTCTTGCTGTGACCCGCCGCACTGTCGCCCGGGTCTTCTTTTCACTCTATCGCACGCGATCCACTCCGTGTCGCAAGGGGGCTGTCACTCATTCTCTGGAAAGGCGACATAAGCTGGACTTCACAAACTGCCGCACCGAACTTATCTCGCCCTCTCGGCCAGTAGAACCACGTCCCTCAGCCCCTGCGGCCCCTTTGCTCTAAGCCAGCGCTCACAGAATTCGGCGTTGCCGGCTATCTGGGCGATGGCCGCCAGGGAAGAGAGATAGAGATTTCTCTCATCCAGCGACCCGACCAGTACGAAGATAACCCGCACTTCGGGGGCCGCCTCGCAGAAGTGGACTCCATCGCGTGCGCGGGCCATCAAAATCTCAAAAGTTTGCTTGCCCTCGACGATGACGTGAGGCACCGCCAGGCGGGCATTCACTGTCGTGCTCCCCTGGGCTTCCCGGCTCTTCAACGCCGTCGCCAGTTTCGCGGCGTCCATGTCCACTCTGTCGGCCAGTCGCTCGGCGGCCAGGTCGAAGAACTCCTCCACTTTCAGGGCACCCTCGACGTCCAACACGGCGCAACCTTCGATTAGCCTATCGAATCGGTCCTTAACGACCCCGTCTCGCTCGTGGATGATGTCCTTCAGCTCCGCTTCGAGCGTTCCTGGCACCAATCCTTTGTCCGTTTCCGTAACCCTCTGGATCAGATGCAGCAACGCCGATTCCTGCTTCACGCGCTTTCGACCATAGAACCAGAAGCACAAGAATCCGCCAAGGATAAGCCCGGCGCTGATGAAATAGGCACGCACGCCCATCACAAAGAGCACGAACCCAAAGCCGAGAATCCCGCCAATCTGAAGCCACGGATAGAGCGGGGCCCTGAATGCTGGGCGGTAGTTCTGCAAGCCGCTTTCGCGCAGGACTACTACCGACAGACACGAAAGGATGTACGTCAGGATGAGCACCGTGGAAGCCGCTTTCACCAGGACTTCCAGCTTTATGAACAGGCTCAGCATGATCACCGCGCCCGTGAAGAGCAGGGCAATATGCGGCGTCTGGAATCGGCGGTTCACCCTGGACAGCGGCGAAGGGAGCAGCCTGTCCCGACTCAAGGCCAGCAGGTAGCGAGAGGCGGCCATGATCCCCGCGTTCGCCGTTGACACGAACGCGAGGATGGCGGCGATGCTCATGGCCACATAGCCGAATTGCCCCATGATGGCCCTGCCTCCGTCGGATAGTGGTGTAAGAGAACCGTCCAGCGCCTCGGTCTCCACTACGCCGCTGGTTACCATCACCGCAAGCGTGTAGGCCAGCGCGACCGCCACCAGCGACAAGATCAACCCCAGGGGGATCGTTCGCCCGGGATTGCGGATTTCCTCGGCCATACTGGCGACCTTCAGCAAGCCGCCGTAGGAGATGAAGACGAAGCCGGTAGCGGTGAATATCCGAGGCAGACCGTGGGGAGCAAAGGGGATGAGCAGCTCCGACTGCAACTGGGACATGCCGAGCACTATGTATATGGCCAGCAATACGAAGAGGCTGGCGACCAGAACTACCTGCATCCAGGCGGCCTCACGCACGCCCACCACGTTCAGCCCCACGAACACGAGGCACAGAACCGCCCCCGCCAACGGTCCGTGGATGTGGATGATCAGTGCGGCAAACGTCGCCATGCCGACAATGGCAAAAGCACTCTTGAGGGACAGAGCGAACCAACTGAGTGTTCCGGACACGGTACCAACCCCGGGCCCGAACGCACGCATGATGAAGAAGTAATCGCCCCCGGCCTTGGGCATGGCCGTGGTCAGCTCGGCGATGCTCAGCGCCCCGGCGGTGGCAAGGACACCGGCCAGCAGATAGGACCAGATCACCCCCGGGCCGGCTATCGCGTGGGCCATGCCGGGCAAGACGAACAGCCCCGAACTGATCATCGCCCCCGAGGCGATGCAGAACACGTGGCCCAGCCCCAGCCCTTTGTGCAGATGCGCTGTAGTATTTGCCATGCTCTTGCTCCGCCGGAACGAACTGGCCCGTCTTTCCGCCCTTGAGCTGACGCACCACATTCTACCAGAAAACAACCGGTCCGTCCCGTCCCAGAGCCTCCGACGCCCACGCCCCGCCGCTGGCATTCCCAGGGCGCTCGTGCGCGACGGACGCGCGCTATCGTGTTAGGGATTCCCGCGCGTGGGACGTGCCTAACCGGCTTCGCCCATGGCATTGAGGGAACGCCACGTGCGACGCTGTTCCGCCCAGTTCGGCTCGGCGACGAGAGGCCAACGTCTCGCAGGTCCTGTCCATCCCCTTCGAGGACGGCAGGATCGAGCTCGAGTGGCTCTACGACCCCTGCTACGAGGATTTACCCGCCGGCAGTGTGGCGGGCTACGCCCCCGGCGCGGCGTATGAGGCCCGCATCTACTGGGACGCCGGCACGGGCGAGATCGACTTCTCCGAGCCCCACGCCACCGTCGAAATGGGCAACCCGACCGAGCCCACCCGCTACACCTGGCAGTCCGCCCCCCTCACCGACGGCGTCGAGTACCGGCGAGGCGGCGGGAATGCGCTAAAGGGTTGCGCAGGGGCGGGATGTGCGAAAACCCCGAAGGCTCTCGCTCTCGGGGTCGTGCGTTAACGGGAAGGCCGTCCGATGTCCGCCACAAAAGGGTTGGCTCCCCGAAAGCAACCCTCTTCGTAACCACTCTCAGATTCCAAAAGCCGTAACCCGGTCTCGCCCCACAGCTTGCCGGTGTTCGCGTCTCGGCCTGCGGTTGGTAGGGCTCCAGCAAGGAGCCCCCCGGGCGCCTCCCAAGCCCGCGCGCCGTACCAGCGGAGCTTCCTGACTCCTCTCCCAGGAGGTCTTCAGCAGCCTTGCTCGCTAAGGTGCCCTCTCTGAAGACGCTTTGCCGCTATCGCGGCGTGTCCGTTCTTTGCCACCCTCTTACCCACGCCAGGGCGAGCCAATCACGGTGGTCCGGTGGCGGTCTGACCGCGACATATGCGATTGACGGCGTCCCCCCACCGTCCTATCATCATGGAGTCTCTGTCCGGGGCGGCGAGGCGTTGCTGTCCTGGGCGCCAGCACGCCAAAGCCACTCAGGGATCGGCCGACAGGCAAACGCCGGAGCACGGCAGTCAGAACACATGCAAAACGTCCACGCGCTGGGCCGGAGCGCCGCGGGCGGCTTGCGCTTGACATGACGCTTACCTGCGCCGGGACGGAGGCGGAGTACGTATATGGACGAGCACTTGCGCAAAACCGACTATGTCGAACTGCTCACACAGCAGTGTGTCAGTCGCTTCATGCGCAAGCTCGCTGTTTCCGATATCCGCCTCCAGAATCTTGTGATCGTGTCTCCTTTCATCGGCACGCTGGAGGGGACACGTTTCGATACTGCTTGGCTACTCGGCAAGATTCACGAACAACGCGTTCCCACATTCATCGTTACGAGGGAGCCTAGAGACGATTACCACCGCCTTGGCGTAGAGCTACTTAGTGAGTGCCAGTACACAGAGATCCGGTTCCACTCTGCCGTCCACGGCAAGGTCTACGTCGCGTTGTCTCGCGACATCAGCAAGTCGTTTGCGATGTTCGGTTCCGCGAACCTCACGACAGCGGGCGCGGAACGGAACATCGAAGTCGGCATGATGGTCTACGGGAGAGGGAAAGGAAGGGAGATCATCCGAGAGCTGCACAGGTGGGGTACGATCCACCTGAGAACCGACGCGGAAAGCAAGGTCTGGAAGCGTATTGGCTCTGTCAGGAGGAAAGCGCAATGGAGTTCAGAAACTGGTTCTGTCTGAATGATCGGGAGAGCTTCACCATCGACCCGAAGATCACCCGCTCAGATGCGCGGTTTTACTTCGGGCGGGCCGAGAAGGAGAAACAGCTCAAGACGCAGCTCCGCAAATCGTTCATTGCACCTGGCACGCCAAAGATGATGATCTGGGGGCCCTATGGCTCCGGCAAGACTCAGACTCTGTACTACATCGACCACTACCTGCAGACTGACAGACCCCAGTCGTGCCGGCTTACGCCACGGGTGCTTCACGTTGACATCGAAGTCCAGAGCAAGTCAGACGCCGGCTGGATACACATCCAGCTGCTGGAGGCACTGGGGAAGGAGCCGGTAACGGAATGGGTCGCCGCCTTGTTCGATGAAGTCGAGGATCTGCGCAAGGAACTGCTTGAGCTCGTGGGCGACCCTAATGCGGTGCTGTGTCTGCAGGAACTCCGGTCGGGCGGCGCCTCGAGCCTTACTGCCTGGCGGTGGCTCACAGGGCAAAGTCTGACGAAAGCGGACCTGCAATCTCTCAAGGTTACTCGCAACCTTGGCGACGTTGGCGCCGGCGACATGGTGAACGTCCTGGTCGGCATAGGAAAGCTGGCCGAGCGCAACGGCTCGGAGCTGATCTACCTCATCGACGAGATGGAGCAGTTGGCCAACGTTCGGACGGGGGACTCAACTGAATCCATCCACCAGTATTTCCGCAAGCTGGCTGATCCGGCCAACTCCTCGGTTGGGTTCGTCATCGGCTGCACTGCTGACACCCGTGACGACATGCCACGGATACTGAACCGTGCAGATATTAGTACCCGCATAGGGGAAATCAACTACATCGAGATCCCTCACCTGCCGGCTGTGCAGGATGTCAAGACGTTTGTGCGCGAACTGCTCGAACACCTTGTCACGCAAGATGCCGCGGAACAGAGAATCCAGCAGGAGGGGCTCGGAATCCCACTGGAAACCTATCCCTTCTCCAATGAAGCGTTTGAGCTTCTGTGTGATTACGCGTCGCAGGACCCGGTCAAAGCCCTACCCCGGAATCTGATCAATTCAATCAACGAGTGCGCCATCCAAGCGTGGGACGAGAAAAAGAAGTCTGTGGACAAGGAAATCGTGAACGAGGTGGCGCCGCTGGTCTTCGGCTAACGCCGTTACTGGAGCGAAGGTATGAAGAGATTCACCATCAAGCCCCGTCTGTTCCACTCGTCGGAAGGGGTCATCGGCCACCCGGAGGCCCAGACGGACGAGTGGGTCTTGCTGGGGAAGCTCTCTGAAGCAGGGCCGGTCACCCGTGTCCACTTCGACGTGGGCAACCCCCATGTCGTGGCCGTCTTCGGCAAACGAGGCGTCGGCAAATCCTACACCCTTGGCTCCATCCTCGAGGGTCTCTGCACAGCCAGGCAGGACAGCAGCATCTCATCCACGTCGCAGAGCAAGGCTGCGCTGCTGTTCGACACGCTCGGCATTTTCCAGTGGATGGACGTTCCTTTGGAAGAAGACGCCCAACAGGAAATCGTCCGGGAGCAATACGCCGTGCGTCGGGGGTGGGATATTGAGTTGGAGCAGTTGAACGTACGAGTCTGGGTGCCCCGCGGGACAGCAGACGAGGCAGCACGCGGGACCTGCCAGGAGTTCTCCGTCAACTGCTCGGACTTTACTGCTTCTGACTGGGGATATCTCCTGAATCTTGACATCTATCAGGACAGGATGGGCCAGCTTCTCAATGATGCCTACGTGAAGGTGGTGATCGAAGGTTGGCAAGAGGGAGCAAGGCATCACCCGCCGAACCTGGACTACACCGTAGACGACCTGATCGCATGCGTGAAGAATGACGGCGAGCTACTGGAGAACTACGCCTCGGAGACCCAGCGGGCGGTAGTGCAGCAGCTGACCGTCTTCAGAAGGAACCCTTTGTTCCACGAAGAAGGCACGAGGCTCAATGACCTGCTCAGGCCAGGACAGCTCAGCATTCTGGTGATGAACAGAATGTCCGAGGAACTCCGGCTCGTCGTCACGTCCGCCCTTATCCGGCGCATAATCGCAGAGCGTATCCGGGCCTCGGAGACCGAGAAGCATCTCCAGATACTGCCTGACCTTGACGAACAGGAGCGAGAAAGACTGGAGCAGATCGCGGAGAGTGTTGTACCCCCCTCCTGGGTCGTGATCGATGAGGCGCAGAACATCCTTCCGTCTGAAAGAAGAACCTCTGCCACCGATGTTCTTGTGCGGTTCGTGAGGGAGGGTCGAAACTACGGGCTGTCCTTCATGGTAGCCACACAGCAACCTTCGGCAATTGACCAACGAATACTCGCGCAGGTTGACACGATCATCGCCCACAAGCTCACGGTCCAGACAGACATCGACTACGTTCAGCGGAATCTGAAGTCAAGCTTGCCGGCCGAAGTGAAGTACGCGAACGCGGTTTTGTCGTTCGCCGAGACCATGCGCTCCCCTGATGTCGGCCAAGCGTTCATCTCTGACACAGAGACACCACGCGGTTTCGTTCTTGAAGTACGGCCGCGCGTGAGCGTCCACGGGGGATTCTAACTCGATATGGCTGCCCGCTATTTCCGCAACACAGCTCGATGCATGCAGAGGCTGGGGTTCCTCAAGCCTCTCCTCACACTGGCCTCTTCGCGGGAATCGTGGGATTTCGAGAGCTTCGGCCGCGAACTTGTTCGCGCCGTTACGCGACGCGCGAAGGCGACCATCGATGACTCAACCGAGACATATATCCGCCGGCGGTTGACAGACCGAACCTACAATGACCTAAAAAAGCGGCTGGCTGCGAACAGTGGGGCAAACGAGGCTGTTCCGCTCGAAGTCCAGGACATCTATCTCTCGTCTCCCGGCCTGACCTCCCGGACTGGCAAACTCGTCGAAGGCGACTGGCGCAAGTATCCCCTTCTGGCAGCGCAGCTCGGGTTCGTCCGTCGCGGCACGTTCTCCGCACTGGTTCGAGGAATGGCGTTTCTTGAGGTCTGCTCGTCTACCGAAATGCAGGCTTTTGAGCGCGTTCAGCCCGGCTGCAATCCGTTCGTTCTGCATCCCCCTCAGGCGCTCCTTCTGCTGTACGCTTTCGTCGAGAACGATGGTGACGTCATCAAACCGCTCTACGGCCATCTTCAAGACCTTGACGACGGCTTCTCTGACCGAGATGCCGGCGAGTACTTGCCTGAGATATACAGGGAGATCGAGCGGGCGGAGTCGAAGCGCAACCTGACCATTGAGGAACGAGAGGAACTGGAGAAGCTTCTTCGGATGGCTCAGAGCATTGCTGAATGGAAAGGCAGAAAGTACACTGGTAGCGGAGCTCTTACCGAAGCCGCGACCGCAAGGTTGGAACCGTACACCGACATGGGTCTGCTCGACAAGCCGGATCCTTTCCGGTACGAGTATCGCTTCACGCAACGGGGGCGCGCCTTCGCTGAGGCCTTGTCCCAAGTAGACGATCTGGACCGTTTCCTCTCCGAAGGGTTCTTCGGTGCTCTGGCCCAGCTCTTTCACAGCAGGCCCAAGCACCGGCGCCACGTGCCTCTTCTTGTTAAGGCGCTGCACCGGACCTGGCAGGACCTGAAGAGCGGCCTCGGCTATGCGCCTGTGAAGGAACTGGCATTGCTGACGGTGGCTCGTTCTATCCCAGACTCTGGGTTCTACTTCGAAGTCCAGGAAGCCTTCGAGGCCCTGAGGGAGTTCCAGAAGGAACGCCCAGACTGCCTGCGTTTCACGGTGAACCGGATGGGGGAACTGGCCCACGTCAAGTTCTTGAAAGAGCCGTCTAGTTCAGCAGATGCCACCAACGCCGATGAGTAGCAACGGGACAATCGATGAGCGCGTTTCGGAAACGCTTGAGATACTCGTGGAAGCCGCGGCTTCCGGCGAGGGGGATTGCCTGTCAGTCACGGAGCCGGTGACTCTTGAGTCCGTCCCAGGCGTATCCGCGCCGGTTTCCGCTTGCGTCGCCCGCAAGACCGGGGCTGACTCTGAACCTGGATTCTGCATCGTCGCCGTCACGTCCCCAACGGTCTCGACTGACCATCCCTCCCTGTTGGCGTACGTGGCCCGTCGCGCCAGGGCCCGGAAGAGTCCCTACTTCGTCACGTGGAATCTCAGAGACGCATCCCTCTGGGCTACTCCGAAGAAGGGGGAAGAGGTCTCCGCGGCGACATGTCTGAAGAACTACATAGACATCTTCCAGATTGAAGCGGGCCCTCAAACGGACCTCGACGCGCAGGCTCAGATCGCGCTGGTCGAGCGTGCGCGGGAGATCCTGGATGATCTCTCTCGGCTCAGCGAAGAAGGCCAACTCGGCCTGGTGAGCGTAGACGCGGACTTCTTCGTACACCGCTTGACCCAGGCGGTTTCGATACTCGCGCCGGTCGTCCAGGAATCGTTGGCCAACAGGATCAAACGCGACCCGGAGTTCCGTGAGACGATTTCCGACTGGGCCGTCCTTCAAGGAATCCCAGCAAACGTCACCAGCACCGACTTCTCCGAGTCCGTTTCTCGCCAGATCATCTACCGCCTCCTCGGCAAGATCATCTTCTATCAAAGCTTGCGCAGGTCGGCCAACCAACTTCCCCCACTCGATCTGTCTGACGTCGACTCGTCGCAAGTACTCCCAACGCTGCGTCGCTGTTTTGCTAAAGCCCTCGAGGTCGACTACCACGCGGTCTTCCGTGAAGACATTGTCGACGCGATCCCGTTTCCACGCGCGGCATCCCAAGAGCTGGCGGCACTTGTCGAGGACCTGAACACGCGCGACTTCGCGAGTCTGCCTCAGGATGTCGTTGGAGAGGTCTTTGAGCGGCTGATTCCGGCTGACGAGCGGCGGTCTTTGGGCCAGTACTTCACGCCTGAGGACCTCGTCGACATCATAGATGCATTCTGCATCCGGTCTGCGGACGATCACGTGCTGGACCCTACATGTGGCACGGGGACATTCCTGATCCGCGCGTACGATCGGCTCCAACACCTTGGTCGGCACGAGCACACCCGCCTCCTGCAACAGCTCTGGGGCGTGGACATCGCGCCCTTCCCCGCCGAGCTGGCCACCATCAATCTGTTTCGTCAGAGGCTGAGCGAGCACGGGAATTTCCCTCGTATCGTCTGCGAGGATTTCTTCAAGGTCCGGCCCGGCGGAACCTTCCAGTTTCCGCCGCCGAAAGCGAGTGCGAACCGGCCTGAATTCGTAGACGAAGAGATCCCTCAGTTCGATGCCGTCGTCGGCAACTTCCCATACATATCGCAGGATAAGATCGAGAGACGGGTCAAGGGATACCGAGACTTCCTCGGGCAGACGCTCATCGAGGACTGGTTCGCGGACTACCCCGAGCTCTTTCACTACAAGCGCAAGACGGATCAGGAACGGTACGAGCGACTGGCAGCTCGGGGCGAACATACGAAGCTCTGCACCGATGCGCTCCAGCATGACGTTTCCACCTACGCGGACATCTATGCCCACCTGTTCTTCCACGCGGCTCGTTTCCTGGAGTCGGGGGGCCGCATGGGCATTGTCACTTCGAATGCCTGGATCGACGTGAACTTCGGGCATGCCCTCCAGCGATTCTTTCTGGACCGCTTCAAGATAGTCGCCATCCTGGAGAGCCGATGCGAGCCGTGGTTTGAGCAGGCGTCGGTCAACACCATCGTCACGGTCTTGGAGCGTTGCGATGACGCAGCGGAGAGGGACAACCACATCGTCAAGTTCGTCAAGGTCAAGTGTCGCCTGCGCGACCTGGTGCCCTACGACCTGAGAGCGGAGAGCGAGCAGCGGTGGCATCATCTGCGCGCCCTCGTTGGCCGAATCGAATCTGCCGGCGCGGGGCACCTGAGCGTACGGGATGGTGAGCTCCACAACGATCTATCAGGCCACGAGACAATCGAGCATGGCGACTTCCGTATCGGCGTTCGCCGGCAGGGCGAGATGCGAGAGGAAGTCGCGCAGGCAGGCAAGACCGTCAAGTGGGGAAGGTACCTGCGCGCTCCACGCGTTTTCTTCGACGTGGCCCGAAAGGCTGCCAGCAGCCTCGTTCTCCTCGGTGACATTGCGTGTCCCAAGCGTGGAGGGCTGACACGCATTAACGAGTTCTTTCATGTCAGCCCCGATGTGGCAGAGGAACACGGCATCGAGGACGAGTACCTGCTTCCACTCGTCAAGTCGCCAAAGGATACACCCGGCATAACAGTCAGGCCCGAGGACTCGAACCTGCGGATATTCGTCTGCCGACGCGCCAAGGCAGAGCTGAAGGACCTTGGCCATACTGGAGCCCTGAACTACATTGCTTGGGGCGAGAAGCAGACGTATGCGCGCGGCACGTTTGCGGGCCTGCGATGGCCGGAAGGTACGTGGGTGGCGAAGCGCGAGCCCGGCTGGTGGGCTCTGCCAGAGAATGAGACCTCCACCGGACAGGTCTTCATCTCACAGGCTTTCGGCTCTCGCCACGTTCATCGGTTCTCACACACGCCTGTCGTGTGCGACAAACGCCTTTACTACCTCGAGCCCGCCGAGGGCCTGGGTCCAGAGCAAGTGGCTGCTGTACTCAACTGCGCGCTCACTGCGTTAACTACAGAGCTGTCTGGACGTGTCTCCCTCGGCGACGGAGCGCTGGAGCTAACCGTGGAGGACGCAAGGGATTACCTGCTCGTTCCCGATGTGCGGACGTTTGCCCCAGGGGATCGACAGTCTGTGGTTACAGCCTTCCAAGCAGTTCTGGGGCGCCCCATCGGCTCGGTATTCGAGGAAGTCCAACGCGATGACCGAAGGGCCCTCGACGAGGCAGTGCTCCGAGCTATGGGACTGCCTTTAGGCATGCTGGACGGAATCTACCAAGGGCTACAGACCCTTGTGCGCGAACGGATACAGCTTGGCGAGATGCGCAGCAAGGCCCGGCGCAGCCGGCCATCCCAGGCTCTCGACCGCGTGCAACAGGACGTGCTGGAGGATGTCCTGCCGGAGGGCCCGAAGCGCTTTCCGGACGACTTCCTCACGCCCAGCGCGCGCGATGGCCAGTTCAAGACTCGCCAGCTCCCCGAAGGAGAGCTCGAGGTCGAGCTTTCTCCACTACACCCGGAGGTGCTCGGTGAAGACGGTTTCAAGCTGCGCTTGGCAAACACCTTCGAGGCCAAGTACGTGCATTACGCACATCAGGCGGGCCACCGCACAGTGCGCGTGCCAGAAGCTGGCGTCGAGGTGAGTCGTGCCGTCAGCAACTATGAGATGTATCTGCGCGAGCTGCGCGATGCTCTGTTCCAGGCCTTCTACAAGAGGACGCTCGACCAGCAGCTGGCAACGAACCTGACGGCACGAACGTTCTCGAGCCTGGGGTTGCCTGCTCCTTCAAGTAGCTGAGGAAGATGGCGTATCCCAAGTACAAGGACGTGTGCCTTCCGCTGCTGCACTATATCCACTCGGCGGGGGGCGAGGTCCCGGCTCGACAGACCTACGAGCCATTGGCAGACCTCTACGATCTGAGTCAGACGGAGCGGCGCCAACGCAACCCGAACTACCCCAGTATGGTCGTGTGGTGGAACCGAGTTCAGTGGGCCCGGCAGTACCTCAAAGACGACGGTTTCCTGCGCTCCTCGTCCAGGGGGATCTGGCAGGTGACCGATGACGGCCGTGAGGAGCTGCAGCGTCGCGGGCTTCTGGACCGGCCCTTTCCTGCCCCCCTTGACGACTACGTTGAGACTGCGCACGAACAGAGCTCGCCTCCGCCTGACCGGGTGGTACTGCCCGAGGATGAATATAAGCTCTGGGAAAGCACTGTCGAGTTCGCGGAGGACCGGGCGGAGGAGTCGGGCGTTTTCCCCATGACTTACCAGGAAATCTCGGAACTCGCCGGGGGCAGCGGATATGGGGCGACGTTGATAGCGCCCCTGGAGAAGGCAGGTCTTATCGAACAGGTCGGCAAGCGTTTCCTGGACGAAGAGGAAGACCCGTTGCAGACTCCAGGCGGACGGATGTCGTCGCTCTGGCGGCTGAATCAGTCCCTTGAAGTTGTTCAGGCAAGGGAAGGAGAGCGTCCGGGGGGCCGCACGCGCGGCGCGGAGGCACAGTCTGCACCGGAGGCACCTGCGCGTCCGGCTGTGGACCTGCCGAAATGCAGCGAAATAGCGCCGCCGCTCCTGCACTTTACGGCTGACCGTGGCGGAGTAATACGCACCCGAGACGCGATTGATTCCCTGGCTGATTTCTTTGAGTTGCCGACGGATGTGCGGAAAGCCCGATACGATTCCAACCCCAACACCCGAAGGTGGGATTCGCGCGTGCATACCGCGATGCAAACCCTCAAGAACAACGGGTTGGTGGTGTCTGCGGGATGGGGATTGTGGAAGGTTACCACGGAAGGCGAACGAGACCTGCGCAGGAGGGGGCTCCTTGGTCGACCGTTTCCTGATCCACGCAGACAAGCCTATGCGCCGGGAAGCTCTGGCGGCGACGCTGGACAGCCGTCCTCGGAGCGGGAGACAGTACACCGCGTCGTATCTGAGATCCTTGCCAATGGCGTTCTCTGCTTCCCGGACGACTTCCTACCCGAGTCGACGGATTCGCTGACTTTCAGGAGCATCGAGGTCCCACCCGTGATGCTCCGGCTGGCTCCCCACTCCAGTATGAAGATAGTGGCTCCGGGGCTCCCGTTCCGCTACGAATGTCGAAACCCCGTCGAAGCGGCATACATCCTATTCTCGCATGAGCCGGGCGAGCGGAGCGTGCAGTTGCCCTGCGGGAATCTGCTTCAGTACAGAATGGTCAGTGACTATCGGCAGTACGTGAGGCGTCTGCAGGCTAAGATACTGGATCGGCTCGCCGAGATCACCCTTGATGGCCATCGTGCAGCGGACCTGGCCCGGCACGTATATAGAGAAGTTGGCCTTCCAGAGGAAATCTGACCCTACGAACATGCCCGCGAGCACAGACGACAACGATCTGATCGGGAAACTCGACCTGGGCGCGAGCTCTGAGCTTGTCTTCAACGTCTTTCGCTACCGTGGGAAATGGTACGCGGGGGTCCGGAAGTTTGTTGACACGGGAAGCTACCAAGGCCCCACGAAGTCAGGGATTGCCCTCACCGCTTCGCTGCTGCAGTGGCCAACCGGATGACGAAGCGGTAGGTCTGACCGTCAGTGAGGGGGGCGGACTGCCAGGTGCTCAGGAGTCGCTTGTCCTGAAGAGATCATTGGCCTGTACCTGGAGTTTCGCGTCCACCTGGAATGTGCCGGTTCATAGGAGCGCGTGGATAGGATAGCTGATCCTGTAGACCACCCACTCGCTTGCCGGTCTCCCGCACTCCAGCAGCCCAATCAAATGGTAGTGCTCTCTGCTCGAAAACGTCATCGGCTAATCCGGCCTTGACAACAACAGGAAATCTGTGAACAGTGTTCCACAGAAAGACATCTCACTTTCCACGCGAAGGGAGTCACCCTCGTGACGACCCAGAACACAGGCATCAACATCGGCTGGGCGCAGGCGGACATCACGCCGGACAGACCCGTCTTGCTGGCGGGGCAGTTTCACGCGCGAGTTTCCGAAGGAATCATGGACCCGGTGACCGCTACGGCGCTGGCGGTCGAGTCGCCGGCCGACGGTGATTCGCGGCGGCAGGCGATTATGGTCAGTTGCGATCTGGCGAGCGTCTCCGATGAGTTGCGGGACGCCGTGCGCGAGCGTGTCCGATCCGCTTCGGGAGAGATCGATCCGAAAGACTTGTTTATCGGCGCAACGCATACGCACTCGGCGCCGGACCCGCGGATGGCGCCTTACGGCATGGAAGCATGCCGCGACGAATACAAGAAGGAGGGGCTTTCGTCGCGCTATCATTCGGAAAAGCAGGCGAGCTACGGGATGTGGCCTTTTCTCGACCTTGACGTGATGCCGCCCTCGGCGTATCTGGAGTTCGCCGCGGACCGCGTCGCCGAGGCCGTTTGCGAAGCGTGGGAAAGCCGTCAAGCCGGGGGCATCGCTTACGGGCTGGGGCACGCCGTGATCGGTCGCAATCGGCGCCTGACCTACGCAGACGGCACGAGCAAGATGTACGGGAAAGCGGGAGTCCCGGAGTTCCGGCACGTGGAAGGTTACGAGGACCATTCGGTATACGCCATGATGACATACGACCGGGACAAGAATCTGACCGGCATGGTGGTCAACGTGCCGTGCCCGTCCCAGGTCAGCGAGCATATCTACCAGATCAGCGCCGATTACTGGCACGAGACACGGGGGGAGCTTCGGAAGCGTTTTGGGGAGGGTATCTTCATCCTTCCCCAGTGCGCCCCCGCAGGCGATCAGTCGCCGCACGTGCTGATCGGGAAGCGCGGGGAGGAACGGATGTGGCGTCTGAAGGGCCGCGACATGCAGCAGAACGCGCCGCGCCAGGAAATCGCGCAGAAGATCGCCAACGCGGTCAGCGACGTCGTTCCGTACGCGGGGAAGGAAATCGACTGGAATCCGGCGTTCGAGCATACCGTCGAGACCCTGGAACTGCCGCGCCGGATGATCTCGGAGAAGGACGTGGAGGAGGCGCTGGAAGAGGCGCGTCCGTTCAAAGAGCAGTTCGAACAACTGATGGACGAGATCCAGACGAATCCGGCGATTCGCCAAGCACCGCGCTGGTATACTGAGGTTACGAAAGCCTATCGCCGAATGGAGCGGGGGAATCGAGTCAGGAAGCGTTTCGAACTTCAGCAGATCAATCCGAACATGCCGATCGAAGTCCACGCGATACGGATGGGCGAGACCGCCTTTGCCACGAATCCCTTCGAACTCTATCTCGATTATGCCATACGGATTCGCGAACTCAGCAGGGCGATGCAGACGTTCCTCGTCCAGAAAGCCGGATGCAACGGCACCTATTTGCCGAGCGAGCGTTCGGTGGCCCACAAGGGATACGGTTCGGTTCCCGCCAGCACCGACATCGGACCGGAGGGCGGCGATAAGCTGGTCGAATGGACGGTCGCCGCCGTCAACAGGATGTGGCAATCTGCCGGCACAACGCATCGACCCTGAAAGAGAGGAGGCCATGATGCCCACCCCAGGCGAACGTCCCAACATCCTATCGAGGCGATTGCCTCGGGTGCGATGGACATCCGGTGCTCCTGACTCCGAACATGGACGAGATCGCCATGCACGGGGCGCGCTTCACGCGCTTTTACTCGGGTTGTCCGGTCTGCATGCCGGCTCGCCGCACGATTCTCGCCGGCCAATTCCCGGCTACGCACGGATTGCTGACGAATGTGGAAGGAGTTGAACGGTCGCCCCGAACAACCCTGCCGCACGTGCTGCGGGAGCACGGCTACCGGACCCGCTGGATCGGCCGCGGCATGCATCAGTATCCGAAGCGTGCACGCTTCGGCCACGACGAGATCGACGACGGCAGCGAGTAGCATGAATGGCTGAAAAAGAACGGTCCCAACGACTGTGGCGGCTGGCATGGCGCTGGCGTCATGCACAATGACTGGACCGCGCGCCCCTGGCCGCTGCCCGAGTATCTTCACAACACCGGCTGGACCGTGTTGCGCGCTCTGGAGTTCCTGCGCCGCCGCGACCCGACCTGCCCGTTCTTCCTGACGCTTTCCTTCCAGGCCGCGCAGCCGCCGCTGCAGCCGCTGGAATGTTATTTCAACCGCTACTTACGCACCGGCGTGCCCAAACCGGTCATCGGCGAATGGGCCGAGGCGGCGGTTGTCGTCGGTGGTCACCGCCGCGTCGTAGCGGCTTAAGGGCCGTCCTGAGCCCGTCGAAGGGCGAACACGGAGCGCCCCCGAGCGCGCCAGGGCGAGGTAGCGCCTTGCCAGCGCGGCGGCGCTGGCCTGGAGGAATGCCAGCACGTTCTCCAGGCACTGGTAGTGAGCCGAACTGAAGATAGTGCAGCCGGTCTTCAGGTAGCCGTAGGACGCGCCGGCCGCAGCCAGGTAGGCGGCGATCTCCACCCGCAGCTTGTCACCGCTGTAGTGCCTGACCAGGGACCAGGTCACCCAGAGCAAAGCCTCGCCCGAGACTCGCCAGTGTGATGATCACGCTCGTGCCCCCGGCTCCGGCTTGCTCACACCCTCGTCACCCGCAGCGCGATGTACGGCTTCCCGGGCATCGGGATGTCCGCCTCGCCGCTCAGGCCCTCGGCGGCCGGCTCGATGGTCATGTTCCAGGTGTCGATGCTCTCGGCGCGGAACTCGCCCTCCTCGGGCAACTCGGCGCGGTAGAGGCGCGGCTGCGACGTGCCGGTGTAGGCCAGCAGGTAGGAGCCGTCCTCGCTGCGCACGCGGGCCTGGCTGTTGCCCGGGATCGCCTCTTCGAACGTCTCCAGCCGCCCCAGCGGCGCCTGCTTCATCACCTCGCGCAAGAAGCGCAGCCGCGGCACGCTCCTGCCCCTCAGCTCGCCGCCCTTCGGCCACCACATGATCTCCTCGGGGTTCCAGTAGCACTCGCTGTGCGCGCACGGGTAGGCGCCGGCCCCCGCCGCAAGCCAGCTCTCGTGCACCAACCGGCTGCCGGTTGAGTTGCCCCAGCCGTAGGGCAGGTCGCCCTCGTAGCCGTGCTCGTCGTAGACGACGGGCTTGCCGAACTCGGCGAACTCGCCGGCCCGGCGGGACGGCGGCCCGGTCCCGCAGACGTGCGTGATGAACTCGGCGCCGAAGTCGTAGCCGCCGTGGATCGAGCACATGTGCCCGCAGGCGTCCTCCTCGACCAGCACGCCGAAGAGCCGGTCCCAGTCCTCCTCCGTCTTGCTCCCCACGTACTGCGGCTCGTTCGCCAGGCTCCACCAGACGTTGCGGTAGGCGCCCAGCCGCGCGACCAGGTAGCGCACGAACCGGTCGTCCGCCTCGGCGCCCATCCGGTCGAAGCCCCAGTGGCCGCAGTCGTAGGGGTGGAACAGGATCAGGTCGGCCTGGATGCCCATCTCGCGCAGTTGCCCGATGCGGCGTTCGAGGCTGCGGAAGTAGGCGGGGTTGAACCGCTCGAAGTCCCACCGGGCCTCGCCGCCAGCTTCCTCGAAGGGGTAGAGCGGCGGCTCGTTGCGCACGTATTCGTACCGCTTGGGCAAAGCGCACATGCGTATCTTGTTGAACGGCGCGGACCGGAGCGTCGCGAGCGTGCGCTCGACGAGGCCTGGCTCCTGGAGGGCCCAGCCGTAGGAGGTGGTGCCGAGGGCGAAGAACGGCGTGCCGTCGCGGTAGCGCAGCGAGGCGCGCGGCCCGGGCTCGACCGGCCCGTGGTTATCGCCGCTCGCCGGCGTGCACTCGAAGCGCCCCTCGACGCCGTCCAGGGCGGCGGCGGTGCTGGTGACGGCGTAGGTCCACTCGCCCGCCTCGTCCGGCATGAAGCGCACCCGGTAGGTGCCGTCTCCGTCGTAGAAGCCGCGCACGCGCCGGACGGCTTCCCCGCGCCGGAACTCGCCCCAGACCTGCACCTCGACGAACAGATTCGGCGAGGTCGGCCCCTCCAGGCTCAACTCGAAGATGTCCCACTGCTCGACTGTGCTCGGTATTTCACTGATCTTTTCGCCCTCCTTCATCTTGCACCGATCTCCGCTCAGGAACCAGAGTACGGTAATGACATGAAAGGCTGCCAGCCCCGGGGTAGTGTGATCGTCGATCCCTACCCTTCACGGAGGAGGAGGCAGCCTTATGGGCCAGTATATCGGTGTGGACCTGCATCGCAAGTTCTCTCAGGTCTGCGTGTTGAACCAACAGGGACGTCAGACCGCGCGCCGGCTGCGCATGCCCTGGGACGACTACCTGAAGGGCGGTGACGGCGACGAGGAACCCGAGGCCGACCTGTCTGCGTGCAACGCACAGGCAGGCGACGAGGGGGCCACGATGAGCGGCCTGGACGCGGCGGCCAAGGTGCTCGAAGAGGCCGACGAGCCGCTTCGCTGCAAGGAGATCGCCGAGCGCGCGCTCGAGGCGGGCTATTGGGCCTCGGATGGCCAGACGCCGCACGCCACCATCTACTCCAGCATATTGAGGGACATCCAGAAGCGGGGCGACGAGTCCCGCTTCCAGAAAGTGGGGCGGGGGCTGTTCGCGTTGGCTGAGTAGCATCACCCGTCCTCCCGAGCCCCGGCCGCCTCGGTCGGGGCTTCCTTATTCTCCGCAGCAAGCTCGCGCGCCGTCTCGCTAAGCACCTTGCGGCCACTCCTAGACATGCCGATGAACAGAACCATAAAAGCTAAACCAAACACAGCGGAAACGACACGGATAGGGCTAGGCACCCACATCCACAATATGCCGAGGAGCCCGAAGACTAGTGCCGCCAGAACGGTCAGGTACTCCTGGCGCTGTGGTAGTCTGCCAAGCGCATCCCACACGGCGCGATTGTGCGACCCGTAGAGCCATTTGCGCTGATCGTAAGGCGGCGTTGTGTACGGAGTTGCCGGCAGGGC
>CAZEAP010000041.1:0-23267 GCA_964510315.1 uncultured candidatus Brocadiaceae bacterium
TGCGCATCGGGTACCTCACCGCGCCCCTCCGGGGCGCAATTGGGTATTCGCGTGAGATACCAGGGCTGAAGCCCTGGCCTTCACGACCGCGCCGCTCCGCGGCGCAACGGCCACGGACCGGCCGTCGCGGGACTCCTCGATGATCCGTCGGACATCACACTTGCCCAGGGGGGCACCCCCGCACAACGGCCTCCGCCGCGAACCCTGGCTTCCACGACCGCGCCGCTCCGCGGGCCCGCTTGCCGACCCTGGCGCTGCCTCCGGGTAGGCCAGGTGCATTGAACCGAAGGAAGAGATTCCCGCCACAGGCGGGTAAACTCCGCTCGCAAAATATGCGCTCGCTCAGAAGGACATCGGGAGCGCTGCTCCAGCGGATGGCACATCATTTCTACGGAGCACCTTCAGCCTTCAGCCTTCTAAAGAGTTGCCCGACCACCAGCGGCATCAGGGCGCATCCCACTATGATCGCCCAGTCCACGGGTGCGGGCGGCGTCGTCTTCAGCACCACGTTGAGCCCCGGGGCGTAGACCGCCGCCAACTGGAGCCCTATGGTCAGCACGATGGCCCCCAACACGAACGGGTTGCTCAGCCACTCCCCCCGGCGGATCGGACCGTGCTCCTTGCGAGAGTTGAAGACGTGGAACAACTGTGCGAATCCGATCGTCAGGAAGCTCATGGTGACGGCGGGGTCCGGCGTTCCGGCGTCGCCGTAGGGCCGCAGGTAGCGGCCTATCAGGAACGCGGCGATGGTGGCGACGGTGATCAGGAGCCCGAATCCGCCGATGGACTTGACCATGCGGCCGCCGAGCAGGGCCTGTTCGGGGTCCCGGGGCGGCCTTTTCATCACCCCCGCCTCGCCGGGCTCCATGGCCAGGGCCAGCGCGGGGAATACGTCGGTGATCAGGTTCAACCAGAGTATCTGCAGGGGCAGCAGCGGGAGCGGCTGCCCGAGCAGGGAGGCGCCCAGCATCACCATGATCTCGCTCAGGTTGCAACTGAACAGGTAGTGGATGAACTTCCGGATGTTGTCGTAGATGATACGCCCCTGGTGCACCGCGCTTCCCACGGTCACGAAGCGGTCGTCCAGCAGCACCATGTCGGCGGTCTCCTTGGCCACGTCGGTCCCTTTGATGCCCATGGCCACGCCGATATCCGCGCCTTTGAGGGCCACCGCGTCGTTGACCCCGTCCCCGAGCATGGCGCATATCTCTCCACGTTCCTGCAGGCCGTTCAGGATGTCGACTTTCTGCTCCGGACTGACGCGGGCGAACACCTCCACGTGCTCCAACTTCTCGACCAGTTCCTCCCCGCTAAGCTCTGAAAGCTCCGCCCCGGTAAGCACCGGGGCGTCCTCGGGGGCCACGTGAAGCTGCCGGGCGATCTCCGCGGCGGTGGCCGCCTGGTCGCCGGTTATCATCACCGTCTTCACCCCCGCGTCGGTGAGGGTATCGACCGTCTCCCGCACCTCTTCCCGCGGAGGGTCCATGATCCCGAAGAGGCCGAGCCATATCAGGTCCCGGTAGGCATCTTCCCGCTGTTCGGGCACCTCCTCCACCGGTCGGTAGGCGCAGCCGAGCATACGGAGTCCGCCGGCGGCGAGTTCCTCGTTTCGGCTGTTGATTCGCTCCCGTTCATCGTCCGCCAGCTCTCCGACACCTTCCTCGTTCAGCAGACGGGAGCAGTGCTTCAGCACCTCGTCCGGAGCCCCTTTCACGCAGAGGGCCGCCCCCCCGTTCGGATTCAGGGCCTCGTCCAGGTTGGCGTTGACCGTGCCCATCATCATAATGCTGCTGGCGAAGGCGAACTCCTTGACCTCTTCGTGCCGGTCGCGCAGGTCCTCCACCGAAAGGCCGGCTTTCTCGGCGGCGACGACCAGTGCCGCCTCGGTGGGATCGCCCGTAACGGCCCACTCCCCTTCCTCGTCGCGGTAGACCGAGGCGTTGTTGCACAGCGCCCCGGTCACCAGCAGGCTCCGGGAGCGACGGTCTTCGAGGGGATCGGTCCGGCGGTCCTCCTCGCTGAACCTTCCCTTCGGCTCGTATCCGGTTCCGAGCACCTCGATACGCCGGCCGGGGGGCTCGATGCGCGTTACGGTCATCTCGTTCCGCGTGAGGGTGCCGGTCTTGTCGGTGCAGACGCAGGTGGCCGAACCGAGGGTCTCAACGGCCGGGAGGCGGCGTATGAGGGCGTTTCGGCGCGCCATTCGCTGCATTCCCACCGCGAGGGTGATGGTCGCCACGGCGGGCAGCCCCTCCGGCACGGCGGCCACGGCCAGGGCGATGGCCGCCTCCAGCATCTGCACCATCTCTACGCCCTGGAGTATCCCGGAAACGGCAACCACCACGGCAACTCCCAGGCAGAGGACGATAAGACGGCGGCCCATCCGGTTGAGCCGCTCCTCCAGGGGGGTCTCCTCCTCTTCGATCCCGCTGACCAGTTCGCTGACATGGCCGATCTCGGTGCCCATCCCCGTGGCCACCACCAGCGCCCGCCCGTTCCCCCTGGTCACGTAGGTGCCCTTGAACACCATGTTGGTGCGGTCGGCCAGCGGCACGTTCTCCTCCTCCAGCGGCTCGACCGCCTTGCCCACAGGCACGGACTCGCCGGTCAGCGACGCCTCGTCCACCTGGAGTTCGGCCGACTCGGTGACGCGGGCGTCGGCGGTTACCGACTCCCCCTCCCCGAGCACCAGCACGTCGCCGGGAACCAGGTCGGCGGCGTGGATGGTCTTCCGCTCCCCGGACCGCAGCACAGTCGCGTCGGCGGCGCCCAGCTTCTGAAGCGCCTCCATGGCCCGGTTGGCGCGGTACTCGGTGAAAAAGCCGATCCCGGTGTTCAGGAAGATGACGATGACGATGCTTATGCCTTCCAGGTTCTTCCCGAAGGCAAAGGAGATCAGCGCGGCGCTGACCAGCAGCAGGACCACCACGCTCTTGAACTGCTCGACCATCACCTCCCACCAGGCGACCTGCCGGGCTTCCCGCAGCCGGTTGGGACCGTGGGTCTGCAGCCGGCGCTCGGCCTCGCTGTCGCTCAGACCCTCCTCGGGGTCCACCTTCAGCTTCTCGGCGGCCTCCTCGACCGGCAGCTCATGCCAGGCCGCCTCCGGCACCGTTCCGTCGGTTACCGGGCCGGTGGCTTCCGCGTTCCGGCGCTCTTCGCTGTCCGCTTCCTCGGGCACTGCAGGGTCTCCTCAGTGTGGTGAACTCTCTGCCGCCGGTGCCGCCGCCGGCCCTCGGCCCCTCACCAGCGGCTGCTCAGGTAATCGAAGTAGAACCGGCCGTTCTCCACCGGCACGTTACTGGGGATGTGGTTCCCGACGGCGAAGAGGAAACCCGGCAGGTCGGCGGCAAGGGCCAGGGTCTCATCGATCTGCCGTCCTATCCGACGCCGGTCCCCGAACGTCAGCGTCCGGCAGTCCACTTTACTGCCGATGATGGCGTGTGTGCCACCGAACTTCCGAACGACGGTCTCGAAATCCACCAGCGGTTCGAAGATAAACCCGTCCGCCCCGGCCGCCGCCAGGTCGTCCAGGAACATCGTGTAATCCCCGTCCGAGGTGTAGAGGATAACCTTGTCTTCCTCGTGGAGCACGTCCCACAGCGCCCGGTAGCGGGGGAATATGGCGCTCCTGTAGAAATCGGGGTGCATGAATGGGCCCTCGCTCCAGACCATGTCGTCGTGGCAGATGAAGACCTCGGCATCGCTCTTCGCCCAGGCGCGGAAGTGATGCATGCTCAGCCGAAAAATGCTCTCCAGCACGCGGTCGAACTTCTCCCGGTCGACGGCGGCCGTCAGCAACATGTCCCAGCCGAAGGCCGCGATGGCGCCCGACACGATCGTCTTGTAGTAACCCCCGGGGCAGACCTGCCCGGGATTGACCTCCTCATCCTCGCGGTGCCATCGCTCGTAATGGGCCACCAGGTCCTGAAAGTCCGGCAGCCCGTACTCCTCCACCGCGTCGAACTCCCACACCTGCTCGACCGATTCGAACGGGCAGCGCCGCGTCTCGCGTTTGTCCCGGCCGCCCTCCAGGAACTCCGCATGCCCCATGTCGGTGGTCCGGCCCCGCTCCCTCCATGGGACAGGCCCGTCGTTGACGTGCCAGAGCAGGTCCAGATGCCAGGCGTCGTGGAACCTCCGCCACGCGTCCCCATCCTCGGCGGGGTCCCGCCCGGTCACCGACCGCACCAGCGCATCGTTGCTGCAGTACTCCGTGTGCGCGATGCGCTCGGTCGGTTCCAGCCGGAGAGCCCGCATGCCGAGCTCTCTACTCACCGTCGCTCCCCTTCAACTTCGGGACGAACAGGTTATCCGCGATGGCCGAAGATGGCAAACGAACCCGCTCCGGCCGGTTGCACGGGGCAACCGGAAACCGCATAATCTCCCCGTCTCGCCCCCAAAACCTGCACGTCCGGAGGCAATGAATGATCGTCGACGCCGACTGTCATATATCGCCGGAGAGCGACGAGCTGGCCATCACCGTCGAGCAGCTCATCCCGATGATGGACCGGAACGGCGTGGAGAAGGCCCTCTGCTGGCTGAAGCCCCCTTACACGCGGCACATCGCCGAGCACAACCGGGCCGTCCACGAGGCCGAGAAGGCGTATCCGGACCGGGTCATCGGCTTCGGGTGGGCGAACCCCCGCCTGGGCGTGGAGATGGCGGCGGAACAGGTCCGCAGGTGCCTGGAGGAGTATGGATTCCCGGGCGTGAAGCTCAACGGCGCCCAGGACGACTACTTCATCGATGACGAGGTGCTCGCCCTGCCGCTGATCGAGCGGGTCGCCGATGCCGGTGCGGTTCTGGCGCTTCACGTCGGCGCCGACGCCTACGAGCACACCCATCCCTTCCGGGTGGCCAAAATCGTGGCGCGTTTCCCCGACATGCCCATTCTCCTTGCCCACATGGGCGGGGTCGGCCGGCCCTCCCTGCACGAGGCGGCCATAGAGTTCGCGGGCGAACACGGCAACATGTTCATGATCGGCAGCGCCGCAGACCCCAAGGCGATCCTCAAGGCCGTCCGCGTGTTGGGGCCGGAGCGGGTCTGCTACGGCAGCGACAGCCCGTTCGGGCTGATGCGCGTCGAGCTGGCGAAGTACGAGGCGCTGCTGCGGGACCTGCCCGAGGGTGAGCGGGAACTGGTGATGGGGGGCAACATCCTCCGCATCCTGAACCGCGGGGGCTGAGCGGGCTCGTTGACCGCGACCTGCCGAGTTGCTATGATTGGTTGGCTGTCGGGGCGTGGCGCAGTCTGGATAGCGCGCGTGCTTTGGGAGCACGAAGTCCCCGGTTCAAATCCGGGCGCCCCGACCATCCCGCCTCCAGCGGGATGGTAGAGCAGGCGAGCAGTTGAACAGTGGAACAGGTGAGAACGGCGAAACGAGTTGCGCGCGCGCCATCGCCTTGCGGAATGCGGAACACACCTCGCCTGCGGTCTCCTGATCACCTGATCAACTGCTCCCGTCAGCCGGAGCTTCCCACGGCCTTCACGTTCGAGAATCTGCAGGTCTACCAGAAAGCCCTGGATTTCGCCGACGAGGTAGCTACCCTCACCGAATCCTTCCCCCGGGGCTATGGTTTCCTTACGTACCAGCTCAACCGCGCGGCCTTGTCCATTGCGAGGAATCTGGCTGAGGGAAACGGTCGCTTCACGAAAGCCGACAGGAAGAACTTCTTCGGCATCGCACGTGGTTCGGTCCGCTTCCGGAGCCCGAAGGCTCCGAAGAGTGGGTGAAGGAGATATGGAGACGAGCAGCGACCATCCGAAATGAACGCCGGGTAAGATGAATGGATCACTCCGCTTCGAGCTGGGCCAAAAACTCGGTGGGCGAGAAGACGGGCACGGCCGGCCGGCGCGGGAAGTCGTCCGGGTTACGGCTCAGGATGCAATCCGCCCCCGCGTGCAGGGCGCTGAAGTACTGCACGGCGTCTTCGAAGTCCGGCAGGCCCGCCTCCACCGCCTGGCGGATAACCTGGGCGTCACATGTGGCCGGTGTGAAAAAGCCGACCATCGTCCGCACGGCTCGCCGGGCGTCAGCTCGGCCCTCCGTAGCCTCCACGATGTAGAAGACGTTCGTGAAACTGACCGCCGAGGCGTAGCCCTCCAGCCGGCCCACCTCCGCCAGGGTCCAGACACGGGCGGAGTCGACGTAGAAGGGGGCCCGAGCGAGCAGCACGTCCAGCAACACGTTTGTGTCGTAGAATGCCTTCACTCGTGCTCGATCCCGTATTTGTCCATGAGCGCTTCGGTGAGCACGTCGCGATCGGTCTTGCCTTCCGGCAGCGAGGCGATGCCGGTCAGTTCGCGGGTGATCGGCCCGATCTCGATGTTCTGGCCCGGCTTGTGCGCCATCGCCCGGACCAGTCGCGTGAACATAGCCGAGACGCTCGTCCCCTGCTCGGCCGCGATCCGCTTGGCCTCCCGGATGGTCTCCTCGTCCATGCTGAGCGTGAGCTTCTTCATGGCCGCCTCCGATACGTGTCCATTTCCTCTCAGTATACGTAAGAGTGGGGACGTTGTCAATCCATGATCCGGCTGCGCGACTACCAGACCGACGCGGTGGGCGCCGTCTACGAGCACCTGCGGACCTGCGACGACAACCCCTGCGTGGTGATCCCTACGGGCGGTGGCAAGACGGCGGGGCGGTAAAGTCCGGCCGGACACGGATGAAAAACTCCCGACAGGCGAAAAGGAAAACGAAAAACGCCAGACACTGATTAACACTGATAGACACAGATAGAAGACCGCCGGAAGTTCTGGAACTGATTTGTAAAAAGCATCCCCCGGCACTCGAATCGGCCCGGCGGCTGCCACGCCGTCATGCTGAGGCGCCTTCTCTTCAGGCGCCGAACGCATCTCGCCGTTCTGCCGCGCCGTACTTTCCCGCCCATCTCTGGACACTGATCACAAACTCCCGACAGGCGAAAAGGAAACGAAAAACGCCAGACACTGATTAACACTGATAGACACAGATAGAAGACCGCCGGAAGTTCTGGAACTGATTTGTAGAAAGCATCCCCCGGCACTCGGATCGGCCCGGCGCCCGCCAACGACGCCCTTGCTTCTCGGGAGGCCATCTGCGCGTGACCAAACGGCGAGATTCTTCGCTCGCTGAAACTGCGCTTGCTCAGAAGGACACTTTAGGCGGTGCTCCGGCGGATCGCACATCATTTCTACAGAGCAGATTGAAGGCTGAATCTCACGCCCAACTGCGCAAGGCATTCGTGAAGTTCCTTGCCGTCGAACTCGCGGGGGGAGGTGGAGCGGGCGGCGGCCCGGGCGGCTGCGAGGCCGGCGGCCTGGCCGGTGGCCATGCAGACGCCCGTGACGCGGTAGGAGGCATGGGCGTGGTGGGAGCCGGAAATGCAGCGGCCGGCGAAAAGCAGCCCGTCCAGCTCCCGGGGCACGAGGCAGCGGTAGGGAATGTCGTAGCCGGCCACTTTCGCCGAACGTGCCCTCTCGGGCAGGCTCGGCGTCGGGTCCTCGGGATCAATCTCGTGGACGTCCAGGGGGAAGCCGGCGCAGGTAACCGCGTCGTCGAAGCGTCGGCCCTCCAGGACGTCGTCCAACTCCAGGCGGTATTGCCCTTCCAGGCGCCGGCTCTCGCGGACGCCGATCTGCGGCCCGGTCTGCGAGAGCCGCACGTTCTCGAGACCCGGCACCTTGCGCAGCGCCGGCAGAAAGACCTCGTGCACCTGCTCGCGGGCCTCCACAGTCGCGCGGGTCAGTTTGCGCGTGTCGGTCGCGTCGTAGCGATAGACGTGGGTCGCCTGCACGACGGCCACCCTATTAGCCGGCAGCGCGATGAACGCGGGCGTCCCGTGGCGCTGCGCTCCGTAGGGCAGCTCGATGCCGAGCCCGTGCTCCTCGACGGCCCGTTCCAGGTCCTCGATGATGCCGTGCGTCCCCACCTCGTCGGCGGTGCGGTCGCCAAGAGCCTCGAACCCGGCGATCTCGAACATCAGCGTCATCGGCTGGCAGGCGCCGTCCTCCGGGCGGCCCATCTGGAAGGGCACCCCTGCGCGCGCGGCCACGTCGCCGTCGCCGGTGCAATCGATCACGACCTTGCCCAGCACCGCCTCCCGCCCTGACTTGCCCTGCACGATCACGCCGGCGACCCTACCGCCTTCGACTATCGGGTCGGCGACCTGGCAGTGGTACCAGAACTCGACCCCGGCCTCGCGCGCCATGCGCTCGAGCACGTTCTTCATCTGCTCGATGTCGAAGACGTGCAGGCCCTTCTTGCGCCACGCGCCGCGGGCCTCGAGGCGCTGTATCAGCCGATCAACGATCCAGCCCTTGTAGGGCTCGAAAAACGGGTTCACCAGCCCTGCGGTCCACGTGCCGCCGAGCATCCCGTGGCGCTCCACGATCAGCGCCGAGGCGCCCTGCTCGGCCGCCGCCAGAGCCGCGCCGACGCCCGACGGCCCGCCGCCGGCAACCACCACGTCCCACTGCCCCGCCACCGGCGTCTCGCGGGGCGCCTCCCGCACGGCTCGCCGCCCGTCCCGGATCCGCGTGTCGTGCGGCTGTATGCCCCGCCACGTCAGGCCGTCGACCTTCTCTTGCCCGCTCTCGTCCGCCATTGGTCTTCACACCCCTTCTGTCGCGTTTGCTACCGAAGTCCCAGGTGATCCGCCGGGCCGCAGCACGGACAACCCGCAACCCCGGACGCCGCCGCGTTCCCAAAGCATTGTAACCGCTCGGCGAAAGCCCCGCAGCACAAAGCCCCTTGCCGGGGGTTTGCGCGCCCGGGAGTGCGCTGCACCCCTGGCCGGGGCGGAATCGGTTTGGGCGGGGCGCCCGGGGGATCGGACCCGGGCTCTCCTGCGGTTTACTTCTGCCCTTCGGCGTGCTCAGGGCCCTGGTCTTTCAAGGCTTCCACTCGCAGTTTTCGGCCGGCCGATTTGCACGCGGCGGAAAGGCCGATACAATGGCCCGGCCGGCGATGCGCCGGCAGGCAAGTCCCGGTTCAAACCGATGGGAGTGAACGATGGGCATCGGAGTGGGCGAGGGAGAGTTCCTCTGGGCGATCGGGGGAAAGATCGAGCACGAACACACGGTGGCCGACACCACCGTCTACAGCGTCACCGAAGACCGGTGGTACAGCAGCGCGAACGGCGAACTGGCCCCCATGCCCATCGCCGTACAGGGCGCCGGATGGACGATTCACGAGGGTCGTATCTACTGCTTCGGCGGGAAGACCGAGGCCCACAGCGGCTGCTCGGCCGCCGTGCAGGTCTACAGCATCCGCGACGACGAGTGGACCCTCGCCGAGGAGATGCCCGCCGCCCGCAGCAAGCTCGGGAAGTTCTATCCCGTCGTGGACGGCCGCTACCTCTACCTGTTCGGCGGCGACACCGCCGAGGGCCGCTTCCACCGGGTCGGCTGGAACTGGTGCTACGATCTGGAAGCCGACCGGTGGGACACCCAGCCCGCCGACGCGCCCTACTCCCAGTCCTTTCCCCTGCCCTCCTTCCACGACGGCTGGCTCTACTACGCCACCGGCAACACCCAGCGCAAGGGGGGCCAGAACGACTACCCCGGTGCGCTAAACCAGCGCTACAACCCCACCGAGGACCGCTGGCAGGTGGTTGCGCCGTGCCCCTACCCGGTCACCGACGGCTCGGGCGACAAGTGGGGGGATGAGCTGCACTTCCTGGGCGGCTGGAACACCAACACGGAGTTCTACCACGAGGGGGCCGACCACTACGCGGGTCCCGTCAAGCGGCTGCACGCCATATACAATTACGAGAGCAACGCCTGGCGCTACGCCCCGCAACTGCCCGGCCACTGGCATCACGGCGGCTGCCGTGCGACCGACCGCCACCTGTGGCGCTATCTGGGCACCATCGACGAGGAGGCCGGCGAGGGGACCGACCAGCACACCAACCGCATCTTCCGGTGGGACGGGGAGCAGTGGGACGAGATGGCCCCCGCCCCGGTCAAGAAGATGAACTTCGGCACCATCCGCTCGGAGATGGGCCCCCGGGAAACCGGCTGAGGCCGGGCAGCCCCTTAGAACATCGGCGGCGTGGGGGGGCTTGTCCGCCTGCCGTGCGGCCCCCCTGAGACGGCCGGGACGCAGATTGACACTGATAGACAAAGATCAACGAACTACGGACCCGCAAACATTCCCAAGCTGGGGAGTCTCGGGCCGTCTCACTTGCGCAACCCGGTTAGGCCGGCGGCCGACGCGGGCTCAGGGCGTGTCGGCCGGCTCGTCCTCGTGGACCACGTAACGGGGGGTCGGGGGCGGGTCGGCGAGGCCCTCCCGCAGGAAGCTGGGATAGAGGTTCATCCCGGGCAGGTCGGCCACGTCTCGCCACTCGAAGATCAGCCGCATGCCCTGGTCCTCGCCGTAGAAATACCCCTCCCGCTCGTAGAGACCGCTTTCCGGCGGGAAGGAAACCAGGAAGAAGGTGGCCAGTTCGTGGTAGCGCATCCCTTCGTGCCGGAAGAAGTTCTCGACGAACCACAGCAGTCTCTCGACGCGGGCCTTCACGTGGAGTTCTTCCTCCAGCTCACGGCGGACGGCTTCCCGGCTGGATTCCATCAGCTCCACCCGCCCGCCCGGCATGGACCAGTAGTCCTTACCCTCCACCTGGTGAAGGAGGACGCGGCCCTCGTGGAGGGCGACGGCGGCCGTGCGGTAGTTGAAGCGCAGGTCGTCCGCGTCGAAGGTTATCATCACCGGTCTGTCCTCGGCTGTGTTCGCCCGGGCCCGCTCAGCCCTCCAGCCGCACCTCTCCTCCCTCGGCGGCGCTGCGGTAGAGGGCGTCTATGATCATCTGGACCTTCAGGGCGTCCTCAGGGTCCACGGGCACGGGTCCTTCCCCGCGAACCGCATCGAGGAAAGCCTCCAGGTGCCCGGCCCCGGAGATAGGGTGGAGGACGGTCTCGGCGAAGGTGTCGCCGATCTCGCCCCAGACCCTCGCTTCGAACTCGTAGGTGCCGCCGACCGAGCGATGGGTGGCCCCGGCCTTCAGGCCGTATACGCTGGTGGACATGTCCTCGCGCCACTCGCTGTTGGTCGCCCACGAAGCTTCCAGAGAGAGGGAGGCGCCGTTCTTGAAGCGCACGAACCCGGCCGCCAGGTCCTCCACCGAATAGTCCTGTCCGTGCTCCTCGGCGATGCGTCTGCCCAGCATGCCGTAGGTGGTTCCGGTGACGGCGACCGGCTGGGGGTGGCCCATCAGCCAGAGGGCCAGGTCGATGCGATGGACTCCGAGGTCTATGAGGGGTCCCCCGCCGGCCAGTTCCCTGTCGCCGAACCAGCCCCGCCACGGGATGCCCCGGTTGCGCATCCAGCGGGTCCGGGCGAAGTATATCTGCCCCAGCAGCCCCTCGTCCACGACGCTTTTGAGCGCGCGGGCGTGGCCGTCGGCCCGGTAGGAGAGGTTGATGGTGAGTTTCCGGCCGGTTTTCCGGGCCGTCTCGATCATCCGGCGGCCCTCCTCGGCGCACATGGCCATCGGCTTCTCGCAGAAGACGTCCACGCCGCCCTCCATGCACCGGATGCTCTGGCCGGCGTGGAACTTGTTGGGGGTGGCGATGTAGACGGCGTCCACCACGTCGGCCTCCAGCATCTCCTCCACCGTCTCGAAGGCGGTCAGCTCGTGTTCTTCCTCGGCTCGGGCGCGGGCCTCCTTGCTGGTGTCGACGGCCGCGGTGACCTGGACTCCTCCCATTTCGGCGGCACGCCGGGCCCTGCCGCGGCCCATGCCGCCGAACCCGACGACGCCGAATCGGACTGCACTCATTGAAGCTCCTTTCAGGCTCTACGGTAAGAGCCTACGGTTCCACGCCGACGGCCGGCAGCCGGGGTTCCAGTTCCTTCCACACCTCCGGGGCGCCGTATTTGACGAACGCCCTGCAGGCGATGTCCTGCCACTCAGCATCAAGGCCTATGGCTTCGTTCCCCCCGTAATAGCCGGCGATGAAGCCTCCGCCTTCGGAGCCGAGCTGTTCGATCATGCGCCGGGCGTCGGCCTCGATGGCCTCCGGGTCGCGGCTCTGGAGGGTCTTCTGGATGTCCACCGGGCACCAGAAAGCGACGCGCCCTCCGAACTCCTCCGCCAGCTTCCCGATGCCGTAGAGGCGCGGCTGGTCGAACTGGAACACGTCGATGCCGGCCTCCAGCAGGTCTTCCATCACCTCGTAGACGTAGCCGCAGGAGTGCATGAACACGAAAAGGCCGTTCTCGCGGGCGGTTCGGCAGAGCCGCTCGAAGCCGCCTTTGAACAGCCTGCGCCAGACTTCCGGGCGCACAAAAAGCTGCTCCTGTGTGCCCCAGTCCTCGGGGAACATGATGCAGTCGGCTCCCGCTTCGGCCAGTCCACGTATCCCGTGATGAAGCTGCTCCTCCACCATCATGAGGAGCTTCTCGGCCTTGTCCGGTTCCGCCATCACGTCCATCAGGAAGTTGTCGATGCGTCTCATCTTGCGGGCGATGTTAAACGGGAACCCGGGCAGGCCGCCGATCCGGAACTTCCCGGGGCAGGAAGCGTACCTCTCGGCCGGCTGCTCGTAGCGCTCCGGCAGGCTGTAGTCGGGCAGCTCGATCTGGTCCAGCCGGTCCCACTCCTCCACCGCACCGCAGGCCACCTCGCCCTTGCTGAACCCCTCGATGCGCGCCCAGGTGTTGCCCCACTCGTCTGTGCGCTCCTCGCCCCCCGACTCCACCTCTTGCCAGCCGGTGGCGGGGTGGTCGGGGTCCGGGCCGGGATGCGCCCAGCAGAAATCGTGGGGATAGGGGTCGGGCAGGCCCATCGCGACGCGCTCCGGGCCTTCGAAGGTGACCGTTCTGCGCACGATCTCGCGGCTGTCCATGGCTTGCCTCGTCGGGTTGAATCGGTGGTTCTAACCGGCCAGAGAAGGAACCGCAAGTGGGCGACGCATTATCTTTGCCCTCCCGGCCCGGTTCGGTTATTCTCCCGGCGCAAGGCCCCGAATTCAACCTGCGGAGATCCTCATGGCAAAGGAGCCCCCCAACCTGCTGCTCGTCTTCGCCGACCAGATGCGCGCGCACGCCATGGGCTGCGCCGGCAACCCCGAGGTCCTCACCCCCAACCTCGACCGCCTGGCCGGACAGGGGGTGATGTTCGAGAACGCCGTGGCCAACTGCCCGGTCTGCACGCCCAGCCGCGGGTCCCTGCTGACGGGGCTCTGGCCGACGGCACACCGGGCGCTCACCAATGACATGCCCGTCCGGACGGACGTTCCCGCCCTGGGCACCTGTCTGCGGGAGGCGGGCTACCGCACCGGCTACATCGGCAAGTGGCACCTCGGCGGGGTGCCGCGCGACCGGTTCATCCCCCCCGGCCCGGAGCGGCTGGGGTTCGACGACTACTGGGCGGCATGGAACTGCGCCCACAGCTACTTCGACGGGAAATATCACCTCGACACCCCAGAGGTGTACACCTTCGAGGGATACGAGCCGGACGGCCAGACGGACCTGGCGCTTCGGTTCATGGAACGATACCGAGGCGAGCCCTGGGCTCTGGTGGTCTCCTTCGGCACGCCGCACGCACCCTACCACCAGGTGCCCGACCGGTGGCTGGCCGGATACGACGCGGAGAGCCTGGAGCTGCGGGACAACGTGCCCGGCGACAGCGAGGAGGACCGGGAGCGAGGACGCCTTACCATGGCCCGCTACTACGCCGCCGTCTCCGCGCTGGACCACGACCTCGGGCGGATGCTCTCCGCGCTGGAGCGGCTGGAGGTAGAGGAGCGGACGCTGGTGGTCTTCACCTCCGATCACGGCGACATGCTCGGTTCCCAGGGGCGAACCAAAAAGGAGCAGCCGTGGGACGAGGCCGTCCTGGTGCCCCTGCTGATGCGGTGTCCCTCCCTGCTGCCCTCGGGCGTCCGAACTCGCGCGGTGGCCGGCATCATGGACGTGACCCCGACCCTGCTGGACCTCCTGGGCCGTCCGGTTCCGGAGTCCATGCAGGGAAGGAGCCTGGCCGTCAGCGCACGCGGAAAAGCGGAAGAAGAGTCCGGTTCGGCGCCGCTCGGCATACTGATCCCGGTCGACCAGGCGGTGGCCCAGGGTGTGCCGGAGTGGCGGGGTGTGCGCACGGAACGCTACACCTACGCGCGTCGCCGAGGCGGCGACGGCTGGCTGCTCTACGACAACCAGGAGGACCCGCTGCAGCAGAACAACCTGATCGAGGAGCCTTCCGCCGCCGCTCTGAGGGAAAGCATGGAAGCGGAACTCGCCCGCTGGCTCGACCGCCTGGAGGACCCGTTCCTGCCCTGGCAGGACATGGTCCGCCGGGCCGACCTGGTAGATGGCTGGCACGAAAGGGAACGCTACATGCACCCCGACGACCCCCGCCTCATCGGCTCCGGTTGAGGCTGCACCGAAGGCCGACATGCCCTCCGGCCTTCCGATCATCGGCCGGGGCCCCTCCACTGACATCCGCACACGCTCCCGGTATACTGGACGTCTGAAGCGGCCGCTCGCAACCGAATATCCGCCGAGACCGAGACCATGTCCTTCCTGATGCTGTCCCTCATCGCCGTCGGTCTGGCCATGGACGCCCTGGCCGTCTCCATTGTAGAGGGGATAGTGCTCCGGCGGGTGACGGTGGGACATACCCTCCGGGTGTCGCTCTACTTCGGAGGCTTCCAGGGAGCCATGCCGATCCTCGGTTGGCTGGCCGGCAATTCACTGCGCATCTTTATCGGCGCGTGGGACCACTGGGTTGCCTTCGGGCTCCTTGCGCTGGTCGGCGGCAAGATGCTGGCCGATGCGACTTTCGGTTTCGAGACGGGCAACCCCCGCGGGGAAAGCCGGGGAGTGCGCCTCATCGCGCTGTCGCTGGCCACCAGCATCGACGCCCTGGCCGTCGGGGTGACCCTGGCCATGCTGGAGGTCGCGGTGCTGGGTCCTGCCCTCTGGATCGGCCTGGTCACCGGGGCGCTGTGCGCGGTAGGCATCCAGACCGGCGACCGCGTCGGTAAGAAGCTGGGGCATTACGCCGAGGCGATCGGGGGAATTATCCTCTTCGCCATCGGCCTGAGAATACTGTTCCAGCATCTCCTGAAGGGAACCTGAGGGACAAAGATGGGCAAGGCGGCACAGCGGGAATTGAAGCCCCTCCTGGAAGCGCTCTACCGCAGATACAACCGGCCCGGCCACGCACGGCACGACCCGGTGGGGCGGCTTTACCGCTACGAGCAACCGGCCGACGGCGAGGTGGCCGGCCTGGTGGCCGCGTTCCTCGCCTACGGGCGCCTCGCTCAGATCGTAGACTCTGTGGAGGAGATGCTGGCCCGGCTGGGTCAGAGCCCGCACGAGTTCATCCTCCGCAGCTCGGAGCAGCAGGTCCGCCGTGCTTGCCGGGGGTTTGCACATCGGTTCGTCGACGGCGACCAGATGGGCCGTCTGCTGTGCGCCCTTCGGACCGTATTGGCCAGACACGGTTCTCTTGAGGCGTGTTTCAGGGCGCACGACCGCCCGGAGCAGACCATCCTCCCCGGGCTGACCGGCCTGGCCCACGAACTTCTGGCCGAGGCAAGGGAACTCGATCACCTGGTGGCGGACCCGGCGAAGGGCAGTGCCTGTAAGCGGTGGCACCTGTTCCTGCGCTGGATGGTCCGCCGCGACGCCGTCGATCCGGGCCTGTGGGAGGGCATCTCACCGGCCCGACTGGTGGTGCCGCTGGACCGGCACATGCACCGCGTCTGCGGCGCCCTGGGACTGAGCCGGCGGAGCAGCCCGGACCTCAAGACGGCCCTTCAGGTGACGGAGGGCTTCCGTGCCGTTTGCCCCGCCGACCCGGTCCGCTACGATTTCGCCCTCATGCACGCCTCCGCCCAGGAAGACCCTGCTCTGGCCGCTTACCTGGCGGGCGAGGCGGTTCCTGCCCTTGAATCGGACGGCCCTGAGGCGGGATAATGTCCGGGTGCGGGCTCCTGCCCCTGGGACGGCCGGCGGAGGAAAGATGACCGTGAGAGAGCGGACTTACGCCCGGCTGGGTTTCGTCGGAAACCCATCGGACGGCTACCACGGGAAGACCATCGCGTTCACCATCGGGGAGTTCTACGCCGAGACCGAACTCTACGAGAGCCCGGAGCTGGAGCTGCGGCCCGCCCCTCAGGACCACGCCATCTTCCGGAGCATGGAGGACCTGGCGGACAACGTCCGGCGGAACGGCTACTACGGCGGCATTCGGCTGCTCAAGGCGGCCACGAAGAAATTCGGCGAGTACTGCACCGAGGAGGGGATTGAACTTCCGGAGCGCAACTTCACCATCCGCTACGACACCAACATCCCCCGACAGGTCGGCCTGGGGGGGTCCAGCGCCATCATCACCGCCGTGATGCGCGCCCTGATGAAGTTCTTCGAGGTGGACATACCGGACCACGTCCTGCCCGGTGTCGTGCTGGCCGCCGAGACCGAGGAACTCGGTCTCACGGCGGGGCTGCAGGACCGGGTCGTCCAGGCCTACGGGGGCGCCGTGTTCATGGACTTCGACCGGGACTACATGGAGCAGAACGGCTACGGCCGCTACGAGCGACTGCCCGGCGAGATGCTGCCGCCCGTTTACATGGCCTACAGAACGGACCTCAGCCAGGAGAGTTCCACCACCCACATACGGGTGCGGGAACTCTACGAGATGGGCGACACCGACGTGGTGCGCACAATGGCCGAGATCGCCTCCCTGGCGGAGGTGGCCCGCGCGCTGATGAAGGCCGGCGACCAGGAGGAACTCTCCCGCGTCATCGACCGCAACTTCGACCTCCGGCGGCGGATCTACGACCTGCGCGAGGAAGACCTCGACATGGTGGAGGCGGCCCGTTCCACCGGTGCCTCCGCGAAGTTCTGCGGCTCAGGTGGCGCCGTAGTGGGCACGTACGGGGACGAGCAGATGCTCGGGCAACTGCGCTCCACCATGGAGGGGGAAGGTTACGAGTTCCTGGTCCCCACCGTCGCCCCCAACAGCCACTGAACCGCCCGACCCTCAGGCGGGAAAAAGCTTCTCGATCAGCTCCTGGTCCGGCCGGCGGCCGTACTGACAGACCTGGAATGCCTCCGCGTAGGTGACCTCCCGGCCGCGCTCCTCACCGTAGCGGCGAACGAGTTCGCCGCGGAACCGGTCGGCCGTCCGCGAGAAGCGCTCCGCGCAACGGCCACGGAACCACTCCCAACGCTCCTCCGGCTCGCCGGGCACACGGTCGAGATAGCCCCCGTTGAAGGGAAGCCATTCGTAGACCTGGCTCTCGTGACAGGCCAGCATCCGGGCCTTCTGCTCGCAGTATTCATCCACGGCCACAACGACGTCGGGGGCGAACGGCGCCGGTACGCGGAACCGGTCGGGGGTGTAGCAGATCACCGGCATCCGCTGCATGATGGGAACTTCCGGCGCCACAAGGGGGACCGTCAGCAGGTAGGATGCGTCTATGAGGAGCCGTCCCGCTGCCCGATGGTCCGGGTGATAGTCATAGGGCCGCAACCCGAGCAGAAGGTCGGGATGAAACCGCCTGATCAGTCGGATCAGTTCCTCCCGCACGGGCAAGGTGGGTTCCAGGCGCGCGTCGTCATTGTCCATGACGACGTATTCTGCGCCGATCACCTCCGCCGCCCGCCGGGCTTCCTCCCTGCGCCGGGCCGCCAGTTCATCGGGCGACATGCGGTGGTGGCCGGCGTTCCCGTTGGTAACGGAAACGAACAGGGCTTCCCCGCCCTCCTCGACATATCGGGCGGCCAGGCCGCCGATGCGTCCCTCCCCGTCGTCCGGGTGCGCGCCGACAAACATGAGCTTCATGGACGTCTCCTGCAAAGGGCTATGGGCTACCAGCCCGCTGAAAAGGTCCCTGCCGGATCGGGCGCGGCGAGAGTAAAATTTCTCCCGGGGCTGCGCCCTGGGCTGATATGCCGGGCTCTTCCAGAGCCCGGCGGCGCCCCCTGAACGAGTTCCTCAACAGGCTGCTGCAAAGAGTCCCTTTCCGGGGGAAGCTACCACCGGGGGGTGTGGTCGTAAGCGGTATCGGGGAGGTAAACGTCCCTGTATTTGAAGCGGAAGAACTCGGCGATGATGGCATAGGTGCGGACCCAGCGCAGGAACCCCTTGTAGAGCGGGAAGGTGAAGGCGTACTGGAGCAGATTCCACTCGTGCCTTCGCCACGCGCTGAAGCCGATCGCCACAACGAGTGTCGCGAGGGTAAAGAGACTGTAGAAACCGTAGCAGAGAAGCAGCACGAAGGTGAGCAGCTTGAAAGCGAACATGCACATCAGGACGATATAAACCACGAACACCAGGTTGAAGACGATCAGCATGAGGTATTCGAGGGCGAGTTCCCAGGTGGTGGCGAAGTTGAAGCGCCAGAATTTCAGGGCGTCGCCGTGCTTGTGGAAGTAGGTGCGCAGGAAGCCCCGGTCCCACCGTATGCGCTGCTTGACGAGGTCTTTCACGTCCGGCGGCACGCGCGTTCGGGCCACCGCCTCCGGGGAGAAGACGATCTTCCAGTTCAGCTTTTTGGCCTTGATCGAGATATCGGCGTCCTCCGCCAGTGACTGGTCCCAACCGCCGATATCCTCCAGGACCTCCCTCCGAAAAGCTCCGAACGCCCCGGAAGCGGCGAGGGTTGTGCCGAGGAGATTCGTCCATCGCTTCCACAGATCGATGCTGATCAAGTACTCGGCCGCCTGCAGGTCCGCCCAGAATGACTCTCCCACGTTGCGCACCTTGATGTTCCCGGCGACCGCACCGACCTTCGGATCGCGGAAGGGGCCGATCGCGTGCAGCAGCATGTCACGATCGAACGCGGTGTCCGCGTCGACGCTGATGATGAAATCGCCGCTGGACATGCGGAAGCCGAAATTGGAAGCACTCGGGCGCCCGGTGCGGCCGCTGGCGGCGGCGTTGCGGTAGAGTTCTATGAGCCCCTGGGCGGCGTAGCGCTCTGCAATCTCATAGGTAGAATCCGTGCTGGCGTCGTCCACCAGGATTATCTCCAGGTTCTCATACTCAAGGGACAGCAACGACTCGATGGTCGAGGCGATAACATCCTCTTCGTTTCGGGCAGCGATCACCACGCTGACCGAGGGCTTGGTCTCCATGAAGTGCTCCCTGGCCGCTCTCTCCCCCCGAAGAGAGCGCCACAGCTTTGCCACGGGCAGCAGAACCAGGGGAGCGGCGTAGCGGGGCATCTCGAAGAACACCACCAGCGGGAAGAAAAACAGCACCCACGTCAGTAAAGTCCGGTGGGCGAACTGCGACTCGATATAGAAAAGGTAATCCTGGAGGAACATGCACAGCCGGTCGAGCAGCTCTTCCATCTCCGCTCCACGTCTCGGGGGTCTCAGCCGGCGAAGAAATCCACGACTTTGCCGGCGAACTTGTAACCGCCGTACGTCATCACAGCACTGAGCACCGCTCCGGCTGCGCACCCCAGCCGCAGCAGCGGTAGGATCAGCCCCGCCTGGCCGATGAAAACCACGAGCCCGTAAATGATCCAGACCCTTTCGGCCATCCAGGTGACCGACCCCGGCGCCTCCGCGCCCCACACCAGCAGCAGCACACCCAGCACAACGGCAAATGGTGCCGCCACGGCGAACCCCAGGATACGGATGAACGCCAGCCCCTGCACCACGCCGAGCGGCTCGGCCGACACGCCCGACGACCCCTTCCGCACCCGACTCAGAAGCACCAGCAAACCCGAAGCCAGCGCCAGGTCCAGCAGCACCTTGAAGAAACCGGCCGCCGCCCGGCCCACATCCACCGATCCGCCGTCCCCGAGGAAGCTTACAGCGACGGCGCCCGCGGCGGCCAGGAGCAGGAAGACAACGGCCAACTGAATGATGAAGCCCTTCTCCTCGACACCCTCACGGAAGCACTCTATGGCACCCCCCGGATTGTCCCGAAAGGTTCTGAGCAGGCCCGGCAGGCTCAAGGGAGGCTGCTCCTCGGAGGTGGCCTGCGCACCCCGGGCGGCGCCCCCCACGGGCCGGGCAGCCGGTCCCCGGCCGCGTCCCTCCGTAGCCCTATCCTCCTCACGGTCCTCCGCCCCGGAAGGTTCCTGCGGCGGCTCCTCCCCAGGTTCTTCCGGTTCGCTCAACCGGCTTTCCAGGGCGGCCTCTTCGCGAGTGGCCGGCCGCTTTGCTCCCTCCTCCAGAGTGAGGTCTTCCGCGCTCAAAGACTCCATCCACTCCGAGGCATCTTCGGCACGCACGGTCCTGCCGCAATTGGGGCACTCCACCTGCTCCTCGCCCCGGGGGACTTCCACTTTTTCCCCGCACTCACAAGTGACTTCCATGATTCCTCCGTCTCTTCTGCTCCCGAGCGAAAGGGTCGCGCCTCGGGCGCACACACCCGAGCCCGCACCGAGGTACGCTCATGCTTTTATATCATATCGGTACGCTGAAACAAGCCTTTCTTTCGGGTGAGCGCTTTGCGGCGGGCCGCCGTTTTGCCCGACGCGCCTCTTTCCCGTAGAATGCCTCGAACGGCCTGAGGTCCCGGGGCCTGACCCTACCGCAGCGTAGATCGACAATGGACGAACACGCCCAGAGAGTCCTGGAATTCGGCAAAGTGCTGCGGGTCCTCTCCCGCTACACGGCCACGGAGATGGGGCGGCGGAAAGCGCTCGCGCTCGCGCCGGTGGCCGAGGCGGAGACCCTCCGCGCTGCGCTCCGCCGAACCACCGAGATGACCGAGGCGCTTCGGGAGGGCTACACGCTGCCGCTGGGGAGCGTTGAGGACGTCACCAGCGAGGTAGAGCGCGCCCGTGCCGGCGGTGGACCGCTGGAGCCGGCCGTTCTGTGGAAGATCTCCGGCTGCCTGGAGTCCGCCCAGCGGGTGGCCTCCTCCCTGCAGCGCCGGGGGAGCAGTTATCCGGCCCTCCGTAAACTGGGAGAATCCGTGCCGACCGCCCCCCAACTGCTGGAGGAAATCCAGGGCACCGTCGACGCCAAGGGTCGGGTGGTGGATGGGGCGAGCCCTGAGCTAAAGGCAATCCGGGAGCGCAGCCGACGGCTGCGCGGCAAGATAGAGGAATCGCTCCGCCGCATCATCAAGGACCCCTCGGTCAGACCCCATCTGCAGTATCCGAACCCCACCATGTGCCGGGAGCGGTACGTTCTGCCGGTGGACGCCTACAGCAGGAACGCCGTCCCGGGCCTGGTGCACGGGTCCTCCGACAGCGGCGCGACCCTCTACGTGGAACCGATGGAGGTGATTGACTCCGGCAACGAACTTGCAGAGGTGCTGGGCGAAGAAGAGGAGGAAGTCCGGCGCATACTGTGGGAGATGACACGGGCGGTGGCCGCCGAGAGTGACGCCATCCTCGGGGCGATCCGCCGACTGGGCGAGGTCGACCTGGTGCGCGCGAAGGCCCGCCTCAGCGCGGCATTCCGCATGTGTCCTCCGGAGGCGGTGGAGCCGCCCGGCGGGCGGCTGGAGCTGCGGGACGCGCGCCATCCGCTGCTCTTGTGGTTAACCCGGCCGTCCGCCCCGGAAGGAACCGAGGGGGAGCGGCCGGCGCCGGCGAAGGAAGAGGACCTCGACTTCGAGGCCGTCGTGCCGCTGAGCGTTCGCCTGGGAGAGGACTTCGACACCCTCGTCGTCACCGGCCCCAACACGGGGGGCAAGACGGTGACTCTCAAAACCATCGGGCTGGCCTGCCTGATGGCCCGGGCGGGAATGCACGTGCCGGCCGAGAAAGCCATTATACCGCTCTACGACGCCGTCTTCGCCGACATCGGGGACGAGCAGAGCCTGGAGCAGAGCCTCAGCACCTTCAGCTCCCACATGTCCAACATCATCGAAATACTCCAGCGGGCGACCCCGCGGAGCCTGGTTCTGCTGGACGAGCTGGGCGCGGGGACCGACCCCACCGAGGGGGCCGCGCTCGCCGAGGCCATCCTGGACCGCCTGGTGGAGCGCGGCTGCTTCGCGGCGGTCGTCACCCACCTGGGCAGGCTCAAGACCTACGCCACCGCCCGCCCGCGCGTCGAGAACGCCTCGATGGACTTCGACACGGCCACCCTGCGCCCCACCTACCGGCTGACCATCGGGTCGGCCGGCAGCTCCAACGCCCTCCAGATCGCCGACCGCCTCGGCCTGCCGGCCGACCTGCTCGAGGAAGCGGGCCGGCTGCTGAACACCCAGGCCAAAGGAGACTACACCTCCGCGATGGAAGAGGTGAGGATGGCCCGTCAGGACGCCGAGAAAAGACGGGAGCGCATGCGCTACCTGGAACAGGAAGCCGAGAAGATGAAGGAGCAATACCAGGAGGTGCTGACCCGGCTGCAGGCGGAGGAGGACCGTCGCGGCGCCGACATCGGCTTCCAGATCCGCGACACCCTCCAGGAACTGCTCGATGAAGCCGACAACATCTACGAGGACGTCCGGAACCTGCATCGCTCACTGGCAAACCGGATCAGGGAGTTCCGCGACGGCCTGCAGGAATGCCTCCACGACATACAGCAACTGCTGGCCGGACATCGCCTGGAGCGCCCGCTAAAAGAGGGCGACGAGGTCTATGTCATCAAGCTCCACAAGTGGGGCACCGTCGAGCGGGTGGACGAACGCCGCGGACGCGCCCAGGTGAGGGTCGGTCCGGCGCAGATCGACGTCGAAATCGAGGGCCTGCAGCCATGGGGAGAGGAAGTGTGAATTCTGAAGTCTGAATTCTGAAGTCTGAAGGTTGCCGGCCGGCCGTGTGGTGGGCTTGCCCGCCCCCGGCGGGGCTGAAGTTGCTCTGTAGAAATGGTGTGCCATCCGCCGGAGCAGCGCTCCCGATGTCCTTCTGAGCGAGCGCATCTTCTGCGAGCGGAGTTTACCCGCCTGTGGCGGGAATCTCGCCGTTCGGTTCAATGCACCTGGCCTACCGGGAGGCAGCGCCGGGGTCGGCAAGCGGGCCCGCAAAGCGGCGCGGTCGTGGAAGCCGAGGGTTCGCGGCGGAGGCCGTTGTGCAGCGGGGCCCCGCTGGGCAAGTATGACGTCCGACGGATCATCGACGAGTCCCGCGACGGCCGGTCCACGGCCGTTGCGCCGCGGAGGGGCGCGGTGAGGTACCCGATGCGCAAAAGCCTGACCGGGCGGCTGTGGCGCGACATATCCGGAGCGAGCGACGGCCGGTCCGTGGCCGTTGCGCCGCGGAGCGGCGCGGTCGTGAAGGCCAGGGCTTCAGCCCTGGTATTTCCCGCGAAAACCCAATTGCGCCCCGGAGGGGCGCGGTGAGGTACCCGATGCACAAAAGCCTGACCGGGCGGCTGTGCCGCGGCATATCCGGAGCGAGCGACGGCGGG
>CAZEAP010000042.1:0-22927 GCA_964510315.1 uncultured candidatus Brocadiaceae bacterium
ACCACCATCTGCATCTGTGAGCCGACCGCGCCCCTCCGGGGCGCATGGTTACGGTTGGTCGACCGGTCAACCAGGGCTGAAGCCCTGGCCTCCATCACATGGCCCCTGCGGGGCCGAAAGAGAAGGCGGGGACAAGGTGTCCCCGCTACGGCCAGGCCCTGTGGCGCTAAAGCCCCGAAGGGACCTTGTATACAGAGCCCGGCAGCCCCCACAGACACGAATTCAGCACACGCGAAGGGCCCATTGCCCTGCAAACCCGTCCCGATCATAAGGTCTCCTTGCCACGCGGCAGCGTCAAACGGGACTGGCCCGGCCGGCCGGTCACGGCGGGACAAGCATGGTGTGAACACACAGGAGGTCACGCGAGCCGGTGGAGAGTTTCAAGCTGCTGAGGCGGCGGCAGAACGGCCTCAGAGATGCACCCGGACAGCCGACGCGGCCTTCTCGGCGAGGAGGGCAGAGCCTTCCGGGGAGAAATGCACCCCGTCCTTCAGCAGCAGTTCGTCCCGTCCGGCCCTCATCACTTCCCCGTAGAAGTCATCGAGGGGAACTCCCAGCTCCCGGCAGACGGCCACCGCCGCGTCGTTGTAGGCCTCCACGTCCCGCTCGAACCGGTCGAAACCCTTGTTTCGGTGGTGCCACTGTTGGTTGACCGGTGTAGTGGTGGCCCACAGGGCGGTTGCGCCGGTCCGGCCGAGGATACGCTCCAGCATCTCCCGCACATTCCGCCGATACTCCGGCAGCGGCACGGCGTTCTCCTCCGCCCCGAACTGCCGTTTGATGTCGTGCAGGCCGCAGTTGAGGTGGACCAGGTCGGGCTCGCGTTCCAGCACCCATTCGGGAAGGTGGGCAAGGACGTTGCGGCTGTCCCCGCCGTTCTCGGTGGGTCCCCACACGTCGGCCGTGCCCGCCAGCCGCTCGCGAACGCCCTCCTGGTAGCCAATACGGATGGAATCGCCGATCAGGACGGTTGTTTTCATATTGTCTTGTCCTCCCTTTCTCGAGTGAGCACTTTGCCCGCAGCGCAATCCGGCGCGGCGACGGGCCACCCTAACCGATCGCGGCCGCCGGGGCGAGGCTGCAGGGCTTGATTCGTGGGCGGAGCCGGTCGGCGGGTTCGAGTTGACACGTATCCCGGCCGTGGTCAGGGTGTTGTCAGGAGGGAAGGAGTCGAGATGGCGAATTCGCCCGCGCAGAACGTCCCGGAAAATGGTTTGCGGGAGTACTTCGCCGGGCGCGGCAGAAGAAGCGTATTTGGCTTTTCCATGGGGGCCCGCGGTGGTATAATCGAGGTAGTTGAGAGCAAGGCATCCCATGGAGGAGGCCGAGGGACAGCCGAAGGTCGAGAGACCGTTTTTATACCTATGCGTGCAGTCGTATTCGCCCTCCGGCGCCCGGCAGTGTCTCCTCCTGCAGGCACGGCTTTTGCACAATCTGCGGCACCGCTCAGCCTGATTCACGGGCCGAGAAGGGCCTTAATATGGCGCAGGCGAAGAGACTCGGCGACTATATCCTGGAACGTCTCATCGGGCACGGGGCGCTGGGGGCCGTTTACCGTGCGCATCACGAGGCCACCCAACGACCGGCCGCCCTGAAAGTGCTGGCGTCGACCGCCGCCGCGAATCAGGAGTACATCCGCCGTTTCCTCAATGAAGCCCACCTGGCGCAGCAACTCGACCATCCCAACATCGTCAAGGTCCGGGACTTCGGCAAAGGGGACGGCCATTACTACCTGGCCATGGAGTACGTGGAGGGGCAGAGCTGCAAAGCGCTGATCTCCCGGGAGGGGCGGCTGAACTGGCGCGATGCCGTCGACCTTACCCTCCAGGTGGCTGAGGGACTGGCCGCCGCAGCCGGCCAGGGCATCATTCACCGGGACATAAAGCCGGAGAACATACTGGTCGACCAGGAGGGAAGGGCCCGCATCGCCGACCTCGGGCTGGCCAAAAAGGAGGGCATCTCCGAGCCGATGCCCAGCGATACCAGCCTGGGAACCCCGGACTACATGAGCCCGGAGCAGGTCAACAACTCCGAGACCGTCGACTACCGGAGCGACATCTACTCCCTCGGCGCAACGCTGTTCCACATGGTCTGCGGCAAGGCCCCCTACACCGGCAGAAGCGCCTACGAGGTGATGGTCCAGCACGTCTCCTCCGCACTGCCCTCCCCCCGGAAATACGCGCCGGAGCTGCCCGGCGACTTCTGCGACCTGATGCGGAAGATGATGGCACAGGAACCGGGCGACCGCTACCAGACCTACGATGAGCTGATCGCCGACCTGAATGCCCTCCTGGCCGGGAGAGAGGTCTCGGCCCACGAGTTCGACAAGGAGAGCCTGCTGGCCGACAACGGGGCGTCCGGGGAAGCCGCCCGTCCGCTCGGCACATACCTGCTGGTAGCCCTTCCCGCCCTCGGCCTCGTCGTGGCCGTTTTCTACCTGCTGTTCCTCCGCTGAAGGCGCCGACACGCCCGCCCTCCGCCTCGGCTCGCCATAGAGCCCCCCGCCGCAACAGTTCACGTCTGGAGAAGAAGCCATGGACAACGCGCAGAACCCGAATGGACCCGATCCCACCGGGCGCCTGGAGGTTCCCGGCGCGAGCCTGCGGCTGCTCGAGGGGCTGAACTGTTGGAACGCCGAGGAGTCGATATTCGAGGAGAACCGGGGGGTCTCCTTCAGCACCCACGCCTACTCGAAGACCCGCCGGGGCGCCGTGCTGTCGGTGGAACCGTGCACGGACGCGGCCGCCCTGCGGTTCTCCGTCCGGGACCGGCGGTGGGGACAGCGGAGACTGGACCACACCTTCGAGCTGCCCCTGTCGGAGCGGTGCGTTTCGGCCGCCGAGCCGCTGGACTGCGAGGAGTCCGAGCTGCGGGAGGAGTTCAGCCGAGAGATCATCATCCCCGAGTTCCGGGTGGAAGCGGAATGGGTGGGCGAAGATTGGCCGAAAACCGCCGAAATCCACTGGGAGGATGAAGCCACCCCGGGGGACCACTATTATGTCCGGGTCGAGCAGGTCGACGCCAGTGTCGCCTGGTCAAGTCCGATCTGGATCGAATGAAGGGAGTGCCGTGGCCGCCCGCCGCCCCAACATCGTGGTCATCTATACGGACCAGCAGCGCTGGGACACCCTCGGCGCCAACGGGAACGAACGGATCAACACGCCCAACCTGGACCGGATGGCGGGCGAGGGGGTCAACTTCACCCAAAGCTACTGCACGACCCCGCTGTGCACGCCCTCCCGCGCGGCGTTCTTCACCGGCCGCTACAACCACGCCAACGGCAGCTATTGGAACGGCATATTCGTGCCGGAAACAGAACGCGACTTCGTCGGGTTGCTGGGAGACGCCGGCTACCGGACCGCCCTTATCGGCAAGGACCACTGCTTCGGGGAGGAGCGCCGCGGCCGGCTGTTCGACTATACGCGCCTGGCCGGGCACTGCTCCTTCAACCCGCCGACGAGCGAGGTGCAGCGACGCATCAACGAGGTTCGCGGCGACAAGATGCAGGTCCCCATGGCCGAGAACCCCTTCGCGCCGGAGGACGACATAACGGGGCATCTTTTCCGGACGGCCGAGGAGTTCGTCGCCGAGAGCCGTGACGGACCGTTCTTCCTGTGGCTCTCCATCCCCGATCCGCACCCGCCCTACATGGTCTGCGAGCCGTACGCAAGCATGTACGACCCGGCGGACATCCCCGCGCCGGCCTGGGAAGAGGGAGAGACCGAGAACAAGCCCTACCGCCAGCGCCTGGTGGTCGAGTGGGACCGTTACGGGCGCGAATACCCCGGCGACGACATCCGCCGGCTGATCGCCATCTACTGGGGCATGGTAACCTGCATCGACGACGGCGTCGGGGGACTGCTGGACCGGCTGTCCGCCCTGGGACTGGAGGAGGACACCATCGTGGTATTCACCTCCGACCACGGCGACTACATGGGCGATCACCGGATGATCCGCAAGGGACCGCACCTCTACGACTGCCTCACCCGCGTGCCCCTCATCGTCAGGTGGCCCGGCCACGTCGAGCCACGTGCCACCGACGCCATGGTCGAGAACATCGACGTGATGCCGACCCTCTGCGAGATGGCGGGGGTCGAGATGCACGACGCCTGCCAAGGCCGCAGCTTCGGTCCCCTGCTGGAGGGCGAGACGGCGAAGCACCGGGACATGGTCTTCATGGAACACGGCCGTCCCGGCGCTCCGCTGGCGAGCGGCGACCTATCGGAGGAAGACTATGCGTCCCTCCGGGAATCCACCGGCCACCACCTCTGCCCGACCATCGGCCGCGGTCCCGTCAAGGGCGTCCGCACGCCCGGGTGGAAGTACTGCTACGCGCCCGGGGACCTCGACCAGCTCTACGACCTGGAGCGGGACCCCGAGGAACTGCACAACCTGGCCGACCGCCCCGAGCACGCGGAGGCCATCCAGTCATATCGGCGGCACATCCTGGACTGGCTGATCAGAACGGAGGACACCAGCCTGCAATGAGCGAACGGCCCCGGAACCTTATCGTGCTCTGTTCGGACGAGATGCGCGGCGACTGCCTTAACTGCCTCGGCAACCCCGACGTGCGAACCCCGAATCTGGACGCCTTCGCCGAGGGGGCGGTGCTGTTCGAGCGTCACTACACCAACCACGGAAAGTGCGTGCCCGCCCGTATCGCCATGATGACCGGCCGCTATCCCCACACCGACGGCTTCCGCACCATCCAGCAGCACCTGCCTGCCGGCTCGCCCGATGTGCTGCTCGAGCTGAAGGAACGCGGCTACCAGAGCGGCGTCTTCGGCAAGAACCACTGCTGGGAGGACATGTTCGAGGGTTACGTAGACCATCACTCCTGGGACGAGACCTACAAGCCGTTTTTCGAGGGCTGGGAGGAGCAGAAAAAGGAGGGCCGCGGGGTGCCCGAGCCGCGGGAGCTGGCCGGGACTTACGACTACCGGGGATGCGCCCGCAACTTCCCCGACGAGATCTACGCCGACCAGGCCGTCGACTTCCTCACGGTGCGGCGCGACCAAGACCGCCCGTTCTTCCTGGAGGTCAACATCGAGAAGCCGCACCCGAAATACGCCGTCGAGGAGCCGTGGTTCTCTATGTACGACAGGGACGGCATCCGGGCGTTCCCCCACGACCTGCCCAAAGGGGCCCCGCTGCCGCTTCGTCGACAGCGGGAGGTCCGCACCGGCCGGGACGCCGACGACGATATGCTGCGCGAGGTCCAGGCCGTCTACTACGGAATGGTCAGCAAGGTGGACCACCTGATGGGGCGGATGCTGGAGGCCGTCGAGGAGGAGGGCCTGCTGGAGGACTCGATCGTCATGTTCTGGGTGGATCACGGGGACTTCGCCGGCCAGTACGGCCTGGTGGAGAAGTGGGACACCGTGATGGCCGACTGCATCATGCACGTTCCGCTCATACTCCACGCCCCCGGGCTGCCCTCCGGCGTCCGAGTCGACAGTCTCACCGAGCACGTGGACCTCTGTCCGACGATGCTGGAACTGCTGGGAATCGAGGGTGACTGGGGCATACACGGCGAAAGCCTGCTCCCGGTCATTCGGGGAGAGAGGCGGAAGGATGCGGTCTTCGCCGACGGTGGACACGAGGCGGAGATGCGCGAACGCGTGAACGCCACCACGCACAAGGAGGTCGGGGGACGTCGAGTGCGGCGGGGCTCGGGCAAGCAGGAGACCTACGTGAAGTACCCGGACACCATGGCGCGCACGAAGATGATCCGAGCCGACCGCTGGAAGATGGTCGTCCGCGAGACCGGCGGCAACGAGCTTTACGACATGGAGAATGATCCCTGGGAGATGACGAACCTGTGGGGGCGGCGCGAGCTGGAGGGCGTCGTCCGGGAGCTGCAGCAACGGATGATCGAGTGGTGCCTGCGAACCGACACGGATCGCCCCCATCAGCCGGACGTGGGGGCCTGAACTCACCGGAGGCCGACCGTGGCGGACCGACCCCGTAACATTCTCATCCTGATGAGCGACCAGCTACGCCGTCAGGCGCTGAGCTGCCACGGCGATCCCAACCTGGATACACCGAGCATCGATCGCCTTGCCCAGCAGGGGGCCCGCTTCAGCAGGGCCTGCTCAACCTACCCCATCTGCGTGCCGTTCCGTTTCACCATGATGACCGGCCGGCCGGCCCACACCCGCGCCGTGCCCAGCATCAACTGGCGCATGTCGCCCTCCGAGCGGACCCTGGCCGACGAATTCAACGACGCCGGCTACGAGACCATCTACATCGGGAAGTGGCACCTCTGGGGCCAGGCGCTCGCCCACGATCCGGTCTTCCGGTCCCATCGCGGCCGCTGGGAGCAGTGGTTTGGATACGAACACCCCATGGTCCGCGGGGAGCGCGACGGGGCACCAGCGGACCTTCTACTGGCACGGCGAGGATGCCGAGCCCACGGTGGTCGATGCCTACGAGACGGACGGCTTCTACGATCTGGCGATGGACTATCTGGAGAACCGCCGGGACCCGTCCCGCCCGTTCGCCTGCATCGTTTCGGTCCGGCCTCCCCACCCTCCGATGAACCCGCCTCCCGACCTGGCGGCCGACTGGAAAGGTCGGGAGATCGAGCTGCCGGAGAACGTATGCTTCGAGAGCCGGGACCCGGTGCGCTCCTTCGACGAGGCCACAATCCTCAACGAACGGCGGATGTACTACGGCATGGTGCAGAACCTGGACCATAACGTGGGCCGGATGATGGACTTCCTGGAGCGCAGCGGGCTGGCCGACGACACGGCCGTGGTCTTTCTTTCGGACCACGGGGAACTCGGCGGTGCCCACGGCCTGCGGCGGAAGAGCCACCCGTACAAGGAGTCGATCGGCATTCCACTGATCCTCCGCGACCCGAGCCGGCCCGGCGGCCGCCTGATCCGTCAGCCGGTCTGCACCGAAGACCTCTTCCCCACTTTCCTGGGGCTGGTGGGGCAGGAGCCGCGCGACCGGCTGCCCGGCGCGGACCTCAGCCCGCTGGTCCGCGGGGAGCGCGACGGGCTCGATCGCGCCGGGGTGCTCCTGGAGTTTGTGGGCGAACTGCGGCACAATCACTGGTTCTACCGGCAGCAGTGGCGCGGGTTCCACAGCGGTAGATACAAGTACACGACCCTCGGCGGCAACCGCGGCGTGGAGTCGTGGCAGTTCTTCGACCTGAAGGAAGACCCCCTGGAGATGGAGAATTTGCTGGGCGACCCCCGTTACGAGCGCGAGGCCCGAAGGCATCACCGGTGGCTCCGTGAGGCACTCGCCCGGACCGGCGATCACTGCCCGCTGCGGCCCTTCGACCCCGCCGCCCGTCCCGAACCCTGCCGTGGAGGAAGCCAGTGAGCAGACCAGGCCCCGCCGACGCCCCGCGGCGTCCGAACATCCTGTGCTTCGTGACCGACCAGTTGCGCGCCGACCACCTGGCGTGCTACGGCAACCCGGACGTGGAGACGCCGAACATCGACCGCCTCGCGCGGGAGGGAGTGATGTTCGCCGACTCCTACGTCGCCAACCCCGTCTGCAGCCCGAACCGGGCCAGCATGTTCACCGGGCGCTACCCCAAGGCGCACCGCCTCCGGGAGAACGGCAACGCTCTCTCCCACCGGGAAGCCACGCTGCCCGGCGCACTGGCGGAGGCGGGCTACCGGACGGCCTCTTTCGGCAAGCTCCACCTGGCGCCCTTCGGCCTGTCCTCCGAGACGCCGGCCGAGGACCGGGAGCGGCTGGAGGCGCACGAATACTGGAACGGGGGCGGCGAACTGCCCCTCCCGTATCACGGGCTGCAGCACGTCTTCTTCGTCGGCGGGCACGGCCACTACACCTTCGGCCATTACCGCCGTTTCCTCGAGGAGGAGCATCCCGGGGCGTGGGAGAAGATGCTGGAGGAGAACGCCCTGGAAGTGCCGGAGAACGGCTTCCAATGCTGGAAGACCACCGTGCCGGAGGAACTCCATTACAACGCGGTGATTGCGGACCGCACGATCGACTACATCGACGCGCACGACGGGGCGGAGCCGTTCTTCATCTGGTGCTCCTTCCCCGATCCCCACCATCCCTTCAGCCCGCCCCGCCCCTGGTGTGACCGCTACGACCCGGAGGACGTGACGGTGGCGCCGGCCCGGCGCGAGGGCGAGTACGACGACCTGCCCGCCCACGTCCGCGAGTCCAAACAGGCCGGATGGATATCGGACGAGGAGCTGGCCACCGTCTACGCCTACGAGTACGGAATGATCTCGATGGTGGACCACAGCGTCGGTCGCGTGCTGGCCGCCCTCGAGGCGAACGGCGAGCTGGAGAACACGGTCATCGCCTTCTTCAGCGACCACGGCGACCTGATGGGCGACCACGGGCTGGTGCTGAAGGGTCCGTTCTTCTTCCGGGGACTGATGCGCGTGCCCACCATCGTTCGACTCCCCGGCGGCCGGGGCGGACGGAGCACCTCGGCACTCTTCTCGACCGTCGACCTCTGCCCGACCCTCCTCGACCTGGCCGGGGTGGAAGCCCCGGAGGGCGTCCAGGGCATCTCTCAGCGCCCGGTGCTGGAGGACCGGGAGGGAGCCGTTCGCCCGGCCGTCTACGCGGAGTATGACACCACCGCCCGCGGCGACCGCCTCCGCTACCTCCGCACCCCCGAGGCGGCGCTGACCTACTATCTGCGCCACGATTACGGTATGCTTTTCGACATCGAGGAAGACCCGGAGGAACTGCACAACCTGTGGGAGGAACCCGCTCACGAAGAGCTGAAACGACGGATGCTGCTTGAGCTGCTGGACACGACGGCCGCCGCCGACGACTGGCTGCCGCCGAAGCGATGCCACGCCTGACCCACGGAGAGCGCCATGCCGGAGCAACCGAACATCATCTTCATACTGACCGACGACCTCGGATACCGGGACCTGGGCTGCTACGGCCAGGAGAAGATCGCCACTCCCAACCTCGATCGGATGGCCGGGGAGGGGATGTGCTTCACCTCCTGCTACGCCGGCTCCCCGGTGTGCGCCCCCTGCCGCAGCGTGCTGATGACCGGTCAGCACACCGGCCGCACGCGGGTGCGGGACAACTTCGCCGCCGTCGGGGGCGTTCCGCCCCAGGGCCGCGTGCCCCTCGAACCGGAGGACACCACCGTGGCCGAGGTGCTCAAAGATGCCGGCTACGCCACCGGTATCACCGGCAAGTGGGGCCTGGGCGAGCCGGACACCACCGGCGTGCCCAACCGCAAGGGGTTCGAGGAGTGGTTCGGTTACCTCAACCAGCGCAACGCCCACAGCTACTATCCGCCCTACCTGTGGCACAACCAGGAGAAGGTGGAACTGGAGGGTAACGAGGGGGACGGACAGGAGCAGTGGTCGCACGAGCTGATCGCGGATTTCGGCCTGGAGTTCATCCGCGAGCACGCCGACGGGCCCTTCTTCCTCTACCTGGCCTGGACACTCCCCCACGGCAAGTACCAGATACCCAGCCTGGAGCCGTATTCTCAGAAGGGATGGCCTCGCGACGCGAAGGCCTACGCCGCCATGGTGCGGAGGATAGACTGGGACGTGGGCCGGGTCCTCGACCTGCTGAAGGAGCTGGAGATCGACGAGCGGACCATCGTCTTCTTCTGTTCCGACAACGGAGCCGCCCGCCGCTGGGAGGGCCTGTTCGATAGCTGCGGCGAGCTGCGCGGGAGGAAGGGGGATGTCTACGAGGGCGGCATCAGGACTCCCATGCTGGTGCGCCGGCCCGGCAGCGTCCCCGCCGGTGAAGTCAGCGATGCCCCCTGGTATTTCGCCGACTTCCTGCCGACGGCCGCCGAACTGGCCGGGGCCCCCCTTCCCAAAGACATCGACGGGGTCAGCGTCCTGCCCACACTGCTGGGTCGGGAACAGGACCTCTGCACCCGCCGGCTCTACTGGGAGCTGCCCGGCGAACTGCTCCAGCAGGCCGTCCGCCAAGGCTGCTGGAAGGCCGTCCGCCACGGCCTGTCGGGGGCGGTGGAACTCTACGACCTGGGCTGCGACGTCTGCGAGAGCACGGACCTGGCGGCCGAGCGGCCGAAGGTGGCCGAGGAGTTCGCTCGCTACCTGACCGCCACCCACGAGGAATCGCCCTGCTGGCCCGACTGACCCCGAGGCCGGAATGGAGCCCATCGAGTTCAAACCGAACCTTCCGGAGGCGGACGAAAGGATCCGTCGGTGGTGGGAACGGACCGCGACCGACCGGCCCGTCGTCTCCCTCCACGTGCAGCCCTCCGAGCCCTACGCGGGGCCCGTCTCCCACCACGACACGTTGAGGGAACGCTGGCTCGACGCCGAGTTCAGGGTGGAGGAGGCGGCGGCCCGAATGGCGCGCCGTGACTATCCGGCCGAGGCGCTGCCGGTCTTCGAGCCCAACCTCGGCCCCGACCTGCTGGCCACGTTCTTCGGTGCCGAGCTGAGGTTCTCGGAGCAGACCAGTTGGGCGCAGCCCGTGCTGGATGATCGGTCGGACTGGGCTGCCTTCCGCCGGCGGGAACCGGACCCGGAGAACGCCTGCTGGCGGGCGGCCGAGGCCATGATGGAGCTGGCCATCGAGCGGGGCCGAGGCCGGTTCCTGGTCTCCTGCCCCAACCATCACGGGAACTTCGACCTGCTGGTGGCCCTCAGGGGCGCCGCGGAGCTGTGCCTGGACGCCGCCGACGCCCCCGAACTGGTGACCGACGCCGCGATGCACGCCGCCGACGCCACCCTCCTCTGCTTTGCAGAGTACTGGAGGCGCGTCCAACCCACCGGCATGGGGTCCACCACCTGGGTGTGGTATCGGCATCCGGGGCCGGCCGGGGTGCTGCAGTGCGATTTCTGGTCCCTGATCTCGCCGGAGATGGGCCGTCGCCTGGTGCTGCCGGCGGTGCTGAAGGAGATGGAGCCACTGGAGCGGAGCGTCTTTCACCTGGACGGGCCCGGCGCCCTGGGGCACCTGGAGTCGCTGCTGGGAATCCCCGGGCTCGACGCCGTGCAGTGGGTGCAGGGGGCGGGCGGGGGGCCCGGCTCCGACTGGATCAAACTCTACCGGCGGGTGCTGGAGGCCGGGAAGAGCGTGCAATGCTTCGTCATGGACGCCGAGGACGCCCGCGCCGTGGCCCGGCGGATCGGGGCGCGCGGCGTCTGGCTGGTGGTCTGTGAGCCTTTCCAGGATACGAGGTCGGCGGAACGGTTCCTGAGCGAACTTGTGGGCGCCTGCCGCAGCGGATGAGCTGGAATTGTTCGCGGCGGCGCCGGCGTGCGGAGGAGCAAACGATGGCTGAAAACGTCAGGTTGACCATGCTGAACTCCCTGGCGGGCGGGGACTTCGAGGAGTCGCTGGACCGCCAGCGGGATTGGGGAATCGAGGTGCTGGACCTGAAGGACGGTATCTTCGGGAAGAGCGTCCTGGAGCTGACCGACGATGAGGCGGAGCGCGCGGCCTCCATGGCCCGCGAGCGGGGGCTGGAGGTCTATTGCCTGTCCACCGGCCTGTTCTTCGGAGAGGTCGAGGAAGGGGAGGAGGAGTTCCGGAGTCGGCATCTCGACCGGGTGGAGCGCGCCTGCCGGCTGGCCGGCATATTCCGGCCCCGGTTCGTCCGACTGCTGGCCGCACGGACCTCGCGCCGCCACCGCGTACGGGACGCCGTCGCCTATCTTCGGGCCGAGGCCCCCTGGGTGCTGGAATTCTACGGCCGGGCGGTGGAGGAAATTGCGGAGGCCGGGTTCGAGGTGACCATCGAGAACGAAATCGGCGGCTGCCTGCTGTCGAATCCGCAGGAGGTGCTCGCGTTCTTCCACGCCCTGCCCTCGGCCGCGCAGCCCTGGTTCACCTGGGACGTGCAGAACATGTGGCAGATGGGCACTTTCCCCGCCAGGGAGGTCTATCGGACGCTCCGCCCCCTGATCGGCTACCTGCACCTGAAGGGCGGGATGGCGGAGGAGGAGGGCACGGCCTTGAAATGGCGTTCGGCCCTGGAGGATGCCACGTGGCCGGTGGGCGGGATCGTTCGGGCGGTCGCTTCCGACGGCGTTTCCCCGGTGATCTGCCTCAACTATCCCCACGGCGAGGCCAAACCCGGCTACGACTACGACGACCTGGTCCAGCGCGACCTGGCCTACGTCCGCTCCATCCTCCGGGAGGTCTCATAAGCGGGGAGTGCAGCGGGCGTGGGAGACCGGCGGCCCTCAGACCTCCGCCGGCATCTGATGCCAGCCTTCTTTGATGGCGACGATGAGTTTCCGTCGGAGCTGAAAGAACTCGGCCTGATGGGCGGAACCATCGTCCCTCTGACGCCACTGCTTCAGCGCCGCTCTGGCCCTGCCGGCCAGTTTGGCTGCAACTCGGCGTGTCTGGCGGTCGGCCAGGTAAGAGCGCCCCTGGCGGCTCCGCGGAGCCTTATCTGCCATCTCCAGGGCGATTCGATATACGGCGATGGGGGCGTGTTTGAGCTGGCTATTGGTGTGGAAGTAACGCCGGATGGAGCCGGTCCTGCGGCCGGTCTGCTCTGAGATGAGTTCATAGACCTGCTGCTTTGTGCCAAGCTGCTCCACGAGTTCAGCCATCAGCCTGGCGGTCCATTCCACGGGGACCGCCCTGTACTCGTCCTCGATGTCGGGGTCTTGGCCCTGCTCCACGGCTTCCAGCCAGCCCTCCAGGCACTGCTTTATCTCGAGTTGGACGCGTTTGGCTTTGCGCCTGCCGCTGAGGGCCTTATGGACGCAGCAGTAGGTCAGGCTCGTTTTGCCGGCTATGGCCCGGTGCATCGCGCAGTGGCTGCGGAACAGCAGCTTCTTCCGGATCCTTTCCAGCCACCGATCCGGGTCTTCTTCCCCGCAGAGTTGCTCCAGCGGCACGAGGTGGGTCCGCCACTCGTCCCCTAGACCGCGAAGTATGACCTCGATGCAGGCGGGGATCCCCTGCGGGGGAGGCTCGTCCTGGAAGAATGCGCGGATCCTTTTTCTGGAGAACTCGTATCCTCTTCTGCGCAGTTCCTCTTGCAGGTGAGGCACCAGTTTCACAAGGGAGAACGGTTCTTCTTCCTGCAATTCTTCCAGCAGGTTCCGGAATTCTGCTGCTCGTATGTAGCGGGGCTTCAAGAACCGGCGGTGACCGTCCAGGACGATCGCGTCGGCCAGACGCCGTACCTGCGCCTCCGGAGCTGAACTCACCCCGTCCAGGAGAGCCGAGTTGTCGGTGCAGTTGGCCGCATCGAAGTGCGCACCGAGCAGTTCACGCACCTTGCTCTGCAGGTCGCTCAGCAGGTTGTGCATCGTGGTGGAGGCTGGCGGGGGGGCTTCCGAACCCGAATCTGCGTCCTCCAGCATTCGCAGTATATTCTCGGGTTCATGCGCGTTCCTCGTCCGGGCGAGGAACTCGGCCAGCGTCCGGCAGTTTACCTCGTGGCCGATCGATTTCATCAGATCCCTGTACGCACGGTACGTCGCGGCCAAGTCTCCGCTTTCACCGGTCAAACTAAACCACCTCCTGGATGGGAGACGAGTGGTTTTGACTCGAGAACATTGGCCTAAAAAGGCTCAACAAGGCCGGGCACCTTTCATGGGTGAAGCCCTGCGGCCGTCGGGGTGCGAGTTCCGTCCTCTCCCGCCGTCCGAGGGCCTTTACTACTTGATCTGGCGTTCGTTGATGATGCTCTGAATCCCGTGGTGCAGCTCCGGGAGTTCTGCATGGACACATTCCCAGATGCTGTCCCTCTCCGGCTGCCACGGATCGCCGATCACCTCCCGACAGAGGTGATCCAGGTGATCCCAATCAACCTGGGGGTGTGCATCCCTGAAAGAGTTGCCCAGGTGCTTGCCGGCCAGGCTGATGAGCTGGAGATTCCACAGCACGGCGTGCTGGCACTTCAACGATCCCGAAAAGGAACCCTCACCATGTTTGCAGAAATGCTGGATCCGGCGAATGGACTGGTTCATTCGGATGATCCACCGCAGAGAATCGCCCATCGGGTAATCCCCTTCCTGTCCCTTAAGACAGCGCTCCCACTCTCGGCGTTTTCGCAAGTGACGGTGCACGTGAACTGCAGGGCTCCGGCTGCCTTCCGGAGGCACAATGCCCCTGTCATCATATATACGCATTTTTCTGACTCGTCTTGCACGGACGCCCGCGCCACAACACAAAAAGGTGATCCATACTGCACACTTGACATGGGTGTCGTAACTGTTACGCTGGCATGTGCAAATCCTGTCATAGCTGCCGAGGGGGACAGGCTTATGGGAAAGGGAAGCACGCCCCGGGATCGGACGCTTCCCACCACCAACTGGCCGCTTGTGGAGCGTGCCGGGCGCGAGGGCCGGGCAGTGGCTCTTGAGCAGCTTCTGGAGCGCTACCTTTCTCCTTTGAGAACCCACCTGGTATTCGAACGTCACCTGGATCCCCACCGGGCCGACGACATGCTGCAGAGCTTCGTGTCCGACCAGGTTCTGCAGCGCGATCTGATCGCGCGCGCCGACCGGAAGCGCGGCAAGTTCCGAACCTTCCTTCTTACCGCGCTTGACAACTACGTCATCAGCCGACTGCGGCGGGAGAACGCCGATAAACGGGCTCCGGAACGCGCCGCATTGGTGGACATGCGGGAGCATCCGGAGATGGTTCGGACCGAGTGCGGGCCCGCCGAGAAGTTCGAGGTGGCCTGGGCGCGTGAAGTGCTGGCCGAAGCGGTCCGCCGGATGCGGGCGGATTGCGAGAAGCGCGACCGCGTGGAGATCTGGCGGCTCTTCGAGCAACGCGTGGTCGGTCCCAGCCTTGGCGACATGGATCCGGTGCCCTACGAGGAGCTTGTGGAGCGTCTCGGCTTTAAGTCTCCTTCTCAGGCGTATAACGCCCTGGTCACCGCCAAGCGGACTTTCGTGCGTTCCCTGGAGTCCGTTGTGGGGGAATACGTCGCCGACGGCGAGGGGGTTGAAGCGGAAATCCGGGAGTTGCGCGCGATTCTGTCCCGGGCCGCTGCAAGATCGGCCGACGCCCTGCGTATATAAACTAAGGTGGGACAGTATGTGGCTATGCAACAGCACGGTTGGGACATTTACGGCAGCGAGCCGGCCGAACTGGCCGAGCTGATGGAACTGGCCGAGCAGCCTCAGAATCTATGGCGCTCAAATGAGTTGGGCGCCGTCCTCAGGCATCAGCTGCACGCCCCTGTGGGCTTTGACCTGGGGGGCCTCGAAGCGGCCGAAGTCCAGGGCCTGAGGCCGGTGGGCGAGGGCGGGGATCTGTTGATCAACAGTTTCGCCGACCTCTTCCACCACCCGCATCCTCCCCTGGGGCTGCTCCGGCTGGTAAAGCAGTTCGCAAAGGCGAACCGCGCCCACCCGGACAGTCCGCTGCCCGTCGAGGTCGCGGCTCTGCTTTATCTCCTCAGCATTGCAGTCGCCCGCCTCAGGTGCGGAGAGCGCATCAGCAGTCTCGATGATGATGCGTTGCGGGAGGGCCTGAAGTGGGCAAGTGAACAATGTTGGCTCGACAACCCGACGCGCAGCCTGATCACCGAAGCGATGGATAGCCTGGGTGCTCGCGGACAGGGCCTGTGAACGGCGACAGCAGCGATAACAACGGCGCCCGCAAGCTTCCACCCATGTCCGATACGGTGGACCCGATTACGCATTTGCTGCGGGCCCGCGCGCTGGATCCCCCCCGCGACCCCGGCCAGTTGGCCTGCCTCGACCGGTTCGAAGTGCTTCGTCTCATCGGCAGCGGGGGGATGGCCTTCGTGCTGCTGGCCCGCGATCCGACCTCGCAGGACCTGGTGGCCGTTAAGCTGCTTAAGCCCGAACTGAGGACCAATCGCCGTTCGGTCCAGTGGTTCCTCGTGGAAGCACGCCACATGTCCCGAATGGCGCATCCGAACGGGATGCCCGTTTTGGAGGTCTCCGACCGATCGGAGGCTCCCTACTTTGTCCTTCCCTATGCGCAGCGGGGCAGCCTGGCGGGGCTTCTCCGCGACGGGCGCCCTCTGGAGCGGTCGACCATACTGCGGGTGGCGCGCGATGTCGCCGAAGGCCTCGCCTACGCACACGGGAAGGGACTGATTCACCGCGATATAAAGCCCAGCAATATCCTTCTGGTTCAGGACGGCCGGGCTCGCGTCACTGACTTCGGCCTCTCCAGAACCCTTTATACCGATCCGGACCTCGACGTCCGCCTCAGCCACTGCATAGGCACCGCCCCCTACATGTCGCCGGCTGTGGCCGCCGGCCACGCGGAGGACACCCGCTGCGACATATACTCCTACGGCGCCGTCCTCTACGAGATGCTCACCGGTCGCCGGCCGTATGAGGGCGAAAGCGGCGGGGAAGTGGTCGACGCCATCATTGCCGGGCCACCTCGTCCCATACGTCGCCTCAATCCCCAGGCGCCGCCACCCCTGGTTGCCGTGGCCGAGGGAGCGATGGCCCGGAAGCTGAGGAACCGCTACGCGGAAATGGGCGACGTGCTGGCGGATATCCGGCGCATAGAGGCGGGGAAGCGCCCACTCGGCCCCCACGATGCCAGCGGGAATCAGCCCAAGCCCAGGCACTGGCTGCTGGCACTGGGCATCTTCCTTCCGGTTCTGTTGCTTGCGGGGGCGCTTGCCGCAGTGCTGGGTGCCACCGACCAGCGCAGGCCCCCGAACGGCCAGGAATCGGGCCCCCTGGAAATGCCCGTCGCCGAACCCGGGCGGCCGCGGACGGGAGCGCCCTCCCCCCAACCCCCCGCCTTTACGCCAAACGACCTCCACGCCGCCCTGAAGGCCCAGAATCCAGACTACAACGGCCACGCGACCTGCATAATCCGGCACGGTCGACCCATCGAGGCGAGAGTCGACTCCTGTAACCTCCAGGATCTGAGTCCGCTGAAAGGGCTCGGGCTGAAAAGACTCAGTTGCCAGAGAAACCGCATATCCGACCTCTCGCCTCTCCGGGGGATGGAGCTGGAAGAGCTGTTCTGCCAGTACAACCGCATATCGGACCTTTCCCCTCTTCGGGGGATGCCCCTGATCGGGCTTCGATTCCGTAACAATCGCGTCGCCGACCTCTCTCCCTTGAGGGGGCTGCCCCTGCGCCACCTCCACTTCTCGAACAATCGCGCCGGCGACCTGCGACCGCTCCGGGGCATGCGCATCGAACACCTCACAATTTCTGCCAACGGCGTCACCGACATATCACCTCTGGCGGGCATGCCGCTGGAGGTGCTCGCCGCCGGGAACAACCGCATCAGCGATCTGTCCCCGCTGCGGAGCATGGAACTGGAGCACCTGAACGTCCAGACCAATCGCATCGAGGACATCTCGGTTCTCCAGGGCATGCCCCTGGTCGGCTGCTCCTGTGACGACAACGCAATCGAGAGCCTCGAGCCGCTGCGGGGAGCGCCCCTCGTCCTGCTGGAATGCGGGAGGAACCCGATATCCGACCTCGCGCCGCTTCAGGGGATGGAGCTGCGGGTCCTGGAGTGCGGTGAGACCGAGGTCAGTGACCTTTCCCCACTGCGGGACATGCCGCTGGAGGAGTTGGGCATTGCGGGGACGGACGTCACCGATCTGTCGGTTCTGAAGACCCTACCCATCGAGCACCTCGCTTTCTCGCCCTTTGACATCAAGACGGACTTCAGTTTCCTCCGTGACCATCCCACCCTGCGCTTCATAGACGTCGATCAGTTCCTGTCCGACGGCACCCGGCAGCCCGCCGAGCAGTTCTGGGAATGGTGGGATGAGTACGGAAGGCCCCCGCCGGGTCCCGGGAAGTAGTCCCTCGACAGCGCGGCCCATGATGTCCCGCGTAGCTCCGCCCGAAGCCGACGCCGAATCATCGCCGCCACCCCGTTCCCGGCGGAGGCTCCGCGCATCACCTTGCAGGGAGGTGGCACGGGGAATACCATCTGCCGTTCCACGACGAGTGCGTCGCGGAGCCTCGGCGGCCGGAGCGAGGCGGTCAACCGGAACGCGACGCCTCGCGCGGCCATTCGAGGTGATCGTGTGTCTTCAAGGTCGGGAGTGACTGATGCCAACGGACAGACCGAACATCCTGCTGTTCTTCACCGACCAGCACCGGCTCTCGGCGCTGGGCTGCTACGGCGAGACGCCCTGCCGGACGCCCAACATCGACCGGCTGGCGGAGGAGGGCGTGCGGTTCGAGACGGCCTACACCTGCTGCCCGGTCTGCACCCCCGCGCGGGCCTCGGTCATGACCGGCAGGCACATTCACGCCCACGGCATGCTCAGCAACACGCGAAACCTGGGCACCTGCGTGAGCGAACTTCCCGACGGCCCGCACCTGCTGTCCCGCCGTCTCGGCGACGCCGGCTACCGCTGCGGCTACACCGGCAAATGGCACCTGGGGACGGCGTCCACCGAGTGGTTCGGCGAGCCCCAGCACAACGCGTTGCCGCGGCTGCGCGGGTTCGAAGGCCAGAACTTCCCGGGCCACGGGGGCGGCGGGTTCGGCTATCCCGAATACCAGGCCCACCTCCGGGAACACGGCTGGAAGCACGAGGTGCGCGGGGGAACCGACCTCTGGGGAAGCGGCATCCTGCAGGGTCCCGTTGAGTCGACGGTTCCCTACTTCCTGGCCGAACACACCATCGGCATGATCGACCGCCGGGCGGAAGCCGGGGAGCCGTTCTTCATCTGGCACAACAACTGGGGGCCGCACGCACCGTATTTCGCCCCCGAGCGGTATTACGAGATGTACCGGAACGTCGAGATTCCGCGGTGGCCGAACTTCGAGTGGCCGGCACGGGAGGCCAACCGGCCCCACCAGGTGAAGGTCCACCCCCGGTCCGAAGAGCTGAGCTGGAACGACTGGGCGGAGGCCGTCCGCTACTACTACGCCTTCACCAGCCTCATCGACGATCAGATCGGACGCGTGCTGGACCACCTTGAGGAGATCGGGCAGGCCGAGAACACGGTCGTCATCTTCACCAGCGACCATGGCGAGACCCTGGGAAGCCACGGCGGCCTGACCGACAAGGGCTGGCACCACTTCGAGGAGATCCAGCGCATCGGCATGGTGATGCGTTACCCCGCGGGGTGGGGCGGGGGCGGACGCGCCCCGGGCACGGTGCTGCCGCACTGGGCCAGCCTGCTCGACGTGTATCCCACCATTTGCGAGCTGGCCGGCGCCGAGTGGGACCCCGGCGCGGTGCACGGCCGGTCGCTGGTGCCGCTTCTGCGGGGAGAGGCCCCCGAGTGGCGGGAGGAGCTGTTCGTGGAGTTCTGCGGCGTCAACAGCCTTGCCACCAGCATGGTCACCTGTCGGCACGGCGACCTGAAATACGGCTGGAACTGCAGCAACCGCGACGAGCTGTACGACCTCTCCGAGGACCCGTGGGAGACCCGCGATCTGTCCGAGGAGCCGAGCCGGGCGGCCGACCTGCGGGAGATGCGCGAACGAACCGGCGGCTTCATGGACCGCACGGGCCATGGGGCCGCGAGGATGTTCCGCCGCAGCCGCCTCGGGCAGTGGCGGTGATCGTCCGGCCGCGCTTCCCCGCGCGGCACTTGACAGCCCCCTTGTGCGGGCGGTTAGCATTACTCCCCGCGTTGGAGGACCCGCCCGGATGGGCGGTTGCGCCCCTGTAGGCCAGGTGCGTGCCCCGATGAGCGCGGAGACCCACGAACCGCTCCGGCGAGTGACATCCCGCTGACTGAGGTGTTCCATGAAGCTGAATCTGGAAAGAGGCCAGATGGTCGTCTTCGACGGGGACAGTCTGACCAACCGTCGCAGCGTCGGCAGCCCCGACACGTGGCCCTACCTTCGACTGATGAGCTGGGACAGGCCCTGGCCGGACATGATGGCCGAGATGCTGTTCTGCTGGCGAGCGGAGCTGAATCTTTCCTTTTTCAACGCCGCCTCCGCGGGTTCCACCTGCCGGGGCATCGCCGAGCGGTTCGAAGACAACGTGCTCGCCCGCGAACCCGATTGGACTATCGCGTCGCTGGCGGGCAACGACGTCCGTGTCGGCGTCCCGACGGAGGAATTCCGCGCCACTATGACCCGGTATGCCGACCGGCTCGTCGAAGAGGCCGGCGCGCAGGTCCTCTTCTGGGGCCTCAGCGAGCACGGGCCCGACTACCCGAAGGCGGATACCATGGAGGGCCGGCGCGCTTTCTACGACATCCTCCGGGAGATCGCCGCCGCCGGGGAGGACGTGTATTACGCGGACCTCGGCCCGCGGCTGGCCGAGACGGCCCGACTGCTCCGGCAGCAGAGCGAGTGCCACACCATCTACGGAGACAACGGACACTTCAACGCCGTCGGCAACCTGATCATTGCCGGAGAGATGCTGCGTGTCTTCGGCGTCGTCGCCGAGCCGTGACCTCGGCAACGTTCAGTATAGAGAGACCGAAAGAGAGGAGACGCGACCGATGCGACTTGGTGGACCTATCTACGCCGACTGGGACGGTCCGGTTTCCTGGGCATCCGCGGTGCGGGAGGCCGGCTACGGGGCCGCGGGTTGCCCCCTGGGGCCGGAGGCCGACGACGAGACCGTGCTCGCCTTCGCCGAAGCTGCGCGAGAGGCGGACGTGGTGATCGCCGAAGTCGGGGCCTTCGGAAATAATCCCATCAGCCCCGACCGGCAGGAGCGGGCCGAGGCGGTCCGGGCGTGCGCGGAGAAGCTTGAACTCGCCGAGCGCATCGGGGCGCGCTGCTGCGTCAACGTCGCCGGATCGCGCGGCAGCCGGTGGGCCGGCCCCCACCCGGAAAACCTCTCGGAGGAGGCCTTCGAGATGACCGTCCGGTCGGTGCGCAAGATCATCGACGCCGTCCGCCCCCAACGCACCTTCTACACGCTGGAGACCATGCCCTGGGTCTTCCCCCATTCCGCCGACAGCTACCTGCGACTGATCGAGGCCGTCGACAGGGATGCCTTCGCCGTTCATCTCGACCCGGTGAACCTGGTCAACAGCCCGGAGCGCTGCTACAGCTCCGGCCCCCTCATCAAAGAATGTTTCGGGAAGCTGGGGCCGCACATCAAGTCCTGCCACGCCAAGGACATCGCCCTCCGCGACGAACTGACGGTCCACCTCGACGAGGTCCGCCCCGGCACCGGGTCCCTCGATTACCGGACGTTCCTGCGGGAGCTGAATGGCCTGGAACACGACGTGCCGTTGATGCTGGAGCACCTGCCGAACGAAGAGGAGTACAAAAAGGCCGCCGACCACATCCGGGCGGTGGCCGCGGACGTGGGGGTGCAGGTCAGATGAGCGACGGAGTGATGAAAGCGGTCCTGTTCACCGCGCGGCGACGGGCGGAGCTGCGCACCGTGGATTTCGACGGCTCGCCGCTCGGACCGACCGAGCTGCGGGGGAGCACCGTGGTGTCCCTGATCAGCCCCGGCACCGAGCTGAGCGGCGGCTTCCTCGGCGAAGACTTCCCCCGGCCGCCAGGCTACGCGGCGGTCTTCCGGATCGAGGAGACGGGCGGTGAGGTGAACGACGTATCGCCCGGCGACCTGGTCTTCACGATGGGCGCCCACCAGTCCCAACAGCGCTGCGATCGTCGGGAAGCCGTCAGGGTGCCGGGGGGCCTGCCCGCCGCCAGGGCCGTGGCGGCCCGGCTGATGGGCGTGAGCATGACCACGCTTGCCACCACCGCCGCGCGCTCCCGCGAATTGGTGCTGGTGACCGGGCTCGGTATCGTGGGCAACCTGGCCGCCCAGATATTCTCCACCTGCGCCTATCGGGTGGTGGGGGTGGAGCCGCGCCCCGAGCGGCGTGCGCTGGCGGAGAGCATCGGTCTGAAAGATGTCCGGGAATCCGTGCCGTTGGACGATGATGAGGTCCGCGGGCGGGTGGCGCTGGTGCTGGAGTGCTCCGGGCACGAGCAGGCCGCGCTGGACGGCTGCCGGGCGGTCCGGCGCAGCGGCGAGGTGGTCCTCATCGGGGTTCCGTGGCAGAGGCGAACGGACCTGCTCGCGCACGAGCTGCTGGACGCCGTCTTCCACCGCTACGCCGTGCTCCGCAGCGGCTGGGAGTGGGAGATACCCCGCCACTCCGATCAGTTCTCCCACCGGAGCATCTTCGGGAACTTCCGCACCGCGCTGCGGTGGCTCGAAGACGGCCGCGTGCGGGTGGACGGGCTGTACCCCGCCGTTTCTCCGGAAGACGCCGGGCGCGTATACGAAGATCTGCTTGAGAAGCGCGCCGACGGCCTGACGGCCGCCTTCGATTGGGGCGCCGTCGGCTGAACCCACTGCCTCCGATTCGCCGAAACCGACTCCGCAGTGTGACTGAGCAAGGGATGAGTTACACTCGACGGCTCGGGTCCGCACGGTCCTGTGGGACTTCCCCGGTGCCCTGGCAGCCAGGACAATGACACCGTCCACCTACAGGCATCGGATTCTCATCTCGGCGTCGCCCGCGGATACCTTCCCGTACTCAGTTATTCACCGCCATGGTGCGCTAATGCGTTCTCGTTGCACACCCAGGCACTATGGTGTGAAAAACAAGGTTACTGGTTCATTAACCACCTCGCTCACCGATTGGGAATTTGCGTCGTATCCCGTCCCCCATAGCCGGATGCAGCGAAATGGGTTCGTTTTCTAAGCGGGGGGTTGGGTTGGCCCCCCTTTCCCCGAGGGCCGCGCACGCCGCGCGCAAATCGGAGCCAGACCCGCCCGCCGAATTGTGAACCGCCGCGATCGACGGGCGTCGTATTGTCAAAGAGCCGGTGGCGCCGCTCCGGCGCCACACCTATCACGGTACTCGTTCAGGGGCGCGCCGTCAAGGAACGGCCGTATAGTTGCGCGGAGTGGGACGCATTCTTCCCGATGGGCATATCCGCCGTTGTGGGTCTCGTCCGTTTAAGATGCTTTTCCCGTGGTTTACGGACACAACTCGCCGGGCTCCCTCATTCGGCCTTGCCGCAGGTGGTGCACCATGTCCGCGAGAGGAGAGCGGGGTGAGCCATTTGCGCTGATCGTAAGGCGGCGTTGTGTACGGAGTTGCCGGCAGGGC
>CAZEAP010000043.1:0-20635 GCA_964510315.1 uncultured candidatus Brocadiaceae bacterium
GCCCTGCCGGCAACTCCGTACACAACGCCGCCTTACGATCAGCGCAAATGGCTCCCGTCCGGCATCAGCAGACCACCGGATCACAGGCCGATCAGCCGGTTGACCCCGTCGAAACCGAACCAGGCCGCCACGCCGGCCAGACAGACCGCCATCCCTCCCACCAGCCAGCGGTACGCACGGTCCGAGAGAAGCCGCCGGCCCCGATGGACTGACTCCGAGACGGCCGAGTACCAGGCGAGATCGGCCATCACGTGCCCGAGATAGAACACCACGTACCCGGCCGCCGCGTAGGGAGCCGCCCGGCCCAGGAAACCCATCCCCACCGTGACCCACCATACCACGAAATAGGGGTTGGAAAGGGAGGTCAACGCACCGGCCCCCACGAAGCGCCACCATTTCGGCACCTCGTCGGGGTCCCGCCCCTCGGGGTCGGGCAGCCGGAGCCTCGGCACAGCGCGGAACATCATGCCGGCCATCAAAAGCAGCACCGCCGCGCCCGCCACGCCGACGACCCCTATGAACAGGTCTTCGGTAAGGACTTTACGCAGCCCGAATATCACGGCCAGCATCAGCGGGACCTCAACGACGGCGTGGCCGAGGACCACCAGTGGGCCCACCTTTCGGCCCGCCGATGCGCTGTAGCGCACGGTCACGAACAAGACCGGCCCCGGCATAAGCGCACCGGAAAGGGCAACGACGAAAGCCGAGACGAAAAGGGCCACAAGGGCCATCCCTGTGCTCCTCAATCGGGGGGTCAAAACCGCGGGCGGGTCGCGGGACGGTGCGCCGGCCCGGAAACGTCCATTAATTATAGGGCGTGCGCGGGTCCCCCGCAGTGCGGACGGCCGGCCCCCCTGCTGCGGATCTTTCCTTTTGACAGCCTTGAGGGGGGCATCTATAATCTCTCTTTCGGAGGCGGGCCGTAGAGGCGGCCGGGGTCCTCTGCTTCCGGTTTCGTCCTCAGTTTCGTTCGCGTCGCGTCCGGCGGCACTCCCGAATTCGATCGGTTTCCCGTTCGTTCCGCGGCTTTGCGGGAGACGCCGCCCCGGGCTTCGTCAGCGGGAAAGGAAGTCTCTGACCCCGGATTATTCAAGCGTTGCCAGTGCCGCAGATGCGCGGAAGGCGAGCGCCGCTGTGTTCTTACACTGCAAGCGAAGCCTGACAAAGCAGATACGGTGCCGGCGCCGCTCCCGAAGGGCGAGGATGGTGTTGTTCACCGAAAAAACACACTGTTTTCCGCATGCTCCGTCTAAATATGCTCTAACATATATCAGGTTAACCCGTTACAACAATGTGCGTCGTTTCCGCGTGAATAATGTGGGTGACCGCCATGTTGATCTACCCGGCCGTTGACATCGCTGGGGGCAGGTGCGTTCGACTGCTGCAGGGCGAGCCGGAGCGGGAGCAGGTCTACTACCCCGACCCCGCCGAGGCGGCTCTCCACTGGCAGGAGGAGGGCGCCGAGGCGCTCCACGTGGTCGACCTGGACGGCGCCCTGGCCTCCGGCGGCAACCCCGGACCGGTGCGGCAGATACTGGACCGGCTCCAGGTGCCCGTGCAGGTGGCCGGAGGACTGCGGAGCACCGAAGCCGTGCGCAGGACGCTGGAGGCCGGCGCCGCACGGGCGGTGGTCGGCACGCGCGCCGCGAAGGACCCGGACTGGGCTGTGGAGCTGTGCCGCGCCCTGCCCGGACGGGTGGTCATCGCGGTGGACGCCCGCGAGGGCCGCGTGGCCGTGGAGGGCTGGCAGGAGCTGGCCGACCTCAGCCCCGTGGAGCTTGCCGAGGAACTGGCCGAGGGCGCGCCGGCCGCCTTCCTTTACACGGACGTGGCCCGCGACGGCATGCTGAACCGCCCCAACTTCCGGGGCGTCGAGGAGTTGCTGGAGGCCGTCGAGGTGCCCCTCATCGCTTCCGGCGGCGTGGCCTCCCTGGAGGACCTGCGGAAACTGGGTGAGTGCGGGGCCGACGCGGCGGTCGTGGGAAAGGCGCTCTACGAGGGAATATTCGGACTGGCCGAGGCGATGGAAGCGGCCGCCCCGTACGATTCCAGGCTGCGGCCCGCCGCCCGGTAGAGGCTGAGGCGCGCCGAGTCCGTGAGATACGAATCTGGGAGAACAATCGGAGGAGACTGATGGTGGAGAGAGGCCCGTCGAACATCTGCAACGTCGCCCTGGTGGGACACGGCGGCGCCGGCAAAACGACATTCGTTGATCACGCGCTGCACGTCGTCGGCGGGGCAACCCGGGCGGGCGACGTGGACGCCGGGAGTTCCCTGAGCGACTACGACCCGGACGAGAAGGAGAACCGCTTCTCCATCTACAGCACCGTCTTCAACTTCGAGGCCGGCGGCCGCACCTTCAACCTGATCGACACCCCGGGCTACCTGGAGTTCTCCGGGTCGGCCCTGGCCGTGCTGCCGGTCGTCGAGACGGCCCTCATCACCGTCAGCGCCCGCGAGGGCGTCCAGTTGAACACCCGCCGCATGTGGGAGGCGGCCGGGCAGAACGGCCTGGCCCGCGTGCTGCTGATCACCCGACTGGACGGGGAGAACATCCAGTTCGACAACCTGATCTCGGAGCTGTCGGACACCTTCGGCAACCAGTGCCAGCCGGTTTTCCTGCCCGTCGGCCTGGGAGGCGATCTGAAGGGCGTGGTCAACGTGCTGGCCGCCGAAGAGGCCCCCGAAGGCGTGGTGGGCGATTTCGACGCGGCCCGCCAGCGCGCCCGCGAGTCCCTGATCGAGTGCGACGACTCCCTGATGGAGCGGTACCTGGAGGGGGAGCAGATCGGCGCGGAAGAACTGCTGGCCGTCCTCGGCGGGGCGGTCGCCGACGGGGACCTCGTTCCCATCCTGTGCTGCGCCGCCGAACCGGAGGTCGGCGTGCGCGAGACCATGGAGTTCCTCGCCGAATGCGCCCCCGCTCCGACCGAAGGCGCCGAAAGGACGGCCATCGACGCGAACGATGAAGAGGTCACCCTCTCGGCCGATCCGGACGGCCCCCTCTGCGCGCGGGTCTTCCGAACCGCCACCGACGTGCACGTCGGCAAGGTGGCTTACTTCCGCATCTACAGCGGCACGCTGAGCGGAGCGTTGACCCCGCACCTTACCCGGACGGGCAAAGAGGTGCGGCTGGGGCACATCTACACCCTCCACGGCCAGGAGCAGGAGGAAGTGCAGCGCGGCGTGCCCGGCGACATCCTGTCGGTCACCAAGGTCGAGGAGCTGCGCCTTGGGGACACCCTTTGTGAGGAAGAACGCGTCCTCACACTACCCCCGATGGATTTCCCCAAACCCATGATGTCCCTCGCCGTCGAGCCGGAGAGCCGGGAGGACGAGGAGAAGCTCAGCGCCGGCCTCCAGGACCTGGCCGAAGGGGACCCCACCTTTGAGCTGGAGCGCCGCAAACACAGCGCCGAACTGGTCATCACCGGGATGAGCAACCTGCACCTGGACGTCATGATCTCGAAGTTGAAGAGGCGCTACGACATCTCCGTCCAGACCCATCCGCCGACCATTCCCTACCGGGAGACCATTACCCGGAAGGCGGAGGGCCAGTACCGGCATAAGAAGCAGACCGGCGGGCGGGGCCAGTACGGCGAGGTCTATCTCCGGGTGGAGCCCAACGATCGGGGAGAGGGGTTCGAGTTCATCGACGAAGTGCGCGGCGGCGTCATCCCCCGGCAGTTCATCCCCGCCGTGGAGAAGGGGATCATGGCCGAAACCGAGGAGGGGCCGCTGGCGGGCTACCCCGTGGTCGACCTGAAGGTGGCCGTCTACGACGGCTCCCACCACAGCGTCGATTCCTCCGAAGCCGCCTTCAAGGTCGCCGGCGGCCGGGCCTTCGCCGAGGCCTACGGGAAAGCCAGGCCCGTCCTGCTGGAGCCGATCGCCCGGCTGGATGTCACCATCCCCACCCAGTTCATGGGCGACGTGACCGGGAACCTGACCGGCCACCGGGGCCGCATCCAGGGCATGGACCAGCAGGGCCAGATGCAGGTCATCCGCGCGGAGATCCCCATGGCCGAGGTCAGGCGCTATAGCACAGAACTGAAGAGTATGACCGGCGGCGAAGGGACCTTTACCCTCGAGTTCGACCGCTATGAGGTCGTACCCCCGCATGTCCAGGAGCAGATCGTCGCCCGCCGCGAGGACCAGGACTGAGGAGCCGGACTCGTTTCACCCCAAACCGAAGGAGACCGACCGTGCGGCCTACTGGGCAAGTTCTGATGGTGATGGGCAGTGATTCGGACCTGCCGGTGGCCGAGGCCGCCGTGGAAGTTCTTGAGGAGCTGGGGGTGTCCTTCGAGGTGAGGGTGGCCAGCGCCCACCGCTCCCCCGAGACCGTCGAGGAACTCGTCCGCCAGGCCGAGCAGGGGGAGACCGGCGTGCTGATCGGCATCGCCGGCGGGGCCGCCCACCTGGCCGGCGTGATGGCCTCCCAAACAACCCTCCCGGTGATCGGCGTCCCCGTGCCGACCGACCGGATGGGGGGGATGGATTCCCTGTTGAGCACCCTCCAGATGCCCTCCGGGATACCCGTGGCCTGCATGGGCCTGGGGAAGTCGGGCGCGCGGAACGCGGCCGTCCTGGCAGTCGAAATCCTCGCCCTCTCCGATCCGGCCCTCCGCGAGACGCTCCGCACCTATAAGCAGCGGATGAGCAGCCGGGTGGAGGACCAGGACGCACGCGTCCAGGACTGGCTCGAGGGCCGCAGCGGGGACTGAAGCGGTCCTCCGGGCGGCTTGCAATCCCGCCGCCGGCCGCCATAATGCGCCCATAGAGCGACCCCGGCCGCTCCAAGGGCGGGAAGGCCATCCGATGGCAGGCACCAGCCGCACCTTCCGCATCTTCGTCAGCTCAACCTTCAGCGACCTCGTGGCGGAGCGGAAAAGTACGGCGTCGCAGAACGGCGAGATGCGTTCGGCGCCTGAAGGTAAGGCGCCTCAGCATGACGGCGTGGGAGGCGCCGGGCCGCCTCGAGTGCCGATGGATGCTTTCTGCAGAGCAAACACAGGAGACACGCGTCGTCTTTCTGGCCCCTTCCACTGAGCCCTCTCAACGAAGCGATATCCCTTCTCACTGCCGAAGTTTCCCCGCCACATGGCTGTCGAGACGGAAACCACCGACGCCGAGCAAGAGGCCGAGCTGGAGGGACGGCTTGGGGATAATGCACCGCACGTGGGGCGGAACTACTTCCTGGGCGTCCTGGCGGGGGGCTTTGCCGGCGCTTCCCGCGATTTCCGGAACCCGGAGCTGATCCTGGTCGGATTGGTCTACCTGCTGACCGACTCCCCGGTGCTGGCCGGGGTCATCCCGGTTATCGCCAAGGCGGGCATCCTCGGGCCGCAGCTTCTGATCGGCAGCCTCATCGAGCACGCCTCGCGGCGCAAGCCGTATTTCGTGCTCGTCACGGTGTTGCGGGGGCTGGCGATGATGGGTCTGGTGGGGGCGACGTATCTGCTCACCCGCACGGTCAGCGCCCTCACTCTCGGCGTTTTCTACCTGACCTACCTGACCCTCCGGGTGATAACCGCCGGAGGCGCGGTGGTGTGGAACGACATGGTGGGCCGGCTTATCCCGGCGGACCGGGTGGGGGGATTGTTCGGAGCGCGCGGAGTGTTGGGAGGCGTGCTGGGCATAGTGGGCAGCCTCCTGGTCATTCAGCCCATCCTGAATACCATCGAGGTCCCGATGAACTACCTTCTGCTGGCCGTCATCGGCGGGGGACTGGCGATTATCGACATGTCCATCTGGTGCATGTCCCGGGAGGAGCCGGGGCCGGGTGCGAGCACCCACAACTCCTTCGGTGACGCCATCCGGCGGGGCATCCAGTGGCTGCGGGAGGACCACAACTACCGGTGTTACTTCTGGGCGCGCGTGGCGTTCCGAATCAGCTACCTGGGGTTGGCCTTCTTCATCCCCTATGGTTCGGAGCGGCTGCACTACGAGGGCGGCGCAGGGGGCGTGGCGCTGCTGGGCGGGATCATGGTGGCCGTTCTGAAGATAAGCCGCGTCCTGGGCGGCGTGGTGTGGGGGAAGGTGTCGGACCGCTTTGGCTCGAAGGTGGGCCTCACCGGCTCGGGTCTGCTGCTGACCATCGCGCCCGTGCTGGCGCTCGGGGCCGCACGGCTGCCGGAGGCATTCTCGGTGCGGCTGCCGGGCTTGAGCGGAGCGTTCGACCTGCCGATGGCCGCCTACCTGCTGGCTCTTGCGTGCTTCGGGTCCGGCATGCGCGGGATGGGGATCTCCGGCAAGCGGTTTCTGATCACCAACGCCCCTCAGGAGAGGCGTCCGTCCTACGTGGCGTTTCTGAACACCGTAACCAGTCCCCTCACTTTTCTCCCGCTGGCAGGGGCGTATCTGGCGAAGGTTGCCGGCATGGACGCGCTGTTCACGCTGATCATCGCCGGCGGCCTGCTCTCGCTTCTGGCGGCGCTCCGCATGCGCCCTGCGGAAGCCAAGACGCCGACCGCGGTATGAGTCCCTCACGGCATTTCCAACCCGCACTCGGGACGCCTGGCCACCAGAAGGGACAGCCCGAATACTTCGCAAACCAAAAGGGAATATTCGCGGAGAAGGTGGACCGATAAGGGGTTGGAGGCGTTCTTTGGAACCTGGACGGCGCTCTGGGGAGGAGCGCCTTGCAACCTGGGCGGCCGTGGGCGATAATGGTTTAGTGAGGAGGGAAAGGCTGGAGATGGAGTTCTACGAGGTCGTCAAGCAGCGTCGTAGCGTCCGGGCTTACCGGGACGAGCCTGTGGAGGAGGAGAAGCTGCGGCGTATCCTGGAAGCCGCACGCGAGGCGCCCAGCGCGGCGAACCGCCAGCCCCTCCAATTCTACGTCATACGGGACGAGTCGGTGCGGCGGGAGTTGCTGGAAGCCTATTCGCAGCAGTGGTTTGCGGAGGCTCCGGTCATCGTATGTGTGTGCACCAGGGACTCGGAAGCGTGGCATCGGTCGGACGGGAAGAGCTACGCCGACGTGGACGCGACCATCGCGATGGATCACCTGATACTGGCCGCCGCGGCCGAAGGGCTGGGCACCTGCTGGATCGGTGCCTTCAGGCCGGAAGTCGTCCGGAAGGTGCTGGGACTGCCGCCCGAGCTGGAACCGCTCGCCATGACGCCGGTGGGATATCCGGACCAGGAGCCGAGCCCCACCGGCAGGAAGCCGCTGGAGGAGATGGTGGACTACCGATGAAGAAGTATAAGCCACTGAACCTTCTGGACAACAAGGGCTTCTGGCCTCAGAAGGTGGCGCTGGTGGACGCCATAAAGGAAGTGCTGACGATCGGGAAGTGTACCAACCCTCTGCCCATCCGCGACTACGGACGCTACCGCGACCAGGAGTGGCGCGACGAGGAGGAAAAGCTCCTTCCCTACCGGAGCGTGGACTGGTATGTGAACGACGCGCTGGACGAGGAGAGGATGCAGGTGGACTCCGAGCGCCTGCTGGAGGCTTTCGACGAGGAGCCGTGGCGCGAAGAGGACATGATCGGGGAGCACTACGACCTGTTTATCATGCAGGAGGACATGTTCAGCCCCGACTCCGGAGCCAGGGACCGGAACCCGGGCTATGCGGTGGGGCGGGCCCACAGGATGACTGCCGCCGTGGTCAGCACCCACCGGATCGAACACATCTGGGGCATGCCCTACAGCTATTTGAAGACCGAGGTTATGCGGCAACTGTGTTTCATGTTCGGCCTCCCCGATGCCCGGCGGGAAGACGTTGTGCGCGAAGACCAGAGCTGCTACTGCTCCAACACCTGCATCCTGCGACCCGCCCGCGTGGCACCGGATGACTGGGAGCGGCTCACCGAGGATCGGTTGAGACTCGGAGCTTTGTGCGAGGACTGCACGCGCGACCTGCGCAGGTTCTTCCAACAGGTCGCCGAAGAGGCAGATTGACAATCCCACCGAAGGCGCGAACCCCGCAAACGCCCGTGCGGGGTCGGAGTGCGCCCGCCAGACCCTTCCACTGCTTGGAGAGGCGGCCGTCTGTCCCCGGCCGGCCGCCGGAAAGGACGTGGCGTGGGACTTTGGCCTTTTGGCTGGTGGAGACTGGGATGAGAATTTCTCCTGACGCCGTGCTGTTCGGCCTGCGCCTGATGGAGCAGGGCAGCCTGTCCCCGGAGGAGCTTGCCGAAACCTTGCGCCAGGTGGCCGGAGGGGAGGTTCCAGATCATCTGGTTGCGCTGGAGGAAAGCGTGCTGACGCGCCACCCTGGGCTCTCGGCGGAGGTCACATGGCTCGGGGGCGAGCCGTTCTACGTCCCCGTGGACTGCTCGAGCTGCCGGGGCAGGTTCCGCGTGCGGCCCGACGAGGTGGACCCCTCGGTGTATTGCCCGCTGTGCGGAGAGCCGATCATGCAGGCCCGGAGGCGGGTTCTGCTGGGTCACAGTTCGGTCAGCCAGTTGCGCGCGGCCGAGTCCGAAGCTCCATTTGCCGTGCCCGCCGTCCAGCAGCGCTTCGCGCATTTCAGCCTGCTGGAGCTGCTGGGGCGGGGCGGTGCCGGCAAGGTCTACAAAGCCCGGAACCTGCGCTCGGAGCGCACCGTGGCCCTGAAGCTGCTGGACATCCAGCCGCTGGAACCCGCGGCCAGGTCCTTCCAGCGGCTCCGACGTGAGGCGAGGGTTGCCGCTTCGATAACCCACCGCAACATCGTCCGGGTCTTCGATCTGGGGGTTGCCGAGGGCGTGGCTTTCGTGGAGATGGAACTGGTGCGCGGAGTGTCGTTGAAAACAAAGGTGCGCCAGGAGCTTCCCCCGCCGGCCGAGGATGCCTGTAGGCTGTGCCTGGAGACCCTCGCCGGCCTCGCGGCGGTGCACGAGCGGAAGATCGTCCACGGCGACATCAAGCCGGGCAACATCCTGATCGACCGCGACGGCCGGGCGCGGCTGACGGACTTCGGCATCTCCAGGTTTCTGGAGGAGACCACCAGCCTGACCACCGCCGATCGGGTCGTCGGGTCCCCTCATTTCATGGCGCCGGAGCAGTGGCGGGGAGAAGCCCTCACCCCGGCTACCGACCTTTACGCCCTGGCGTTGGTCCTTTACTTTGCCCTCACCGGCCGGCTGCCCTGGGAGGGGCAATCCCGCTTCAGCCTGATGTACAAGCATCTGCACGAGCCGCTTTTGGCACCGCGCGAAGTGCAACCCCACGTGCCGGACTACCTGGGCCAGGTGATCCGACGCGGCACGGAGAAAGACCCGGAGGAGCGCTTCGAGAGCGCCGAGGAGTTCGCCCAGGCGCTGCGCTGCTTCCCCGGCGGAAGACAGCCCGGTTGAGCGCCTCTCCTGAACCATCAGCCTGCTCTGTAGAAATGATGTGCGATCCGGCGGGGCGGCAGAGTACGGCGCGGCAGAACGGCGAGATGCGTTCGGCGCCTGAAGGTAAGGCGCCTCAGCATGACGGCGCGGCAGGCGCCGGGCCGATTTGAGTGCCGAAGGATGCTTTCTACAGAGCACCATCAGTGGGTAGGGACCGTGAGCGACACGCTGCCCAGAGACGACGGCTACCGGGGAATCTGGTACTACAATCAGCCCTCCGGCGATCAGTACCGCTACAAGTACAGCGGCGGACTGGGCACCTACCCTCAACAGATCACCCCCTTCGCCCATTACGCCCCGGAAGTCGACAGGACTTTCTTCTGCTACGGCGGCACCGCCGAGGGGGAGAACCGGCTGCTGCACATGGTCAGCTACTACGACCACGCCTCCCGAACCGTGCCGCGACCGGCGATTCTCCTGGACAAGGCCACCGAAGACGCCCACGACAATCCGGCCCTTATGCTCGACGGCGAGGGGCACATCTGGGTGTTCTCGAACGCCCACGGACGCAGCCGGCCCGCGTTCATTCACCGCAGCGTGGAGCCGTGGGCCATCGACCGGTTCGAGCAGGTGGCGGAGACGAACTTCTCCTACAGTCAGCCCTGGTGGCTGCCCGGCCGCGGATTCCTGTTTCTCCATACCCTATACGCCGGCCCCGAGGAAGGCGGCCCGCCCCGGCGTCGGCTCTTCTGGTCCACTATCGACGCTGAGGGGGACCGATCGGAGGCCCGCCAACTGGCCGGGGTGGAGCTGGGCAATTACCAGGTCAGTTGGCGGGCCGGCTCGAAGGTGGGCACAGCCTTCAACTACCATCCCGAACCGGTGGGGCTGAATGCCCGCACGAACCTTTACTACCTGGAGACCGATGACACGGGCCGGACGTGGCGGAACGCGGCGGGCGAGGCGGTGAAGACCCCGCTGAGGCGCCCCGAAAACCCCGCGCTGGTCCACGATTACCGTTCCGATGGACTGCTGGTCTACCTGAAGAACGTGCAGTTCGACCGGCGGGGCAGGCCGATCCTCCTGTTCCTCACCAGCCGCGGCTACGCCTCCGGGCCGGAGAACGATCCTCGCGCCTGGCGGACGGCCCGCTGGACCGGGGAGGAGTGGGAGATACTGCCCGTTACGCAGTCGGACAACAACTACGACTACGGCCCCCTCTACGTCGAGCCGGACGGCACGTGGCGCCTGATCGCGCCGACGGCCACGGGCCCGCAGCCCTACAATCCCGGCGGGGAGGTGGCCATCCGGGTCAGCGAAGATCGGGGCCGAAGCTGGCGGGAAGTGAAGCGCCTCACCGCGGACAGCGAGCGCAACCACACCTACGTCCGGCGGCCGGTCAACGCTCATCCCGATTTCTATGCGCTGTGGGCGGACGGGAACGCCCGGGAATCGTCGGAGTCGCGCCTCTATTTCACCGACAGGGAGGGTTCCCGCGCGTGGCGACTGCCGGCCCGGATGGCAGGCGAGGTCGCCGACCCGGAACCTATGGCTACCAATGTCTAATGCTTCAGGCGGGAGAGAAATTCGTACCAGGGGAAGTTCTTCCCCGGGCAGCGGGTGCCGTCGGGCCGGACGTGCCGGTGGCCCAGGACGTTGCGGGTGGGGATGCGGCAGCGCTCCTGGAGGTAGTTCACCAGGGCAACGAGGGCGCGCATCTGCTTCTCGGTGGGCCGCGCCTTCTCGAAGTTGCCCACCAGGCAGATGCCGATGCCGTACTTGTTGTAGGTCGGGTGATTGGCGTGGGCGCCGTCGATCTGCTTCTCCCACCGGAAAGTGACCTCCACCACCCCGTCCGGCGCGCCTCGCCCGTTGCCGATGACGAAGTCATAGCCCACGCCCCGCCAGCCGTTTTGCTCGCGGTGGTAACGGTCGAAGGTGGCCTTGCTGCCGCAATCGGTGGCGCTGTGGTGGATGATGATGTACTTCCAGTCGCGACGCAGGGGGGCGCTCAGCCGGCCTGAGACCCGCCGCGGCCGAGCTGGGTCGGCATACTGCCGTTCCGCCGGTGGGCGCCGGGGGCTGCGCAACTGCAGCGGCGGGGGGGAGAGGTCCTCCGCATGGCGCAGGGCGGTCACGGGGCGGAGGCGGCGTTCATCCGGCTCAGGCGGCGAAGGAAGCCGGCTTGGGGTAGGCGCGGGCGAGCTGCACCCGAAGAGCCCTGTCAGCAGGAGAACAACGGCGAACGCGAAGCGGAACTTCATGCTGATTCCCTCAAAATGCCCTCTCGCTGTCCAGCAGCAAAGTAACGGGACCTTCGTTCAGCAGGGACACCGCCATCTCCGCCCGGAAACGTCCGGTCTGCACGCGGATGCTGCTCTCTCGCAGCCGCTCGGCCACGGCCTTGTAGAGCCGCTCGGCACGATCCGGCTCGGCGGCATGGCTGAAGGATGGTCTGCGGCCCTTCCGGCAGTCCCCGTAGAGGGTGAACTGCGGTACCAGCAGGACTTGCCCGTCCACGTCATGCACCGACAGGTTCAGCCGACCGGCCTGGTCGTCGAAGACGCGCAGTCCGGCGAGCTTGCCGGCCACGTAGCGGGCGTCTTCTGCATCGTCGCCTTCCCCGACCCCCAGCAGCACGAGAAGTCCGGCGCCGATCTGTGCGATACGTTCGCCCTCGACGCTGACGGCGGCGCGGGAGACTCGCTGGACAACGGCCCTCATATGCCGCCGTTCTCCTTGGAAATCTGAATGAGCCTGCGATGCAGGGACGGGATGCTGTCCCGGTGATCAACACGGAAGTTGAAGCCTTCGCCGCCGAGGGAAACGGGCCGGCGCACGACGTTCTTGCCGGGACGGAAGTAGTAGTCCTCTACGTCCTCCCGCAGGTCGAAAGACGCGGTGTAGATGGGCGCCACGGAGAAGCCCAGGTTGCGGCTGATGCTGAGCGCTTTGAGGAAGACCTCCGGCAGGATGACCGCCGAGCCGAAGTTCAGCAGCACGCCGCCCTTCATCCGGCTGACGGTCTCTACGTAGACCTTGAAGTCATAGTGGGAAGCCGCTCCCGTCGCGCCGCCGTCGAAGGTGGGATGCTGGTGGATGATGTCGGTGCCGATGGCGACGTGGACGGTGGCCGGGACATCCGCCTCAAATGCCCCGCACAGAACGCTGTGGTCGCGATGGGGCAGAGCTTCCTCGCTGATCCGCCGTCCCACCGCCTTCCCGAACCCCTCGGAGCTTCTGTTGACCGTCTCGTTGATGAAGCGCCCGGTCTCCTCGGCCATCCCGAAAGAGCCGTCCTCGATGGATTCGGCCACGTCTTCGCTGGTGCGACCGATCAGGGCGATCTCGAAGTCGTGAATGGGGCAGGCCCCGTTCATGGCGACGTGATGCACGAAGCCCCGATCCATCAGGTCCCGAACGATCAGCCCCAGGCCACACTTAATGACGTGGGCCCCGAACTGCATCAGTACGGGACTCCCTCCGCGGGCCGTCCGGTATATCCGGCGGCAGAGCCGCTCAAAGCGCTCCTCCTCCCAGGTGACACGGGTGTCCTCCGGGGGGACGAAATCGCTCAGCTCGACCAGGCTTTTCCGCTCCCGGATGGGATAGGTGGTCACCTTGCTGAGGTCGAGCATGCGCTTTCCCTTTTGCGGCCGGCGCCGGGTACCCTAAAATGGAAATTGATTATATGGCTCCCGCGAACGACGAATCAAGACGGCTGCCCCTGGGGCGGCACGTCCGCCGGTCCGGCGGGTCGGACGGCGGCGGAGAGGCCTTCCGAGAGCGGCAGCGCGGCGGAGGGATGCGCCCATGAGTATGAAGCCCAGAATCCTCATAGTCGATGACAAAAAGAGCATGCTGGACATGCTTTCCCAGCTACTTGATGAGGATTACAAGGTGAGCACCTGTGCCTCCGGGGCCAAAGCGGTCGAGGCGATCCGGGACAACATGTTCGATGTCGTGCTCAGTGACATCCGTATGTCGGATATCGACGGGATGGACCTGCTGCGCACCGTGAAGGAGGAGTCTCCGGACTCGGAGGTCGTCCTGATGACCGCCTACGCGACCGTATCCCAGGCGGTCGAAGCGGTCAAAGCCGGCGCCTACAACTATATGACCAAGCCGTTCGAGCCGGAAGAACTGAAAATCGTCCTGGAGAAGGCCCTCGAGCGGAAACGCCTCCGCGAGGAGACTCAAATACTGAAGGCCCAGGTGGAGGAGAGGTACGGCTTCCCCAATATCGTGGGAGAGAGCGAGCCGATGAAACGGGCCTACGAGCTGGCCCGGAAGGCGGCCGAGTCCGATACCACCGTTCTTCTGACCGGGGAGAGCGGGACCGGAAAGGAGCTTTTCGCCCGCGCCATCCACTACGCCAGCGACCGCCACCACCACCGGTTTGTGGCCATCAACTGCGGGGCGATGCCCAAGGAGCTTATCGAGAGCGAGCTGTTCGGTTACGTGAAAGGCGCCTTCAGCGGAGCCTCCAGGGACAAGCCCGGCTTGTTCATGGAAGCCGACGGCGGAACGCTGTTCCTGGACGAGATCAGCGAACTTGGCTCCGAGCTGCAGGTGAAGATCAACAGGGCTATCCAGGAGAAGGAAATCCGCCGGGTTGGTGACACCGCCGATCTCTCGGTGGATGCTCGGATCGTCGCCTCCACCAACCGCGATCTGAAAAAGGCGATGAAAGAAGGCCGGTTCCGGGAGGACCTCTACTATCGGCTCAACGTCTTTCCAATCCATCTGCCCCCGCTCAGAGAGCGGCCCACCGACATCCCCCTGCTGCTCGAGCATTTCCTGGAGGAGTTCGCCGGCGAGGAAGCGGAACGCTACAAGGTCCAGCCGGCCGCCATGGAACTGCTGATGAACCATCGCTGGCCCGGGAACGTCCGCGAGCTGCAGAACGCCGTCGAGAGGGCCGTGGTTCTCTCGGAAGGCCACACGATACGGCCGTCACTGTTTCCCTTCCTGGAGTCGGCGGAGGGCGAATATCCGCCCGATCTCTCCGCCCTCGTCGAGATGCCCTACCGGGAGGCCATGGACCGAATGACGCTGAAGGGCCAGAGACGTTACATCGTGGCCGTGCTGAAGAAATACGAGGGCAACGTCACCCGGGCCGCCGAGCACGCCGGCATCGAACGGGAGAGCTTCCACCGCCTGATGCGCAAGTGCGACGTCGAGCGGGACGAGATCCGCCGCGAACTTGCCCAGGAGTAACGCCCGCTCCCCTGCGTCGGGGCTGTCCCACCGTACGCCCTTGGCGTGCTCCCGGAGTCGGCTGCTCTGTTGTGTCCGCCCGGGTGTGCCGCCCAAAGGGAGTCCGCAACCGGCTCGGAGGTGTCGCTGGTCGGGGACTCCCCGGATGCAAATGCCCTTTGGCTGGCTTCCCCATCGGAATTCAGCGATAATCCCGCGGGTGTTGAAATTGACGGTCCCCTCCGGCATGATGGGTCTACGACATTTTGCTTGGGCGGGCAGGTTTGGTGGCAGCTACATCAGAAGCCGACAACGAAGAGGGCAGGCCCGACGCACACGGGTCGCGGGCGGACCGCTCGTTCCCCGGACGTTTCCTTCTGGCCGTGGGCCTGGGGGTGTTCCTGCTCTATGCCGCGGGCCTGAACTCGAAATGGCGTTTCCAGCGTGACAGCGCCATTTACCTCGCCCTCGGGCGGTCGCTGGCCGAAGGCCGGGGCTACGTCTACAACGGCCGACCTCACAGCAGGTACGCGCCCGGTCTGCCCGCCGCGTTGGCCGTCATCGGTAAAGCCGCCGGCATCCCTCAGACCCCGCAGGACAGCTTCCTGCCGATGAACCTGATGGAGATGCTGGCGGGCGCCGGGTGCATTGCCCTGGTGGTGCTGGTTGCGCGGGAACTCGACCTGACCCGCTCGGAAGCCGTCGCGTTGGTTCTGCTGTGTGCGTTCTCCCGGACCCTCTACTACTACTCCGCCCAGATAATGACAGAGGCCCCGTTTACGCTTTTGGCCCTGGGGGCGCTGTGGTGCGGGCTCCGGATGTTACGGACGACGGGCCGGGCTTCCTGGGCCTGGTGCGCGGGCGCGGGCCTGTTCGCGTTGTTAGCCAGCTCCATACGGCCTGTGGGTCCGTTGCTGCTCCCCGCTCTGGCGGCCGGCCTGTGGCTCAGGCGCGGGGCACTGCACCGCTGGGCGCCGAACGCCGGGAAGACCCTCCTGATACTGGCGCTGGTCGTATTGCCTATGATCGGATGGATCACCTACACGGAAGCCGATCAAGCGGAGGAGCGCGTCGGCTATGCGCGCAACTCATTGCGCTGGTTTCGGGCGGAGCGGCTCCAACGGGTTGGCGTCAACGCCTTCACCCGGATCCACGAGCACTCCGAGGGTTTCTCCGATGCGATCACCGGCTCCAACCTCGGCTCTCCCGTGGGGCTGCTCCTGCTGGGGATTTTGGGGGTCGGCCTGGTGGAAGGTTTGCTCCGCGGTGAAAGGGTCTTGACGGCGTTTGCATTGCTGGCCATCGGGGCCATCATTGCCGGGGGTTGGATCGTGCGGAGGCGCTACCTGTTGCCCGCCCTCCCGGTGCTGTTTTACTGGCTTGTGCTGGGCGGCAGCCGGGTGGGCCGTTGGCTGCGGCGCTGGGAAAGTTTCTGGAGCCGACGGCGGCTGAGATATCTCGGATGGACCTGTCTGGCTCTTGTGCTGACGGTCAATGCGGTTCGCATCGGCAAAGTTATCTACCAGAACCGGTCCCCACGGTTCTACGAGCTGGCCAAAGGGGGCATCATGGCCGATTACGCTCCCCTGACCGCATGGCTTCGGCACCACGCCGATGCCGGTCAGTCCGTGCTGGCCGACGAGCACTCAACGGTGCACTACTTCAGCCGGATGCACACCGTCCCGTTCCCCTATAGGGCGCGCAGGAGGGGCGCGCAGAACCTGCGGGACCTGTTGCTGTCAGAGAAGGTCGTCTACGTAGTGCGTGACGGCCGCGACGAGGAGACTGCGGCGGCGGTGGACCGGCTGACGCAGGGCGCGCCGGATGCGTTTCACACGGTTTTCGCCGTGGGAAAGGTCCGGCTCTTCAGGGTCGACAGGGGCCGGCTGGGGGAGGCGGATCTCACTCGTTCCGCCGGGAGAAATCCGTGGAACCGTTTCCGCCACCCATCTGCAGTTTCTTCAGCCGGTAGAGGCTTTCTTCGACGAGGCGCCGGTTTGCCGACACCATGTCGGCTGCCAGACCGAACATGCCGACCACGAATCCGGCAATGATGAGCGTTGCGGACAAGAGCAATGACTGTACGTGGCCGGTGCCATTGCCGAAGAAGAAAAACAGGAGGAAGCGCACCACGCCCGTTAGGCCGACGAGCAGCAGAAGGAGCGCCACTACCCCGAACACCCGAAGGGGGCGGACCATGGTGAAGGCACGCACGATGTCAATGCCCTGGCGCACCAGGTAGTGGGGTGTGTTCCTCATCAGGCGCGAACTGCGGGTCGGAGAGTTGGTTCGGATCGGGACGCTTTGGATGGAGATGCCTCTGCGGGCGGCCCGGATGATGGTCTCCAGGGAGTAGCTGTACGATCCGTTGACGTCGAGCCACATGGCAGCGTCTCGGCTGTAGGCCCGAAAACCGCTGGCGGCATCGGGCACCGTTATCCCCGCAAGGCGGCTGACCGTCCAGGAGCCGAGCCGCTGGAGTCGTTTCTTCAGCCAGGAGAACTCCGCCGCCTCCTCGACGGGGCGTTCCCCGATAACCATGTCGGCTTCCCCCTCCAATATGGGGCGAACCAGTGTTTCGATGTCGTCCCCTTCATATTGATTGTCGGCGTCGGTGTTGACGATGACATCCGCCCCTGCCTGAAGGGCTGCGTCCACTCCAGCCGTCCAGGCAGCGGCCAGGCCCATGTGCCGCGGCAGGGCGACCAGGTGGTCGACCCCGCGCTCCCGCGCGACCCGTACGGTATCGTCCTCGCTGCCGTCATCGACCACCAGCGTCTCGATCCGGTCGATACCCGGCACCTCTTCGGGCAGGTCGGCCAGCGTCTTCGGCAGGTAATCCTCTTCGTTGTAGCATGGGATCTGGATGATCAGTTTCACGACCGATCCCTGTGCCTCCGCTTCGGGTAAGTACTTTCCGGCCCGGATTATACGTCGGGCCCCCGGGGGCGTCAACCTGTCGGGCCCCGCGCCTTGCCGCCGGAGTCAGTCTCCGTCCTCCCACTGGATGTCGGCCCACACCACCTCGGCGGCGGAGATGCCGCCGCCCAGGACCGCCCGGAACGTCCGGTTCTCCATGTGCCGCAGGTTGTGGAGGGTGACGGAGCCCTCCACCTCCCGCCGCCCGGTTGCCCCGGCCGTAATCTTCAGCCTTGCCCAGTTTTGGGTTTCTCTGCGGATGCTCCGCAGTCTGCCCCTTACCACGAGCAGTCCGCCCTCGTCGTGGAAAAACAGGTAGGCAGGGGGCCTGTAGGGCCAGAGATGGATGCCGCGCTGATGGAGCCCCGTTTGCTTCCGTGGTATGACGCGATAGCCCCTGAGCTGCTCCTCTCTCTGGGTGCGCTGTGCCCGGCGGGGTTGTTCTGCGGTTCTCCGGCCGGGCGGTTGCAGGCCGGAATCATCCTGCCCGCCGGCGTGTGAGTCGCGGCGCCGGGCGTCCCGGTACCTGCCGTTGACGGTGGCGAGGAAGTTTTGGTGCCCCTGCGCATCGAGGGCGTCAAGCTGGCACCATTTGAAGGGCCCCTGGGACTCATCTCCGGAGTATTGGCCGGCCAGCCGGCCGGAGCTGAAGGCGGTACGGAACGGGCCCCGGAAACGCCATTTCCCGGACATGAAGTCCAGTTCGAGCCCATCTTCGGTGACCTCCCACCTGTTGGTGCATCCGACGAAGTCGGCGTCCAGCTTGAGTTCCTCCGAATCCACGCTGAACGTGCCGTCCCGGTAGAAGGTTATGGTTCCGTGCGGCCTGCCGTCCGACCCGATCCACTTGTAGGCGGCACCCTCGGCGTGCCGAGCCGATACCTCTCCCGCGGGAGGGACGTGGGCCGTCCGGGTGGTTGAGACCAGCCGCCCGTTCTCGAAGTCGAGGCGGTGGACGTAGTAAAACTGCATCTCCCCGCGCCGGCGGACGAGGCGGCCCGGCTCGCCCATCGCGCGGACCACTTCCTCGGTGCTCATGCCGGCGCGGAGCCGGGGGGACCACAGCACCTTCGCCTCGTTCGGCCGGGCATGGGCCTTCTCCGGTTGATCGGCGTCACCGGTTCCGCCGAAGGCCTGCGCGACGAAGACGATCCCAACGGCAAGCACCGCGGCGCAGATGAGGAGCACCGGTGCGCCGATCGACGCCTTTGCGCGCTTGCCGATTCCCGTCTCAGCAAACTCATTGACCATTTGTCCCCGTCCTCCTTTCAATCATAAAAGTTCGGCCCGAGCGTCCCGCGGCCCTCAGAGGGCAACCGTTCGCCATTCTCCGTCGAGCAGATCGAAAAACAGGACTTCTTCGGGCGTTTCTGAAGTCCGGCCCAGCAGCAGCGACACCGCACGGGCGACCATGAGGTTGGCCGCCGTTCCAGCCGTGAAGGTCAGGTTGCCCAGGCGCTGCTCGATGCCGCGCTTGCCCTCGCCGTATAGCCGCCGCAGCGTCCTGCTCCCGGGCCTGCAGACCGCCACCTGTCCGCTCCAGCCGGCAATCGCCCCGTGTATGAGGGTGCGGTCGACGTCGGCGCACTTCTCGGCCAGCTCCAGCCGGGCCTCCACGGAGTCCAGACAGTCGAAGACCACCGAGCATGTCCTCAGCTCGTCCTCCTCCAACTGCTGGAAGGTTGCGGCGCGACCGCTGAAGCGGACGGCCGGGTTGACCCGCGCGACCCGACGCGCGGCGGCTTCCACCTTGGGGGTTCGGAGGTTCTCGGTCGTTGCCAGGAGCTGGCGGTTCAGATTGCTCTCGGCGAAGCTGTCGGCGTCCACCCCGAGGATGCGCCCGATCCCGAGCCGGGCGGCCGACTCCAGCACGTGGCCTCCGAGACCGCCGAGGCCGACCACGCAGGCCGAGGACTTCAGCAACCGGAGCTGGCCCTCTACGCCAAGGGTACCCAGGTTGCGCTCGTAGCGCTGCGGCACAACGCCCTGCTTTAGGGCGAAGCGTTCCACCCTCCACAGAGGCAGCTCCATTTCCTCCGCGACGCGGCGGGCTGCCGCCAGCGTCAGGCGTTGCCCGTCGGTCGCCTCCTGTTGAAGGTACCTTCTGAGTTGCTGCTTATCGGATCGGTTCGGCATTTCCACGAGGAGCGTGTTTCGGTCGTGGCCCCTGGATGGCTCCGAGCCGCGTTCATCCTCCGCCCACGGCCGGGAAGAGCGACAGTACGTCGCCGGCATACAGCGCGCGGGTGAACTCGGAATAGCGACCGTTGACCAGCGGCAGAGAGACCTCCTCCTCCGGGATGTCCAGGAGCCGAAGCACGTCCCGGAGTTCGGCGTCATCGTTCACGTCCATGTTCTGTCTTTTGAAGCGCCCCGCGCGCAGACCGGCGAACAGGCGGACTTCTATCTCCATGGCGGCTCCCGAGACCGTTTCCGCCGGCTCATGCGAGGTCCAGTTCGGCCAGTTTCTGCTCGGTCGGCCTGCCGTTCTCGTCCCATCCGCGCTCCCCGTAGTACTCCGGCAGCAGTTCGTCCAGGCGGTGGACGTGGCCTTCGGAGGGACCCTCGGGTATCGGTTCCTCAAGCAGGCGCTTCGGCAGCGTGTCCTCTTCCGGGCTGATGCCGGCCCGCAGGTTGAAGACCCGTTCGAGGTTCCAGATGCGGTCGCCGGCTTCGAGCATGTCATCAGTGCTGAAGTCCTCGCCGACGATGGCGTTGAACAGGTCACGATAGTCGTCGGCGGTCAGCGCGAAGGAGGTAAACAGGCACATTCCGAGCGAGTCGATTACCGCGGTGAGGTCCTGGAAGAGCTTCGCCCAGGTGGCCTTGCCTTCCAGGCTTAGCGGGTCCAGTTTCTCGGGCACGCCGAGTATCTCCGGGGATATCAGGTAACCCCGCACGTGGCAGCCGCCCCGGTTGCTGGTGGCGTACTGCAGGCCGTGGCCCTGGATGCCGCGGGGGTCGTAGGCGGGCAGTTCCTGCTTCTTGACCGACATGGACAGTTCGGGTGCGCCGTAGCCGGCGGCGAGCCGGTAGGAGCCCTGGGCCAGCTTCTCGCCGAAACCCTCGCCGGCCCCCATCTTACGGCTCCATTCCACGATGGCTTCCCCGGAGCCGAACTCCAGGGGAGGGCCGTCGACGTCCTCTTCGGGCACGATGTCCCTCTGGCGAAGCTCCATGGCGCAGGCGATGGTGGCGCCGGCGCTGATGGTGTCCAGCCCGTACTCGTTGCACCACTTGTTGGC
>CAZEAP010000044.1:0-20479 GCA_964510315.1 uncultured candidatus Brocadiaceae bacterium
TGGCCCCTGCGGGGCCGAAAGAGAAGGCCGGGGGCAAGATGCCCCCGCTACAGCCCAGAAGGAACCTTGTATACACAGCCCGGGGCGCACCCCCAGGACCAGGGACTTCGTCAAGAGCCCGCCCTGGGGCGCGTACATCTTCAGCGTCGGCGCCGCGGAGCGGCGCGGTCGTGAAGGCCAGGGCTTCAGCCCTGGTATTGCTCCCGATATTATTCTGAGCGAGCGCATCTTTTGCGAGCGAAGCACATGGCCCGCCGGGAAGCAGGGGCATCACTGGCGTGCGGGAGGGCGAACGCGAAAGGTACGGCGTGGCAGGCGCCGGGTCGGCACCGGTTTGTGGGTCAGTGTGGTGGAGGATACGGGATTCGAACCCGTGGCCTCGACAATGCCATTGTCGCGCTCTCCCAGCTGAGCTAATCCCCCACCCGGGAATGCCCACTATAGCCCATAGCGGCCCACGGGTCAAGCGCGCGGCCGCCTCATCCGAGCCGCAGCAGACGCAGGATGTCGTTCCGGGTGACGTAGATGACCAGCATCATCAGCAGCACAAAGCCCGTCGTCTGCGCGGCCATCATCACCCGCTCGCTCAGCCGCCTGCCCCGCACTTTCTCGATGGCCAGGAACAGGAGGTGCCCGCCGTCCAGAACCGGTATCGGCAGGACGTTGAAGAAGGCTATGACCGCACTGATGAAGGCGGTCATGTAGAGGAGCTTGCCGATCCCCTGCCGCGCGGCCAGGTAGGAGGCGTGGGCGATGGTGACGATGCCGCCCATGTGTCGGGGACTGACCTGGCGGGTGGCCAGACCACGGATGGTCAGGATCACCTCGCCGATTTTCTTGACCGTATTGGAAAACCCCCGGCTCACAGCGCCGATGACCCCGTAGTTGCGCAGCTCCGTCCGGGGCTGCTCCATCATAACGCCCAGATGGAGGGAATCCGGTTCGGCCCTCACCACCGGCTCGACTATTGCAGTGCGGATACTGCCGTCCGTGCGCCAGGTGATTTCGTAGGGCTCCCCGCCTGCGGCGTTGGCGTGGGCGAGTACATCTTCCCAGGACTCAACCGGCTCGCCGGCCACCGCCACGACGGTGTCGCCCGGACGGAGTCCGGCCTCCCAGGCAGGGCTCTCCGGCTCCACTTCCGTCAGCGTGTTGCTGCTTTTGAAGGTGAGGCTGTCCGTGAAGTCCCGAGCCGCGGCGGGGTGGGGGACGCTGAGGGTGGAGGTCACCGCGGTGTCCCGGCGCCGCACCCCCAGGACGACCTCTCCCTCCGCCCGGCCGAGGAGTTTCTCCAGTTGCGCCACGCTCTGCACCGGTTCCCCGTTGACGGAAGCGATCCGGTCGCCCGCACGGAGGCCGGCCCTGTCGGCCGCACCGTCCTGCTGCAGCGCCTCCGCCACCGGAGCCATGCCCGAGATGCCGATGACGCGGCGCCGGACCGGTTCGAGCTCTACCTGGAAGCTTTCCAGCGCGCCGTCTCTGCGCACCGTGAGGGTGACGGTGCGGTGCGGAGCCTTCAGCACCTGGCGCCGCACGTCGCCGGCGTTTTCCACCGGATGGCCGTTGACGACGAGGATGCGGTCACCGAGGCGGACCCCGGCCTCTCGGGCGGGACAGCGGCGGTTGCCCTCCGGTCCGATTCCAACCAGCTCGGTGACCACCGGTTCGACCGGGGGCACAATGCCCAGCAGTTTGAGCCCGGCGCGCTCGTTGTATTCCGGCTCGATGCTGAAGTTCAGCTCACGGCCGTCGCGGCGGACTTGAAGCTCGACGCTGCCCTCGTCTCCCAGCACGGCCGTCCGGGTAATGTCATTGAACACGGGGTTGCGGTTGCCGTTGATGGCGACGATGCGGTCGCCCTCCTTCAGGCCGGCCCGCCAGGCAGGGGAGCCGGGCATCGTCTGGCCGACCTGCGCGACGGTGAAGGGAACGCCGATGGTGAAGGCCGCGATGAACAGCAGGAGGGCCAGGACGAGGTTCATGGTAACGCCCCCGACGATGAAGAGGGCGCGCTGGCCGGGGGATTTGGACCAGAACTCGTAGGGCTCACCGCTGCCCTCCTCCGGGGACTCTCCGGCCACCTTCAGGTAGCCGCCGAAGGGTATGAGGGAGACCCTGTAGTCGGTGTGGCCCACCTTGAAGCCGAAGAGGCGCTTCCAAAAGCCGATGGAGAAGACCTCCACCCGCATGCCGACAAGCCTGGCGGCGATGTAATGGCCGAACTCGTGGGCCACGATCAGAAGGCTCACCGCCAGAACGGCGAGCAACGCGTTCATGCCGAGTGCAAACAAGCTTCCGCCTCCCGGCGCGCCCACCGGTGGGCCGCCATGACATCGTCCACTGAAGAAAGCTCCCGGACCGTATGACGGCCGAGCGTAGTCTCCACCACCCGAAAGATGTCGGTGAAGCCGATATCTCCGTCGAGGAAGGCATCCACAGCCACCTCGTCGGCGGCGTTGAGGACCGCCCCGCTGGTGCCGCCCAGCCGGGCCACCTGGAAGCCGAGGTCCAGCGCCGGGAAACGTTCCCGGTCCGGCGGGGCGAATTCCAGCCGCCCCACCTCGGCCAGGTCGAGCCTTCGGGCGTTGCCGTCCAGACGTTCCGGGTAGCTCAAAGCGTACTGTATGGGAATGCGCATGTCGGGCGCGCCCATATGGGCGAGCGAACTGCCATCCACCAACTCGACGATGGAGTGAACCACCGACTGGGGGTGGACGAGGACTTCGAGGCGCTCGGCCTCCACGCCGAACAGCCACCGGGCCTCAACCACCTCCAGGGCCTTGTTCATGAGGGTGGCGCTGTCCACGGTAATCTTGCGGCCCATCTTCCAGGTGGGATGATGAAGGGCCTGGCCGGGGGTGACCTTCGCCAGCTCATCGGCCTTCAGTTCACGAAAAGGCCCGCCGCTGGCGGTCAGTATGATCCTCTTCACCGCCTCCGGCGCCAGGTCCCGCAGCAACTGGAACACGGCGCTGTGCTCGCTGTCCACCGGCAGGATGGTCGCTTCGTTCCGGCTCGCCAGTTCCGTCAGCAGCGGACCGCAGGAGACCAGGCTTTCCTTGTTGGCCAGGGCGAGGGTCCTGCCGCTTTCCAGCGCCGCGACGGCCGCGGGAACTCCGGCCACCCCGCTGACCGCGCTGATGACGACGTCGGCCTCCCCGCGGGCGGCCAACTCGGGGAGGGCCTCCGGGCCCCCGATCACCTCGGCGGGGCACCCCACCAGCGCCTCCCGGAGGTCGTCCAGCCGAAGCGGGTCGGTAAGTGCGACCACTTCAGGCTCGAACTCCCTGACCTGCCGGGCCAGCAGTTGCCAGCGGGAATGAGCGGACAGGCCCGCCACGCGGAAACGGTCCGACAGGCCCCTCAGCACCTCCAGGGCCTGGGTTCCCACCGAGCCGGTGCTTCCCAGTACGACGACGCTTTTTTCCGCGTTGGCGGCCATAGGGCTCTCACCTTTGAGCGTCCGTGCGGGACGCCGCGATCTCTTTTGCCTCCTCCACCAAGGCGTCGGCCAGCGCCGGGGCGTGGACCTTTCGCAGCTTACGACCCCTGCGGAACAGGTAGCCGAATTCCCGGCCTCCGGCGACGCCCACGTCCGCCTCGGCCGCCTCCCCCGGTCCGTTGACGACGCAGCCCATCACGGCGATGCTCAGTTCCCCGGGCAGGTCGGCCACGCGACGGGTCACCTCCTCCACCAGCGAGCAAAGGTCGATTTCGCAGCGCGCGCAGGTCGGGCAGGAGATGATCTCCGGCCCGGTCGGCTCCCGCAGGTCCAGGGACTCCAGTATGGCTATGCCGGCCCGCACCTCCTCGTGGGGAGGCCCGGTCATCGAGACGCGAATGGTGTCCCCGATGCCCTCGGCCAGCAAAGTGCCGATGCCAATCGAACTCTTCACGATGCTAACGCGGGGCGGCCCGGCGGCCGTGACGCCGAGATGGAAGGGGTAGTCGCACCTGCCGGCCGCGCGCCGGTAGGCCTCGATGGTCGTCAGGACGTCGCTGGCCTTGAGGCTCAGCACGATGGTGCGCAGACCTTCCTCCTCGGCCGCCTCACAGTAAGCCAGGGCCCGGTCCACCATCAGGTCGGCCAGGTCCTCGTGGAGGGCCTCCGGGACCACCTCCAGGCCGCTGCGGCGGCGTATGGAGCCCGAGTTGACGCCGATGCGCACCTTCGTATCCTGCGCGGCGGCCCGGCGATACACCTCCCGCAGGCCCTCGCCGTCGGGCATGTTGCCCGGGTTGATTCTCACCCCGTGCGCTCCGGCCTCCAAAGCGCGGAGGGCAAGTTGAGGGTTGAAGTGGATGTCCGCTATGACGGGGATGGGGGAACGTTCGATGATCTCCGGCAGCGCGCGTGCGGCCTTCGGGCCGGGCACGGCGCAACGGATGACCTGAGAGCCCAGCTCTGCCAGTTCGCCTATCTGCGTAACGGTAGCCTCGATGTCGGCGGTATGGGTCTTCGTCATGGACTGCACGCTGACGGGGGCGTCGCCGCCTATGGTGACGCCGCCGACGTCAACGGCACGGGTCGAACGTCTGTCCATAACCAGTAGCCTGCAAAAAGTTAAGGTTGCCGGAGATCGACGGCCGCGAGAGCCGCCCCTCCCCCTGCCGGCCGACGGTCGAGGCGGTGAAGTGACATTATTCGGATTATACGTCGTGACCGTCGATAATTCAAAAGCCGGGGGGTTGATTGCCCCGTGCCGCTGCCGTACAATTCCAAGCAACATGGGCCCCGAACGAGAAAAAGCTGAAAACCAGACCCGCCGCTTCATGGACCTGGAGCGGAAGCTCATCGCTCTGGTCAACACGGTGGAGAGCCTGTTCGTCGACGCGGTGGTGGGCATGCTCGAGGAAGGTACCGAGAGCGTGGACGAGCTGCGCGAGGAGGACTACAAGGCCCACGAACGGTGGCTTGAGCTGGACAGCGCGTGCCCCCGCCTGCTGAGCGATGGGGAGCCGAGCAGGGAGCAGATACTTTTCGTGATGGCCGCGGTCAAGATCGCCGCCGATCTGAAGCGGGTGGCCGACGAGTCGCTGCGCATCGGGGAAACCCTCCGCTCCGCACCCCTTGCATCCATAATCCAGGATGACCCCAGCGACTGCCTCGCCGAGATGGTGGAGCTGGCCCAGAGCATGCTGAGCGACGTCATCGAGGCTTTTATCAACCGGGACGTGTCCGAAGCCTCCGGCCTCCACCTGGTGTTCCGGGAGCTGAGTTCCCTGCACGCACGGGTCGTCCGCGAGGTGCCCGAGGCCGCGGAGAAGGGCGAGGTCACTGCGCCGGCCGGGACGGCACTGATCTGCGTCGCCCAACGCCTGGAGCGCATCGGAGACGAGGTGGTCGACATCTCCAACCACGTCACCCACCTCTACCGCAACACCGGGCAGTGAGCCGAGGAGTCGGCCCTCGCCGCTCAGTCCTTCTTGCCCTCTTTGGGAATGATGCAAAGGAACGCCGCCGGCTCGCCGGCATCGGCCACGAAGCAATGCTCCTCCCCGGCCGGGAGGAACACGACGTCGCCGGCGCGGAACGCTTCGGCGGCTCCCTCGCACTCCACGCTGCCCTCCCCTGCCAGGACGTATATCTCGTGCTCCCAGGGATGGGAATGGCGGGGCGTGCATCCGCCGGGCTCCAGCTCGAAACGTCGCATGTAGAAATTGGGCGCTCCGTCGGCCTCCGAGATCAACCATCGCACCCGGCAGCGTTCCGCGCCCGCCAGTTCCACCGGTTCGCTCTGCACCTCGGCGTAGTGAACGTGTTTCATCTGTCCTCCGGTGTGGTTGGTTCGTCTGTGAGCGCCGTGACCACTCAGCGCTAAAGTCTTCTCGTGCTAATCTCTACCTGGGACAGCGCTTACTCAACTCCCTCAGCTTCTCTTTGTCGCCGGCGATAAGGGCCTCTTTCTTGGCTCTGGTCCACCGTTTGATCTGCTTCTCCCGTCGCACTGCGCACTCCCGATCCGGGTGTTCCTCATGGTAAACAGCCTGACCGGCCTTCGACGTGCGGTCCAAACAGCAGCCTTCCCCGCGTTGTGTGTTTCTATCCTCTCTTGCAGGTCAACGCAGGAGCGCAAGTAGTAACTCCCGTCGGCGCATCGCAAGATGTAGGTGTGGAAGGACACCTGAAGGCCCTTTGGGTAGCCCTTCGATTCGCTTCGCTCACTCAGGACGTTCGATGCGGCGGTCAATCTGGCCTGTCATGAGTAAGGCGCCTGGCCCGCCAACGGGACAGGCGCCGCATCGAATGGCACGCCCGGGAGGATTCGAACCCCCAACCCTCGGATCCGAAGTCCGATGCTCTGTCCAGTTGAGCTACGGGCGCGCCGCCCCTACTCTACGCCGCAAACGGCACTGTTGCAAGGATCCCGCGGCCCCGTTATTGACTCTGCGGCGAGCCGGGGGCTAAAATAGTGGCCTTGCGGGAGCCCTCGGCTCCCCTTACACCAATGCGGAAGGAGACCCCGCCCATGACATCTCAACTCGACGAGCTGGAGGCCCGCCTGAACGACCTGCGGGACTCCCTTTGACATCCCGTCCAGACAGCAGGAGCTTGAGCAGCTCGAACAGGAGATGAGCCGGCCGGAGTTCTGGGACGACCAGGAGGCGGCCCAGAAGGTCATTCAGCGCATGCAGTACGACAAGCGCCTCGTGGAGCCCTTCCAGGAGCTGCAGAGCGAAATCGAGGACGTGTCCGTGCTGAAAGAGCTTGCGGAGGAGGAGGACGACGAGGCGACCCGCCGTGAGGTGGCGGAGCGAACCGAACAGGTCGCCAAAAAGGTCGAGCGGTTGGAGTTGCAGAGCATGCTCAGCGAGCCGCACGACCAGAACCCCGCCTTCCTCAGCGTGCACGCCGGCGCCGGCGGAACCGAGAGCTGCGACTGGGCCGAGATGCTGCTGCGGATGTACGTCCACTGGGCCGAAAACGAGGGATACAGAGCCGTAGTGGTCGACACCCGTCCGGGCGAGGAGGCCGGTCTGCGCAACGCCACACTCCACGTGCAGGGAGAGTGGGCCTTCGGCTACCTGAAGAGCGAGATCGGCGTCCACCGGCTGGTACGTATCTCCCCGTTCGACAGCAGTTCCCGTCGCCACACCTCCTTCGCCGCGGTGGAGGTGGTGCCGGAACTGCAGGACGAGATCCAAGTGGACCTCTCGGAGAACGAGATCGAGCTGGAGTTCGCCAAATCCAGCGGCCCCGGCGGGCAGCACGTGAACAAGACCTCCTCGGCGGTGCGCCTGCGTCATATCCCGACCGGCATCACGGTGTTCTGCCAGAGCGAACGCTCCCAGCACAAGAACCGTGCGCTCGCCCTGAAGATACTGGAGTCAAAGCTCTACGAGTTCGAGCGCCGGAAACGCGAGGAGGAGCTGGAGGAACTCTACGATGAGAAGGGCGAGATCGCCTGGGGCAGCCAGATCCGCTCCTACGTGCTGCACCCCTACCAGATGGTGAAGGACCTTCGGACCGACCTGAAGACCGGGAATGCCGAGGCCGTGCTGGACGGCGAGGTGGGGCAGTTCATGGAGGCCTACCTGCGCCACCGATTGGAGCAGAAAATGGGGCGGGACAACGAGTGACGCCCCCGGCCGGGAGAAGTCGCCCGGCATGCACCCTTCCCTTGGCTGAGTGGAGCAGATGAGGCGGGTCCTCCGGAAACTGGGGAGTCTGGTTTCTTCGCCGGCCGCCTACAGCAGCCCGGCCCGCGTCGCCGTCGGCAGTTTCGCGCTGGTCATCCTGATCGGCGCCCTTCTGCTGATGCTGCCGCTCAGCAGCCGGGGGCACGGCTGGACGGACCCGGTGGACGCCCTGTTCACCTCCACCAGCGCCGTCTGCGTAACCGGGCTGATCGTCAAGAGCACCCCGCACTACTGGTCCGGCTTCGGTCAGGCCGTCATACTGGGACTGATCCAGGTCGGCGGGCTGGGCATCATGACCCTCGGGGCGTTCGCGGCCATCCTCATCCAACGAAGGCTCTCCCTCCGGTTCGAAGCGGTCATGTCGGACATCGTCGAGACGGAGGCCACCGAGAACGTCTGGACGCTGATCTGGTTCATCTGCATCCTTACGCTGTTCATGGAGACGGTGGGTGCGGTGTTCCTGTTCTTCACCTGGCAGGGGGAATTCGGCGGGCTGGGCACCTGCCTGTGGCACAGCGTCTTTCACTCGGTCTCCGCTTTCTGCAACGCCGGCTTCAGCCTCAACGACAGCAGCCTGATGAACTTCGCCGGGTCCGTTCCGGTGAACGTCATCATCTGCACCCTGATCATCTTCGGAGGCATCGGTTTTGTGGTAGTGCGGGACATCCTGCACTACTGCCGCTGGCGCCTGTTCGAGCGCCGTGGCAAGAAGCCCCGCCTCTCCACCCACACAAAGCTGGTTCTGATGGTGACGGCGATCCTGCTGGTGATCGGGTTCGTCGGTTTCTATCTGATAGAATCCGGGAATTCGCTGCGGCACGCGCCCATGAAGAAGAAAGTCCTGGCCTCCGCCTTCCAGTCGGTGACCCCTCGGACGGCGGGTTTCAACACGGTCGACACCGGGATGCGGGCGCTCTCGCCCGCGACGGCCTTCCTCCTGATAGTGTTGATGTACATCGGCGGCAGTCCGGGCAGCACGGCCGGAGGCATAAAGACCACCACCCTGGGCATCATGGTGGCCAGCATCGTGGCCACGCTCCGCGGGAGGAAGAAGGCCGAGATGTTCCACCACTCGGTGCCGGAGGAAACCGTCCATCGGGTGGCCAGCATCATACTGCTGTCGGTGGCCGCGGTGGCCGTGGGCATCTTCCTTCTGCTGGTCACCGACGGAGGGAAAGCGCCCTTCCAGCAGATAGCCTTCGACGCCATAAGCGCCTTCGGCACGGTGGGTCTCAGCCAGGGCCTCACCGGGTATCAGACCGACATCACCCAATGGGGGCGACTGATCCTGACGGCGCTGATGTTCGTGGGGAGGCTCGGTCCGATCACCCTGATCCTGAGCGTTGCGGAGGTCCGGGAAAGGGCCGTCTACCAGTTCCCGGAGGACCGGGTCCTGGTCGGTTGACCGCGAAGCTGCAGCGCGTCTGCGCGCCGTTGAAGCGTGCACAAACCGCGGGCAGGCCACAGCCCCCGAGCTTGAAAAAACGCGCGTTCAGGTTAGAATATACTTCCGGGATTTACCTACCGAGCATGTGGGGCTCTATGGCCGAACCGGATTATTACAAGATACTGGGGGTGTCGCCCGAGGCCTCCCAGCAACAGATAAGAAAAGCCTACCGGAAGCTGGCGAAGAAACATCACCCGGACCGTCACGGCGGCAGTGAAGCGGCGGAACAGAAATTCAAGCAGATATCCGACGCCTACAGCGTCCTGGGCGACCCGGAGAAGCGCAAGCAGTACGACCAGCTCCGTGAGGCCGGCATGCGCGGGGGGCGCTTCGAAGGGGCCGAAGGCTTTGAGGACATTTTCGGCGGGGGCGAAGGCGGCGCCTGGCGCTCCGGCGAGGGAATCCGCTTCGAAGAGATGGGCGGGCTGTCCGACATTTTCAGCCGCATCTTCGGCGGCGGCCGGGCCACCGGCACCCGGGCGGCCCAGCAGCGGGGGCGCGACATCACCAGCTCGGTCACCATCCCCTTCGAGACGGCCGTCGAGGGCGGCACCGTAGAGGTAAGCCTGCCTCAGGAGCGCACCTGCCCCGTCTGCGGAGGCAGCGGCGCGGCTCCCGGGAGCAGCGTGCAGACCTGCCCCCGCTGCGATGGGAGTGGGCAGGTGCTGGCCGGTCAGGGCGGCTTCAGCGTGGGAAGGCCCTGCCCCACCTGTTTCGGCCGCGGCCAGATCATCCAGGAGCCCTGTCGGCGCTGCCGGGGCAACGGAACAGTGCGTGAGACCTCCCGGGTAGACGTCAAGATTCCCAAAGGCATCCAGGACGGCCAGAAGCTACGCCTCGAGGGACTCGGCGAAACGGGGGCCGGCGGTGGACCCGCCGGCGACCTCCTGCTGGAGGTCCACGTGGCTTCCCACCCGAGCTTCGACCGGAAGGGACGGGACATCTACGGAGAAGCAGAGGTCAGCATGGTCGAGGCCGCCCTGGGCACCGAAGTGGATGTCCCGACGCTCCACGGGACGGTGTCGGTGAAAGTTCCCCCCGGCACCCAGCCGGGACAAAAGCTGCGGCTTCGGGGCCACGGAATGGAGACCTCCGACGGCCGCAAGGGCGACCATTACGTGCAGGTCAAGGTGAACATCCCGCAGAAGCTGACCGACGAGCAGAAGGAACTGCTTGAGCGGCTGCGCCGTGCTCCGGCCGCCAGCAAGAAATGAACCCGCAGTCGGGGGCTGCGGGCCGCCGTCGTGAAGACCCGAACGGGAGCAAGGAATAGACATGAAGACCGGTCCCCCTGAGAACAAGAGTCCGTTCCACAAGTTCCTCGACGATTTCTATAGCATGCGCAGGACTGTGCGTGGCCGCCGGGGCGACGTCTGGCAACCTCCAACGGATGTGTACGAGACGGAGCGGGACATCGTGATCAAGGTGTCCCTGCCGGGCGTCCGTGCCGACGATGTGCGGGTCAACTGCAACGGAGAGGTGATCAGCATCCGGGGGGTGCGGCGGGGACCCGACCGGGACACCGTCCGCACCTACCACCAGATGGAGATACGCAACGGATACTTCGAGCGGCGAATCGCGATACACAAGCCTTTCGACCCGCGGAAGGCCCACGGTGAGTACCGTGACGGGTTCCTCTTCGTGTTCATCCCGAAAGCTCCCGAACCCGTGCGACACGTGGTCGCCATCCGCGTGGGAATCTGAATCAGACAGCAAACATAGAGGAAAGTTGTGACAGACGAAGAAAAGGAAAAAGGGGAATCCGCCTCGACTGAGGGCGAAGCCACCGAAGCGGCCGAAGAGATCGAGCGGCAGAGCCCGGCAGGCCAACCCGGCCAGGCGGCCGCCCTGGCCGAGGAAGGACCCGACCTCTCAGAGCTGCCCGAGACGCTCCCCGTCCTGCCTCTGGAAGGGAACGTCGTCTTCCCGGGCATGCCACTGGCCATGCAGATCGAGGAGGAAGAGCGGCTGAAGATGATCGAGCAGGTCATGCTCGGCGACCGATTCTTCCTGGCGGTCGGGGTGCGGCCGGAGGCGGCCGAGAAGGACCAGTTCGGACCGGGCGACCTCTTTCAGCTCGGCTCCGCCTGCGTCGTACTGCAGATGTGGCGGCTGCCGGAAGGCGCCGTCCGGCTGGTGGCCCAGGGCATCCATCGCGCACGGGTCGACCACTACACCCAGACCGATCCCTACCTGAAGGCGGAGGTCGGGTATCCCACCGAAGAACAGGCCGAGGACATCGAGGTTCGGGCCCTTTTCCGCAACCTCCGGGACCAGTTCACGGAGATGGTGGACTCGATGCCCAACATAGCCGATGCGGCCAAAACCGCCGTCGCCAACATCGAGGAGCCGGGGCCCCTGGCGGACTTTGTGGCGGCCAACCTCGGCATCGCCGTTGAAGAGAAACAAGACGTGCTGGAGACGCTCGACCTGAAAGAACGCCTCCAAAAGGTCACCAAAGTGCTTGCCCGCGAGATGGACCTCATGGAGGTGGCCCAGCGCATCCAGACCGAGGCCCGCGACGAAATCGACCGCAGCCAGCGGGAGTACTATCTGCGCCAGCAGCTTAAGGCCATTCAGCAGGAGTTGGGCGAGCTGGACCCCCAGGAGGCCGAAGTCCAGGAGCTGCGTAGCCAGATCGAGGAAATGGACCTCCCCGAGGAGGCCGAGAAAGAGGCCGAACGCGAGCTGGGCCGGCTGGAGCGGATTAACCCCGCCAGCCCCGAGTACACGGTCGCAAGGACTTACCTCGACTGGATCATCGCGCTGCCCTGGTCCGAAAGCACGCCCGACAACCTGGACCTCCAGGAAGCCCGGCGCATACTCGACGAGGACCACTACGGGCTGGACGACGTGAAGGAGCGAATGCTGGAGTTCCTCGCCGTCCGTCGACTCAAGGGTGAGATGGGCGGCTCCATACTCTGCTTCGTCGGCCCGCCGGGCACCGGGAAGACCTCGATCGGCAAGTCCATCGCCCGCGCGCTGGGGCGGAACTACATCCGCGCCGCGCTCGGAGGCATCCGTGACGAAGCCGAGATCCGCGGCCACCGGCGCACCTACATCGGTTCGCTGCCCGGGCGCATCATCAGCGCCATCCGCAAGGCCGGCTCCAACAACCCGGTCTTCATGCTGGACGAGGTGGATAAGCTGGGCGCCGACTTCCGCGGCGACCCGGCCAGTGCACTGCTGGAGGTGCTCGACCCGGAACAGAACTCCACCTACACCGACCACTACCTGGAGGTCCCCTTCGACCTCTCGAAGGTCCTCTTCATCTGCACGGCGAACTTCCTTGACCCCGTGCCGCCCGCGCTGAAGGACCGTGTGGAGGTGCTGGAGTTTCCCGGCTACACCGAGGAGGAGAAGCTCCACATCGCGCAGCAGTATCTGATTCCTCAGCAGATCGAACGCAACGGCCTGTCCGACGGTCAGTTCTCCCTTACCGAAGAGGCCCTCAGGACGCTCATCAACCAGTACACCCGGGAGGCCGGCGTCCGGAACCTGGAGCGCGAGATCGCCTCGCTCTGCCGCAAGGTGGCCAAGAGCCTGGCGCTCGAGGAGGAGCCGACAACCAGGATCGACAGGGAGGAACTGGCCGATATGCTGGGGCCGGTCAAGTTCATCCCCGAGGTGGCCGAGAGGGTCTCCGAGCCGGGCGTGGCCGCCGGACTGGCCTGGACGCCCACCGGAGGCGACATCATCTTCGTCGAAGCCACCATGACCCCGGGGGAAGGCAAACTGACCCTCACGGGCATGTTGGGCGACGTGATGAAGGAAAGCGCCCAGGCCGCCCTAACCTATGTGAGGGCGCACGCCGAGCAGTGTGGCATGGATCCGGAACTCTACCGGAAGCGGGACTTCCATATCCACGTCCCCGCCGGCGCCATCCCCAAGGACGGCCCTTCGGCCGGCGTTACCATGGCCGTTTCCCTCGCCTCCCTTTGCGCGGGCCGCTGCGTTAGCCACGACGTCGCCATGACGGGCGAGATAACCCTCCGAGGCAAAGTCCTTCCCGTCGGGGGTATCAAGGAGAAAGTGCTTGCGGCCTGCCGGGCCGGCATCCAGACGGTCATCCTTCCCGAGCGCAACGAGAAGGACCTGGTGAACGTCCCCGACTACGCCAAAGAGAAGCTGGAGTTCGTCACCGTCGAGACAATCGACGAAATCTTCCCCCTCGCCCTCGAAGAGGAGGAGGTCGAGTCTGCCCCCGCGCAGCCCTCCGGACAGCCCGAAGCGGCAAGCTGACGCCCCGCCGCCGGGCTGCCGTACTGCTGACCACACCCGACTTCACCGGGGATTCCCAATGCTTCGCAGAACTGTTGTGGACTTCTCCACCGTCCTCAGGGATTGGGACGGCTTTGGCGTCAACTACGTCGAGACGTGCCAGACCGCCGACTACGATGCCTATCCCCAGGACTACGGCGGCTTCAGCATCCTCTCCGAAGATGACCGCCGCAAGGTGCTGGACATGGTTTTCGGGGAGGAGGGGCTCCGGCCGGGCATTATCAAGATGTTCCTGGACCCGTGGCATCAGCCCGAACCCGCCGGCGGCTACGAGCCGAACGACCCCCGCGTCGACGGTTCCGCCTACGACCACGAGCGCACCACCGAGTGGATGCGCTACTTTGCGCGGGAGGGGCTGAAGCTGACCCGCGGCCGCGGGCACGATTTACAGTTTATCGTCACGCTCTACGGTCCGCCGCCCTGGATGACCCGCCAGAAGTCCTTCCGGGGCCGGGACCTGGACCCCGAGCTGAAGGTCGAGTGCGCGAAGTACCTGGCCGCCTTTGCCGGGTTCCTGCGGCGGGAGGAAGGGCTGCCGGTTCGCTACCTGTCCCTCCACAATGAGGGGGAGGACTGGACACGCTGGAATCCGGACGGAACCCACCCCGGCGGCGGCCACGACTACAACCTCTACTGGCCTCCCGAACAGGTTGTGGAGTTCCTCCGTTTCATGCCGGAGCTGCTGGAAGAAAACGGCCTTGCCGACATCGGCGTCACCCCCGGGGAAACCAGCAACTGGCAGCGTTTCGTTGAGTGGGGCTACGCCGCGGCAATCGCAGAGGACGCCGAAGCCGCAGCGGGCCTCGGGCTCATCACCTCCCACGGTTTCTACTCGCCCGGATTTCACCGCTGGGCCGGCGATTACCGGAGCACCGGCATCGATCTGTTGCGGGAACCACGCCCGGAACTCCACGCCTGGACAACCTCCACGAGCTGGTCGGAGATGGACGTGCGCTTTCTGGCCGAGCTGCGCGACGCCGTCTACGTCGGCAAGCTCAACGGGCTCATCCCCTGGGCGTGTATCCAGCGCCCGGCCCTGTGGGAGGGCGGTGACCCCAACCCGGGAACCGCCTTCCGGGTGAGCGACGACGGGGAGCTGTCGGTCGAGCCGGGCTACTGGTGGTACAAACAGGTCTGCCGGGCCGGGCAGGCCGGAACGGGCGTGGCCCGCGTGGTCAGCAACGACACGCAGGTGCCCCTTCTGGCTTTCGCCGACAACGGCTCGGCCGAGGGCGACGCGGCCGTCGTGCTTAACACCAGCGAAGAGCCGAGGGACATCGAGCTGGAGTTGATCGGCACGGCCGCCGACCGCTTCCGGGCGGTCCGAACCAGCACGGCCGAACGATGCGCCGAAGTGGGTGTCCTCAACCTGACGGAGGGAGGCATCCCTTACTGCGTCCCGCCGCAGTCCGCCACGACTTTCTTCTCGCTGGAAGCGTAGGCGCAACGTGCCCCATCCAGCCGCCCGCGTCGAGCCGGCGTCAAACTTGACACCCGTTCCGGCCGGAAGTACACTGGAGTCTTGCACGGTGCGCCCATAGCTCAATTGGACAGAGCGGCGGTCTACGGAACCGCAGGTTGGGGGTTCGAATCCTCCTGGGCGTACCAGTTTTTTGCCGGCCGCAAGCCGGCAAAAAACCGAGCAGGCCAGTCCGCCTGAGGCGGAAATCGGAAAACAGCGGAGAACGGCGAAACGACGCCTCCTTTGGCAGACCCTTCTGCTACCACCAGGTCCGCTCGCCTGCGGCTTGCACGCCTCCGGAGGGTCTCCTGTTCCACTGTTCGCCTGCTCTTGCCTTCCTCCCCCCGCGCTCCTATCCACTGCTCCGCATTCCCGAAGGCAAAAGCTCGGATTTTTGGGATTCGCATTGAACATAGTGGCCCGGTAGGATTACTAACAATACTCGGGAAGCCCCGATTCGGTGTTCGGGATCTGGCGTGAAACGGCATATGAGACGCTCCAGCAGGCGCAGAAGGGTACCAACGGGATGAGCGGGGAGACACGTCGGCGACGACGCCTTACCTGCCGATTTGTCGGCATGGGTGGGTTCGCAGTCGCGCTGTTGGTCGCGGGTCTGACTATCGGCTGCGCGGGGACATCGCCGACCGCCGCAACTGTCGGGCGGGGTTCTGAGGAATGGGGGGCGGCCCCGCCCGGCACCCGTTCTTACCCACGGAGCGGTCCCGAGCGCCGCGACCGTGCTGATCTCCCTTCACTGACGCACACCTCAACGCTTGCCGATTATCTCCGCTACGCCGCCCTGAACAACCCGGGCCTGGAAGCGGCCTTTGAGCGCTGGCAGGCAGAGCTGGAGAAGGTGCCTCAAGTGCGCGCCCTGCCGGACCCAATACTCACCTACGCCCACTTCATCGAGGAGGTGGAGACGCGGGTGGGGCCCCAGGAGAGCAAGCTCAGCCTTCTGCAGAAGTTCCCCTGGTTCGGCAAACGCAGACTGCGCGGCGAGGCGGCGTGTGAGTTCGCTCCGGTTCCCTCCGCTCACTCACACGCCGAAACCCTGGAGATGTGAAATTACACACGAATCTGGACTTGACAGTGCTGGAGACCGCCATCCATCACCTGGAAGAATCGGGCGCCCGCGACCTGACGGTCATCCGGGTGGACGCGCTATCCGCTTTGGCCGACGCCGAGAAGGACCGCTGGCACATCCTGCGCAGATACGCTGAAGCCTACTCCGCCTGCGTCAAACTGGAAATCGTCTGCCGGGACGAGGAAGCGCAGAGCTTCGCGGAGATCATCAGGGAACACGCCCGCCTGGGCGAGAAAGGCGACGGGAGGATATTCATCTCCGCCATCGAGGATGCCGTGAACATCCGCACCGGCCGGAGAGGGTCGGACGCACTGTGAAGATGTAGCTCTCCCGGCGCGTTTCGAGCGCCCCCGGTGTTCTCAAGCTTCCGCCGATCCGACCGGTACTGAGGCAGCCTGACCCGCTCAGCAGCGCGCGCCGGCCCGGCGCTTGAGCGCCGCTTCGATGAAACCGGCGAACAAGGGATGGGGGTTCGTGGGCTTGCTCTTGAATTCGGGGTGGAACTGCACGCCCACGAACCAGGGGTGGCCGGGGATCTCCACAACCTCCACCAGGTCGCGCTCCTCCAGGTGGCCCGTGGCGACCATTCCGTGCTCCTGGAGCGTCTCCCGGTAGGCGTTGTTGAACTCGTAGCGGTGCCGATGTCGCTCGTGGACGACCTCCCTGCCGTAGAGGCGCCGTGCCTCCGGTTTCTTTCATCTTCCGTCTTCTCCTTGGCGTGTGTGTCGCGAGTTAGTGGACGGCTTTTTCCCGGGGAGCATCATAATGCTCCATCCGGAGGGCGGCAAAAAGGAGTCTCCCCCGGCAACCAGGTCGGACCACGCCGATGGAAACGAACGATGTCTGTACAGACGGGACAACACTGCTGTGGAGATTACTCCACACCCCACCGGGGACGTAATTGGGGAGGTCCGGAGTAATCAGCGCGGTAGACAGTGTCTGAAGACGGGCTTACGACGTTCGACCGTGAAACGGCTCTGGCTGGAATGTAATTCGCATGTATGGATTCCCCTGTCACGATGGCAGGCAGCCAGCGTCCCGTTTCCGATAACAGACCACACCGGGGCGCACATACAGTGGGGGAGTGGCCCCTCGCGCATCGTTTGTTACAAGCTGGTCGTTAATGGCAGAGGAGGCGTAGTGATGCACAGAATTATGGTGACCGCATGCTGTCTGGTTGTTCTGTGTGCCGGTTGGGCGCAACAGGTGGAGGCCATCAACATGGGGGTGGACGCCGCCCCGAACGCTTCCGCCGGCGAAACGGAAGACGATTTTAACACGTGGTGGCAGGGGGCCAAAACAGGCGTGGCCTCCGGAACCTTCACCGATATGGGGACTGGGTACTATCCGGGCACGCACATTATCGACCCCTACGACGAAATCGTGTACAGCACGGCGCCCGACGGATCGACGGGGCAGCTCGACAGTTATCCGCCTTACGGAAAACGTCTGCACTTCGTGGGGACCTTTGGCGGCATAACGCTTGGCAACCTGCACGACCCGGACTCAGGTACGACCCCCCAACACGGCGACTATCTGATCGAAGCGAAATTCGTCTACGACTGGGGAGGAACGACCTACACCTGGGATTGGGATAGCGGGCACATTGAGAACACCCCCGACAAAGGATGGTTCGCACAGTACGACGACTCCGACGGCGAGACCGACGATAGAGACCCCGACAACTACGATCTGGACGGCGACGGGGTTGCGGACGGGGTTGCGGCCAACACGGGCTGGGCATGGTGGGCGTCGGACAACGACGCTCCCCCGTTGGATACCGACGGCAATATGTACAACGAAACGAACGGGGCGGACATCGATGCTTTGCGGCAGACTGTACTCAGCCAGACCAGCTTCGTCACCGGTAAGTTCCGCCTGTCGCAGTGGGGAAGCAGTTGGGACGTGATAGAAACCGCCAGCATTCGGACCAACGTCATTCCCGAGCCGGCCACCATGGGTCTGCTGGGCATGGGCGTCATCGGCCTAATCGGTGCCGCCTATCGCCGCAAGCGCAACGCCTGACATTGCGAGGAAGTGAAAGGCCCCGCCTTCGATGCGGGGCCTTTTGCATGTACGCGTTTCAGGGCTCGCCGCATGTGAGGCGGACTTCAGATTAGATGGCGGCCTCGGCGATGCGGTCCAGCGCCTCCTCCAATACTTCCTCCGAGTAGGTGAGGGAGATGCGGAAGAAACCCTCTCCCCACTGCCCGTAGCCGCGTCCGGGGGTCACCACCACGCCGCTCTCCTCCAGCAGTTCGGTGGCGAAAGTGCCGCTGGAGGGCACGCGCCAAAAGGGCCGCCCGGCGCTGGCCGGTCTCCTGCTGTCGGTTCGTGGCGAATGCTTTTCGGCTGGTCATGTTCGCCCTGGCTATAACCTGCTGCGGGTCTACCGCAGCAAACTGGCCGATACGGTGCTCGCCGGCGCTTCCATCGAGACGATCCGCCGCCGGCTTCTGAAGGTCGGAGCGCGGGTCCGGGAGACGCCACAGCGGCTGTGGGTGCATATCGCCGGCGGCTTTCCCTACCGGGAGGTGCTGGGCCTGGTCATGTAGCGCATTCAGACCATGCTATTGACCTTTGCATTGATTGGCTAATGATTCACAGGTCCAGCCCGGCACGGCGGAAGAAGCCCTTCAGTAGGGAGTTGCATGAGCGTGTCTGTTCTAACGACTCGTGCACGTCGGTTCCAAGACTCTCGATATCGTCCGGGATGGCGTTGGCAAGGTCCGCATACTTCGTTTGATTCCAGACGCCTTCGACCGGATTCAGGTCCGGGGCGTAGGCCGGAAGCCATTCGAACTCGTAGACGCCGGGAGACTCTTCCTCCAGCTTACGCGCCGCGCTACGGTGCGCATTGAGCCTGTCGAGCACAACGATCAGCCTGCGGCCGAGGTGGCGACGAATGGAGCGCAAAAACGTCATGACATCCCCGTGTTTCACATTGGCGCGTTGGAGACTGAAATACAGTCCCAACCGCCTTCGCCGAGGCGAGACCGTCAGGGCTGAGAGCGCGCTGATACGGTCGTGCCGGTCCCAGCTCTTCAGCACCGGCGTGCACCCCTTTGGAGCCCACGTAGCCCGCACCAGCGGCTGGAGCATGAAGCCGCTCTCGTCGACGAAAACGATGCTTCTGCCCGTTTTCAGAGCCCCTTTTTTATCCGGGGCCACTCCTTTGCGCGCCACGCATCAACCTGCTGCTGGTCCCGCTCCCGAGCCTGACGTTCCGGCTTCTGGCGGGACCATCCCATCGAGTGGAGGATGCGGGAAACCTGTGAGATGTGATATGAGACCCCGAAGTGCCGCTCTATCAGCTGCGCCACGCGCTGAAGCGTCCACAGTTCGGTGGCGAACCCGTGGGCTTTGGGACCTTGCAGCAGTAGCGTTTCCAGTTCCGCAAGCCGCTGCGGCGGCAGTTTCGGTATACCGCCTGGATGGGGAACCGAGCGGAGTGCCTCCTTTCCGCCCTGTTGCCAGGCTTTTTTCCACTGGCTTGCGGCCCCGGTGGTCACCCCGAGACGGCGGCCAACCTCGGCGGGTCCGATGCCTTGCTCGAAGAGTTCGGCGGCCAGCATCCGTCGCGCCTCCTTCTGCTTCTTCGTCATCCTGGTAGCCATGCCAGGAGCATAACCGACTATAGCTGATGCGTACAAGGGTCAATAAATGCCCCTCCGGTAGGCGCATGAGCTGCACGCAACCCCGAGCATGAAGCGTTTTCTCCTCTTCGGCACGAACGGTATGCCGCGGGCACGCCCAAAGCCGGCCTCGACGGTCCTCTCACGGCAGAAACGAGCCACATCCGGGCCAAACTCAGCCTATCATCTCCCACGTGCATTTCCCGGGCCCGAACTTCGTCCGGTCTGACCCCATTTGGAAGTCAGAAATGCTCTCTTGCCCGACCCTGGTGAATAGGGTGGGTGATGACATCCGCCACCACCATCCTGGCGCTCGTCCCCGTGCTGACCTCCGCCGGGCGCGGCTCCGACGTAATGGTCCCGATGGCCATCCCCTCGTTCGGCGGCATGCTTGTGGTGCTGGTGAGCGTGTTCGCCGTCCCGGTGCTCTATTGCCTGATCGAAGAGATCAAATTCTCACTGCGGGGCTCCGCTGCTGCACGGCACAACGGCCCGAACAAAGAGGAAACGAGGGAGGATTAGACCATGAAAGAAGTGAAGGCCTATATCAGGCCGACGGTGCTGGAGACCGTCATCCATCACCTGGAAGAATCGGGCGCCCGCGACCTGACGGTCATCCGAGTGGACGCGCTATCCGCCCTGGCCGACGCCGAGAAGGACCGCTGGCACATCCTGCGCAGATACGCTGAAGCTTACTCCGCCTGCGCCAAACTGGAAATCGTCTGCCGGGACGAGGAGGCGCAGAGCTTCGCGGAGATCATCAGGGAACACGCCCGCCTGGGCGATAAAGGCGACGGGAGGATATTCATCTCCGCCGTCGAGGATGCCGTGAACATCCGCACCGGCCGGAGAGGGTCGGACGCACTGTGACGATGTAGCTCTCCCGGCGCGTTTCGAGCGCCCCCGGTGTTCTCAAGCTTCCGCCG
>CAZEAP010000045.1:0-20153 GCA_964510315.1 uncultured candidatus Brocadiaceae bacterium
TGGGGGGGGAGTTCGATACGCGATCTCTTCACACCGGCCTGCCGCCAGGACCCGCCCGGTCAGGCTTTTGCGCACCGGGTACCTCACCGCGCCCCTGCGGGGCGCAATTGGGTATTCGCGGGAGATACCAGGGCTGAAGCCCTGGCCTTCACGACCGCGCCGCTCCGCGGCGCAACGGCCACGGACCGGCCGTCGCGGGACTCCTCGATGATCCGTCGGACGTCATACCTGCCCAGCGGGGCAGCGCTGCACAACGGCCTCCGCCGCGACCCCCGGCTTCCACGACCGCGCCGCTCCGCGGGCCCGCTTGCCGACCCTGGCGCTGCCTCCCGGCTGGCCATGAGCACCGCACCAAACGGCGAGATTCCCGCCACAGGCGGGTAAACTTCGCTGGCAAAAGATGCGCTCGCTCAGAAAGACATCCCGGGCGCGCCCCAGCGGGGCCCGGGGGCCGGCGGGTTTTTGACCAGCGGTGGCTCTCCCACTATAGTGGGGGGACGTTGCGCGCTCTTCACTTCTCGGGAAGCTTCCATGACCTGGCGGGCCTTTTTCGTCGGGCTGCTGGCCGTCATACTGATCGCGGCCATCACACCTTACAACGATTTCGACATCGGCAATACCTACATCACCGGCTGCCATTTCCCTCCCGGACCGTTCTTCATCCTCCTGATCCTCACCGTGGTGGCCAACCTGCTGATCAAGCTGGTCAGGAAGGAGTGGGCGCTGCGGCAGGGGGAGTTGCTGCTGGTCTGGTGCATGATGATCGTCTCCGCCACGGTGCCCTCCAGCGGGCTGATGCGGTTTTTGCCCTCCATGCAGGTGGCGCCCGCTTATTACGCCAGATCGCCGGACCTGCCCCACCAGGACAAGGTGCTGGATGCCATGCCGGACTCCCTGGTGGTCAGCAAGAACTTCAGCTCGGTGCCCGCCGGCGACTTCTTCCAGGGCCAGGCCGGCCAGGCGGAGGTGCGCATCTACCTGCAGAGGTGGATCCGCCCGATGCTCACCTGGCTGGTCTTCATCTTCCTGTTCTACTTCGCAACGTTTTTCCTGGGGGGGATACTGCGGAAGCAGTGGGTGGAGATAGAGCGGCTGATCTTTCCACTGGCCCGCGTGCCGATGGAGCTGACCGAGGGCAGCAGCAGGCGGGAGCTGATGCCGGCACTGATGCGGAACCGGGCGTTCCTGGTGGGGCTGGTGCTGAGCCTGGCCTTTGCCGTGGTGCGCGGCGGACCGGTACTTTTCGGCGCCGAACAGGGCTGGCTGCCCACCGTGCCCATTCAGTCGGTGCTGGCCGAGACGCCGCTGGGCCAGACGAACATGGGAACGGCCTACCTGTTCCCCATCGCCGTGGGAGTGGCGTTCCTTGTGCCGGCGGACGTTGCGTTGAGCGTGTGGCTGTTCTTCGTGTTCACGCGGCTGGAGTTCCAGGCGTCCCACTGGATGGGCACGCCGATCACCGGGGGGACGTGGGGCAAGTGGATGGCGTGGCAGCAGGCAGGGGCGTTCATCGTGTTCACGGTGATGATGTTCTGGGCGGCGCGGCGGCACCTGAAGACGGTGGTGAGGAAGGCGCTGTTTCTGGACAGGGACATCGACGATTCGGAGGAGCCGATCAGCTACACGGTGGGGTTCTGGGGCCTGGTGGCGGCCCTCGGCGGGATGGTGGCCTGGTTCTGGTGGTTCGGGATGAACCCCGTGACGGCCGTCGCGCTGCTGGCGCTGGTCATGGCGGTGGCGCTGATCCATGCGCGGCTGATCAGCCAGGGCGGCATCTTCTTCACCCAGCACACCTGGACCCCGCCGACGCTGCTGCACAGCGTAACGGGGGGAGCGGCGTTCGGGGCGCCGGCGGCGGTGGTAGTGGCGCAGATGCAGAACGCCATCCTGATCCAGGACTCCCGCGAGATACTCAGCGGGCACGCGTTCAACGCGCTGCGGATAAGCTCGGTGTTCAAAAGGCACAAGCGGTGGTTTCTGCCGATCATGTTCGTGGCGCTGGCGGTGGCGGTGGGGGTGTGCACTATCTTTACGCTCCGGATGTACTACCGGGTGGGGGGCTACAACATTCCGAACACCTACGGGACGATATCGCTGCCGAAGCAGACGTTTCAGGCGGCGGGACGGATCATCGCCAACCCAACGCGTTCGGCGGAGCCGCTGTGGTTTCCGCTGGGGTTGGGGGGCGTGGTGATGCTGTTCGTGACGGTGATGCGCGCGCGGTTTTACTGGTGGCCGGTGCATTCGCTGGGGTTTTTGATCGGCAGCACGTGGCCGGCGCACAACCTGTGGTTCAGCTTTTTCCTGGCCTGGCTGGCGAAGGTGTTCATCATGAAATTCGGCGGGGGCACGATGCTCAAGAAGGCGCGGAACTTCTTCCTGGGGGCAATCATCGGGGAGTTCATCGCCATCGGTGTGACGACGCTGCTGGGGCTGCTGGTGGGGATGAAGTTCGGCTACCTGTTCCTGCCCGGCTGACCGGCGTGGGGCGGGCCGGAGGATGGCGGAGGGGGAGGGATTCGAACCCCCGGTCCCGCTCTGCGGGACAGCGGTTTTCAAAACCGCCGCTTTCGTCCACTCAGCCACCCCTCCGCGGATCATTATAACAGAAACTCGGGCGCGGCCCAGGGAAGAGGCGCCCGCCTCAGCCGGCCATCTTAGAGGCGCTTGCCACCCCCTGCCACCGGGGTGGCTTTGTGGCAAACATCCCACCGGTGCCGGTAGAATGGCCGGGTGAGGGGACGAGCTGGCGCGACCGCGCGGGGCGTGGAACTTTTCCGCCCCACCCCGCACTAACAGGAAGGCACGGCTCACATCGCAGCAACCACAAACCAGCGGAGAGACGAGATGAGACGTTTGACGGCGCTTCTGGTGCTGGCCCTGACGGCCTGCGCGGCGGGATCGGCCCTGGCGAAGGTGGACCTGGTCACGCTGCCGGAGCGGGAGTCGGTGCAGTTGACCATCTACAACAGCGCGGACCTGACCCTGGTGCGGGACCGGCGGCCGCTGACGCTTCGGAAGGGGGAGAACCGCCTCCAGTTCTCCTGGGCGAACACCCTGATCGATCCCACCTCCCTGGAGATGCAGCCGAAGGGGCAGGCCGGGGAGATCGACGTCTTCCACATAAGCTACCCCCCGCGGGTGAAGGACGTCGGCATCTGGGAGATCCGCTCGGAGGTCAGCGGGCGGGTGCCGATGGAGATCACCTGCTTCACCTCCGGGCTGACCTGGCAGTCCTTTTACCTGGCCACGCTGGCACCGGACCAGCAGAGCATGGAACTGGAAGGTTACGTCCGGGTAACCAACAACTCCGGGGAGGACTACGAGAACGCGCAGACGCGCCTGGTGGTCGGGAAGATCAACCTGCTGGACCGCATCGCGGAGCTGGCGCGGCGGGCGGAGCCATACGGCCGGCCGATCGTCCCCCGCCCGGAGAGGGAGGAGGGTCTGGCGCGCAAGTACGACAAGGCCAGGAGGATGCTGGAGATGGCCGCGCCGGCGGCGGGAGCGGCTGCGCCAAAGGAAATAAAGAAAGAAGGCGTCTCGGAGTATTTCCTCTACACCATCGAGGGCACCGAGACGATTAAGGACGGCTGGTCGAAGCGGCTGCCCTCCTTCCAGGCCGCCTCGGTCGGGGTGGAGAATCTCTACAAGTTCGAGAAGGAACGCTACGGCGACCGGGTCGTGCGCTTCCTGCGGTTCAGGAACGATCGGGAGCACAACCTGGGCGAGACGCCGCTGCCCGGCGGCCTGATCAAGGTGTTCGGGCGGGTGGACGAGGCCGGGCATCTCCGCTACCTGGGCGCCGACAACAGCCAGTACATCCCCGTGGACCAGAAGGTGGAGCTGAACCTGGGGGCGGCCCGGAAGGTGCACGTCGAGCAGAAGGTGATGGATTTCCGCAAGGAGCACATCGTCTTCGACGACGACGGGGACGTCTCCGGGTTCGACGAGGTGAAGGACCACAAGATCGAGGTCCGCAACCACAGCGGGCTGCCGGTCAAGGTGGAGATCACTCGGAATCTGCCCTCCGCCCACTGGGAACTGAAGAACGCGGAAAACCCCGGCGATTACCGGAAGGTGGACCAGGACACGGTGAGATACACTTTGCGGTTGGGGCCTCACTCCGAAAAAGACATACTCTACACGCTCAGGGTTTTCCACGGCGACAGACGCTACAGCCACTGATCCCGATCCGGAGACAAGAAGATGAAAAGGCACGTGCCGATCTGCATTCTCGTCCTGCTGATGGCCGGGTCCACCGCCCTCGGCCGCACGAAGCTGGCCGCCCTGCCGGAGAGGGACGCAGTGACCGTCCGCCTGGACAATCCGGCGGCCACACTGGTGGAGGAGGAGCGGGTGCTGGACCTCCAGCAGGGAACCAACCACATCGACTTCTCCTGGAAGGGCGTGCGCATCGATCCCGCCAGCATCCGCATCAGGACGCTGTCCCACCCGAAACGGACGGCCCTCATCTCGGTGAGCTATCCTCCGAACGAAGAGGCCCTGGTCTGGCGCGTCCACAGCGAGGAGGCCTGGCAGGAGAAGGTGCGCATCAGCTACCTGCTGAGCGGGCTGGACAGGCTGGTCACCTACAAGGCGGTGGCCGACCGGGAGGAGAAGACCGTGGACCTCAAGTCCTACCTCGTGCTGCGCAACTACTCCGGGGAGGACTTCCGGGACGCCGAGTTCCTGTTGGGATACGGCGAGGGCTTCCGGACGGGCATCCGCCACGAGGAGACCGCACGGATGCTGTTTTTCCAGCAGCCCGAGGTGCCCGTGAAGAAGGTGTTCACCTGGGACGCGGCCAAGAAGCCCCACGACCCCGAGAAGGTCGAGGGCAACGTGGGCATACCGGTCGAGTACGTCGTCGCCAACGCGGAGGCATCGGGGCTGGGCCGGACGGCGCTTTGGGGCGGCAAGGTCCGGGTCTACCAGATGGACGGCCACGGCACCACCATCTTCCTGGGGGAGGACCGTGCGGGCTTCACCCCGGTGGGGGAGGAGATGGAACTCTACGTCGGGGACAGCCGGGACGTGGTGGTCACACAGCGGCGGATGCGCACCCGACAGAAGAACATCCGCCGCAACGACAAAGGGCACGTGGTGGTCGCCGACCGTGAGATCACCGATACGGTGAAGATCGAGAACTTCAGGGACGAGGAGGTGACCCTGACGGTGGTGGAACACATCCCCGGCCAGTGGGAGCCGGTGGAGTTCAGCCACGCCTACGAACGGAAAGACCACTCCATCCTGGAGTTCGACGTTCAGGTTCCCGCGGGCGGTGAGGTGAAGATGCTGATGCACTACCGGCTGCTGAACGTCTTCTCCCGCCGGTTCGGGCAGTTTAACCAGTAGGCAGTAAGCAGAAGGCAGTAGGCAGTGGCCGACGTGGTGGCGCGAGCATCCTTGCTCGCAGTGCCGGGCCATCCTGGCCCGGCCGGTCCGGGGCAGAAGTCAGTAGGCAGTGGCCAGCGTTGTGGCGCGAGCATCCTTGCTCGCAGTGCCGGGCCAGAAGTCAGTAGGCAGTGGCCAGCGTGGTAGCGCGAGCATCCTTGCTCGCAGTGCCGGGCCATCCTGGCCCGGCCGGTCCGGGGCAGAAGTCAGTAGGCAGTGGCCGACGTGGTGGCGCGAGCATCCCTGCTCGCAGTGCCGGGCCATCCTGGCCCGGCCGGTCCGGGGCAGAAGTCAGTAGGCAGTGGCCAGAGGCCAGCGTGGTAGCGCGAGCATCCCTGCTCGCAGTGCCGGGCCATCCTGGCCCGGCCCCGACGAAGTGCCCGAACGGCAGTAGCCGAACGGCAGTGGCCAGCCTTTAACCGGCGGTTGTTGGGTTGCTGAGTTGTTGAGTTGTTCGTTGCCTTCCTTCGTGCACTTCGTGTCCTTCGTGGTGAACCCAGTAGTCAGCAAGCAGTGGGCAGTAGACAGTGTCCGGGGGGCTTAACGGCGAGCCGCGGCGCGATGACCGGTGCTGATGGCGAGGACGGCCGGGGCGCCGTAGTCTTTCTCGTCGGTGTTGGCGCTGCCGAGTTCGACGGTCGCGATTTCGGCCGCAGGGCGGGGGTTCTCCCATTCCTGGGCATAGACGACGATCCAGCCGGTGTGCCGCCGCCTCCTCTCCGGCATCTTCCACGCCACGCGCGCCCCCGGCAGGTTTTCCGGTTTCCGCCAGCGCCGCCACCCCTGTATCTCGATGTCCCACCTCACGGGGACCTCGCGTGAGGTGCCGTCCGCGTAGTTGACGCGGTAGGTGAGAAGCCGCACGGACTTGTCCTCCACCTCCTCGTCGCGCCACAGCTTGCGGAGGTCCGGTCCGGGGGAATAGGCGTGCAGGAACGCCAGGGCGTCCGCCTGCCGCCCTACCGGCACGGTGATGCTCCCGGCCTCGCTTTCCGAACCGGTTCCCTTCAGCACGAGGAGGGTGGGTTCGGAGGTCGGACGGTCGGGTTCCAGATACCAGATGATGCCCGCGTAGCTCTGCTCTCCCTTGGGCAGGTGGCGGAGGTCGGCCCCGTAGCGGCCGGCCTGGAACCAGCTCGGCGTCTCCAGGCTGTTGGCGTGCACGTTGAAGAGTTCACGGGGTATGTCGACGGGTTCGTAGGCGGTATCGCCCGCGTAGAAGGCGGTCACCGCTCCGGCCCAGTCGAAGCCCTGACGCCAGGCGGCGCCGTGGGGCAGCGCGCCGACGTCGGCCCGTGAGCCGTCCGGATCGTTGAACTTCTCCCGCGGGTCGCCGGCATCGATGGCTGGTGAGCCCTCCCGGAGGCGGTAATCGCCGCGCTCGCGGTTCACGTACATCGGCCTGGCGGTGACGGAGTGCTCGCCGGTCACCAGGGCGTGGGAGACCTTATAGTTCTCGTTGCGGCGGCGGACCCGGTCGGGCGCGCGGTTCTCGGCGGGGTAAAGCAGGTTGTGGTGGAAGCGGATGTTGTGCTCCTCCCGGTCCTCGTAGGAGCAACTGGCGGGGACCTGGTCCGCGTTGGTCGAGATGTTGTTGAAGATGAAGATGTCGCGGAAATCCGGATTCTCCGGATGGCCGTGCACCCGCAGGCCGCTGGAGGTCCACCCGATCCCGGAGGCGTGCCCTCCCCCGCCGTCCACGGTGTTGTTGTAGACGGAGATGTCCCTCACCGCGGCCGGTTTGGACTTGTAGGTCGCCTCGCTGACGCCGATGCCGATCGCCTTCGAGTCGATCACGATGTTGTGGTGAATCTTGAAGTCGACCAGATCGTTGCTGCCCTCGGTGCTCAGCGGTATGCCGTTGTAGGCGTTGTGGATGTAGTTGTGGTCGATCTCCAGCCGCTCGATGGGAAGCGTCCAGGAGTCGATGTAGATGCCGTTCAGGCAGTGGTGGACGTAATTGTGGTGAATGCGTCCGTCGGTGACGCTGATGCAGTCGATGGCCTCCTTGCCGCCTCCGTAGACCTCGTTGAAGGCGACCTCGAAGTGGGTGTTGCGCGACAGGTCGATGGCCTCCTGTGGCCCGGCGCGGGCGGCAATGGCCCGGTTCTCCTCGTAGCCGTAAAACATCGTGTGGTCGTGCGGGCGCACGATGCGGTTGCCGATGACGCGCACGTGGTCGGCGTGTTTGATGTTGACGCCCATCGCCCAGGTGCGCCAGGTGCTGCAGAAGAGCACCTCGTGGCCCGTCGCGCGCGACCCCCGGCCCCTCTTGCCAAACAGTCCGAACCCCGCGCGGCGGGAGCGCTGGACGTGGAGGCCGGCGATGCGGACGTAAGACCTCTCGAAGGCGCTGATCAGGCCCGTATCGTGGTCGTAGCCGTGCCCGTGGGTCTCGGCGTCCCTATCCAGCCGGCTGGCCATCCCGTCGAAGACGGGCGTCTCGCCGGGGTAGGCGGTGAAGGTGAGCCATCGGTCGGGCGCCCCGCTGCCCTGGATCTCAATGCGACGCTCCACGCCGTAGAGCCCGCCGCGGACGAACACCGTGTCCCCGGCGCCGGCCACGTCGGCGGCCTCCTGCAGCGAGGCGAACGGCTTCTCGAACGTGCCGGGGTTCTCATCGCTGCCGTCCGGGAACGTGGCCACGTAGTAGTAGCGTCCGGCGGGCGGGCTGTTCAGGGCCGTCAAGCCCAGCGCCAGGGCCGTGCCGTAGTCGGCGGCCGGGTCCGGCTGCGGCTTCAGCGCGACCGACTGGATGGCCTTCTCCGGTCGCGGGTTCGGCCATTCCATGGCGTACAGGACGGCCTTCTCCCCGGAGGTCGGGTGCAGGTCCTGCTGCCACGCCGGCCGTGCCCACAGCATGGGCGCGACCCGGTGCACCCGGTACCACTGGTCGATGGATTCCCCGAAGCGGACCGGTATCTCCAGCACCTCACCGTCCGCGTAGGTCACCTCATAGAGGCAGACCGTGGGGGGCTCCGGCGGCGGCACCAGCTTGCGATGGGCCAGGGCCGCCGCCAGGCGCCACTCGTGCAGCGACCTTCCGGGGTCGAACGTGTGCAGGAACATCAGATGGGTCGCCCTGGTGCCTTCGGGCAGCCCGAGTGTGCCGGCGGGCTTCCGGGCGCTGCCCTTCAGCAGCCATCCGGCCGACGGGTCTATCCGCCACTCCACGCCGCCTATGGAAGCCTTGCCGGAGGGGATCGGCCCGGCCTTCAGGCTCTTGCCCTTGTGCTCGAACCAGGTCCCTTCATGCGGGGCCTGGGTCCCGTTCAGCGGCAGGGGCTCCGCCGAAGCCACGTGAGCAAGGACGCAACTGAGACACAGGCACAGCAGGGCCGTCCACGGTGCAGAGCGCCCGTTCATACGCCCGACCTCCAGGCTGGCTGATCCGGGTTGCCCGTTACCGGGCCTCTATCGCCCCGGCGTCGCGCCGACCCACCGGATCGTTCCCAAAGAAGTCCTTCAGGAACGGGCCGTTGAACTCCCACTCGTAAAGCTCCTCGATGGTGGTCTCCGCGTCGGCGAGCGTGCCGCGGGCGACCCGGAGGAAGTCGATCGCGCCGGGCAACTGCTCGGCGACCACGAAGTCGGAGCGGTTGGAGAGGGAGACGGTCGGGGCGACGTTCCGGATGGCCGCCATCGCGGTCTGTCGGCCGTCCACGTAGATGTGCATCACGCCGCCGCGGCGATCGGCCTCGGCGATGAGGTGATGCCACCCGCCGTCGTTGACGGGCGTGCCGCAGGCCACTTCGTCCACGGCGTTCCCGTCGGCGATGGTGAGCGAGGCGCCGCCGCGCTGGTTCACGCGCACGGCGTAGCCGGCGTCCCCCATCTTGGCGACCAGCGTGCCGCCGGTGTGCCCCGGTTCGGTCCGGAAGAGGGCCTCCACAAGGAAGTTGTTGGTATCCATGTCAAGGGTCTTCCGCTTCTCGCCGGGATAGACGTTGTCCTCACCCCAGGTGATGTCCTCCCTCATCTCCCGGTCGGAGAGCACGCACCTCTGGTCCCGTCCGTTGAAGGTGAGTGCGCCCTCGGTCCAGTCCTCCAGCTCCCCGGCGGTGTAGTCGCCGAGGGACACCCCTTCGGCGGTCAGGTCGTGGCGGGGCAGATGGCGATACATCCCCCGGCCCACGTAGGGCTCGGTCATGTACCAGTGTTCACCCAGGATCCGCGAGGGATCGGAGGGGTTTTTGTAGAAGTGCCACTGGCCCACCTCGGCGTAGAGTGCCCAGGGGACGAAGAACCTGACTCCGCCGTCGACAACCGCGGACCCTTCGGCGGGCCGGAAGTCATGTCCTTCGGCGTCCCGCAGCGGGTCCTTCTCCGCGACACTGCCCACGGAGGAAGCCAGTGGCTCCCGATCCTCCAGCGCCTCCCGGAACGCCTCCAGGGTTTCGTAGCGGATGCCGCTGGACTCGAAGTGCCCGAACGTGCGGGGCAGTTCGTGGAAGATGTTGTGGGTGTAGGCCAGCGTATCCACGGGGTAATCACCTCCCTGCAGGCGGGCGAGGTTGCGGTCTTCGGGCGGTTTGGCATCGGAATGGCGGAACATCAGGTCGCTGATGTCCGACCACAGGTTGCCCACGTAGCAGTTGCGCCCGCCGTGGGGACCGTGGCGTCGCGCCCCCGCGCCGAACTTGTAGAAGGTGTTGTTGAAGGCGGCGTTCAGGAAGCCGATCACCTCCTGCAGGCCCGTGTTGTTGCACAGGGGGCTGGTCAGGTCGTTGCTCTTGCCCCATGCGATGTTGTTGAAAACGTACTGCTTGAACGCGCCGTCAAGGTAGTAGGCGAAGCCGAAGCGGGCCGTCCCGTGGCTCCGCTCCTCCGCGGTGTCACCCCGCATGACGTGGCTCCAGTGCCAGTAGCCGCCGGGGTTGCCGGAGACGTTGTCGTAGATGTAGGCGGGTCCGCCCTGCCAGAACTCGATCCCGCCCCAGTCGTTGGTGTTGAGCAGCGGGTCGGTCACCTTGTTGTGGTGGACCAGGTAGCGGCCCAGCGGCACGGCGTCGTGCCGTCCGCCCCCCTTGCCGCCGAACAGGAAGATGCCGGCGCCCCAGCAGCGGTCCAGCACGTTGCCCGCAACTTCCATCAGGTTGGGGAAACCCACCCTGAGGGCGTGGCCGTGCTCCGAGCGCATGGGCCGAGTGCCGACGTGATACAGCCGGTTGCGCATCACCCGCACCCCGTGCAGCTCCCCCGATCCCTTGACGATCCAGACGGGACCGTAGTCGCTGTGGACGACCTCGTTGTCGGTGAACTCGATCCCGTCCATGAACTGTCCCTCTTCCAGCGTCTGGGCCCAGATCGCCCGAACGGTGTGCTCGAAGAAGCAGTTGCTCACGCGGATGTCCTCGCAATCGCCCAGGGCCTTCACGCAGGAGGCGTCCTCGGTCGGGACCTGCCACCAGCGGTCGTACCAGTGGGCCACGCTATGGAAGCGGAAGGTCAGCCCGCTCACGTGTATGTGGCTCTGGTTCCGGATGTCCAGAATGGTGCGGGGGCGGGGCACCTCCACCGCGCTCTGGTTGGGGTTGCGGTCCCCCGGGAGGCGGACGTAGAGCCGCCCCGCGAAGGGGCCCTCCGCGGCGTAATAGTATTCCCCCGGCGCGTCGAGGAAGCGGGGGGAGTTCTCCAGGAAGTAACGGCAGTGAAGGATGGGGGCCCTGCTGGAGGCGTCGCCCCAGGGGCCGGCGAAGCGGATGGCGTCTCGCTCCGGATCGTAGGCTTCGATCGGGTTCGGATACGGGCTGCCCATCACCCCGCTGTACTCCGTCCACACCGTGGCCCCCACGTAGGCGTCGGGGGCGTCGGCGGTGAGGTGCTCGGCATCCATGCCCCAGGCTTTGACCTTCTCGTTCCCGTCGGCCTGGAGGGTCTCCTTCTCGACGTTCTTCCACTCGTACCACTCGCTCTTCACGTCGTCCGGGTTGGTGACCTCCCAGTTGGGGTCGCGCGCGAGCGGAATGCGGATGATCCGTCCGTCCCGCATCTCCCAGAGGGCGGTTGGACGCTGGTCCGTGCCGATGTCCTGGTACCACACCATGTCCGTCCGGGGCATCTCGGCCGGCGCGTCGTCCGGTTCGCAACGCTGCCAGCCGCCGGTAAGGCGACCCGATCCATGAATGGCGGCGTCTCCGGAGCCCCAGGAGGGGTCGGACGTCAGCCGGATGGGGGCGGCGGCCTCGCCGGATTCGTCGGCGACGAGCCGACCCCGATAGATCACGCCCCGCTTGAAAACATAGGTGTCGACACCCTCGCACTCGGCCGCCTGGCCCGTCGCGGCCGGGTCCCAGGGATGGTGCTTCCAGGGGTCCTCCCTGGTGCCCGGCCCCGCGTCGTCGCCGTCCTCAAAGTCAATGTAGCGGACGGACTCACCGGCCTGGAAAACGAAGGGCTTCGGCGCCCACTCCAGATCCCCCGTTTCTATGACCTTTGCGTGGGGCCTCTGCCAGGAGTAGCGTGCATCGCCGGTCCTGGGCGCGGCAGCGCAGCCGGCGGCGACGGCAACGATCGCTAACGTCATTGCAAACAGCGCGATTAAGTACCTTACCATCGGTTCGTCTCCTCTCCGGGGATTCTTCGCCATCGGTAACGTGAACAAAAGGTCTTCCGGCTCCCTTGCCTCAGGGCTCTGTCCCGCGGGAGGAGCCAGTCAAGCAGTTGAACAGGACGGCCCCCTCGTCACAAGCCTAAAGGTGAAAAACCGGCCCTTCGGCCAACGCAGCCCGGATCTCCCGGAGGACATCTCGCCCCAGGGCGGCATCGACGATTGCCGCAACCCCGGCATCAAGCCGCCCGTCGGGCTCTCTCCTGCGGTTACACGGAAAAGCGTAGGCCCCCTCCTGCACGGAGAGAACGGGCGGGTCCGAGCTGGTCAGCGACAGCGGCCAGAGGGTGCAGGAGTCCGGCTTGAGGCCGGCGGGCGTCGTCTCCTCATCCAGCGCGGCCAAATGCAGGGAACAAAGAACCCGGCCGCCCTCCGCAGTCGTTGCGAACCGGCAGAGCCCCCCGGCGTCCCTTTCAACCGTCCACAGGCCGGGACCCGTCTGGCGGATCGGCAGCCGAAACGCCTCCGCCTCCCTCCCCTCCTCGAGGTATGGTTGCAACAGGTCAGCCCGTTCCAGGATTCGATTCCTCTCCGCCCTGCCGAGCCAGACGGTATAGCGCTCGCAGCAGGAGCCCGATTCGGCACAGAGGGCGGGATCACAGAGGTGGGACAGGCGCGAGAGGGCCGCCAGGTCCGCACGAAGCCCCCTCGAAGCAAGCAACTTCTGAGAACCGGAGTTCACGGATTCACCCCTCACTGCAGCCCCGCAGGTCGGTCAGTGCCGGCGAGGGCTACTCCTGCCAGCCGTCCCAGCAGACGATCTCCCCCAACTCTTTCCGGGACGTGGGTCGGGGCCATTCCGCCGGGTAGCCCAGCGGAAGCAGCTCGACTATCTCGACCGTCTCCGGTATGCCGAGGACCGTCCGCACCTGGTCGGGGTCGAACGCGCCGACCCAGCAGGTTCCCAGCCCCAACTCCCGAGCGGCCAGCGTCATGTGGTCGATCGCGATCGCCACGTCCACCAGATAGCTCGGGTGGCCGCAGGGCATCGTATGGTCGTGCCGGGCGGCGCAGGCCACGATCAAGACCGGTGCCTCCCCGACGAAGCGCTGGCCGTTGGCCGCCCCGACGAGCTGCTCCCGCAGGTCCTTGTCGCGGACCACCACGAACTTCCATTCCTGCCGGTTGGAAGCCGACGGGGCCAGCCGGCCGGCCTGCAGCACCTGGTTCAGCTTCTCTTCCTCAACCGGGCGGTCATCGTAGGAACGAATGCTCCGCCTCTCCTTGATGGCCTGGAAAACGTCCATGCCGCCCCCTTCGGATTGAGTGATCACTCACCGACCGAGTATGGATTGTACGGGCCGGGCCCCGCCCCGTCAATCCGCCGGGTGGCGGCGCGGCGGGGCGGCGTCTATAATGGCGGTTTGCCCTGACCTGGAGCCGCGCCGTGCGCACAATCCTGGCCATAATCACTGCCCTGATGCTCTCCGGGAGCGCCGTCCCCGCGGAGGATGCCGGCCTGAGGGTGCGGCTTCTGCGGGTAGGACCCGGAGCGGTCTCCGGCCGGCTGCTCTCCATTCAGGGCGAGCAACTGCGCCTGCTCCGCGACGGCACCGAAGCGGCTTTGCCGCTGGAGGAGTTCCGCGAGATCATCTTCACGGGGCGCGCGCCCTCGCCGGTGACGCCGCGGCTGAAGCTGTGGCTCGCCGACGGGACGGTTCTGCTGGCGCACCGCCTGGAGCCCGGCGCCGGGCCGGAAACGCTGACGGTGAATGGATACGGATGGACGGCGTCCGGCCTGCCGCTTACACGCCTGCGAGCGCTGGCCACCCGCCGGTTCCTGGCCTCCGCCTCGCGGGAGCAGAGGGAGACCTTCCGGGAGGCGCGCCGCGAACCGCCGACGGCCGCCGACCGCGTGGCGGCCTACGGCGAGACGGGCCTCTTCACCTCCACCGGTATCCTTCAGCGCATGGGGCCGGACGCGCTGCATCTGAGCGAGGCTGAAGCCTCCCGGACCCTCCCCTGGGAAGACGTCGCCTGGCTGGTGCCGGCTCCACTGGACGAGGCCGACGGGGATCGGCCGGGGCACGTGCTCGAACTCGCCTCCGGCTCCAGAATCGTTGCCAGCGGCCTCGCACTCGACAAAACGCAGGCGGTCGCCCGCGACAGCCCGGTCCGGTACGTGATCCAGCCCGACCGGCTGCGGCGGGTCCGTCTCGGCGTGGGGAGCTACCGGTATCTCAGCGACCTGGCCCCCGTCGAGGTCCGCAAGCAGCCGCTGCTGGACGTGACCTGGGAGCCGCGGTTCGACGCCTCCGTCACCGGCGACCCGCTCCGGCTGGACGGCGAGGAATACCCCAGGGGCATCGGCATGCACACGCGGACGGAGATGACCTTTGAACTGCCGGGCCAGTACGATCGCTTCCACGCGGTGGTCGGCGTGGACGACGCGGCCGAAGAGCGCGGCAGCGCGGTGTTCCGCGTGCTGGCAGACGGGGAGGAACTCTACGACTCCGACCGCCTCGGCGGCGAGGACCCTCCGCGGCACGTCTCCCTTGAGATCGCCGGCGCGCGCCGCCTTACCCTGGTCGCCGACTTCGGCGATCCCCTCAGCCTGGGAGGCAACTTCGCCGACTGGGCCGAGGCGCGGGTTGCGAGGGAAACTGGAAGCGCAGAATCCCCCTCGAACTCAACGGAGACCCCTGCCGCACGATGAATTCAGCTCCGATCCCATACGGCAGCCTTGAGGAGCTGCACTCGGCCGTGGACCGGTTGGGTCTGGACCTGCCGCTGAGCGAGGATTTCGGCGTCTTCGCGCAGCCGGTGCCCATCGGCGACCGCGCCGTGCCGAACCGCCTGGCCGTTCATCCCATGGAAGCCGGGGATTGCACCGACGACGGCGCCCCCACGGAACTGACCCGCAGGCGCTATCTGCGCTATGCCCGCGGAGGGGCCGGCCTCATCTGGTTCGAAGCGTGCGCCGTGAGACCCGACGGCCGGTCGAGCCCCCGCCAGGCGATGCTGACCGAGGAGAACCTCGGCCGGTGGGCGGCGCTGCTGGAGGAGATGCGGAAGGCCGCGACGGCGGCCGAACCGCTGCTGGTCCTGCAGCTCACCCACTCGGGGCGCTACAGCAAGCCGGACGGGCGGCCGTCGCCGGTGCTCGTCCGCCACTGTCCGGAACTTGACCGGTGGCAGAAAATACCGGAGGACTACCCGCTGCTCAGCGATGCGGAACTGGACGAACTCGCGGACCATTTCGTGCGCGCGGCGGGGCTGGCCCGCCGGGCCGGGTTCGACGGCGTGGACGTCAAGGCCTGCCACGGCTACCTGGCCGCCGAACTGCTGGCGGCCCATACCCGGACCGGCAGTCGCTACGGCGGCCCGGACCTGCAAGACCGCTCGCGCTTCCTGCGGCAGGTGCACCGCCGGGTTCACGAGGCGCATCCCGACCTCCTCGTAGCCTGCCGGCTGAACGCCTGGGACCCGCTGCCGCCGCCCTACGGATGGGGCGTTGATGCAGGCGATCCTCCGGCGCCCGACCTGACCGAACCACTCGAACTCGCCGGAGAGCTCCGGGAGCAGGGCGCCTCCTGCCTGAGCGTAACCGTCGGCAACCCGCGCTTCTACCCCCACTACAACCGCCCTTCCCGCCGCCAGGACCGCGGCGAGGGGACCGACGAGCACCCCCTGGTCAGCCTGGACCGGCTGGTCCGGCTCACCGGACGCTTCCAGACCGCATATCCCGAACTGGTAACCCTCGGGGCCGGCTACTCCTGTCTCGGCCGCCTGATGCCCCACGTCGCCGCCGGCGTGCTGAAGCGTGGATGGGCGTCGATGGTCGGCGTCGGCCGGGGGGCCTTCGCCTACCCCGACTTCGCCAGAGACCTCCTGGAGAAGGGAGTCCTGGACCCCGAAAAGGTCTGCATCACCTGTGACCGCTGCGGGCGGATGCTGAGGGAGGGAGTCCCCGCGGGCTGTCCCGTGCGGGACGGGGAGGTATACCCGGTCGAGGGTCGGGACGCGGCGCCGGGGATGTCAGGACCGCGGTGAAGTGACGCCGCGGCGCGTTCCCTTCACGTGGAAGAAACCCCGCGAATATGTGATAATGGGGTGGTTACAGTTACGGGGCAACTTTCCTGCTTTGACGCGGGGGCGTCCGATGCCTTTCTTCCAGAAAGAGAAGACGCTTTTCCGGCTTTTCGGCCTGCCCATCAAGGCCAACCTCTCCTGGCTGCTGCTGGTGGGTCTGGTGCTGCTGAGCCTGGCCCTGGGGTATTTCCCCCAGAGCCTCGGGGAAGGGAAACCGTGGCACGTGTACTGGGGCCTGGCCGCCTTGGGAACCGTCGGGCTGTTCGCGTCCCTGATCGCTCACGAACTGTGCCACAGCCTGGTCGCCCGAAGCACCGGCATGCCGGTGGAGGGCATCACCCTGTTCATCTTCGGCGGCGTCAGCCAGCTTTCCGACGAGCCTCCCACCGCCCAGGCCGAGTTCTTCATGGCCGTGGTGGGGCCGCTCTCCAGCGTCGTGATCGGGGCCGGGTTCCTGGTGCTCTGGGTGGTGGGCAGCGCGATCGGCTGGTCCGAGGCGCCCCTCTCCCTGCTGCGCTACCTTTTCTTCATCAACTTCGCTCTGGCGGCCTTTAACAGCCTTCCAGCCTTCCCGCTGGACGGCGGCAGGGTGGTGCGCAGCGTTCTGTGGGGAGTCACCGACAACCTGCGGGCGGCTACCAACGTGGCCGCCAACATCGGCTCGTTCTTCGGCATCGGCATGATCGTTCTGGGGCTGTTTGCCCTGTTCAAGGGCTACCCCCTTCCGGGACTCTGGTTCCTGGTGCTGGGGTTTTTCCTCCGCCAGGCCGCCCTCGGCAGCCTGCGCATGGTGATCATCCGGCAGCAACTGGAGGGCGAGAAGGTCCGCGACTTCATGACCACCGACGTGGTGACAGTGCCCGAGGAGATGAACGTGCAGGAGTTCGTGGACAACTACGTCTTCCACCATCGCTTCAGCTACTACCCCGTGGTCGATGAGGACGACTACCTGGTGGGCATGATCAGCGCCCGCGCGCCGCGCGGGATCGACGCCGAGCAGTGGTCGGAGACCTCCGTGGCCGGCCTGATGAACGACGTGGAAGAAAGCATGGTCCTCGAACCCGACGCCGACGCCGTCGACGCACTCGCCGGGCTGCGGAAGAAGGAGGAAAACCGGGCCGTCATCGTCGAAAAGGGGAAGCCGGTGGGCATACTCAGCCTGCGCGACCTGCTGCAATTCCTGGCCCTAAAGATCGATTTGGAACCCCGCGCGGAGGCCCGGTAGGGGCGCCCCGGCGGCCGCTCACTTGCGCGCCGAGGCCACCCCCATTATCATCTTTCTCAGAGGTCATTCCCGGTGAGCATCCCCACCCCAAGGCTGCCCGCCGAACCGATAGCAATCCCAACCTCAGCATACAACCGAGGTACACCCGATGAGGACAAAGAAACTGTGGATCGCAGTGGCGACCTGTGCCCTGCTGGCACTGGCAATCAGCGCCGTGAAGGCCGGAGCCGACCAGGCCCCCGAGCTGCCCGAGGAGATGGCCCGGCCGCTGGCCTGGCTGGTCCAGCAGATAGATGAGAGCTATGTGGAGGAGGTGGATCACCAGGAACTGGCCGTCGGGGCCGTCCAGGGAATGCTCAGCAAACTGGACCGCTATTCCAGCTACATGCCGCCGGAAATGGTCGAGGAGTTCGAGGCCGACACCAAGGGCGAGTTCGGCGGCCTCGGCATCGAGATACGCTTCGACGCCATCCAGAAGGCCGTCGTGGTGGAGCAGACTATCCCCGGAACCCCTGCGTTCAAGGAAGGCGTCCTGCCCGGCGACCTCATCGTTGAGATCCAGGAAGACCCCGCCTCGGAGGTCATCAAGGTCGCCGACTTCGAGGACGTATATGACGCCGTCCAGGTGCTGCGCGGGGAACCCGGAGATGAGGTAACCATCACGGTCCTCCGCGGTAAGAAACGCCGCGAGAAGACCATCCGCATCACCCGCGGGATCATCCACATACCCGGCGTTCGCGGCGTCGAGCTGGTCGGCCCGGACCAAAACGTCGGCTACATCTACCTGGCGTACTTTCACGAACACACCGTTGAAGACCTCGTCAACGCCATCGGGGACCTCAGGGCGCAGGGCGCCGACGGCCTCATCCTCGACCTCCGGTTCAACCCCGGCGGACTCCTCACCTCCGCCCTCCAGTTGGCCAACCTCTTCCTGGACGACAAGCTGATCGTCCGGGTCGAGGGACGCACCGGCCTTGTCCAGTACCTCCGCTCCGAGTCCGGCGACGCCTACGAGGGAGTCCCCCTCGTGTTGCTGGTCAACGGCTACAGCGCCAGCGCCTCCGAGATCGTGGCCGCCGCACTCTCCGAGCACGGCCGCGCCCGCGTGGTCGGCTCACCCACCCACGGCAAGGCCAGCGTCCAGCAGATATTCCACATGCACCCCTCCTCCCGCAAAGACGCCATCAAGATGACCATCGCCAACTACTACACCCCCGAAGGCACGCTCATCGCCGAGAAAGGCGTCGAACCGGACGTGCCCGTCAAGCTCGAAGAAGAGGAGATAGCCCGACTGGTGAAGGAACTCTCCCGCCGCATGGCCTATCCCACCCCCGACGAAAGCGAGGCGGAGGAGGCGCCCGCCGCCGAACCCGAAGACGAAGCGCAAGAGCAGGAAGAACCAGAGGAGGAATTCCAGGACAAGCAACTGGAGCGGGCGCTCCAGATCATGGCCGAACTTCTGGAAAAAGAACAGAAAGAGCCCGCCCGGGCCGCCCGCGGCCGGCTCTCCCCGCCCATCCCCGCCACCTGACCTCGGCGCGCCGAACGCGGGGCGATTCCCCCCGCGGCCGGCGAGACAGAGGGGTCGCTACCCCGACCGGGAATCCAGCAGTTCCAGCACCTCCGAAAGGCTCGAGACCACCTCCGCGCCCTCCGTCCCGGCACCGTCCCGGCGGATCAGAACCGCGCGCAGCCCCGCCTTCCGCGCCCCCAGGAAATCCTCCTCGTAGCTGTCGCCCACGTGCAGGGCGCGCTCCGCCGGCACCGCGCACCGCCCCAGGGCGTGGCGGAAGATCGCCGGATCGGGCTTCTCCGCACCCACCGCCGCCGAGACCACCGGCCAGTCGAACCGCTCCCACAACCCCAGGTCCCGCAGAACCTTCTCCAGGCGGATGTCCCAATTGCTGATGAGCCCGATGCCGATCTCCCGCCGCCTCAGCTCCGCCAGCGTCTCGGGCACGTCCTCGTAGATCGACCAGCCCATCCCGGAGGCGAAATGCTCCCACAGGCGACGGAACAGCGATTCGAAATCCTCCGGCCGGCCGAACGGGCGGAAACTCTCGGCCACCACCTGTCGCCACCAGGACAGCGCCTCCGCCTCGGTTGTGCCGTACTCCAGCGTCGCGGGGTCACGTTCGGCGCGGAGGCGTTGCCAGGCCGCCTCGAACTGCCGCTCCACCTCCGGCGCCTCGCAGGGGATGCCCGCCTCCCGCAGCGCCTCCGCGTAGACCTCCCCCACCGGGGGTTCGGGGTAGATGAGGGTATTCCCCACGTCGAAGAAGACGGCATCGACTTCCATGCTGCGGCGTCCCTGCACTGAGCTTGATCCGGCCGGTGAACCTCCATTATACGCGCCGCCGGAGCGCCCTCAACCGGCCGGCCGGGACGGCGGGGCACAGCCCTTGACGGGCCGACGCCCGCTTCCTACAATGGGGACATAACGGAGCGGGCGTAATTCAGTGGTAGAATGTCAGCTTCCCAAGCTGGACGTCGCGGGTTCGAATCCCGTCGCCCGCTCCAGTTTCGCGTACCGCGAAACAGAGCAGGCGAACAGTGGATGAGTGGAACAGGTGAGAACGGCGGCTTGCCGTGGCTCCCCAGGTGCCCCGAGGCCGACAAACTGCTCGCCTGCGGTCTTCTGCTCCACTGCTCACCTCTCTGCCGTTTCCTTTTCCCCGGACAGCAGCGGACAGGAGTGCCCTATAGCGGCCACCCGACAAGGCTTACGACTCCCCCCGCCGAGCCCGTTTCACCGCCTATCTGGCCACCAGACGACAGCAGTGGACACGGGCGGACACGAGTTGGGGAAGATCTGGGTGAAACAGCGGATGAGGATCTGGATGAAGTGGGCCGGCTTGCACTCGCCTTCTTCGGGAAGTGGTCGCGACC
>CAZEAP010000046.1:0-17690 GCA_964510315.1 uncultured candidatus Brocadiaceae bacterium
CCAGGGCTGAAGCCCTGGCCTTCACGACCGCGCCGCTCCGCGGCGCAACGGCCGTAGACCGGCCGTCGCGGGACTCCGCTATGATCCGTAGGACGTCATACTTGCCCAGCGGGGCAGCGCCGCAGAACGGCCTCCGGCGCGAGCCTCGGCTTCCACGACCGCGCCGCTCCGCGGCGCCGACGCTGAACATGTACTCGCCCCAGGACGGGCTCTTGACGGAGTCCCGGGCCCGGGGGGCGAGCCCGAGCTGCCACGAGAGTCCGAGACCGTCAAGACGTGGCTAAAGACAAGACCTACCGCCGGCCCGGGGCGCTGAGGCCGCCGCAGCAGCAGAACATATCGTCGCGGGTCATCATCAGCTCGTCCTCCAGCTCGTCCCACACGGCCGGGGTTTCGCTGCATATGGCGAAAGGCGTCTCCGGGCTGATCCGGCGGACTTCGTCGACATAATAGGAGTATATCTCCGTGCGGACGTCGATCGGGAACGGTGCATGGCGCAGGCCCGCCAGGTTCTCTGCTTCCTCACGCATGCGACGTACGAACTTGCTGTCCATCTTCTCCACGTCGAACATGCGCTCGAACTCGTCGGCCTCCATCATCGCCAGCACCCACGCGCGCACCACCTCCGGCTGCACCTTCGAGAAGAGCAGTTCCAGCATCTCGGTGGTCTCCTCCCGCCAGTTCTCGATAGGAACCACCGGGGAGAACCCCGCCCGCACCGGGAACCCCTCCTGCCGGCAGAAACGCATGGCTTCCACGCGGCTGCGGAGAGACGGGGAATCGGGCTCGATCTCCCGCGCCTGGGTCTCCATCGAGATGGTCCAGTTGATCGGCACGTGTTGGCGGTAGGGTATGTCGGCGAGCCACTCCACGTTGTCGCTGCGCGTGTAGAGCAGAAGGTACCTGTCGTGCTGGGCGAAGCATTCGGCCAGTAGTTCGGAGGCGCCGTACTCCGGTTCGAAAGCCAGAACGTCGCTGTTCAGGTCGTACCGGTAGAGCAACTGCTCGGGCCGCCGGCGCAGCATCGCACCCACCCGCTCGCAGAAATCCTCGATGTCCAGCATCAGGTTGACCAGGAACCCGTGGCCGCAGTAGGCGCACTTGTGGACGCAGCCGGTCAGGGTATGAATCCCCCATCCGCCCTGGCAGACGAAGTGGCGGTTCGGCGTTTCCAGTGCGCGCCGGCTGAAGGCCCACCCCTCGCCCGTGCCGCAGAAGGCGGCCTGGAGCTTGCGCCCCTGGGGACTCTTCATTTCCCGGCGTCGCTCCATCCTGTCCGCCTCGTCCCACACGAACGTGTTGAATACGAGAACGGGATCGACGGTGAGGCCGAAATTTCCCTGGCGCATCCGGCCGTGCCCTCCGCGGATCAGCTCCTCGGCGGCACGTTCCTCGGGCGAACCGGCCGCTTCCAGCACCCGGTCGAGGTCGCCTATGTCCACGACGGGCACCTCGTCGAGGGTCATGCCCAGCGCGTCGAGCATGCGTTCCATGCGCTGGACGGCCAGTGGACTTTCGAAGACGCGTTCGTGCGCGAATACGCCCGCCGGCTCAAGGTCATACATCGCTCTTGCCTCTACGTTGGTAAACGAGTGCGGGGGCTGTCAGCATCGTCAGATCGTCCAGCCTATCCGTTCGGGCCCGCCGTAACCAGCGTAGCGGCGTGTTTGCGCCCTGAAGTGTTTGAAGGCACCCGGCCCGCGACCGGATAGACGCCCTCCTCCGGCCGGAACTCCTCTTTGGCGGAGGGCGCGAGCGCCGGTCCGACGGCAAGGCCACAGTTGAGAAAGCGCAACGGCGGAGCGGTGAAGGTACGACGCGGGCGAACAGCCAGATGCGTTCGGCGCCGATGTTTGCCGAGCGTAGGCGCCCGGCTCAGTCCTGCGTGACGTAGTCCAGGGCAGGCACGTGGACGCCGTCGACGGTCCGGGCTTCCTCCGAGAAGTTCACGATCACCGCCCGGCCGGAGGACCATTCGGTCCGCTCCACCAGGAAGTCATCGGTCAGGTAACGGTGATCCACCATCTGGTCGGTCCCGACCAGCTCGTGCCATTCGTCCACGTAGAAAGAGTCGGCGAATGCCGCCCGGCACTCGGGCCAGGTTTGGGCGGTGAACCGGCCGAACGACAGCGCGCAGCCCCACAGGATGTTCTCCAGGCAGCGGGTGCGGAATTGCTCGGGCTGCAGCGGGGGTCCCCCTCGCCAGCCGATCACGCAGTCGTGATAGACCAGCGCCCAGAGCGGGACCGACTCGCCGGGGACTCGCGTGTGTTTGCCGTGCGGGGCGCAGTCGAGCCATGGGACGCCGAAGTCACAGCCGTTCTCGCTGCCGAAGATGATGCCCTGTTCCTTGAAGAACTGCATGGTCCGGCGCTTCCATTCCAGGTCCTCGGCCCTGGTGAGGGTGTTGCCCTCCTCGTAGGACTGCTTGAGGCTCTCGGCGGTCAGGGTGTCGGAGTAGACGCAGTCAACTCCGAGTTCCTCCAGGTGGGGCCAGTTGCGGCGTACACGGTCGAGGGCGTCTCGGGAATTGAGGATGTATGCCTGCCCGCCGCGCCAGAATCCCCCGGGCAGCACGGTGCCGTCGGGCCGCCGGCAGGTGCCCGCGGGGAAGCTCTCGGACTGCTCGTAGATGTCCTGGTAATTGTCGTGGAGGTGGGAAATGAAGGGTCCGTCCGGGTTGCAGAGGGCTTTCAGCTCCTCGACCGTCCCCAGCGCCGGTTCCGGCGGCCAGATGTCGGGATGGGTCTCGTCGTAGCCGCCCTTGATCCAGCCGTGGTAGCTGAAGATGCCCCGCTTCATGCCCAACTGCTTCGCGTCCTGGATGATGTCGGCGGCCTGGGCGAAGGTGATCCTGGGCACAACGCCCTCCTCCCGGCCGGCCAGCTCCGCCGGCACCGGCCTCCAGGTCTCCTCGTAGCGGGAGCGCCGGAACGTCCAGCCCATCATGAAGTGCAGGTTCCGTCCACCGACCATGTTGCCGAGGGCCGGCACCTCCGCGATCTTCTCCTCCAGCGTCCTGAACAGGCCGTTGTCCCGGGCCCAGTTCCGGAAGGTCTTTGCGAGACCGACGTAACCCCCTTCGACGAACCGATAGCGCAGCCGGCGGGAGCCTTTCCACCGCCCCAGGGACTTCAGCCACATCGGCGCCGCCCACGCCCCGGCCCACAAAACGGCGCCGTCGGCATGGCCCTCCTCCACGATGCAGATCCAGCCGGCCTGGCCCCGCAGGCCGCCGAACCAACGCATGTTCAGGTTGTTGCCGTCGTAGCGATAGACCCGATGCTCGAACCGGCTGAGCGGCTCGCGAATCATCCGTCCCTGGTGGAGGGGCAGCAGGAGCGCGTCGGACTTTATCGGCGGCGGGAAGACGAGGCTGGGTATCTCCTCGTCGATATCCCACACCTCGACTTCCAGCCACGGGCCGTCCAGCCGGAACCGGCAGCGGAAGGTCCCGACCGGGCGGTCCAGCCGGCCGAGCAGCGTAAGCCGAACATGGTCACCCTCCCTGGCCGCCACGAAACGCCCCGGATAGCGGTCGCCGTAGGCCCGGGTGGTCCTCTGCCAGGCGTGCCCCGCCTCCATGTCGTCCCCATCCTGCACGGCCACCCCCGGCATACGCCACTGGCGGCCGGCCCCCTTGTCCACAAAGTCCGCCGATGCGTCCGAATGCACCGCAAACCGCAGGTGCTCGTTTTCCAGCCGCAGGACCTCTCGTGGTTCAAGGTACATCTTCCACCTTCCAACTTGAAGCATCTTCCGCACCTCGTAGGTGCCGAACCTACGGCGGCCCGTGGCCCCTGTCAAGGTGCGCCGGTGAGGCGCCTCAGCACGACGACGTGCAGGGCGCGCTCGGGACGCGGATCCGTTGGGAGCAAGGTGAGCTGGACTCAGATGACTTCCTGCACGTGGCGGTCCATCTGGACCTGGTCGCTGTTGAAGCTGTTCCAACCGGCCAGGTTCATCAGTGCGTCAAGGCCGATCTCGCCCGCCGCCAGCGGCTCCCGCCAGTTCTCCAGGTCCGGAATCTTGCCCTCCTCCGCGCTGGTGCTGATCTGCTCGTCGCTCCATCGGACCAGCAGGTCGCCGAACCCGCGCGCCGCGAAGAAGTCGATGAGCTGGTCCACGGTGAACACATCGAGGTCTTCCTCTTCCAGCTCATCTATGCAGTCCCGCAGGTCCCCGGAGATGTCCCACAGCGTATGCAGGCCGACCTCCCGGGGATCGACGTTCTCGTTCAGGGGCGGCTCGTATTGCTCGTGCGTCCGGTCGGTCAGGTCGGCGGGGTCGAGGTCCATCTCGAGGAGTTCGCGGGTCACGCTTCCGGGCATGGTCATAACGTCCAGCCCGGCCAGGTCCCGCACCTGCGGCCCTTCGCGGAAGCTGGCGCCTATCTGGCGCGTCTCGATGTCCCTGCTCCCCCGCAGCTCCCGCACGGCGGCCTGGGAGGCAAGGGTGGCCTTCTCGCCGACGTAGCTCCCCTCCCCCAGCCCGTTGTCCGCAACGAAGCTGTTGAGCCGGCCCATGAACACATTGACGAACGTGGGGCGGCCGACGCGTGCGATGAGGTAGTTCTGCCGGGCGGCAAAGCCGAGCGTGTGGTTCACCCGAACGCCGGCCTGGATTACGCAGCGCGTCGCCAGCAGGCCGGCCGGCGAGAAGGGTATCTTGACGTGAAATCGCTCAGGGCAGACGGCAAAGAACCGACGAGCGTAGTTGATCGCCCCCTGCAGGTCGTTGGTCAGATCGGTGTGCTCCTCCACCGACACGTAGGCGTCGAACTGCTCCACCAGGCTCAGCCCGTGCCGGGCGTTCAGCATGAAGGCCAGTTCGAGTTTCCTCTCTTGAGGGGTGAGCCGGGGGAACTCGTCGAGCAGCCCCGCCGCATCCGCGATGAACTCGTCGTAAGTGCCCTTCTGCACCTCACGGTTCAGCAGCGTGTTGTTCGTGGTGACCGCCGCGAACTCCCGCGTCCAGAGTTCGCCGATCTCCTCCGGGTCTCCAGTGTCGAGCCACAGTTCGGTCCCCAGTTCCCGCAGTCTCCGCCAGAGCGGATTGGTTGGAAAGCCGTCGCGCAGTTCCCCGTAATGCGGCGTGAAATCCGCACGTACGAATTCCCGCACACGGTGGTCCAGTTCCGACTCGTAATCGGTCAGCAACATACCTATTCTCCGTAGTAAACGCACCGATGAAGAAAGCATCCGTCCACACACGCCCGAGCGGGCGCCCGACTGTCACGGGGCGAGCTGCAGGATCTTCAGGCAGGCCGGGGCCGGCACTTCGGCCGTGTGCTCCGTCGGCTCGAGACCGCCCGTCTCGGCATTCACGCGGAACGTCACCACACTGTCGGAACCCCGGTTGGCCGCCAGCAGGAAGTCCCCGCCGGGGCTCAGGGCGAAGTTCCGCGGCGTCGCGCCCCGCGTGGGTTCATGACCCACCAGGCTGAGTTCGCCGGTGGCCTGATCGATCTCGAAGATCGCGATGCTGTCGTGGCCGCGGTTCGATGCGTAGAGGTGCCTTCCCGACGGAGCGACGTGCACGTCCGCCCCGTGGCTGGTCCCGGCAAAACCCTCCGGCAAGGCGGAAACCGTCTGGCGCCGCCGCAGCCATCCCCGTGCGCCTTCCCAGGCGAAGACATCGAGCGTGGAGTCCAACTCGTTGATCAGGTAAACCCGTTCTCCGGCCGGATGGAACGCCACGTGGCGCGGTCCGGCACCCGCGGCGGTCTCGATCCAGGGCGGATCGTGCGGTGTCAGCTCCCCGCCAAGGTGATCGAAACTGTAGACCATCACCCGGTCCAGCCCCAGGTCGGCAACCAAAGCATACTGGTTGGTGGGGTCCATCGTGACCGAATGCACGTGGGGGCCGGCCTGTCGGTTCGGGTTCACGCTGGAGCCTTCGTGCTGCACGAAATGTGCGCACTCCCCCACCCGGCCCTCCTCGTCGAGCGGTAGAACACTCAGGCTTCCGCCGGCGTAGTTGGCCACCAGCAGGAAGCGGCCCGTCCGGTCCACGGTCAGCTGGCAGGGCCCCTCCCCCGGTGAGGCCCGCCGGCCGAGCGGGCTGAGCGCCCCGGTGGCGGAGTCGATGGCGAAACCACTGACCGCGCCGCCGGGCTCACCGGCGAACTCCTTGACTTCGTTGACCGCATACAGACGGCGCCGGCCGGGATGCAGCGCCAGGAAAGACGGGTTCTGCGGACCGGCGGCCGTGTCCACCAGCTCCAGCGCCCCCGTTGAAGCGTTCATCCGATACACATGTATGCCCTCGGATTCGCCCGAGGTGTAGGTGCCGACATATACGATCGTCTCTCCGCTGGACGCTTCGCTCACGGGTTTCTCCACCCGGTCTGACCCAAGGGTTAGGAGTTTGCGGCACGGCGGACCTCGAGAAGATGGAAGCCGCGGGACTCCACCCGGACGCCCATCTCCCGCAGGGATTCCCCCGACACTTCGAGGGAGTCGCTCCATTCCCCCTTCTCGCTGGAGTACTGCCGCAGTGTGTATCGGTTGTCCGATTCGATGAGCCCATCCAGCCTCAGGGGACTGCTGACGGCGGCGTCCCGGCAGCTCCCCACGGCCACCACCAGCCTGTCGTCGCTCCGGAGCCCGACCGGGTGCAGGCCGGCATGCCCGGCGTGAACGCGCTCGGTGACGTCCTCCTCCAGCACGGTCTTGCCGCCGGCTTCCTTGAAGTCGGTGCTGGCGTAGACGTGCAGGTTCCCGTTCATGCGGGCGGCGAAAGCGGTGATCTGCTCCCCGTGGTACCGAACCCTGGCGGCGGCGCACCACAGCCAGTCCTGGGGGATCAGCGGGCGAATGCCGGGCTCTTCCGGACTGGTCATGAAACCGCAGACGCCCTCTACGGCCGCCCAGAGGAAGCGGGGCGGCTCCCAGGGAGAGAGCCGCATGCCCCGGTTTATAAGGCTCTCCCCGTCGAACCACTCGCTGAACTGCCCCGGCACGGTATTGTATACCCGCGGTCGGCGGATGTAATGCTGGTAGGCGGCGCGCAGACCCCGAACCATGAACTCCGGGTGATAGCGCGCGGCGGCGAAGGAGTACCACCAGGTAAGGCCCGGCCAGACACCCCCGCGCAGGCCGACGTACCTGGCCGGATCGTAGAGAGGGTCGCGACGAGAGCAGGTGCGGAGGCCGGCCGAGGTCCAGAAGTCCGGGCTGTTCAAACGGCGGATTATCCGGAAGGCCACCTCTTCGGGAGCCACGCGGAACAGCACGGGGAAAAGCTCGTCCGCCGTGACGTCGGTATGCCTTTGGCCGCCGGTGTCGATGTTCAGCGCATAGAGCTGGCGTTCGCTGTCCAGCAAGTGTTCGTTTATGGCTTCGGTCAGCTCCTCCGCGGCACCGTAGAAATACTCGTAGTCGTCCTCACGCCCGATGTTCTGCGCCATGTGTCCCATCGCGCGCAGTGCAGCGGCGCACTCGGCGTTGATCTCGGTCACGGCACCGTTGATCCGGTAGTTGGGGATGACGTTCCGCCAGGAACAAATCCCCCGGACTTCCACCCCTTCGGCGTCGCAGTATACCAGGCCGCGCTCGTCCCGCTGGGACAGGATGTAACGCGACGCGGCGGCCACCGAATCGTAGACCTCCCGCAGGTAATCGAAGTCCCCGGTGCTCCGCACGTGGTGATTGACGGCCAGCACGAACAGCGGGGTGCCGTCGTTGATGTTCAGGTCGTAGTCCTCCACCTCGCCGGTGCGGGCGTCGTAGTACTCCGGAACCATGCCGTTGTCGTACTGGCTCTCCTCCACGGCGTTCAGCAGGCGACGGGAGGCCGAGGGCATGAACAGGTCGCAGCCGTAGATGAACCAGGCGGCGTCACGGGCAACGACGTTGGAGCTGACGCCCGGCTCATTGGTGAACGACAGGCCCTGCGGGTAATGCGCCAGCACGCGCATCATGTTAACCTTGGACCAGAAGGCCCCCTGGTTGATGACCGGATCCGGCGTCATCATGGTGCACGTGCCAAGCTGCTCCCGCAGGTGCTCCTCGACCCGCCGCAGCACCGACTGCACGTCCCGGACTTCCTCCAGCTCCGCGGCGGCCCGCTCGCGCCCTTCCGGACTGAAGGCCAGGATGAAGGCGAACTGCTCACTCTGGCCCGGCTCCAGGTCGAGACGTGTTCGCAGGCAGCCGACCACGTCGCCGTCCTTCCCGGAATGGTTCGAGAGCGGGGGTATCACGTCGGTGTCGTAGAGCGCCCCGAAATCATCGGAGAACGCGTGGGCGGCCGGCTCCCGGGTGGCCGCCAGGACGCGAACCCAGTCGGGGTTCTCCTTCTCACGCGCGAACAGAGCGCCTCGCTCGGGGTCGTACCGACCGGTGATGGCCGGCGTGCGTCGGCTGCCACCGAACCTGGCGAATGCATAGACACTGAGCGCACGCCGCTGGTCGCTGCGGTTGACAACGCTCACCAGGTAGAAAGCCACCGTCTGATCCCCGGGCTCCCCGTGAGGCACCTGGGGGACACAGACGGTCTCCTCAACGTCGATGTGGCCGGGCAGCTCGAACAGATGCTCCTGGGCGGCCGGCCGAATGACAAACTCGCCCCTGTCAACCGGGTCCAGGGGAATCTCGGCCTCGCCGGGCGCGGACTCCCCGGCAACACCCAGGATGTTGGCGTCCGAGGTCCCATAGCGCACGCTGAGAGGACCGGTGACCTCCTGGCCGATGTCCGTGGAGAAAAAGGTCAGGATGCGGCCGTCGGTGCCCGTGTCCACCCAGGTATGGCCGTTGCCCAGGCTGGCGCCCGGACCCAGTTCGCTCCCCGGCACTTCATAAGCGGGGAATTCGCCCGGCACCCTGGTGCTTCTCACCCACTCGCTCATCTCGCCCCCTGATGAGTTACTGCGGCAACTCGCCCCCTTCCCTATCCAGCATAAAGGGAGACCTTCGCGCCGTCAACGGCAGAGACCAGGAGCTTAAGGCGCGACGTATCTCCATGAGGAAGGCGCTCGCCGGTCAATCCCTCCTCGACGTCGCGGAGCAGGTGACCGCGGGACGGCACCGTGCGGTCGGCAAACCTGGCGTAGGTGCGCGCCACGAGGGAGACCACATCCGGGGTGTCCAACAGATAGAGGGCCACGTCGATGCGGTGAGGTGCCGAGTCCATGCCCACCCCGCCTCCCGCGACCCCCTTCAGCCGGTGCCAGCCCTTCTTGACGCTGCGGCGCAGCAGCTTCCAGCACTCCACGCAGTAAACGTCGCCCAGCTCACCGGCGTCCAGGAGGTGCTCCGCGTCGTGCCTAAAGGAGGGTAGGCGCGGGCAGGCGGCCTGCCTCTTCGCCGCCGGGACCGCGCCCAAACCCCGCCGTTCACAGCATGCTCCACCCGATGGCGCGGGGCGCCGATCCTCTCCCTTTCCGCGGCGCTTTATCAGCGGATAGCGGAAATACCGCACACTTCCCTTGACAAAGCCGCGCGCAGACGGCAGAACCGACCAGTCAGTCAGGGCATGCCTCGGCTCACGCCGATGGCCCTGCGCATGTTGAGAGATCGTGATGCACCCGCAAGGAGGACGGACCCTCATGACTGGAATGGCAGTTGTCACTTTGGCCGCTCTGGCGGTTCTGTGCACGGGAGCCTACGCTCTGGACCAGGATGAGCTTCGAGAGCTTGCGACCTTCTCGCGCGAAGACGTCCACGACGCCCACGCGCTCGACGAGGGCGAGGCGCCTCCGGCTGAGCCGGAGGAGGCCACCTCGGAGACGGACGGCTGGCTGGGCAAGCAGCTCCGGCTCTTCCCAGAATCTGACCTCGATGGGGACGGCGTGCTCCGTCAGTCGGAAGCGCGCGCCTGGTACCTCCGGCAGATCTACCCGTTCGCCTCGGACGGACATGAACTGGACATGCTGCCCGACGGGGTGAGCCAGTGGAGGGTGGACCTGCCCATGAGCACGGGCGGGACGCTGGCAACGGAAGTCTACCTGCCCAGGGGCGGCGGGCCGTGGCCCGTGGTTCTGACCCGATCGGGGCGCGGACGCATGGACAGCGCGCTGGATTTCGGCGTTCCCCTGCTGGCCACCGGCAAGTTTGCCTACGTGGGACAGGACCGGTCGGCTCCCGGGGAGGGCCGCCGGGGGCGTGACAGCCGCGCCGACGGCCACGACACCATCGAGTGGATCGGCCGCCAGCCCTGGTGCAACGGGAAGGTCGGCATGTTCGGATACTCCGAGGCCGGCATCACTTCCCTGAACGCCTACGTCACCGACCCGCCGCACATGGAACTGTGCATGGCCGCCATCAGTTGCCTGACCCGCGACCCCCGCGACCGGGTAACCGGCAGCCGCCGGCGCAGACGGCGTGAGGGCTGGAGCCCGCCCGATGCCATCACGGAACCCTACCACAGCCCGTTCGAGGGGCTGGGGGAGAAGATCGACATCCCCCTGAACAACAAGACCGGCTGGTTCGACTTGTTCACCCAGGGCGCCATCGACGAATGGGAGGAGATGCGGAAGAACGGAAAGTCGATCCTCATCGTCGGCACCGGCGCACACGGCGGCCACCTGGGTCTTGCCCAGGCCGGCGGACGCCTGCCCCCCATCTACTCCGACTGCGACGTGCTGTGGGACGAGATGCCGGCCTTCCGGTGGCTCACCGACGAGGTGGCGCCCGAAGAGGTTCGCTCCATCATGTACTACTTCCTCATGGGTGACTGCCTCGATCCGGACGCGCCCGGGAACGTCTGGAAACAAACCGACTCCTGGCCCGTCCCCCACGAGCCCACCCCCTTCTACCTGACCGGGGACGGCGCCCTGCGTGGTGAGCAACCGTCCCAGGAGGGAGAGGACGGTTCCCTGAGCTACACCTACGACCCCTCCGACCCCGTCGAGGCCATCCCCTGCTACAACGCCGGCATGCGCGACCAGCGACCCCTGGCGGAACGGGAGGACATCCTGCGGTTCGAGACGGAGCCGCTGGAGGAACCGCTGGAGATCACCGGGCGAGCCCGCCTGCAGCTCCACGTCAGCAGCGACGCGCCCGACACCATGTTCACCGCCTCCGTGGTGGACCTCTACCCGGACGGCTACGAGGCCATACTGCTGGAGGATGCCGCCATGGCGCGCTTCCACTCCGGCTTCCAGGACCCGCAGCCGATGGAAGAGGATAAGGTTTACGAGCTGGAGATCGAGTTCATCTCCACCGCATACGTCTTCGCCCCCGGCCACAGGGTCCGCCTCCACGTCTCCAGCAGCGCCGCCGGCCGGTTCGACGTTCACCCCAACACCTGGGAAGGCGTGGAGTCCTACGACGAAGCGCAGGTGGCCCATAACACCGTGCACGTATCGGCAGCCCACCCCTCGCGGCTGGTGCTGCCCGTCGTCGAACCGGGCGTGAGCGTGGACTACGTGGCGACGCCGCGGCCGGAGCCGGAGAGCCGCGCCGTGGCGGAGGCGGCACCGGCCAAGGGCCTGCCGCAGGGCTGGGAGTGCCGCGAACGCACAGTGGAGTTCGCCACGCCGGAAGGGGACGGCGAGAAGGCGCTCGGCTTCTGCCTGAACAACCTGGAGATGACGGGCACCGGCAAGGAGCGGATGGAGCTGGTTCGCATACCGGCCGGACGCGTGGAGGTCGGCGAGCCCGAATCGGAGGAACACCGGGTTGTCGAACTCGACGGACCCGTCTACATGAGCGCCTGTGAGGTGACCGAGGCGCAGTACGCCGAAGTGATGGATGAGAATCCGTCCCGCTTCCTCGGCCCGAACCTGCCGGTGCAGTGCGTCTCGTGGGAGGATGCGGAGGAGTTCTGCCGCCGCCTCTCGGAGCGCGACGGCGTGCGCTACCGCCTGCCGACCGGTGAGGAGTGGGAGTACGCCTGCCGCGCGGGCTCGACCACCCGGTTCTGGTGGGGCCCACAAGCCCGTCACGACACCGCCTGGTGGGGCCCCCACATGGGCGGTCGCCCCTCCCCCGTGGGCCGAAAGCTGGCCAACCGTTACGGCCTCTTCGACATGGCGGGCAACGTGAGGGAGTGGGTCCGGTGCGCGCCCGATCCGGAAAGCCAGGGGTCCATGCGCGATGACTACTGCCTGCGAGGCGGTCCTTACTACGAGGGCTCATGGAGCCTGGCCTCCGACTGTCGCATCGACTACCCGGACCGTCAGGACGGCTACAACCAGTGCGGGTTCCGCGTGGTGGTGGACGTCGAGTAGCGAGCCTCCCCGTGGACTGGAACAGGAAAGGGCCGGGGCTTTCGTCCCGGCCCTCTGTTTTGGTGCCGCGCGCCGGCAGCTCTACTCGCCGTAAACCCTGGTGATGTAACGGCTGTAGATGCCGAGCACGTTGAGCGACTCGGAGTCCACGTGGTGGACTTCCGTAATGCCGCCGTTCTGCATCGCCGCCGAGATGCTGGCGTCTCCCGTTGTGAAGATCAGTATCCCTTCCACCTCCGCGGTTCCCACCTTGCTGGGTGCGACGCCGCGGTCACCCATCGCCACCGGGCTGTGCTGGTCAATGGTGATGGGAGCCAGGATCGCGCTGTTGGGCATCGTGCCGCAACCCGACAGCAGGACGACAGCCGCAACCGCCATAAACGCCACAAAAGCCTGCCTCATCGGCTACCTCCTTCACAAAAGTAACAAGCCCAACAGGCAGAATATCGAATCACCGCTCGTGTTTTCAACACTAAGCCGCCTCGTCGGTCTCCCCGGCCGCTTCCAGGCGACCGAAAAGGCATTCTCCGTCTTCTCTATGCGCCGTTCGCTTGACAAAAAGGAGCCGAAAGGCAGAATGGACGGTTTGTTTTGTCACCAGTTCCCCAGCCCCCAGAGGGGAAACGTGTAATGAGAACTGATGCTTTGATTGTCGGCGGCAGCGCCGCGGGCCTCTCCGCGGCTATCACCGCCAGGCGGTTTCATCCTGATCTTGATATCACCGTCGTGCGGCGCGAGGACAAGGCCCTCGTTCCCTGCGGTATCCCCTACATCTTCGGCACGCTCCAGTCCGTGGACGAGGACGTCATCCCGGACAAGCTGCTGGAGAAGCACAACCTGAACCTCCTTGTGGACGAAGTGACTTCGGTCGACAAGGGCGGCCGGGCGGCCCACACGGCGGGCGGGGAGGATATCCGGTACGAGAAGCTGATACTGGCCACCGGCTCGGAACCCCTCGTTCCACCGCTGGAGGGAGTTGAGCTGGACAACGTGTTCACTGCGCAGAAGAAGCCGGGATACCTCCGCGGCCTCAGAAAGAGGCTGGATAACGTCGGAGACGTGGTGATCATCGGGGGAGGCTTCATCGGACTGGAATTTGCCGACGAGCTTTCCAAGCTGCCCCACCTGAACAGCGTCTCCGTCGTTGAAATGCTCCCGCATTGCCTTCTGCTGGCCTGCGACGACGAGATATGCATCCGGGTCGAGGAAGAACTCCAAAAGGAAGGAGTCTCCATCTTTGCCGACCGCCGGGCGGAGAAGATCCACGGGAACAGCAACGTAGAGTCGGTGGAGCTGACCGACGGGCAGCAGTTGAACGCCGACCTGGTTCTGCTCGGAATCGGCGTCCGGCCGAACGTGGAGCTGGCCGCGGCCTCAGGGCTTCGGGTCGATCAGAAAGCGGGAATAGAAGTTGACGCTCACATGAGAACAAGCGACCCTCATATCTTCGCGGCCGGGGACTGTACGCGCAAAAGGTGCTTCCTCACCGGCAAGACCTCCATGCTCCGCCTCGCCTCCATCGCCACCATGGAAGGGCGCGTGGCCGGCGCAAACCTCCTCAAGCGGACCCGCCGGGCGCCTTGCCCGATCGGGGTCTTCAGCACCGTCATCGGCGACCTCGCGGTCGGTTCAGCCGGCTTCACCGAGAGAAGCGCGGGGCAGGAGGGAATCGAGGTCGTCGTGGGCACCGCATCCTCGATGGACAAGCATCCGGGCACGCTGCCGGGAGCGTCGCAACTGACCGTCAAGCTTATCTTCGCCAAACACGGCGGCCGGCTGCTGGGAGGCCAGGTATTCGGCAGCGACAAAGCCGGCTACGTTGCCAACTGCATCGGGGCCCTCATACAGCAGAAAATGCGGGCCGACGAAATATGCGTCTTCCAGATGGGCACACACCCGAAGCTGACGCCGTCACCGATCGCCCACCAGATAGAAAACGCCGCCGAGGACGCCCTCGCCAACGGCTTAAGAAACTAAAGGGTCGTGGCTCCCCTACCCGCTCCAACGCGAAGCCGGTCTCCATCAGCAGGTTGAACCACTGGCTCAGGGTTCGGGTGAAGCGGGGCGTTTTGAACTTCGGCAGCCCTCGCTTCAGCTCCTCCGGCGCGGCCCCGAAGAGCCACTCCCCCATCGCCCTCTCCGCTGACTCCAGGCCTGTTGCCCGTCGGGGAGATACTACGGAGCCGGCCCGCGGCGTCAACAGGTCACGCAGCCGTTACGGCCCGCGTGGCAGGACCTGGCAGGAAACCCACGCCGCTTGATAGGCCGGCCCGCCGATCGTAGTATGCCAAAGGCAGGACCGAATGAGTTGGAGACCTCAAGCGGCCGAAGGTAGACACCCAGATCATGGACTGGAAGTTCATCTCCGCGGGGGTTCTGTTCCTCGCTGTCCCGGCACTGTGCTTTCTGAGCACAGGATGCGGCGAAGAGGCGGCCCCCGAAGGCGAGATCGCCACGGTTCGCCCGCGGCGGGAAGGAGGCGGCGCCACGCGTCGCGCGGGCAAACCCACCGCGGCGCCCGGGCCGGTCATACCCCGTGTTGCCTGAAACGCCATCAGCATAGACGGACGGCCCGAGGACTGGAGCGCGGCTGGCGTGGACGGCTTCTCTGCCCTGCCTTCCCAATCGGCGGGGCCGATGGGCGCCCTCACAGCGAAAACCGCCCGCGTGAAGAAAATCGCATGCGCCCACGACGGCACCTGCCTGTACGTGCTGCTGAAGCTCGCCTCCGGCGTGGAAGCACACTTCCGGGAAACCGGCGCCACGGGAGCCCTCGGCTACCTGTACCTCGACACGGACGCCGATGCCCGGACCGGGCAGACGCGCGACAGCTATGGGGAAAAGCTGGGCGTGGAATGCCGCATGTGGCTGCCCACCGGTTTCCACGGCGGCAGCGGAAAGTCGACGCGCCCCATGGTCGCCTACAAGGTCCAGACGTACGAACCGGGAGGCTTCGAGGAGGTCAACGGGGCGGTGAAGGACAGCCATGAAGCCCCCGGGTTCATTGCCTTCGACGACCCCCACGTGGAGATGCGCGTTCCGTTGAAGGCACTCGGTGTGAAGCCACCGGCCGAGGTGATACTCTATATGGACCACATGGGTCTGGCGGGCGAAAGCAAACCCCGGCGGCTGCGCATCGAGTGAACAGCCCGGGGCTTGCTCTCCAGGGGGGCAAACCACGATGGGCAAGCGTCTGGTGCTGGTGGGCGGCGGGCACGCCCACATGACGGTGCTGCTTCGGCTGGGGGAGTACGTCCGCCGGGGGCACCGGGTAACGCTGATCAGCAAGAACGAATACCACTACTACTCCGGGATGGGTCCCGGCCTGCTGGGGGGGATGTACGCTCCGCGGCAGGCGCGTTTCTTCATACGTCGAATGGCGGAGGACCGGGGGGCGGAGTTCATCCGGGGCACGGTCGAGCGGGGTACGCGTTTACCGTTCAGAAGGAGACCGTGTTTCTCAGGGTTCAAACCAGCGGTGAGGCCGGGCCAAGGATGGCCCGGCACTGCGACCTGGAAGGTCGCGCCACAACATGCCCCCCGGCTGTAGCGCGAGCATCCCTGCTCGCAGTGGCGGTGCTTCCAGCGCCGCCTGCTGTTCGCGCACGCTAAACATGTACCGAGCGGGTGGACCCGGAGGAACAAGCCCTGCACCTCAAGACGGGCGGGCAGGTCCCCTACGACGTCGCTGAAGCTGAGAAAAGTGCGGGTGCTGGAGGGCGAGCACGTGGAGTCCCTCGCCGACGGGACAGCGGAGCTGCGTGGGGGCGGGGCGGAACCTTACGACGTCGGGCTGGTGGCCACCGGGGTGCGGCCCTCCCCGATTTTCGAGGCCTCCGGCGTGTCCGTGGCACCGGACGGGGCTTTCCTGGTGAACGACTATCTCCAAAGCACCGACTATCCCAATGTATTCGGCGGGGGCGACTGCATCAGCCTCGCGAGTCAGCCGCTCCGGCGAGTCGGCGTGCATGCGGTCCGCCAGAACCCCATCCGGTTCCATAACCTGCTGGCGGCCCTCGAAGGGGACCCGATGAGGCGGTTCCTTCCGGACGAGAATTATCTGCTCATCCTCAACATGGGAGACGGCCGCGGGCTGGCCGCGAAGCGCGGATTCGTCTGGGGAGGCTGGCCGGCCTTCATGCTGAAGGACTACATCGACCGACGTTTCATGAGCCGCTTCCAGGTTTCCGGTGAACTGCGCAACCGCTCGGTCCGGCAGCAGACTGTCACCTATAGGTCAATCCGTCCCTGAGGCCCGCTTTCCAGCTCGGACCTTCCCCGCTTCCTCTCCTTGAGACGACTTCGCAGATGGAAGCTTCGATCCAAGCTGGATCGCATCTTTGAGCGGCCGGTGGAGGACCTCCGGGAGGAGCCGCCACGGCGTCCGGGTGGCGCTCCACAGAAGGGCGGCGCTCCGATGCATGCGTCGTTGCGCACAGCCGCCCGGGCCGCATCCGCACCTCCTCCGCCGCCCGGCACCCCCATGGCGCAAATGGCTCGAAATCAACGGGCGCACTTGCAGTTGGGGCACATAGATGGCATGCTGCCGGTAATTGTCGAAGACGAAGGCAAGGGGTTCGACGTTGAAACGCTGAGGAGCCGAGGGGGTGAAGTGGGGGACTTCGGCCTGTTCAGCACGGAACGGCGCACGGGTCTCGGGGGGGCAACTCCAGATTCGCAGTTCCAAGGGTGCGGAAAGCCGGTTTATGGTGAGGCTGCCCGCCGAACCCAGGGATGCGCAGAAAACCTGACCCGCGCGGAACGCCATCATGTAGCCGTATCAGGGGACATTCAGTATGTGTGCGCATCATCCGGACGAACCTGTTGACGTTCTGCTGATCGACGATCACAGCACTGTGCGGCGCGGACTGGCTCAACTGCTGGATGCCCAAGAGGACATGCGCGTGGTGGGCGAAGCGCAAGGGGGCCGGGAAGGCATAGAGCTTGTCCGTGAACAGCGACCCGAGGTAGTCCTGATGGACGTCTCCATGCCGGGCATGAGCGGGGTGGAGGCCACGCGGAAGATAAAGGCCGAGATGCCAGAGATACGCGTCATCGGCCTGTCCATGCACGATCTGGACGGCACCAGGGAGAGCATGCTGCGGGCGGGGGCCGACGCTTACCTGACCAAAGACAGTGACCCGGAAGACCTGATGGCCACCATCCGGGAAGCAGGGGGGTGAAGTGGTCAGGGAACGCACCTCTGAGCTTCCGGCTCGGATCCCGGCACCCGGGCGACTCCCCCGCCCGTCATGCTGAGGCGCCTTACCTTCAGGCGCCGAATGCATCTCGCCGTTCTGCCACGCCGCACTTTCCCGTCCGCCCGGACACGGATCAAAAACTCCCGAAAGGCGAAAAGGAAAACGAACAACGCCAGACACTGATTAACACTGATAAACACAGATGGAAGACCCACAGAAGTTCTGGAACTGATTTGTAGAAAGCATCCGTCGGCACTCAAATCGGCCGGGCGCCTCCCGCGCCGTCATGCTGAGGCGCCTTACCTTCGGGCGCC
>CAZEAP010000047.1:0-14552 GCA_964510315.1 uncultured candidatus Brocadiaceae bacterium
GCGGGCGATTCAGCCCGTGCGGCACATGGGATTCGCCCGCCTCGCGGCGGGCTCCGGTTTGGGGGGGGTAGCCCCTCTGTCCCCGGGGTTCCCCCAACGTACGCGTTTACCGTTCAGAAGGAGACCGTGTTTCTTAGGGTTCAAACCAGCGGTGAGGCCGGGCCAAGGATGGCCCGGCACTGCGACCTGGAAGGTCGCGCCACAACATGCCCCCCGGCTGTAGCGCGAGCATCCCTGCTCGCAGTGGCGGTGCTTCCAGCGCCGCCTGCTGTTCGCGCACGCTAAACATGTACCCCCCAACGGGGATCGCCCCGGGCTACGTCTGAGTCGGCCGCCATCCGGCGGCCTGAACGTTCGGCTGAACAGCGGTGTCGGGAAAATGGCGGGCTTCCTTTTCCCGGTGTGTACCTCTTCACCGGATGGCCCCGGGAGCGGTGTGAGTCGCCACCGCCCCCTGGCCGGACGGCATCGAGACCCACAACACTGACTCCCGTACTGCCACGGCGGACGCCGATCAGCCCGCCACACCCTCACTGGGCGTTGACACCGTCTGACCACCGGGGCAGTCGCCCCGAATCCTACTTGAGTACCACCGTCTACACCGCTATTCTACCTGTGCCTATCATCTGTTTGGGCGCGGGCCGGTCCCGGGCAGCAGCATCGACTTGAGACCGACGAGGTCACGCATGGGCGAGAAGAACAACGGGTCGGGCGCTAACCTCGGCTTCGAAAACAGGTTATGGGAGGCGGCCGACAAACTTCGCGGGCACATGGACGCCTCGGAGTACAAGCACGTGGTGCTCGGGCTGATCTTCCTCAAATACATCTCCGACCGGTTCGAACAGAAGATGCCGAAGCTTGTCGCCAGGCTCCAGGAGCAGTTCGATGAGGCCGGCATCCTGGAGAAGCAGATCGGCCAGAAGCTGGAGCAGTTCGGCTTCGGCGAGGGATGAAGTCAACTGGCCGCGGAGGTGGCCGGATAATGGATAGTGGGTCGGAACGGGATTTCGAGAAGGTCCTGTTCAGCGGTCACGCCGTGAGCCGCATGTTCGAACGGGGCCTCAGCAAAGACGACGTGCTGGGCGTTGTCCAGGGCGGCGAGGTGATCGCCGAATACCCCGACGACGAGCCCTACCCGAGTTGCCTGCTCCTCGGCTTCGTGCGGGGGCGGCCCGTCCACGTCGTTCTCGCCCACGAGAGCGAGACCGACACGGCCGTCGTCGTGACGGCATACGAGCCCGATCCGGGCCTGTGGAGTGATGATTTCAGAACGAGGAGAGAACCATGAAGTGCGCCATCTGCAAGACCGGCACCACGCAGAGCGGGACGGCCACCGTCACGTTGGAGCGTGGAGGAACCACGGTCGTCATCAAGGACACCCCGGCCGAGGTCTGCCGCAACTGCGGGGAGTACTACCTCTCGGAAGACGTCACCGCCCGGGTGCACGAGTTGGCCGAGGAGGCCGTCCGCCACGGCGCCGAGATCGAAGTGCTCCGCTATGCGGCGGTTCCGGCCTGAGGTGGCCACAGGCAGGACACAAGAGGGTGGAAGGAACGAAATATGGGCGGACTACAGATACCGGAGGAGACGCGCCGCCGGAGCGCGGTGCGGCGCATATCGAGCATTCATGGCGCCGAACGGTGCTCGATAGTAGGGGCGGGCCGGTTCAACTGGTCCGCCCGCAGGCGCCAGGTGCGGCATCATCCGTGCCTCCCGCGCCTGAGCACCCCCACAGCGCAAATGCGTTCGCAACGACCTTGACTCAACGACATATGAGCCTACACTGAAGGCTGCCCAACAGGAATGCTCCAGGGCCCGGCCGCACCGACCAGCATGGCAAGTCGCCTGCTTGAGCGGAAGCGGCGCGACCGGCAAGGCTGGGCGTAGGCAGTGATCAGAGTCTCCGCCTTTCATTTGAGGACTCGGTTGGGTATGGGCAAGGATGCCGCCGGAAGTATCCGCAAGGGCCACCTGTCTCATATCTTGGCGTTAGCTGTGTTCGTCGTCTCCAGCGGCAGTTCGTGTTCTTACCATGGGGAACTCCGCCCTGCGGTTCGTCCGGCAGGAGAGGACAATGCCGCGGCGATCCAGCTGACCGCTGCGGTTGTGCAGGGAGCCGATGCCAAGTCTTCGTGGAGGTACTCTGAAGGCTGGGAGACATACGAGATAAGCTACTATCCGGGACTCGGAGGAGCCACTCGGGACTCTCTTGCGGGGCTGTTCGAGCGGATCAGCCTTGTTGAGTCGGTTGCCGAAGCGCCAGACAACGCACTGCTGGTCTTTCCGGCATTAGAGGTTAACCTCGTACACGCCAACAGGGCATGGGGCCAGCGCTCCTTCAAGATAGCTGTCAGCTTGCTCTTGGAGCGCGGACGCACTCGGTATCTCTTGGGGCACTATCGGGAGCAAGGGAAGTTTCTCTACAGCCCCCCGGCTGGCCGCCACATCACGAGTTTTTTGACAGGCCTCTCCTTGTTCACGTTGGCGCCAATCACTGAAAGCTATGGCGTGCATATCTCGGGTAAGCACGGCAAGAGGCTTCTCGAAGACGCTGTCGGTGAATGTCTCGAAAGGCTGTCGGAGCGAATTGCACGGGACCGCCAAAGGCTGGTCGGTGCAGCGAAGGGACCGGTCGTGCCGGGAAAGGCGGGCGCCGAAGGCCAGCCAGACCATAGTGTCCCGTCCCAATACGAGGACTTCTTAGATGCCGTGGTGGTGATCCGCACCTCCCGCGGTACGGGTAGCGGTTTCTTTGCAAGTCCAGTGGGCCACATTGTTACTAATGCACACGTAGTTGGCACGGATTCAACAGTGTCGATTCGCTTCCGGTCTGGGCTGACACAGCGAGCGCAGGTTCTGGGAAGCGACGAGAGCAGGGACGTTGCGCTTCTACGAGGTCCTACCGGCCATGAGTGGCTTGCTTTGGGAACGCCCGACCGTTCCATGGTAGCGAAAGATGTGCTGGCTATAGGCTGCGCGCTAGGGCTGTTGGACTGGACAATGTCTAAAGGCATAGTTAGTGCCCTGCGGGAATTCGGCGGGGTCCACGTTGTCCAGACAGATGCAGCCATAAATCGCGGCAACAGCGGGGGGCCCTTGATCTTGGCTGATACCGGGAAGGTAGTCGGGGTTAATACCTTCGGATTCAGTAAGGAGCAAGCGGAGGGATTGAGCTTCGCGATCTCAGCAGCGGAGGTCGTGGACGCGTTTCCGGCATTAGTGAGCCGCCCGGACTAACGCTTGCTTATTGAGTGCCCGCCGGCGACCGCGTTGCTTTTACGGGTCGTAGCGGCTGCGGCGGCATAAGCTGTACATTCGGTTGCCTCCGTTCAGTCTCAATCTGATGCCCTCGCCGACAGGAACTGCGCAGATTTCTTCCCTCTGGGCATGAGGTAGTTGCCTATGAAAGTAGCGTTGGACGCAAACTGCTTCATCGATGCTTGCCGGCCCTGCTCTCCGGCCTATTCAGCCATGCAGCTTATTCTCGCTGCATGGAAAGGCGGGAACGTTAAAGTCTTGGTCAGCCGCCATACACTCTCCGAACTCGCTCAAAAACCAGACCAAGCATATGATCTGGCCAGGCAATCCGGCGTTCTGCCGCATTACCCCCTCGGCACTTGGGACGAGCAAGTGGCATGCTGGGATGACCTGGCTGGTACATGGAATGATGCAAAGCGGAAGGAGGCGATCCAGCAGAAGCTGCAGGAATTAGCTAAGTCAGGCAATGATATCCGCGATCGAGGTCCCTACATCGACGCGCTTGCAGCTGGCGTGGACGCGTTTGTCACCTCAGATAAGCACCTTGCTGCCAGCGCTGCTGCGGAAAGGATCGAGCAACGCTTCGCGCTACGCATCATCACCCCTCAAGCGCTCGCCTCAGAACTCGAACAGGGGCTGTCCGGAGGGTGAGCTGTGGCTGCGTCTTCCAGCAAGAGATCCGGTAATGCCTCCAACGCCCCGGCCCCGTCGAGCAGCGTCGGGTCGGTGTAGACGTTCCCGCCAGACGGCCGGCGGGCAGGCATGGTGAGGTCGAGGGACCTGTCCTGAGCCTGGCCGCCGTGAACTCCCTCCAACTCTCGAAGCAGGACTGGCGCCCCTCGGCCGTTCGAGGCCCCTCACAGCAAGGAGGCTCAAGGCAGGCGAGCGGTTTGCCGAGGTGTCCCTTCGACGTGCCCCTCGACGGGGCTCGGGACGGGCTCAGGGGAGTCTCGCCGCCAACTCCTCCACCAGTTCTGCGTTCTCCGGCAGGTCGGCCACGTTCCGGTTCTCCGCAGCGTCCACTTCGTGATCGTAGAGCATCCGCGCGGTCACGGTCTCCTCCCGGTCGGTCCACTCCGTGTAGAGGTAGCGATCGGTGCGCACCGAATCGCCGGCCTGGTAGCGGCTGAACGCGGCCGCCTTCCATTCCGCCGCCCCCCGCCCCAGCAGCGGCACCATGCTCGTGCCGGCCAGGTGGTCCGGCAGGGGCAGGTCCGACAGCTCACACAGCGTGGGATAGATGTCCACGAACTCCACCAGCTCGCTCCGCTCCACTCCGCGCCCCATCCCGGAGTAGCGCACGATCAGCGGCGCGTTCAGCGAAGTGTTGAAGTTACAGTGCTTGCACCACAGCCCGTGTTCGCCGAGCTGCCAGCCGTGGTCGCCCCAGAGCACCACGATGGTGTTGCCGGCCAGGTCCAGGCGGTCCAGCTCGTCCAGCACCCGGCCCACCTGGGCGTCGGTGTAGCTGGTCGCCGCATAGTATCCGTGCACCATGGAGCGGGAGAGTTCCTCGGAGAGCGCCCCCTGCGCGGGAATGCCCAGGTAGGCCCGCAGCTCGCCCCAGTTGTGGAGTGCCTCTCCCGGCGCGTTCTCCGGCGGATACGGGTTGTCGGCCAGGTCCACCTCCTCGCGCCGGTAGTAATCCCAGTAGCGCTCCGGCGCGTTGAACGGCAGGTGGGGCTTCAGGAACCCGACGGCCAGGAACCACGGCTCACCCGTGCGGGCCAGCCGGCCGAGGTCCTCCATGGCGCGTTCGGCCGTCTGCCCGTCGAAGTAGGCGTTGTCGGGGACGTCGGCGCACTCGTAGGGCCGGCCCTTGTCGCCGTTTCCCGGCTCCGGCTTGCTCTCCTCCAGCAGGTAATTGCGCCAGTCCCCGTCCTCCGGCCGGGGGCGCCACGGTTCGTCGCTCCAGCTCCGCTCGGCGCAGTCGGTGCGGTGGTGGAAGACCTTCCCGCGCGAGATCGTCACGTAGCCGTGCTCGCGGAAATGCTGCGGCAGCGTGAGGGCGTCGGGCAGGTCCTCCTCGACCCACGTGGAGTAATTGGTGAAGCGATCGCGCTCGGGTCGGACGCCGGTCAACAGGCTGGCCCGCGTGGCGCCGCAGACCGGCACCTGGCAGTAGGCGCGCTCGAACAGGACGCCGTGCGCCGCCAGCCCGTCCATGTTCGGGGTTATCATCTGCGAGCGGCCGTAGCAGGCGAGCTGCGGCCGCAGGTCGTCGATCGCGATGAACAGAACGTTCGGTCTGTCGGGCATCTGGTCCTCTCCCGGTTCACAGCTTCGGAGTGCCCCAAACGCCAATTCACCCGGCCAGTTTACAGCCCACGGCGGGAACGGCAAGGTCGAGCCCGCCGGAAGGCCGAAAACCGGGGTTTACGGCCGGTGCGCATCCTCCGGGCGGACAATGACGCACGCACGGTTGACGGCCGGCCCGCAGGTGGTAGGGTGTGGGATTCCGGACGGCGCGCCGGGCCGTGCTGAGGGCCTCCGGCGCGGAGAGCGGGGTCGTGGCGACAGTGAGTCCGCGGCGCCGCGAAACTTCAAATTGAAGGAGCTGCACCGATGGCTGCATTGCCCGAAGCCGTGATCGAAGCATGGGAAAACCCCAAGGGTCCGGCGATCTTCGGCACCGTCTCTGAGGACGGCACGCCGAACGTTGTCTACGTCGGATGCCTCGGACGGCGGGGGAACGACACGCTGGTGGTCGCCGACAACTACTTCCACAAGACCCGCCGCAACATCCAGGCCGGCTCCAAAGGGTCCTTCCTGTTCATGGGCGGGGACGGCAACGCCTACCAGGTCAAAGGCTCCCTGGAGTACCACACCGAAGGTCCGGTCTTCGAGGAGATGCAGGACTGGAACCCCGAGAAGCATCCGGGCCATGCAGCGGTCACCTTAACGGTTGAGGCCGTCTACTCGGGAGCCGACAAGCTGGCGTAGCAGGACGCAGGGCTTGACTCTTCGCGGCGTCCCGCCGGGGGCGGGCAAGCCGGGCCCGAGCCCGAATTCTCAACCGTCAGAGGTCGCCGACGGCCGCAGCGCGTCGCCGCACGCATCGGCGCTCGTCTTCCAGGTACGGGGCGACCAGGTCCTCCACGTCCTCGCCCATGCTGGCGAGGGCCTCCGCGGCGGCCAGGTCCAGTCGCCAGCGGACGTCAGCGTAGACCGGCCCGAGCCACGGCCCCCCGGCCAGCTTCTGGCGGGTGTCGATGTCGTCCCGCTTCAGGAACTCGCGCACCGCCGGCGCCGCGGAGGCGTCCCCGATACGGGCGAGAGCCCGGAGGGCGGCCACGTAGGCGTCGGTCGACACGTCGTCGCGAAGCACGTCGATCAGGGCGGGCACGGCCCGCTGGTCACCGATGCGTCCCAGCAGCACGGCGGCCGTTATCCACGCCGGGGCGCATTGCCGGCCCCCCGCCTCCGGCGGGCGGCGCTGCTGGAGCGCCTGGAGCAGGGGAGCCGTCGCTTCCGTTGACCTCAGCATAGCCAGGGGCACCGAAGCCCAGAAGCGAACGTCCTCATCCTCGCTGCGGACCGCGTCGAGCAGTTCGGGCATGGCGGCCTCCCCATGCTGCATCAGCATCCAGACGGCCTCGGGCGGGTCATCCGAGGCAAGCTCATCAACGAGTTCATTCGGCGGCCTCTGCTCGGGCGCTTCGGGGAAGGCTCCCGGCCAGTGCGGCACGACCTCCCCGCCGGGGTGGCGGTCGGCCTCCGGCGGCCCCAGCGCGCCGGTTGCGAAGAGGCGCTCCTGGAGTTCGCCGACCGGCAGATCGCCCGGGTCGAATCCAAGTATGACGCAGAGGGCCGCGGCCACGCCGGCCGCCTCGCCGATCCTCTGCATGTCGCGCATCATGCGCATCTGGTAGTGGGCGTCCTGGGTCAGCGATATCCCACGGCAGGCGAGCAGCAGGTTATCCACGCGGAGCGGGAGCAGACATCGGTAGGGCACCTCGCAACCGAAGTTTTCGCCGCGTTTGCCCAACAGGTACGTGTAGACCACCGCCTGGTCGGTCTCGCTGGCGTAGTCGCGGGCGTGATTGTCGAAGTTGGACATCGCGTAGGCGACCACGTCGTCGAACTGCCGCTCCAGCGTCTCATCGGCCAGCGTGAGCGTGTACTCGCCCTCGACCTGGCGTCCCTGGCGCACGCCGAGGAGCGGAGCGATGAACAGCACGCGGTTCTCCGCGTCGAACTCCCCCCTGCGGTAGAAATTGAGCGCCTTGCGGCGGGCCCTCGTCAGGTCGAAGACGTCATCCGGGTCGCAGTATCCGGCGTCGAAGTTCAGGTGGCGCAGACGGCCATCCTCGGTCAGAACGCTGCCCGAGAGGGTGTAAGGGTGCAGCGCGCCGTCGCCCTCGCGGCCGTAGCGGAACGGGGCTCCGGCCATGGCGGCGACGTCGGCGTCCCCGGTGCAGTCGACGAACTGCTCGGCCGGACAGGTCAGGAGGCCGTCCGGCCCCACGGCGCGGACCGCTTGTATTCGGCTGGAACGGTGCCTGCCCTCCTCGCCGCCGGTCTCCTCGGCGGCGACGCCGAAGACGGTGGTGTTGACCATCGGTCGCACGCCCACCTCCAGGAGCATCCGCAGGGAGGCCAGCCACTTCGCGACGGGGTGGAAGCCCCCGAACCGCCCGGCGGGCGCCACGAGGGACGCCATCTCCTCGGTGCGGGCGTCGAGCGAATCCTGCAGTCCGCCGGCGACACCGTAGAAGTATCCGTGGATGTTCCCGCCGGTCCCGATGCCCCCCAGGACGGGGGTGGCTTCGATCAGCAGCGTGTCGGCCCCCTCGCGGGCGGCCGCCAGCGCGGCCAGGACGCCGGCGGTGCCCCCGCCGCAGACGGCCACGCTCGCGCCGTGCTCTTCGGCCGGTGCGTCCAGGCGTTCGGCCTCACCCCCGCCGGGCGGGGATTCGACGACTCCGGCCGCGGCTTCCCTGCCCACGGTTTCCCCCACGCCCAGCAGGCCGGCGAAGGCGTTGCCGCGGAGGTCGACTTCACACCCCCACGGCCCGGCGCCGAAAAGCCCGTCCAGATCGGCGTGGCGGCGGCCCTCCAGGTCGCCCGCGGACGGTGCCTCCAGGGACATCGCCTCGAAGGCCATCTGCGTGACCAGCGCATCCTCGCAGGCCGGGACCTGGCCTCGGACAGCTTCCAGGACCTCCGGCACCATCTCCTGGGTTTCCACGGTATGCCGTGTCTCGGCGTCGAACAGCACGCGCGCCTCCCCCGGCCATACCGAGGGGACCACGCGCAGAGCCGCACAGCCCTCGGGCGCGCTGGGCTCCACCGGCTCGCTGAGGTTCGCGACGTTGTTCATGATGAGGCCGTAGCGCAGAGCGGGCGGTATGGCCTCAAAGCTGGACCCCGCACAGCGCCACAGAACGCCCGCCGGGGTCGCGTCCACCACGGCGCCCGCGCGGAGTTGGATTTCCCCGGACTTCCCGGCCACCACGACGCCCCTCGCCGCCCCGCCGGCCGCCAGCAGCGCCACGGGTCGCACGTGGTAAAGCACCTCCAGTCCGGCCTCGGCCGCCATGCTGTCCAGCGTCAGCTCCAGCACGGCGCTGTCGAGCAGGCCGTTCCCGCGCGCGCCTTTGGCGTCCACCGCGTCGGCCACTTCCTTCACGAGTCCCTGCGGTTCGGGCGGAAGCGCGTTCTGGAAGGTCCAGACACCCTCCCAGCCGAGCACCGGATGGGCGCCGGCCAACAGCGTGCTGAGTCCCGCGCGTGCACAGGTGAGGCCGGCGGCGAAGCCGCTCAGCCCGCCTCCCACTACCACAACGTCGTATTCACCGCGATGGTCTTCTGTCATCATCCGGTTCCCGCCCTGTAGTCCCACGTTGGAAAGCCCGTCCGGGCGCGGCATTCTACCGGCCCCGGCCGGGCCGGGCAAACAGCAGACCCGGGGCGGTTCCTCCGGCGCGCATTCGGCGGGAGTAGTGTTTTGACAACACGCGTCGTGAGAGATCGACACGAAGTCTCAACACGCCCCCCGGCGGCGCGCCGGCGCAGGTAGGACGCCGCTCGAAGGCGACAAGCGAAACGCCGGCACTACGCAGGTTCCCGTCCGGCCAGCCACGCCTCGACACGCTCCTCGTCCTCATCGGTCCAGGGGTCGGCCTCGGCGGCTTCGACCCCGTCCCAACCGCTGAATATCCGGGCCATGCTTTCCCGGTACGTACCGGCGTCGAGCTGGCCCTGCCGCCAGTGGCGGAAGCTTTGGCGGTCGTACTCCTTCACACGGGCGTCGACGGCCTCGTAGTCCACCAGCCGCCGGAGGGCGGAGTCCATGTTGGTGACCACCTCCGGGCGCTTCCCCGCCAGGTCGCTCACCTCCCACGGGTCATCGTCCAGGTTGAAGAGCTGCGGGTCGAAGCCGGGGTAGGCGACGTACTTCCAGGGGCCGAGGCGCAGCATGAACGCCCCGGTCCGGCTGGAGGAACCATGGAACTCCGCGAACGCGCGGTCGGGGCGCGCCGGGCCCTCCCCGCCCAGCTCCGGGAGCAGCGATTCACCGTCCAGACGCCCCTCGCGGGGTAGCCCGGCGAGGTTGGTCACGGTGGGATGCAGGTGGATCAAGGAGGTCAGGGTCTCGACTTGCCGCCCCTGCTGGACTCCCGGCCCGGCGACGATGAGGGGAACGCGGGCGGACGGTTCGTAGTGACACATCTTGTAGAACTGGTCGTGCTCCATGTTCATCTCGCCGTGATCGCTGGTGAAGAACACGAGCGTGGTCTCCGCGAGACCCGTCCGCTCGACGGCGTCCAGCACGCGCCCGAGCATGGCGTCGACCTCCGCCACCATGCCGAAGTAGATCCGTCGGACGAGGCGCATCGTTCGCTCGTCCAGCCCGTGCATCCAGTTCTTCTTCAGTTGCATCAGCTCCATCACCGGGTGGCCCGATTCGTCCGGCGGGGGCAGCCGAACCGCGTCGGGGTCTATCCGGTCCAGGTAGCGCCGTGAGGTGCAGAACCGCGGGTGGGGCTGGTTGAGGCCGAGGTAGAGCAGGAAGGGCGCTTGCTCTCCGCCGCGTTCGCCCAGCCAGTCGACGGCCCGGTCCACGTTCCGCCAGTCGTGCTCCGCCACGCGTTCACGATCCTCCTCGATGACTTGCGGGCCGGGCATGCGATACTCCGGCCGCCGGATGCCCGCCGCGCGGGTCCAGGGAGTTACGCGGGCACGGACGGTGTGATGGCCGGAGACGTAATCCGTCTTCCCAAAGGTCTCCACCCCGTAGCCGGCATCGGCGAGCTTCGTCAGGAAGGTCGTCTCGCCCGGTTCGAGGCCCTTGTAGTTGTTCCAGCCCTCGCAGTGGTGGGTGAAGCGGCCGCTGAACATGCTGGAGCGTGAGGGGCAGCAGACGGGGTTGTTGCAGTACATGTTCCTGAACAAGACGCCCCGCTCCGCCAGCCGGTCCATGTTCGGTGTGGCGCCCCGCATGGCCGGATGGCCCATGCAGCCCATGGCTCGCCCGTCCTGGCTGTCGGTCTGCACGATGACGATGTTGGCTCTTCGTTCGCTCACGGCGTTCTTCGCTCCGTTCAGTGATTCTTGTGCGGGCCCCGCGCCCGGAAGTGCGCCTCGGGGCCACGTTAATGGGCCGGCCTTGGCCTCGCAAGGTTCCCCCGCGTATTGGCGACGCCGGCGTGACGCAAGGCCCCCATCCGCTCGCGGTGGGCTTGCGGGTACGCCCGGAGGACCTGGACAAGTCCATCCGTCAGCGCGCGGCCGAAGGCTCACTGCGGGTCGAGTTCGATCCATCCGAGGGGGCGCCCGGCCGACGGCTGTTCCTCTTCGTCGAAGGCGAGACCCTCCGGATATGCTCCGGGGGTCACCCCGCGGCGCCGGTCATCGGGGTGCTGGGGGTGCTGTTCGGCGCGGCCATAGTTGCCTCGGGCCCGCTTGGGATTGGCCCACTGCAGTCGATTCCGATTGCGCTGGGCGGAGCGGCCGTGGTCGTCGGCGCCGCCATCTGCGGCTGGTTCTTCCTCGGCACGGAGGAGCTGCTGGTCTCCCCCTCGGAGGTGCAGAAGCACTACCGCCTGCCGTGGGCCACCTGGGCCGAGAAGAGAGTGCGGGCGGACGAGGCCGAGGAGGTGGTCATCGGCAAGGTCGGCGGGCAGAAGAACTTGAAAGCGGTCCACGTGACCTCCGACAGCGACACCGTCACCTTCGGCACGTCCCTCTCCGAAGAGCAGCGCCGCTGGGTGAGAAATTGCGTCGTCGCCGTCATCAGCGCGCCGGGCCCCGGGGAGCAGGGGGCGGACCGACTTACGGGTTGACGGTGAGCACGTGGTCGCCCCGTCCTTCGAATTCGACGTACCACCATCCCTCGGCTTCGGTCGTCTGCGTCTTCACTTCCCCGCCGGCGGTGTGCTGGATTGTGCAGGCTCCCGGCGGCGAGTCGAAGGCCGCCACGTTCTTGCCTTATGCCTCGACGTGGTAGAGCACCGATTCGTCGCGCCGCTCAACGTCGCGGAGCCGCACGGTCGACCAGACGAGCCGCGGCTCGCGCTCGGCCTCCTCTCCCATCCGGACGCGGACCTGGCCGCCGTCCTCCAGCCGGTCGTCCGGCACCTGCAGGCTGTTGGGCAGCTCCCGTCCGTCGACGTCCACCCCTCCGATCGGGCCGTCGCCTTCGAAGCGAAAGGTGATCGTGGAGCCCCGGTAGCGGTAACCCTCGATGCCGGCGATCAGGTGGTTCGACCGGAGCGCCAGCCCGAACGGGAGTGGATAGAGGGCGCGGCTGACCATGGCGACCTGCATCAGCGCCGCGGCGAACAGTTGCGGCCGGTTGTCGTGGTAGCTGCCGTCGGGGCAGTTGACGTCCTCGATCGGCGCGCCGGCCATCTGCAGGAAGCGGCCCGCCCGCCGCACCTGGGGCAGATAGAGGTCGAGGAAATCCTCCAGGTTTCCCGACCCGAAATGGGCGGGGTCCTGGGCGACGATGCAGTTGAGCATCTGGTGGACGAAGCGCTCCTGCCCTTCCTTCACCGAGGTCAGGTCGTAGCGGGGGCTGTTGCGCACCAGTTCGGGAACGTCCGTCGGGTCGGGAACGAAGCAGGCGCCGGGCGGATAGTGCGGCGGTTTGGGGTCACGGGCGGTGCTGCCGTCCTCCAGCTCGTAGATCGCCGAGAAGCGGGGTTCGGAGCGGCATTCCTCCAGGAAGGGCCGGAGCCCGCGGGCCTTGCGGACCAGCTCCTCGGCCCCATCGCCGTCCATCATCGCGGCCAGCATGAGGTAGGTATTGTAGGCCATGACGTTGGCCTGGAAGCCGTAGATGCGGGTGATGGCCTTCCCCTGGAAGGAGGGCGCGGAGGTGCTCTGTGGGCAGCCGACGGCTTCGTCCCAGCCGTAATCGTAGCTGCCCTTCACCGGGTTCTCTCCCCGGTACCAGGTGCCGAAGGCGCCGCAGTCGGGCTCCCAGCAGTTGCGCTCCAGCCAGTCCAGCGACGACAGGAGGTTCTCAAGGTAGCGGCCCCCGGCGAACTCGCGCGAGCCGGTGCGCGTCCAGTGCGCGAAGGCGCTCCAGGCGGCGAAGTAGGTGCCCCACTCCTCCTGCTTGCTGATCCTGCCGTTGACCAGTTGACCGTAGTAACGCCCCGGCACGGGCCCCTCGGTCTCGGTGGGGTTGCTCAGCTCGAACCGGGTCCAGCGTTCCAGGTATTCCGGCCAGCCGCAGTGCGCCGCGTGGACGGCCGTCAGCGCGCCGTCCATGTGCCAGATGAGATAGTAGAGGGAGCGGAGGGCCGCCGGAATGGCCCCGCCGTAGTCGGCGCAGGAGAGCATGATCCGTTTGTTCAGCTCGTACTGCTCCTGCCAGTCGGGCCGGTCGCGGAAAGCCACGCGGCCGGGGGCGGTGTGCCGCTCGACGGCCGCCTCGTTCCGCGCGTCGAGTTCGTCCACCGGCAGAGCCGCCAGGGGGGCGAACTCCTCGGCCGGGCGCTCCCAGAGCATCTCGCCCCCGATCAGCAGGGGCTGCCCCGGCCGCAGGGACAGCCGGGCGTAGGTGCTGCGCCCGCGGTCCACCGAACGCTGATGCCGGAATGCGCCCCCGTCCGGCCCGGCGACGGCGGCAAACTCGAGCATGTGCCCCCGGTCGGGATGAAGCGTGACGAAGCGCGCCCCTGTGCGTTCGCGGGGGGTGTCCGCCTTGTCGGATTTGAAGTCCACGATCGCCTCACTCTCGAACCACAGCAGGACGCCGGGATGCTCGGCGAGGGCGATTACGTGGACGCGCTGGTCCGCGTAGTGGAGCACGGAGTGGAAGGGATCGTAGTCGCAGCCCCGGTACTCAGCGGGGCTCAGGTCGGGCAGGGCGATGCGGTCGAAGATCCGGGTGTGGTCGTCCCGGTTGCTGAAGTTGCGCAGCCCGTAGTGGACCGATTTCCGGGCCTGGGGGGATATCCACAGTTCCAGCCGCGATTGGGAGATGTTGAGGGCGATGCGGATGCCCATCGGGCTGTGCATCAGCACCTGAACGTCGGCGCTGATCCCAACCTCGGTGTTGTAGGAGTCGGCGACGGCGTCACCCCCTGGTTCGGAGATGGACGTGCTGTTCTCCAGCTCGGAATAGGTTTCCTCGGCGTTGGCCATGGCGGGCTCCCGGCGGATGGGAAGGTAAGTTGTTCTGCCGATGTTGCGCTCCGGCTTGGGAGCGGCGATTCTACGTGCCCGGCGACCCGACCGCAAGAACGCGCCTCAGCATGACGGCGCGGGAGGCGCCCGGCCGATCCGAGTGCCGATGGATGCTTTCTACAAATCAGTTCCAGAACTTCCGTGGGTCTTCCATCTGTGTTTATCAGTGTTTATCAGTGTCTGGCGTTTTTCGTTTGCCTTTCGCCTGTCGGGAGTCTTTCATCAGTGTCCGGCCGGAGCGGGAAGGTACGGCGTGGCAGGCGCCCGGCCGATTTGGGTGCCGACGGATGCTTTCTGCAAATCAGTTCCAGAACTTCTGGCGGTCTCCCATCTGTGTTTATCAGTGTTAATCAGTGTCTGGCGTTTTTCGTTTCCTTTTCGCCTTTCGGGAGTTTTTCATCAGTGTCCGGCCGGAGCGGGAAAGTACGGCGTGGCAGAACGGCGAGATGCGTTCGGCGCCTGGGAATAAGGCGCCTCAGCATGACGGCGTGCGGTTCGCGGGCCCTGTCCGCCTCCGTACTGTACTCAGAGTCCATGAAGCCGTCGTTCGTCTATCTGCGTTCCCTTACCGTGGCGTCGTCCGTTGAGGCCGCCGTCAGGCGGCCGACTCAGACGTAGCCCGGGGTGACCCCCGTCGGGGGGTACATGTT
>CAZEAP010000048.1:0-14092 GCA_964510315.1 uncultured candidatus Brocadiaceae bacterium
GTGGCGGTGCTTCCAGCGCCGCCTGCTGTTCGCGCACGCTAAACATGTACCCCCCAACGGGGGTCACCCCGGGCTACGTCTGATTCGTCCGCCTGAGGGCGGCCTCAACGGACGACGCCACGGTAAGGGTGGGCCTGTCCCGCCTCAGGCCCTACGCGGTTTCACATAAGTGCCCCCAGGACTGCGCCCTGGGCTGGTATGCGGCGCGGCTCCGAGCGGAGCGCTTGCTACTACCGGAGAGACACGGCCGTAACTGGGAATGACTCAGGGGCCGCTCAACTTGCAGGGCTCTGGCAGATGTGTTAGTCTCTCTCGGTCGTGCGGGTGGGGGCGGCGGAGCCTGCGCTGCCGGCCCTCAGCGGCCGGTGTCGTGCTGCTGGTCCGTAACGCGAGCCCGCGGCGGTGTTCCTCAAGGAAGCTATGTTTAACGGTGACTGAAAGGAGTCCATGTCGATGAGCGAGCAGATGATCTATTTCTTCAAGCAGGGTGAAGCCGACGGCCGCACCGAGATGAAGCCGCTTCTGGGTGGCAAAGGCGCCAACCTCGCTGAGATGGCCAACGTCGGCCTGCCCGTGCCGCCGGGGTTCACCCTCACCGCGGAGGTCTGTCGCGAGTTCCTGCGCAATGAAGGTCAGTGGCCCGAGGGCCTGGAAGAAGAGGTCAGAGAGAACCTGTCCCGCCTCGAAGAGGTCACCGGTCGGAAGCTGGGCGACACCGAGAATCCCCTGCTGGTCAGCGTGCGGAGCGGAGCCGCCGTCAGCATGCCCGGCATGATGGACACCATCCTGAACCTCGGCCTGAACGACCACGCCGTGGTCGGCCTGGCCGAGCAGAGCGGCGACGAGCGCTTCGCCTGGGACTGCTACCGGCGGTTCATCCAGATGTTCGGCAACGTCGCCATGTTCATCCCCCACCAGGAATTCGACAGCATGCTGCACGAGGAGCGGGAGAAGGCGGGGGTCGACTTCGACAGCCAGCTCAACGTGGACCAGCTCAAGGAGATCGTCCAGGAGTTCAAGAAGATATACAAGAAGAACACCGACGAGGAGTTCCCCACCGAACCGATGGAACAGCTCCGGCGCGCCATCGACGCCGTCTTCGGCTCGTGGAACAACCCCCAGGCGGTGCGCTACCGGGAGATCAACGAGATCCGCGGCCTGCTGGGCACCGCGGTGAACGTGCAGACGATGGTCTTCGGCAACATGGGCTACACCAGCTTCACCGGCGTCGGCTTCACCCGCAACCCCGCAACCGGCGAGAACAAGCTCTACGGGGAATACCTGGTCAACGCCCAGGGCGAGGACGTGGTGGCCGGCATCCGCACCCCGAAGGACGTCAACCAGATGCCCGAAGAGGACCTCTCGGACTTTCCCGAGTGCGACATGGAGCCGGAGAAAGCGCGGGAGCTCTACCAGCAGATGTACGACGAGCTGCTGGAGGTCAAGCACACCCTTGAGGAGCATTACAAGGACGTGCAGGACTTTGAGTTCACCGGCCAGGAGGGCAAGCTCTACATGCTGCAGACCCGCACCGGCAAGCGCACCGCCGTTGCCGCGGTCCGCATCGCCGTCGAGATGTGCGAGGAAGAACTCATCGATAAGGAAACGGCCGTCGGGCGGGTTGAACCCAATCAACTGGAGCAACTCCTCCATAAGCATTTCGACCCGGACGCCCGCGAAGAGGCCGAGGAGGGCGACCAGTACCTGGCCACCGGCCTGCCCGCCTCCCCCGGAGCAGCCGTGGGCAGGATCGCCCTGACCGCCGACGATGCCGAAGAGATGGCCGCCCAGCAGGAGGACGGCGTCATCCTGGTCAGGGAAGAGACCAGCCCCGAAGACATCGGCGGGATGGACGCCGCAATGGGCATCCTGACCGCCCGGGGCGGCATGACCAGCCACGCCGCCGTTGTGGCCAGGGGCATGGGCAAGTGCTGCGTGGCCGGCTGCAATGAAGTAATGCCCGACGAGGAGAACAAGCAGGTCACCATCGCCGGACACGAGTTCGCCGAGGGCGACGTAATCTCATTGGACGGCAGCACCGGGCAGGTCTTCGCCGGCTCCCTCCCCATGGTGGAACCGGAGATGAGCGGCGCCTTCGCCACCCTGATGGAATGGGCGGAGGAATACCGGGAACTCGGCGTATGGACCAACGCGGACACCCCGGACGACGCCCGGCGTGCCCTCGAGTTCGGCGCCGAAGGGATCGGCCTCTGCCGCACCGAGCACATGTTCTTCGAGGAGGGCCGCATAGCCAACGTCCGGCAGATGATCGTTACCGCTCCCGACGTCCGCCGGATCGAAGCCCGCCTCACAGAGGCCCGCGCCGCAAAGACCCAGGCCAGCGGCGAACAGCTCCGACGGATCGAGGAGGAAATCGAGGAGATCAAAGGGGAGCTTGCCCAGAAGCGCAAGCTCTACGACGGAGCCCTGGAAGCATTGCTGCCCGAGCAGCGCGACGACTTCGAGGGCATCTTCCGGGTCATGGACGGGCTGCCGGTGGTGATCCGCCTGCTGGACCCGCCGCTTCATGAATTCCTCCCCCAGGAGAGCGAACTGCAGAGCCGGCTGGCCGAGCAGATGGGTATCGAGGCGGAGGAAGTCGCCGGCCGGGTCAACGAGCTGCGGGAATTCAACCCCATGCTCGGGCACCGTGGATGCCGGCTGGGAATTACCTATCCCGACATCTACAAGATGCAGGTGCGGGCCATCATGGAGGCCGCGGTTACTTGCAGCAAGGAAGGCGTGGACGTCCGGCCGGAGATCATGATCCCCCTGGTCGGCGCACGGAAAGAGCTGGCCATCTGCCGCGAAGCCGCCCAGGAGGTCTGCCAGGACGTGCTGGAGGACGCCGGGGTGGTGCTGGATTACAGAATTGGCACCATGATCGAGATCCCTCGGGCCTGCCTGACCGCCGATGAGGTCGCCGAGGAAGCGGACTTCTTCAGCTTCGGAACCAACGACCTCACCCAGATGACCTTCGGCTTCAGCCGCGACGACGTGGGGGTGTTCGTGCCGGAGTACGTGGACCGGGAGATCCTGCCCAACGATCCCTTCCAGGTGCTCGACCAGAACGGCGTCGGCCGGCTCGTCGCCATGGGCGTCCAGAAGGGCCGGCAGACCAAGCCGGACCTTAAGATCGGTATCTGCGGAGAGCACGGCGGCGAGCCCCGGTCGGTGAAGTTCTGCTACAAGGTTGGGCTCGACTACGTCTCCTGTTCGCCCTTCCGCGTGCCGGTGGCCCGGTTGGCGGCCGCGCAGGCCACGCTGGAAAACGCCGAGGGGGAGTAAGGTCGCGCCGCAAGCAAGGCGGGTCCTGTCGCGCTGCCTGCCCGTGCTGCGGAGGGGCAGGCAACTTGCCCGCCCAACTCTGCAATCCTATAATTGCAGGCGGCACCGATTCCCTCTCATCAGGCCGACCGCTCATGAGAAAGTCCGCCCTCCTCATTTGCCTGCTCATTTGGGCGGTTCTGTGCGCCGGATGCGGCGTGCGCTCCACTTTTCGGCTCCGCGACTCCGGGAGCTTCGCGGCCACCCCGGACGGGCCGTGCGCCGTCCTCCGAGTAACCCGCGAGCCACATGGCCCTTCGCGCACGGGGAAAACCACCTGGGGTAAGCTCCACACGCCCAGCGGTGGGCAAGTTTTTGCCGAAAGGCTCGCCTATATTGCGCACCGCGAGGGCGGCCTTGAGGTCATCCCGGCCCCCCAGGTGACCGAGCGGCTCGAGGAGGCCGGCGCGGAGCCCACTCTCCAGCCCACCGACGAGCAGCTCAGGGCCTACGCCGAAGCCCTCGGCCTGAATTCCTACCTGACCGCGCACCTGGAGCGTTCCGAACTCCACTACCGCTGGTTCTGGCAATGGGCGGTGGTCAGCTTCGATCTGGCCTGCCACCGTGCAGAAGACGACGAGTTGATCTGGCGGGTAGAGGTCCTGCGCCAGGGCCGCTTTGTCAGTGACAGGGAGCTGACCACCGACGCCCTCACGCAGACCTTCCAGCACCTCAGGGAGAAGGAGTCGCCGGGGGGCGAGACGAAATGATTGCGCTCGGCATCGAGACCAGCGGTCGCATCGGCAGCGTCGCCCTCTGCGACGAGGAGAGGCCCCTCGCCTCCTATACTTTCCCGGAGGGCGCCCGGCACGCCCGCGACATCGTGCCGGCCGTGGACGACGTCGTGGCTCGCGCCGGCCTGACCAGGGAACAGATCGCGGCCGTCGCCGTCAGCCGGGGACCGGGTTCCTTCACCGGCCTGCGGGTCGGGGTGACCTGCGCCAAGCTCCTTGCCTGGACCCTGGGGTGGAAGTGCGTGGGAGTCCCTTCTCTGGAGGTCCTGGCGCAGAACGTCAACCCCGGCGAATACGCCGAGTGTACTCACACGTGCCCCGTGCTGGACGCCCGCCGGGGGAAGGTCCACGGCGCACTGTTCCAGTGGGAGGGCGGCTGGCGAGATGCCACGGGTGTGCTCTGCCTCGCCCCGGAAGAGCTGGCGGAGCGCCTGCCGGAAGGCACGCTGGTGTTCGGAAGCGGCGTCGCTGCCGCGCCGCAGGTATTCACAGACGGACATTTCCGCATCGGCGAGGAGACCCTCCGGGTGGCCCGGGCGGAGACCGTTGCCCGCCTCGGCATCCGGCGGATAGCCGCCGGGCGGGACGTTGACCCAATGCAACTGGTTCCTCACTACCACCGGGCCACCGGACCGGAAGAAAAGCTGGAGGCCGGCCGCCTGCGCGGCTACTAAGCCCCTTTACTCCGCGGGAGAGAGAGATGAACCCCGTCCAGGTCGAGAAAATCCTTGCGCCAGTCGACTTCTCGGAGTGCTCCGAGCACGCCCTCGATTATGCGCTGGCGCTGGCGCAACTCTTCGAGGCGGAACTCGTGCTCCTGCACGTGGTGGAGTTGCCCTTCCTGCCTTCCTACTCGATGGCTGGAGTGCCCGACCTCAGCCTGCCGGTGGAGCAGTTGGAGGAAACCGGAAGGCAGCGTATGGAGAAGATGCTGGAGGAATGCCGTGAGAGCTATCCCCGGGTGGAAGCCGACATACGCACCGGTGCCCCCTTCGTGGAGGTCATCGATTTTGCAAGAGAAAACGAGATGGACCTCGTCGTTATGGGCACCCACGGTCGGTCGGGGTTGAAGGAACTTCTCATCGGCAGCGTGGCCGAGAAAGTCGTCCGCAAGGCCCCCTGCCCGGTCCTCACCGTCAGGCATCCGGAGCAATCCTTCGAGATGCCGTGAGGGCGAGTCAGACGCGGGTTCGGCGCCCGCTGCCCGGTTGTCATCAACCTGCGCGACGGCTATAATCCGGGGCGGCGAAGCCGGAAACATCGCCTCTGCTTAAAACCACGGGACCCCATGAACAGGCAAGAGCTGGCCGAACGGCTGAAGGAAGCGGCCTACCTGGAGGGCGAGTTCGTGCTGCGCAGCGGTCGGAAAAGCGATTTTTACTTCGACAAATACCTCTTCGAGACACGGCCCGACCTGCTGGGGGCGGTGGCCGAGCATCTGGCCGGCATGCTGCCCGATGGGACCGACCGGCTGGCCGGCGCCGAACTGGGCGGTGTACCCCTCGCTGCCGCCGTGGCCCTGGAGACCGGCCTGCCCTACCTGATCGTCCGCAAGGAAAGCAAGGATTACGGCACGGCCAACCGAATCGAGGGAGAGCCCCCGGAGGGCCGGCGCGTCGTCCTGCTGGAGGACGTGACCACCACCGGCGGGGCCGCCCTGAAGGCCGTCGAAGCGCTGGTTGAGGCAGGCGCCGCCGAGGTGTCCGTCCTCCTTGTCCTGGACCGTCAGGAAGGCGCGGAAGAAGCCTTCGCACAGGCCGGCGTGCCCTACCGCGCACTGTTCACCGCCGAACAGATGGGCATCGGCAAAAACCGGTGAGCTGCCTGGTTCCCCGACGTTTTCCGCGAGCAACCGGACGACTGAGCATATGAGCCGAGAGGAAGCCAGCGAGAATCAATACCGATCCCCTTTTGTGACCCGCTGGGCGGGTCAGGAGATGCTCCACAACTGGAGCGACCTGAAGAAGTTCCGCACCTGGAGGCGTCTGTGGATCGCCCTGGCCGAGGCGCAGAAGGAGCTGGGCCTGGACATAAGCGAGGAGCAGCTCGACGAGTTGAGGGCGAAACGGGACGACATCAACTTCGATGTTGCCGCCGAGAAGGAGCGCGAAATCCGCCATGACGTCATGGCCCACGTCTATGCCTACGGCGAGCAATGTCCCAGGGCGCGGGGCATCATCCATCTCGGGGCGACCAGCGCCTTCGTCGGCGACAACACCGACCTTATCCTGATGCGCGACGGCCTGAAGCTACTGACCGGCCCGCTGGGACGGGCCTGCCGCAACCTTATGGAGTTCGCCCGCCGCCACCGGGAGACGCCCTGTCTCGGCTACACGCACTTCCAGCCCGCCCAGCCCACCACCGTCGGCAAACGGGCCTGCCTCTGGCTGCAGGACCTCCTGGAGGCCCTTCAGGCCATCGACGAAGAGTCCGCTCAGATGCCTTTCCGCGGCGTCAAGGGCACCACCGGCACCCAGGCCAGCTACCTCGCCTTGTTCGACGGCGACGCCGAGACGGTCAAGAAGCTGGACTCCCTGGTGGCCGAGAAGATGGGTTTCTCAAGGACGTTCCCCGTGACCGGGCAGACCTATCCCCGCTCGCTGGACTACCGGGTGCTGAGCGTGCTGGCCCGGCTGGCCGCCGCCTCCCACAAGCTGGCGGTCGACATACGACTGCTGGCGAGTCACAAGGAGCTGGAGGAACCGTTCGGAAAGAAGCAGGTGGGCTCCTCCGCGATGGCCTACAAGCGCAACCCCATGCGGTGCGAGAGGATAACCGCCCTCTCCCGGTTCCTGCTGAACACCGTCCAGCACGCCGCCTTTACCGCCGCCGACCAGTGGCTGGAGCGGACGCTGGACGACTCCGCCATTCGGCGCCTCTCGCTTCCGGAGGGCTTCCTCGCCGCCGACTCCATCGCGCGGATTTTGGCCAACGTTACCTCCGGCCTCGTGGTGAACGAGCAGGTTATCCGGCGGCGCGTCCGGGCCGAGTTGCCCTTTATGGCCACCGAGAACATACTGATGGCCGCCGTTAAGGCGGGCGGCGACCGCCAGGAGCTGCACGATCGCATCCGGCGGCACGCGTTGGCCGCCGCCAAACGGGTTAAGTCCGAGGGCGCCGAAAACGACCTGCTGAAGCGCATCCGGGAAGACGAAACCTTCAGCGCCGTCCACGACCACCTGGACGAACTGGTGAAGCCTGAGGCGTTCGTCGGCCGGGCGCCCGCACAGGTGGAGGAATTCCTGGCCGAGGTAGCCGAGCCCGCGCTGGAGCAGTTACCGGAGGCGGAGACCGAGTCCGACCGCCTGCGCGTGTGACTTCGCTTCGATCCCCCTGACCGGAACGAGAGACGCGGATGGCCCAGAAAAGCAGTTCAAAGTGGTTGTGGGGCTGCCTTGGTGGCTGCTTCGGCCTTGTACTGGCCGCAGGCGGCGGAACGGCGATTCTGATCTGGTACGCCGTCCATGCTATACCCGTGGTACCGCCGGAGACCTTTATCACTCCGCAGGCCGACGGCTTCATCCTGGTGCGCATCGACCCGCAGGACAGGTCCGCCGCCGAGATGCTGCTGCGCGTGGCTACCCACCCGGAATTGCAGCGGGCCGCCCGAAACCGGCAGATGAAGGAATTGCAGCAAGAACTCCCGCAGGCCGCCGAGGGGATTACGAAACTCGCCCCCCTCCAAATGGTCGCCCTCTGGCGATCCGTCCAGGGCGAGGAGAAGATGCACTGGGCGGCGGCCGCCTCAACGTATCGGTACGGCAACGTCATGAGGTTCATGCTCCGCAGCATACGAGGCAACGTGCTGGAGGAGTACCAGGATGTCCTCATCCGGCAGCCGGCCGCCGGAAGCGGCGCGGTCGCCGCACGGAGCAACAACTTTATGTGGGCCAGTGACCAGGCAATCGTCAAGACCTGGGTGGACCGCCTCATCAAACAGCGCGAGGGCGCGCCCGGCCAGGCCGGCGTACCATCGGTCGGCCCGCAGTTGCAGGCCGCTTACGGGCGGCTTGACACGACCCTGCCGTTCCTGTTCGTTTCCCTCAACGAGCAGGGGGAACTGGAGCGGATGGCCCGGAAGCTGCTGCCTCCGGACGTCCTGACCCGGGCCGGGGAAACCGGCCTCCCGGTGGAGAGCATCGCTTCCGTCAGCGCCCAGTTGGCTCCCGTCGGCGGGGAGGAGGGCGAACTGACCGTCTGGGTCGAATGCGCCGACAAGCAGAAGACCGACTCGCTGGAGGCCGGTCTTCGGCCTCTCCTGCAGCTTGTCCCCGAGCAGATCCAGGCTCCCCCGCCGGAGGTGGCGCGGGAGTCGGAGACGCTTCTGCGGGTGGACTGGCAGATCGACAGGCTGCCGGACCGCATTGCCCGCCTGCTGGCCGACCTCATCGAGCGGGCGGAGGGCCCAGCCCCGGCCGGGCCTACTCCCCCATCACCTTCACAATAAGCCGCTTGGGGCGCTGTCCGTCGAACTCCGCGTAGTAAATCTGCTGCCACGGCCCCAGGTCCATCCGACCCTCGGTGACGGGAACGATCACCTCGTGTCCCATCAGCAGGTTCTTCAGGTGGGCGTCCCCGTTGGTCTCTCCGGTCCGGTGGTGGTGGTAATCGGGTCCCTCGGGCGCGAGCTTCTGGAGCCATTCCTCGATGTCCCGGATCAGCCCCTGCTCGGCGTCATTGACGTAGACCCCCGCCGTTATGTGCATGGCGGAGACCAGCGCCATCCCCTCGGCGATCCCGCTGGCTTCGACGACGCCGGCCACCCGTTCGGTGATGTTGATGTATTCCCGGTGCTCGCGCGTGTTGAACGTGAAATACTCCGTGTGAGACTCCATCGGTTCCTCCCGGAAAACTCGCTGCAGGTACGGCCGCCCCTGCCGGGCCGGCACATGCTACCCCGAGGGCGCCCAATCCGCAACCGGCTTGACGGCCCGCCCGTTCGGGATTAAACTGCGTCGATTTCTTGTTCCCGAGGAGGCTCCGTACCATGCGCATTCTTTACTACGACATCGATACGCTGAGACCCGATCATCTGGGCTGCTACGGCTATCACCGGGAGACCTCGCCCAATATCGACCGCATCGCCCGGCAGGGAACGGTCTTCACCAACTACTACGCCAGCGATGCGCCGTGCCTGCCCTCGCGGGCGGCGCTTTTCCTCGGCCGGCCGGGCATCCACACCGGAGTGGTGGACCACGGGGGCATTGCCGCCGATCCCTACATCATCGGGGAGGACCGCCAGTTCCGCTGGCAGCACCGGTGGCACTCCTGGCCGATGGCGATGGGTAAGTGCGGATTCTACCCGGTCAGCGTCAGCCCATTCGGCGAGCGTCACAGCGCCTGGTGGTTCTGCTCCGGCTGGCGAGAGATGTACAATCCCGGCAAGGGCGGCGGCGAGAGGGCCGACGAGGTGGTGCCCTACGCCCTGGACTGGATCCAGCGCCGCGGTGAGGAGGAGGACTGGTTCCTGCACGTCAACGTGTGGGACCCCCACACCAGCTACCGCACGCCGGAGGACTACGGCTTCCCCTTCGCCGACGAGCCCCTGGAGGGGTGGATGACAGAGGAGCGAATCCGCCGGGACTTCGAGGGGTTCGGCCCCCACAGCGCGCAGGACCTGGCCAACATCGGCGCCGGCCGGGAAGGCCCGCGAGTAGTGCCCCAGGTCCGCGACCTGGATGACTATCGCAAGTGGATCAACGGCTACGACACCGGCATCCTCTACGCCGACGACTACTTCGGCCGGATCGTTGACGCCCTTGAGGCAAAGGGCATACTGGACGACACGGCCATCATCATCAGTTCCGACCACGGGGAGAACCAGGGCGAACTCAACATCTACGGCGACCACCACACGGCCGACTACATCACCAGCCGCGTTCCCCTGATCGTCCGCTGGCCGGGCGCCGAGGGCGGACGGGTGGACGAAGGGCTGCACTACAATTACGACCTCCCGCCCACCCTGATGGACCTGCTGGACGGGGAGTGCCCCGCCCGCTGGGATGGACGCTCCTTCGCCGGTGCGCTTTCCGGCGAGGAGACCGGCCGGGACTCCCTGGTGGTCGGCAACTGCGCGTGGAGCTGCCAGCGGAGCGTCCGTTGGGGTCCCTGGATCCTGCTCCGCACCTACCACAGCGGAATGAAGGACTTCCGGCCCTTCATGCTGTTCAACCTGGAGGAAGATCCCCACGAACAGCACGACCTGGCCGAGGAACGCCCTCAGGTCGTCGCCGCCGGCAGCGCACTGCTGGAGAAGTGGCACGCCGACATGATGGCGACCTCGACAAGAACGGTGGACCCCCTGTGGACCGTCATGGCTCAGGGTGGACCCTACCACACGCGGGGCAGCGTCGAGCCATACTGCGAACGCCTCAGGGAAACCGGCCGGGAGGAGGCCGCCGAGTGGCTGGAAGAGCACGACGGCGGTTTCCTGGTGGGCGGGTAAATCAGTAACCCTGCTCTCCGCGGCGCAGCCCGGACGGTCCGTTGCGTTTGGGACAGAAAAGTCTATGCTATGGGTGAAGTTTGCGCGGCCCCGTGAGGCGGCTGGAGGACGGCATGAAAATAGTGGCCATTGCCGACACCCACGGCAGCAGGCGTGCCGTTCAGGATTGTGGCGATGCGCTCTCTGAGGCGGATCTGGTTCTCCTCGCCGGAGACCTGACGAACTTCGGGCATCGCCGCGACGCCGCCGATATCCTTCAGACCGTCCGGCAATACAACGGGCGGATACTGGGCGTCAGCGGCAACTGCGACAGCCCGGACGTAGCCGAATTCCTGGCGCAGGAGGGCGTCAGCCTTCACGGGCGACACGAGGTCCGGGAAGGGGTGGCATTCCTCGGCGTTGGAGGCTCCCTGCCGGCGCCGACCCATACTCCGAACGAGTTCAGCGACGAGCAGCTCGGCTCGTTCCTGGAGCAGGCAGCCGACGGGCTCGATGTCGACCTTCCATGGGTCCTGCTCGCCCATCAGCCGCCGGTCGAGACGACCGCCGACACGGTGCACGGCGGCGAGCACGTCGGCAGCGCCGCGGTCCGTGCTTTCATCGAGGAGCATCGCCCGCTGGCCTGTTTCACCGGCCACATCCATGAGGGCCGGGGCATGGACACGATCGGTCCGGCCCGGATCATCAACCCGGGACCGCTGAAACAGGGCCGATACGCCTTCGCCGAACTGGACGGCGGACTGAGGACGGCCGAGATCCGCACTTTCGGACCCGGCGGGCCGCGACGGACGGCAGAGCCCTAGCCCGATCTGCCTGAACTCGAGGCCGGCGGCGCCATGCGGGGCTGAAGGCTCCCCGCGAGCCTCGAACCCCTGGCCGCCGCCCCCTCGCGACACAACAACACATTGTCTCGCAAGCTGAGGAGGGTGACGGAACATGCCCAAAGCTTCCACTGAGGAACGGAAACTGTTCTTTACCCCGGAGAGGTTTGCGCAGGAACAGGCCGAACGGATGGAGTCCACCCGGGGGCATCTGCTGATAGCCAGCTGCACGTCGGCCAACTACCTCTCGACCAAAGTGGTGGAACGCTACCGGGCGCTGCTCTCGGAGGCCGGCAGCGAAGACGACGTGCTGGACCTGAAAGAGGTCGACACCCGCTTCTCGGACACCGAAACACTGGTCCGGCTCGACATGCACGTGGGTGGCTACGACGTTTTCCTCTTCCAGGCTCTCCTGGACCCCACCTGCCAGTTGAGCATCGATCAGAACTACATGGCGTTCCTCATAGCGGCACGCACCTTCCGGGAGCACGGCGCCAGCCACGTCACCGGCGTTCTTCCCTATCTGGCCTACGGCCGGCAGGACAAACCGACCAAGTTCCAAAGGGAACCGTCCACCGCCAAGCTGATGGCCGACATGAGCATCGAGGCCGGCATCGACAGGATCATCTCCTGGGACCCCCATTGCGGCCAGATTCGCGGTTTTTACGCCCCCACCCCCGCCAGCATGCTGGAACCGCTCACGCTGTTCATGGAGGAGTTCGAGGAGTTCGAGAGCCGGGACGACGTCATCGCCGTGGCCCCCGACGTCGGCGCATCCAAGTTCGTCACCCACTTCGGCAGGCAGTTGGACCTGAAGTGCGCCATCGCCTCCAAATACCGGCCACGCCCCGAGGTGTCGGAGGTCTCGGAGATCATCGGCGAGTTTGAGGGCAAAAAGACCGCCATCATCCTGGACGACATGATCAGCGGGGGCGGCACCGTGCACGCCGTCATCACCAACCTGGTCGAGGAGAACGGCATCGAGGAGGTGTACGTCGGCGTCTCCCACAACCTGTGCCTCCAGGTGGCTCAGGACCGGCTCGTGGAACTGCACGAGGACTACGGCCTCAAGAAGGTCGTTGTCACCAACAGCATTCCGCAGACGGACGCCTTCCGGGAACTCCCGTTCTTGAAGATCAGGTGTCTCTCGGACGCGGTGGCCCGCACGATCAACCGCATCCATTACAATCGCTCGGTCAGCCAGGTCTTCTTCCGGCCCGACATGGGCGCGTAGACGCCATTGCCAGTGCCGGCGTCATCCCCGGTTCGTGCCAGCCGGCCCGCCCGCAGGCGTGAGCCATTGCCCTGGCCGGTAAAGCCCGCGGAGGGTAACTTTGTTTTGAAAAAGTCCGCTCGCTCACAGGGACATTTAGGGGATCCCGCCCCCCGGCACGGTACCCTTTCTACGAGCACCACAACGCCCTCACAAGCCAAAACGGTGCTCGCGGCCGGCCCCTTCCGGGATCGCTGTTCGCCCAGGGCGAGCCCAGGATAAAGCGCCGGAAGGCGCCCACTACGAGCACGACAGCGGCCTTTCCTGCGTGGTTTCATGTCCAGGGTAGCTGCCAGTCCGGCGAAGTAGGCCCCGGGAGGCGGAGAAATGAGCGGTCAAAACTGGGCCTGATTCAGAACTGAGCCTCGTTGCACTTCCGGCGGTTGCGATGCTATGATAGTGGTTTCAAGTAACGCCCGGCGCGAGGGCTCGACCCGCCGTCCAGCGGGGCCGGGCTACCTTCCCCCAAACTGAGAACCACAATGCGCACCGACAACATCCTGGAACTGATCGGCGACACACCGCTGCTTTCCCTCAAAGGGGAGCGCGTTTTTGCAAAGGCGGAGTTCCTCAACCCCGGCGGGAGCATCAAGGACCGTGTGGCCGTGGCGATGATCGAAGGGGCGGAAGGGAGGGGCGACCTCCATTCGAACTCCGTCATCGTGGAACCCAGCTCCGGCAACACCGGCATAGGCCTGGCCCTCGTGGGTCGCCTCAAGGGGTACCGGGTACGCATCGTCATGCCCGCCGGCATGAGCGAGGAACGCAAGAAGCTTATTCGTGCGCTGGGCGCCGAACTGGTTCTGACCCCCGACGAGGAGGGAATTGCGGGCGCGGTGGACGCGGCCGAGTCCCTCGCGGCTGAGGATCCCCGGGTCTACATGCCGCAGCAGTTCGAAAACCCGGATAATCCCCGGGTCCACTATCAGCAGACCGCCCCGGAACTGTGGCGCCAGATGGGCGGGGACATCGATGCCTTCGTGGCCGGCGTCGGCAGCGGAGGTACCCTTCAGGGAGTGGGCAGGTACCTCCGGGAACACAAGCCCGACGTCCTTCTGGCCGCGGTGGAGCCGAAGAACAGGTCCGCCCTCCTGGGCCACGAGCCCGGCCTGCACCAGATACAGGGCATCGGCGACGGATTCGTCCCGGCGGTGCTGGACGTCTCGCTGGTGGACGAAGTGGTGGAGGTCTCCGACGAGGACGCCATCGAGACCACCCGCCGCCTGGGGGAGGAGCACGGACTGCTGGTCGGCATCTCCTCCGGGGCGAACGTCTGGGCGGCCCGGCGGATCGCCGAGTCACACGGCGGGAACGTCGCCACCGTCCTGCCCGACCGGGCGGAGAGATACTTCAGCACCGCCCTGCTCTGAGGGGGTCGCTGGGCGAACGCCACCTCCGGAGCCGCCAACCAGGGCTAAAGTTTACGCGCCGCGGCGTGCCCTGGCCTCCATCACATGGCCCCTGCGGGGCCGAAAGAGAACGCCGGGGACAA
>CAZEAP010000049.1:0-12719 GCA_964510315.1 uncultured candidatus Brocadiaceae bacterium
GCCCTGGACTGGTTGAAGTCCAGGGGAGTCGAGATCGCGCGATACAACCCGACCCGGCAATACGAGGTCTTTGTGAGTAATACGGTCGTGGTCAAGACGGTCAACGAGCGCGGCTCCGAGTGTCTGCCGCTCATTCTGGTGGACGGCGAAGTGGTCAGCATGGGCGGCTATCCGGACCGGGAAGAACTGGCGGCCATGGCCGGCGTGTCGGAAGGGAGGGTGGGATCGTGAAGAGCCGTGCAAACAATCCCCTCGCGTTCATTCAGGCCGCGCCGCGCTTTCTGTTCTTCACCGGCAAGGGCGGGGTCGGCAAGACCACGCTTTCCTGCGCCGCGGCGCTCGCGCTGGCCGACCGGGGCAAGCGCGTGCTGCTGGTCAGCACGGACCCGGCGTCCAATCTCGCTCATGTGTTCGAGGCCGAGATCGGCAAGCGCGCACCGACCCCGATTCGAGGCGTTCCCAACCTCGACGCCTTGAACATCGATCCGGAAGCCGCGGCCCAGGCTTACCGGGACCGAATCGTCGGGCCGTCGCGCGGCGTCATGCCCGAGGATGTCGTGCGCCGAATGGAGGAGGAGCTTTCCGGGGCCTGCACGACGGAGATCGCGGCGTTCGACGAGTTCACCGCGCTGCTCACCGACGCCGCTGCGACCGACGGCTACGACCACATCGTCTTCGACACCGCCCCCACGGGCCATACCTTGCGCCTGCTTTCGCTCCCCAGCGCCTGGACGGACTTTCTGGACGCCAACGAGAGCGGCGCCTCCTGCCTGGGACCGCTGGCCGGTCTGGATAAACAGCGCCGGCAATACCAGGCGGCAGTAGAGACACTGGGCGATGCCTCCCTCACAACGATCGTCCTGGTGAACAGGCCGCAGACGGCGGCCCTGAACGAAGCCGAGCGCACCAGCCGCGAACTGGCCGCGCTGGGGATCGCCAATCAGCGTCTCGCCGTTAACGGGTTGATGCCCGGTGAAGTCAGCGACGACCCGCTCGCCCAGGCCATGCGCGAACGCGACCGGCGCGCGCTGGAGCAAATCCCGGCGACATTGGAAAAACTCCCCCGCGACGAAGTCGAGCTTCATCCGACCAACCTGACCGGCGTCGCTTCGCTGCGCGCCCTGCTTGACGGCGGTGATGGGCCGTGCACGGACGTCAATGATCGTGTTGCCCCGCGCGCCGTCGCCGCGCCCTCGCTGGCCGATGAGCCGACCGGGGTGCACGGGCTGCGCCAACTGACCGAACGGCGCGTCCCCGCTGAGTCGCGCACAGCGATGACAGACAAGAACAGGAGGATGTGACCATGCCACAGTACATGTTCGAATGCCAAGGATGCCGCAAGCCGTTCGAGATCGCCGTCTCGATGTCGCAATATGCCGCGATGCGGAAGGACAAGAGTTTTTCATGCCCGGAATGCGGCTCGAAGAAGGTGGTCCGGGTCATCAGCGCCCCGGCGTTGGTCCGGTCGTCGTCGCCGCCGGGACCCGGCCGCTCCTGCTGCCCCGGGGGCGAATGCGTTTGAGAACCCTTCAACCATGAGTTCGACAAAACGAAGCATGGAAAAGGAGACCCTAAGATGAAAGACAACGTACACAGCAATATTGATTCAGAAGAGACAGATTGTTTCAAGACCGATGGCCCCGAAGAAAGATGGGATGCTGTTAGAGAAAAATACACCCAATCAGCAGAATCCTATGCCGCTGATAATCGAACAATCCTAAGCGATGTTGACGCCTCCGAAAAGAGAGCGCATCTAATCGGCTACAAAGAAGCTGTATTTCCTGGTGCAAGTGTTGTGGATATGGGCTGTGGGCCGGGGTTGGATTCTTTGATAATGGCCCGGATGGTTGGACCTAAAGGCAAGGTGATCGGTATTGATATCGCCGACAAAATGTTGTCAATCGCCGCGTCCATGGCCGAAAGCCTTGACATAACGAATGTTGAATTTCGATGTGGTCTCATGGAAGACCTCCCCATAGACGAGTGTTCCGCGGATGTTGTTGTATGTGCCGGCGCAATCAATCTCTCTCCTCAGAAGGATAAGGTGTTTGCCACTGTCTACAGAATCCTTCGCAATGGTGGCAAGGTAATCATTAGAGACAGGCTTGCCTCAACAGAGTTGCCTGCGGATATAAGGGCAAATAGGCATAAATGGGCAGCGTGTATTGGTGGCGCTATCACACTGGAGGAATACTTGGAAAAGATGAATCAGGCGGGGTTTATCGATATCAAGGTTGTAAAGACAGATAAACTGTCCGACAAGTCGCCGGTGTATTGTGGGCACATTACCGCATCCAAGTAGGAGTTTCAGATGGATCACGACACGCTTGCTGTTAACAACCGGAAGATGACCAGCGTTTTTGAACGCTACCTGACCGTCTGGGTGATACTCTGCATCGTGGCGGGCATCATTTTGGGCAAGCTCGCCCCAGGCCTGGCCGAGTCGTTGGACGGCATGGCGATTTATGTGAACAAAGCCCCGGTAATATCCATTCCCATCGCCATCTGCCTGTTTTTCATGATGTACCCCATCATGGTGAAGATCGACTTCGGTGAAGTCATCAAAGCAGGCAAGAGCGGGAAACCGGTGTTTTTGACCTTGTTCGTCAACTGGTGCATCAAGCCGTTCACCATGTATGCCATTGCGTTGCTGTTCCTCGGGTTCCTCTTCCGCGGGTTCATCGGGGCGGAAGCCACGGACCTGGTGAAGATGCCGTTCGGCCTGGACCTTCCGGTGGGGGAGACCTACGGGGTGGGGAAGGTGGTTATGCACGAGGGGGCAAAGATGCTCCAGGTGCCGATGTGGCGCAGCTACCTGGCCGGCTGCATCCTGCTGGGCATTGCCCCCTGCACGGCTATGGTGCTGGTGTGGGGCTACCTGGCGCGGGGCAACGACGGACTGACCCTGGTAATGGTGGCCATAAACTCCCTGACGATGCTGGTTCTTTACGGGGTCCTGGGTGGTTTCCTCCTCGGAGTCGGGCGACTGCCGGTTCCCTGGCAGGCGCTGGCGCTTTCGATCGGCATCTACGTGGCGCTGCCGCTGGTGGCGGGTTACCTCTCGCGCAGGTGGATCATCAGCGCGAAGGGCCGCGACTGGTTCGAGCAGAAGTTCCTGCACGTGCTCACGCCGATAACCATCATCGCGCTCCTGACCACTCTGGTGCTGTTGTTCAGTTTCAAGGGTGACGTGATCCTCTCGAACCCGCTGACCATCCTCTGGATCGCCGTGCCGCTCTTCATCCAGACAAACGTCATATTCTGGCTCGGATACGGCCTCGCCAAGCTCCTGAAGCTCGACTACGAGGACGCCGCTCCCGCTGCGATGATCGGGGCCTCCAACCACTTCGAGGTCGCCATCGCGACGGCCACGATGCTGTTCGGCCTCTCCTCCGGGGCGGCCCTGGCCACCGTGGTGGGGGTGCTGATCGAGGTGCCGGTCATGCTCATGCTGGTGAAGATCTGCCTGCGAACCCAGGGCTGGTTCGCGGCAAAGGAAGCCTGAAACGGAAGGAGAACAATCATGTTCAGTAAGCTGCTTGTAGCCACGGACCTGTCGGAAGCATCGGAGCAGGTGATCTGCACCCTGGGCGGCCTCCAGGCGCTCGGCACGAGCGAGGCGCTGCTCATACACTGCTTCAATATCCGCGATGTGGGCACCCTGGCCCACAGGTTGATGGAGCTGGCAGCCCCATCCTTCGAGAAACAAAGGGAGATGCTGGAAGAGCAAGGATTCGATGTGAACGCGAAGATGGTTCTCGGGCTGCCGCAGATCGAGATCAACCGCCAGGCTGATGAGCACGACTGCTCTCTGATCGTCGTCGGCTCCCACGGGCAGACGATGGCCGGCGAGATCATGCTGGGCGGCGTTGCGAGCGCCGTGATTCACAGCGCCACCCGACCGGTGCTGCTCGTTCGGCTGCGACTGAAGGAAGAAAACGGCCGCACTGTCTGCGCGGAGTCCACATGTAACCCCCTGGAACACATCCTGTTTCCGACCGACTTCTCGGACAACGCCGAGCATGCGTTCTCCTACGTCGAGAAGATTGCGGAGTGCGGGGCCCGGCAGATCACCCTGTTTCACGTGCAAGACAAGAACAAGATCGACCGGCATCTCAAGGACCGGCTTGAGGAGTTTAACCGAATCGACACCGAACGCCTGCAACGCCTCAAGGAGAAACTGGCCAAACGTGGCGTAGAGAACGTTCGAATCGCTCTTCCGTACGGGTCTCCCAAGAAGGAGATCATTGATCGTACGAAACAGGACGACGTATCACTGGTGGTGATGGGCAGCCAGGGGCGGGGCTACCTGGAGGAACTGCTCCTCGGCAGCGTCAGTCACGCCGTGGCCAGGCATTCCGAAGTACCCGTACTGCTGATCCCGGCCATTCGTTAATGCTCTGAGTACCGCCTGCCTGAGTTGCCAAAGCTCGACTACGAGGACGCCGCTCCCGCTGCGATGATCGGGGCCTCCAACCACTTCGAGGTCGCCATCGCGACGGCCACGATGCTGTTCGGCCTCTCCTCCGGGGCGGCCCTGGCCACCGTGGTGGGGGTGCTGATCGAGGTGCCGGTCATGCTCATGCTGGTGAAGATCTGCCTGCGAACCCAGGGCTGGTTCGCGGCGAGCCACACGGTGCGGTCAGCCTGAGACCGCATCGCCCCGGAAGAATCGGTCGACGTCCATCGAGCGATAACGCTCCACGATCGGCTCCAGCAACACATCCCACTGCTCCGCGCTGTGGACGTTGCCGGGCCGAAGCATCGCCCCTTCCAGGTCACCGAACTGGTTGAAGCAGAACAGCGGATGGTGGCATTCCTCGCCCAGGTGGCCGTTGTAGGCGGCCCCCTCCTGGTTGCCATAGGTGGGGCTGCCGGAACTGTCCATGTCCGGCACTATCTGGCCGGTCCGATGGTGCTGGTGGACCCCGTCGACCCATCTGCCCGGCGATCGGCCATCTTTCCGCCACTGCTCAGGCATCCGGGGGAAATTCCTCGATCGGTTCGACGTCGCTCTGGGATATCCAGCCCGCCGCGATGTCCTCGCCCGTTTCGCTCCGTCGCATGAACCTCTCGTAGAACCCCTTCACCCGATCGTTGGAGTACGGGTACTGCTCGAAGGTCTCCCCCCGTCCGGCCATGCGGGGGTCGCCCTGTTCGGTCAATTCCCGTTCCATGCGGGAGCGGAGTTCCGTTTTGCGGGCAATCTGCGCATCGTCTTCGGCCAGGTTGTGCAGGCAGTCCGGATCCTCGGCGACGTGGTAGAGTTCCTCCGACGGCCGCCTCCCGAACGAAAGCTCCCAGTAGTGGCGGCGCTCCGGGTCCTTGCGGGTTCTGAGGACCTCGGTCTTGGTCGGGCCCCCGTCGCAGTTCATGTAGCCGGTCTCCGGGTTCCCCGCCGGCCAGCGGTCGGGCTCATAGTTGTGCAGGTAGAGCCATCCTCCCTGGAAGATGCCTCGGATGGGGTATCCGACATCCCCCGGGCGGCCGACGTCGTGCCGCTCCTTGCCGATGAGGACGTGGTCGCGCGACGGGTCGACGACGCCCTCCTTCGGCGACTGAAGAAGCTCCACCAGGCTGCGTCCGGTTATGGGTTCCACGCCCGCCTCTTCCTCGGTCAGGCCGGCCAGCTCCAGGAACGTGGGCGCCAGATCGATGAAGCTCACGTAGTCTTCGACGACCCGGCCCGGACTGCCCACGCCGTCGCGCCACATGGCGGCCATCGGCAGGTGGTTACTGTACTCGTATTCCTGGCCCTTGGCCCGGGGGAAGGGCATGCCGTTGTCCGAGGTGACCACCACGATGGTGTTGCCCAGCTCGCCCCGCTGCTCCAGGATGTCGAGCATCTTCTGGAGGTGCCGATCGAAGTGCTCCACCTCGAATCCGTAGTCCAGCAGGTCGTTCCGCACCACCTCGTTGTCGGGCCAGATGCCGGGGACGCGCTCGATCTGCTGGATGGCGTGCTTTCCCAGGCGGGCCCCCGAACCGTATTCGTAGGGTCGGTGGGGTTCGCGACAGCCGAACCAGAAGCAGAATGGAGCGCCCTCCGGCCGGTCGTTCAGGAAGTCGCGGAAGTTCTCCGCGTAGTCGCAGGAGGAGATGTGGGGCGTGGGAGGGTCGAGTTCGCGTTCGTCCCAGCAAGGCCCGGTTAACTGCCGCGGCTTCCCGTCCACCTCGCCCGGGTCGCCGGGTGCCCAGCCCTTGGCCGTGTAGCCGACGTGGTAACCGTGCTGCCGCAGTGCTTCGGCGTATGTCGTGAACTTCGCCGGGAAGAAACAGCAATGATTGCATGCCTCCTCGAGCTGCCACGAATTCCGGCCGGTGAGGATGGCGGCGCGGGAAGGTGCGCACTTGGCGTTGCAGGTGTATGCCTGCGTGAACAGCACTCCTTCGGCGGCGACCCGGTCGAACCCGGGGGTATCAACCCAGTTGCAGCCGTAGACGCCCATGTGCATCCCGGCGTCGTCCGCCACGCACAACAGGATGTTCGGTGCTGGCATCTTGTCTCCCCTGCCCGATGGAATCACTCGGGGTTCGTTGGCCCATATTCCGGGCTCTCGACCGCGTACCGGCACATGCTATCACCGGCGCTCTGTCACACAAGGGAAAGGGGCGGATCATACGGGGCAGACATTACACGCCTTGACGATCAGCACGCACCCACCCTCCGCGGCCATGCGATCATAGCCTTCCTGCAGGGCGTGGAAGACCTCTTCGCTGTTGCCGCTGAGGAGTGTACTCATGCCGCCGACCTCGACCTGGCAGTCGTGTTCCCTGAGCGCTGCTATGAAATCCTTGACACCCCGGCTGATTTCCTTCTGGCCCAAGGGGTACACACTCACTTCTGCTTCGACTTCCATGGCTCTGTGCTCCTCCCCCGGCGATGCCTCCGCCGTCTGCGTAATCAGGCGCCGGAGACGGACCGAAGAGCGCGACGATCAGAAATCTGCCGCCATCGATGAGAGGCGTTCCATGGTCTGCTCTGCCACCTTTCTCTCCTTGGTGAAATAACGCCTCATGCGTTCCACGAGGGCGCGCCTCTCCTCGGTAGTGTCGAAGTGTTCGAGCAGGCGGCGTGTCCATACAAGATTTGCCTCCACCTCATCGGGTATTCTCTCGCTGTCGTGCCGGACGGCGTCCTGGGGACACACCTCGTGGCAGAGGCCGCACCGAATACACTCCTCCTCCTCGACGCGGGCCAGCCCGTCGACCATGGTGATCGCCCCGACCGGACATTCCTCCACACACAGGCCACAGCCGACACACATCTCTTCGCTTACCCAGGGCATGCAACTGCCTCCTTTGCCGCCAGTTGAGTGATCAGGCGCTCCCGGTGCCCGTTGGTTTTCGGGCCCTAACGACGAGGTAGTCACCCGCTTTCCGAAGCTTAATCTCCTTGAAACCCACCTGTGGCAACAGCCGCTTCCATTCTTCGCGCGAGATGGCAAGGAAGCTGTGCCATCCATGGTGCAGAAAACCTTCCAGTCCGACCACAAAGTCCATGCACAAAAACAATGCTCCCGGCCTCAGCAGACGCCGGACGGCCCTGAGACACAGCATCTGGTCCTCCATGCAATGCAGTGCCTGGCTGCTGACCACGTAGTGGAACCTGCGGTCCGTTTCGGCAAGGCTGGCGACGGAGGTCTCCCGGAACTCCAGGCGGCCCCCGGGTGACTCGGCCTTCTTGACGGCTGATTGGATGCTGTCTTTCGAGTAATCGAAGCTGCCCGAATCGATTCCAAGCACCCGGCAGCCCTCCTCGGCAAGCTGGAAGGCGAGGAATCCCTCACCTGTGCCGACATCCAGCACGCTTTCCCCTCGCTTGCATCCGCCCATGAGGCCCAGCAGCTTGCGTGCGGCCCTCTGTTTGCCGTCGGTATCATCTTGCTTCTGTTTCTCGTATTCCGACAACCTGTCCCGGCCTCGCGTGGTCAGGCGCCACGTCTTCTCGGACTGCTCCACCAGGCCTTGTCTTTTCAGTTGTCGCACTACGAGCCGAAGATCACGCTCGCTGACGAGCAGCACGCCCGAAGGCCTTACGTCTCGGTTTTCACGGCTCTCGGCCTTGACGGTCTGCCTCATGTCCACCTGGGACATGGGTCTGTCCTGCAACATCACCAGTACGTAATAGCGCAGGAACTCTCGGATGCTCGGCCCCTCCCTGGGGGAGAGGTTTGTGGACCGAGACCCGTCCTCTGCCGGTGCGGTTGCTTTCATCTTTGCCGCCTCGCTGCCCGCGCGGCCTCAACCGGCCGCTTGCGAGAGCAGCTCCTGAAGACGATGTAAGGAGACGTCAACGGGTTCAATGGCGATCTTCATCCAGTCGGAGAAGGCCAGCACTTCCTCGGGCTTCTCCCGGGCCCACTGCTGGTAGAAGCCGGTAGCGTCCAGCAGGACGGCCCTCTCGTTTTGGGGGAAAGTCTCGTTTGCCTTGCCGGCGTCCCAATCCTTGAAAATGTAGCGCCAGTGCCTCACCCAGCCCGGGGTCAGCCAGTAGACATTCTGCCCATTGGCAATGTGTTCACGCTGTTGGGCATCGGCCAGCATGTCCACGCAGTTCAAGGCGTCGACCCGGCGGGAGTCTTCCCCCTGTTCGCGAAGCAGCCCATCCACGTCCCTCGAAGGATCGCTGTAATCCACGAAACACCTGGAACCGTATACAACGATCACCCGATCGGTGCAGTCCCCGACCCTGGCCACCTGCCTGGTGAGTTGCTTTTCGAGTTCCTTGGGCCTTTCGTGCAGGCCGGGTGCGGTGAACAGGACGGAGTCCGCGTCGAGAAACCCCCGCTCCTGGAGGGCGGATATCTCACCGCGCAACGTCCCGCAGGAAACGACTCCACAGCCCGCAAAGGAAAACTCAGGACCCATGGGCGAGACCTCCAGCGAAATCGGCGACCGGTGAAGATGGCGCGCTGCCGGTCCGGACGTCGCGCGGTATTCTACGCGTAGTATAATGTTCGAGGTCTCGAACATCAAGCAGGGGGGAAGCTCGGGAAGTGGGCAGTTCCGTGCCGCGCTGGAGGGTTACCCGCAGGCCATCTTCCGCATCGAACGGCGGGAGCAGCACACTCACGCTGACGACATCGCGGCTGCTCTCGACGTGGCCAAATCCGCCGTAACCACCGCGCTGCCGAGCCTTTCGGAGAAAGGGTTCGTCAACTATGAACGCTACGAGCCGGTCGCTTCCTCGAACCGGGGTGGAAAGCCGGACGAATCGTTCTGCGGCACGGGGTTATCAGGAATTTCCTGGTGAGCGTTCTCGGCATGGAAGCCGAACGGGCTGACTCCATCTCTTGTGGCATGGAGCATGCCATCGGCAGGGATGCCCTCGACCGTCCCGTCTGCTTTTTGGCCTTCGTAGGGGAGCGCCGCGAAGAGGGACAGAGCTGGCTGGGCGAGTTCCGTCGGTTCACGCGGGAAGGCACTTCCGGCGAAACCGGGCAAGAGTGCATGCAGCAGTACCTGCACCGGGTGGGAACCGAGGAACCGGGCGAAACGCCGTAACGCAAACGCGGCTGCATCCGGCGGGTCGGGCCGATGGCGCCCCTCAGGCCTCCTCGAACAGCCACGTGGTCAGGTAGCGCTCGCCGGTGTCGGGCAGGACCACCACCAGGAGCTTGCCCTCGTTCTCCTCCCGGCCCGCGACCTGGAGGGCGGCGCAGGCGGCGGCCCCGCAGGAGATTCCGGCCAGGACGCCCTCCTCCCGGGCCAGGCGGCGGGCCGTTTCCCCGGCCTGCTCGTCGGTGACCCGGACGACCTCGTCGATCAGTTCCCTTCGCAGGACTTCCGGGATGAACCCGGCCCCGATGCCCTGGATCTTGTGGGGCCCCGGCCCGCCGCCGGAAAGCACCGGGGAACCTTCCGGCTCGACGGCGACCATCTGCACCTCGGGCTTGCGCTCCTTCAGGGCCTCCCCGAGGCCTGTGATGGTGCCGCCGGTGCCGACGCCGGCCACCACGATGTCGACCTCCCCGTCGGTGTCCCGCCATATCTCCTCGGCGGTGGTCTCCCGGTGGATCCGGGGGTTGGCGGGGTTCTTGAACTGCTGGGGCATGAAGGCGCCGGGGGTCTCCTCGACTATCTGCTCGGCCTTCTCGACGGCGCCGGGCATGCCGTCCTCGCCGGGAGTAAGGACCAGCTCGGCCCCGAGTATGCGCAGCAGTTGCCGCCGCTCCATGCTCATCGTGTCGGGCATGGTCAGGATCAGTTTGTAACCCCTGGCGGCGCAGACGAAGGCCAGGGCTATGCCGGTGTTGCCGCTGGTGGGCTCCACCACGGTGGTGCCTTCCTCCAGGAGCCCTTTCTCCTCGGCGTCGTCGATCATGCTGACGCCTATGCGGTCCTTGACGCTGGAGAGGGGGTTGAAGGATTCCAGCTTTCCCACCACCCGCGCAGCGGTTCCCTCGGCGATCCGGTCAAGCCTGACCAACGGGGTATCGCCGATGGTCTTTGTTATGTCGTCGTATATCCTGCTCATCTGCTCCTCCGCTGGCGAAAACTTGTCGACCTGAGGGCTTCTCAGATGTAGTACATGGGGGCCGCCTCCCGGCCCCTGTTCTTCCTGACTCTTTCGGCCAGGTCCGCCAGTGTCGTTTTCTCCAGCACCTCCATTATGGCTTCTTTCACCTCCGACCAGGTGGACCGGGTGGGACAGCGGTCCTCCAGCGGGCACTCCCCGGCCTGGTCAAGGCACGCCACGGGCGCCGGTGAGCCCTCCAGGGCCCGGAACACCTCGCTGAGCCTGCACTCCCCCGGCGGCACCGCCAGCCGGTAACCGCCGTGAAGCCCCCGGACGGACTCGACGATGCCGGCGGCCTTCAACCGCGACATGATCTGCTCGAGGTACTTGGCGGAGATCTCCTGCCGGTCGGCCAGCTCACGCACGGAGATGGTCCCTTGGGGATAGGCCACGGCCAGTTCGGCCAGCGCCCGGCTGCCGTATCGCAACTTGGTTGAGAACTGCATTTGGCGCGGACTCCTCAGATTATTCCCACCAGTACACTATGATTTTAGCCCGGCCGCCTCGCCCTGTCAAGTGCCCCGTGTCGGAGGTGCTTCCACGACGGCGACTTCAACCTGGCACTCGGCCGGACGGTGGACCACGGTGCTCCCGCCCACATCCGGGAGTTCGACGTGGAGGCGCTGTGCGGCCGACAGGTTGCCACCGGGCAGCACTGCTACGGGTGCACAGCGGGGGCGGGCTCCTCCTGTTCGGGCGCCCTCGCCTGAGACGGCGCGCGGCTGGGTCCGGCGACCTTCTACAGCAGGCCGAGCGAGCGCATGTAGTCGGCCGTTTTCTCGATGCCCTCTTCCCGGGAGAGGCCGGCGAGCGCCTTCTGCTCCAGGATCACCCATTCAGTCCCGCCGGCCAGGGCGGTTTTGACGATGCCCTCGACGTCGAGGATGCCCTCACCGATGGGCGCCCAGTCCCCGCGGGAGTTTGGATCGCCGACATCGCGCAGGTGGACGACGGGGCAGCGCCCCTGGTGGCGAGCGAGGAAATCGGACGGGTCCTCGCCCCCGTAACGAACCCACCCGAGGTCCACCTGGAGCTTGAGGTGCTCCGGCTTCGTGTTGGCCAGCAGCATGTCCAGCGCGCAGATGCCTTCGAAGACCGTGCCCACCTCGTGATCGTGGTTGTGGTAGCAGTACTGTAGGCCCCGCTGGTGGTAGCGCTTGCCGGTCTCGTCGTATTCGGCGGCGACCTCACGGAGCTGCTCGGGGTCTTCCACAGGTCCCCAGGCCTGGACCACGAAGTGGGATTCCAGCGCACGGCAGCAGTCCACGACCGTTCCCAGGCGGTCGCGCAGCATCTCCCGGGATCCCATGAAGGTGGTCACCTTCAGCCCCGCCTCGTCGGCCAGCCGCTTGAACTCGGCGGGAGAGGGTCCGTCCTCGAACACTCCCATTCCCACCTCGACGCCGCGGTATCCCAGCTCGGAAATCCAGGGGAGGAATCGGCTGACGTCCAGGTCCTCCGCACCTCTTGCGCGTGCCGCAAGCTGAACTTTCATCGGTCTTTCTGTGCGCCTCCGAAGGAGTAACTGCCCGGCCCGCGGGGCGGGAAAACGCCGCCCACCGGTCGGACCGGAAGCCTACGGCCGCAAAGCGCGGGGCGCAAGTGTCGGCGTTGATTCAACCGGACCTGCTCTGAAGACGCGCGCCGACAGGGAGCAGGCCGGCCCGACGCCATCGCCGCGCCGTGGGGAGGTTGTACGCGTTTACCGTGGACGCTTTGGGGGTTGTGCCTGTTCGACAGCGGCAATCGGCCGTCGCCACGCGGTCCACTGCTCGGCATCCGGCCGCCGGGCTCTACAAGAGCCCGACATACCAGCCCAGGGCGCCCTGAAAGGGCGCGACATATTCGTTCAGGTTGACAGACATCTCGCCATGTACCGGACGAGGCCTGGCTGCCCCGCGTATGTCTCGCCCCTACAGGGCTCAACCATTTTGGAGGCACGCCCAGGTCCCCAGGGCTACGCCCCGGGCTGGTATGTAACGCCCCTGCGGGGCTGCGGCGTGCCGTGTGCAGGAGGCGGGGCACTCCTTGGAAGGCTGCTCAATCGATGATCCGCGAAACGGCAAAGCCGCCGATTTGGACCATTGCTGTCGCTCGGCACGGTAAACGCGTACGGGAGGTTGTGCATGGATTGTTGTTTTTTGAGCCATTTGCGCTGATCGTAAGGCGGCGTTGTGTACGGAGTTGCCGGCAGGGC
>CAZEAP010000050.1:0-11912 GCA_964510315.1 uncultured candidatus Brocadiaceae bacterium
TCAAAGAGGACAAGAACAATCCCGCCCTGGAAGGGAACTATCTGGAGCATGATCCTCGCCACAAAGTTCATGCCGGGCTCACCTACCGGAACCCCAAAGTGGCCGATGTGTCGCTCATAGGGAATTACTACGGCGACATTTACTTTGATGGCGAGAACACGCTGCATGATAGCGGCTATTTCACGGTTGACGTCTCCGTGTCACGTACATTCGCCAACGGCATCACCGCCTATGTCCATGTCGAGAACATCTTGAATGAGGAATATCCGATATTCCGCAGCCGTTCTGCCAGCGACACAATCGCGCCGGGCACCATTGTTTCGGCCGGATTACAGTGCAGATTTTGACAGGCATCGTTGTGCGCTTTCACAAGCAGAACACAAGAATAGGAACCAGGATGGGCAATCCGAGGGTTCGAATCGCGGGTCTTATCCAGAAGGCAGATCTGAAAGGGCTGTTGGAGGCGGCCGCGGAGGTCCACGGCCACTACTGCCCAGGCCTTGCCACCGGGGTGAAGGCGGCCTATGCGGGCGTGTCTCGCCTGGAGCTTGCCGACAGCGAGGGCATGGAGCGGGTGATGGCCGAGGTGGAGTGCAACAACTGCTTCGTGGACGGCATCCAGGTCGTCACTGGATGCACTTTCGGCAACAACGCGCTCATCTACCGCGACCTCGGCAAGACGGCCGTCACGCTCTACCGGCGGGGGCAGGGACGCGGGCTGCGCATAGCGGTGAAGAACGTGACCCCCGGAGTCGGGCTCTCCGATGCCGAGCAGCAAGAGGCCCAGCAACTGTTCGAGAAGGCCGTCAACCAACGGGGCCAACTGAGTGAGGAAGAAAGCCACCGTTTCCGCCAGCTATGGAAAAGGGCCGGCTACGCGTTGCTCGATCTGCCTGAGGAGGATGTGCTCGAGATCGAATCGGTTGAGGTGGCCGAGCCCGACTACGCCCCCATCCACGAGTCGGCAACCTGCTCGGCCTGCGGCGAGAAAGTGATGGAGACGCGGGCACGGTTGCGCTCAGGCGAACCCATGTGCCTCGCGTGTGCCGGCGAGAAGCACTGGCTGGTGGACGGTTCCGGAATCCGGCTTTCTGAGTGATCTGCGAACCCCATGATTCTGTGGAGGTGAAGATGAGGTCCATCAAGGCAGCAACTGTTCTGACGTTCGCGCTTTTGCTCTGTTCGTGCAGCGGAGTCGGTCCGCCAGGCAGGACCGGCCGGGCAGCACTTGGGTCTGGCAACTGGCAGGGGGAGGCCGCCGGGGCGATCTCGGACGCCATGGCCGACCTGGATGTGAATGAGGGAGCGGCAAACCTGCTGGTGCTCACCAATGCGGGTTACGGCTCAGTGAACGGCCAAAGCACCGAGGTGCTCGCGGACATCGCGATGCACAAGACGGGCTGCACCATGGGCAGGGGATCGCTGCTGTTCGTCCACGCGCCCGAGTCCGCGCCGCTCTGGTTTGCCCTGTTCCGGCGCGATACGCACAGGGCCGTGTTCGTGAAGTGGAGTGAAGGGACGTTCCAGCGGCAGAGGCTTGACCTGCACCCGGCGCATGTTCTGGAACCTGATGCGTGGGAAGATGCAGGCGCCGGACTTGTCGGTGGCAACCTTTTTCAGGTTGCTTCCTTCTGTTTAGTGTGGTCCGTGGAGCCGGCGTGGGGACTGCTCAAAAGCGCCGAGCTGCACAACCACATATGCCCCGGCGTGAATGCGGGTTACGTGGTGGCTCAGCACATAAGGAAGGACTTTTCCCTGCGTGCAGGGGAGCAGTACGTGCTGGTAAGCGCTCCCCCAGCCTGTCCGGTGGATGCCTTCCAGACCGTCCTCGACTGCACGGCCGGCAAGCACAGCATGTTCACGATGAAGGTCGGCGAACAGACGCTTGCCCGACATAGTTTCACAGACGTAATGCCTGTCGTAATCGCCCTGCGCGTCAACCGGGAGGCCGACACCTGCGACGGTGCGGTGCTCGGCTTCGACTGGCGGCAGGCCTGCACTGACTCAGAGATTGACCGTTCCGACTTCTCGCCCCCGGGCGGCAGTTCCAACCCGCTGTTCTTCATCTCCCGGGCCAGGGCGGCCTGGAAGATGGCGGATATGCCGATGGAGAAGAAGCTGCGCTGGGTGAAACCGCTCAGGCGGTTCTCCGGCAAGGCGAGCCTGGCGGACGAGGTCGCCGGCGCGGGGGCCGATCCCTACGCAGCGCTGCCGGCCGGAGAATAGACTTCGCTCCGCAACTACGCCCCAGCCGGCCGGCGATGGATGAAACAGGAGGAGGACCGTGGCCAAAAGATGGCAGATCGGCTTAGCAGTGCTGGGTGTCTGTGCACTGGTCGGTGTAACCGTGCTCCTTCGGCCGGGCCCTACCACTTCCCGAGGCCCTACGGCGGAGAAACTTCCGTCAACCTACACCGTCGCCGATCCCACGGGCGACTGGGGCTATCCCACCCCCTATGGCATGTATCCGCGCGGGCCGGGATACGTCCGGATGAGCTTCATCTTCGACACCCTGGCGTGGAAAGACCGGGACGGTCTGACGGGGGCGCTTGCGGAGGAGTGGGATTACGACGATGCAGACAGCACCTACACGTTCATCCTGCGGGACGGCCTCAAGTGGCACGACGGACGTGAGCTTACCGCCGATGACGTCGTCTTCACTTTCGACTACCTGGGGCAGCATCCATCGCCCTGGATCAAGCCCGGCGTGGTGAAGGACGCCGCGGCAGTCGACGGCCGGACGGTGAAGATCACACTTACCGAGCCCTACGCCCCGTTCCTCAATAACATCGCGGGAATGCTGCCGATTCTGCCGGCGCACATATGGGAGGAGGTGCAAGACCCCGAGCAGTTCCGCGGGGACGAGGCGCTGGTTGGCAGCGGGCCGTATCGGCTGCTCGACTACAGCCAGGCCCACGGCACTTACCTGTACGGGGCGTGGGACGACTACTACCTGGGCAGGCCCGGGATCGACAGGATCCGCTTCGTGAAGTACAGCGAGGAGATGACTCCGACGGCGCTGCAGACCGGCGAGGTAAACGCCGGCGGCGTCCCGCCGGAGACCGTGGCCGAACTGGAGGCGGCAGGCCTGCACATACAAACCCAGCCCCCCGTCTGGGCGGCAAAGCTGATGATAAACCACAGGAAGCCGCCCCTTTCAAGCGTCGCGCTCAGGCAGGCGCTTGCGTATGCGATTGATCGGGAGCGACTGGTTCAGATTGTGTGCCGGGGACACGGCATTCCCGGCAGCACCGGCCTCATTCCGCCGACCAACGCCTTCTGGTACAACCCCGACGTGGAGCAGTACGGCCACGACGCGGGCAAGGCCCGGGAGCTTCTCCGGAACCTGGGCTACGAACAGGGCCGGGATGGTTTCTTCCACAAGGACGGCGAGAGGCTGGAGTTCGAACTCCTCGTCGCGCCGGGGCGGCAGGGCTTCGGCAGACTGGGCGAGATGCTGAAACGGCAGTTCGCAGAGGCAGGCGTCGCCGTGCGGACGCGCGGTGTGGAAGCCAAGACGCTGGACGCGATGGTGGAAAACTGGCGCTTCGACCTGGCCCTCAGCGGACACGGGGGTCTGGGCGGGGACCCGGAGATTCTGAACACCGTGATCGTCGGCGAAGGCTTCAACAGCGCCCGCTATCACGCAAGCGCGGAACTCCTGGAGCTTCTTGACAGGCAGCTTCGGCAGATGGCCCCCGAGAAGCGGCGCCGCACGGTGTGGGAAGCCCAGCGCGTCTATGCCGGGGAACTCCCGGCCATCACGCTGTATCACCCCACGGCCTACTGGGCCCACGACGGAACGGTTGAACTGGGTTACACGCCGGGAGGGCTGGCGCGGGGCATTCCTATCCCCCTGAACAAGCTTTCCTTCGTCAGGGGGGTGCGCGAATGAGAGGGCGGCTCGTCGACTACGCCATCGCCTTCCTGGTGGTCCTGTGCCTGAACTTCGCCCTGCCGCGACTCATGCCGGGAAGCCCCCTCAGCGCCATCTACGGGGATGAGGCCATGCTCCAGATGGGACCGGAGATGAAGGCCCGGCTCACGGAGCGCTTCGGCCTGGACCAGCCGGCCTGGAAGCAGTTCGGCGTCTATCTCGGGCGGCTCGCCCGGGGGGACCTGGGCTACTCCTTCTACCACAAAGCGCCCGTGCTGAGCGTCGTCCTCTCCTACCTGCCCTGGACGCTCCTGTTGGTGGGGAGTGCGTTTCTGGTGGCCTCGGCACTCGGAGTGGTGGCGGGGATCGAATCGGGCTGGCGTCGCGGCGGCATGTTGGACCGGGGATTGCTGATCTCCCTGATGTCTTTGTCGGGGTTTCCCAGTTTCTTCATCGGGGCCCTATTGCTGCTTCTGTTCGGAACGTTCCTGCGAATCCTACCACTTCAGGGCGCGATGACACCTTACTCGGGCTTGACGGGAATTCGGCTGGTCTGGGATGTACTCCGGCATCTTGCCTTGCCCTTGCTGTCCCTGGTTTTCGCGTTCGTACCGGCGATGTACCTGCTCGCGCGCAACTCCTTGATCAGCGTAATCGCAGAGCCCTACATCCTGACTGCACGGGCCAAGGGACTGACGGACAGAAGGGTCCGCTACCATCACGCCGCCCGCAACGCGCTGCTGCCCGTGGTGACAGCAACGGGGATCATGATGGCCACCCGCGTGGTGACAGGCGCACTTTTCGTCGAGGTGGTGTTCTCTTACCCCGGCATGGGCAACCTGATCCGGCAGGCCCTGGTCAACCGCGACTACCCGGTGCTCCAGGGGGCGTTGCTGATAACGGCGGTTCTGGTCCTCGGCGTCAACCTGGCCGTGGACCTGCTCTACGCGCAGCTCGACCCGAGAGTGAGCTATGCACATTAAGTATGGCAGAAGCGTGATGCGAAGCGGCATGGGGAAAACAGGTGTGTGGCTGCTGGCCTTCGTTGCGCTCATCGCGCTGGTCGGACCGTTGCTGTCCCCGGACCCGGCCCGGGAGACGGTGAAAGTGCTGCAGGAACCGTCCGGGCAGCACCTTCTGGGCACCAACGAGGTGGGGCAGGATGTCTGGGCCCGCCTCGCTTCCGGTGCCAGGACGTCTATCCTCGTAGCCGTCGGAGCGGGAGTGCTTTCAACATTCCTGAGCGCCCTGGTGGGCATCTCGGCCGGGCTCGCGGGCGGGCTCTATGAACGAGTGACCATGCGGGTCGTGGACGCGCTGCTGGTCGTGCCTTCGCTCGTTCTGCTCATCCTGCTGAGTGCCTTCTTGCAGCCCGGGCTTGCGGGGCTGGTCCTTCTGATCTCGGTGCTTCACTGGCCGGGAGGAGCCCGCGTGCTGCGTTCGCAGACCCTTTCACTGAAGGAGCGCCCTCACGTATTCGCCTCTCGGGCCTTCGGGGCCGGGCCGGGCCACATCGTGCTGCGCCACATCGTGCCGGATCTCGGCCCGCTGCTGATCGTTTCCTTCATCCATCGGGCGCGGGCGGCAGTCTTCATGGAAGCCGGGCTGGCCTTCATCGGCATAACAGACCCGAGCATCGTGAGCTGGGGGACGATGATCCGCAACGCGCTGGATTTCTACTACACGGCGGCGTGGAGCTGGTGGCTGCTGCCGCCCGGCCTGTGCCTCTCGTTGCTCATCCTCTCGTTTCTGTTCCTGGGCCACTCGCTTGAAGTAGTAATGGAGCCTCGACTCAAACATGCTTAGCATTGCCGATCTGAAAGTAGCCTACGGGACCGGAGAGGTCCTGCGTGGCATCGACCTGGAGGTGCCGAGCGGAGAAACGCTCGCCGTGGTCGGCGAATCCGGCACGGGCAAGACAACGCTCGGCCTGAGCCTGATGGGACTGGTGGAAAAACGCGCCAGGGCGGCCAGCGTCCATGGTCGGATCCTTCTGGACGAGACGGACATCACCCAACTCGGGGACGATCGGCTTCGCGAGGTCCGATGGACCAGGATCTCCATGGTCTTTCAGAATACCGATGACGCACTCAACCCCGCCCACAGCGCCCTGGCCCAGGTGCGAGAGCCACTGGTGGAGCACGGCATCTGCGCGGGCGAAAGAGCCGATCAAAGGGCTCGGCGCATGCTGGAGGCGACGGGCCTGGCCGAAGACAGGTTCAACGCCTACCCCCACCAGCTCAGCATCGGCGAGAAGCAGCGCCTGCTCATTGCCATGGCGCTGGTGTGCGATCCGGAGGTCGTCATCCTCGACGAGCCCACCTCGTCCCTGGATGCTATCTCCAAAGCAGCCGTGAACGACATGCTGCGGGAGCTGTGCCGCGACAAGGTCTGCCTGGTTATCACACACGACCTCGGGGCCGCTGCCGCCCTGGCCGATCGCGTCGCGGTGCTCTGCGGCGGACGCATCGTGGAGATCGCCCCCACCCGGCGTGCATTCATGGACCCCCGTCATCCCTATTCACGTGGTCTCATCCGGTGCTACCCGGACATGAACCGCAGCAAGGACCTCCAGGGCATACAAGGAAAGGCATCATTCGTCGAGCGGGGATGCCCGTTTTTCGGACGCTGCACGCAGGCCATCGAACTCTGCGGTGAAGAAACACCCCAACTGCGCCGGGTGGACGGTCGGCTGCTGGCCTGCCACCGGGGAGGCATAATTCCCCTGCTGACCGTGGCGGGACTGTCGAAGTCCCTGGGCGGCCGGCGCGTTCTGGACAAAGTGGACCTCACGGTCTTCGAGGGCGAGACGCTGGCACTGGTGGGCGAGAGCGGCGCCGGAAAGACAACGCTGGCAAAGTGCCTGGTCGGTCTCCTGGAACCCGAGGAGGGCGATATCCGGCTGGAGGATGTCCGCGTGGAGCAAAGAGACAAAACCTTCCACCGGAGGGTCCAGATGATATTCCAGAACCCCAGGGAAGCCATCTCGCACCGTATGAACGTCCTGGAGGCCGTTCGTGAGCCTCTGGAGGTGCAGAAGATCGGATCGGCCGCAGAACGTAAGCAAAAGGTCAGGGCCGCGTTGAGGGATGCCGAACTACCTGATGATGATGGCTTCCTTTACCGTTATCCGCATCACCTCAGCGGCGGCGAAATACAGCGGGTGGTGATAGCCCGTGCCCTCGTGCTGGAGCCCGAAGTGCTGATAGCCGATGAGCCGACCTCGTCCCTGGACGCGAGCGTGCAGGCGAAGATCATCAAGCTGCTCAACACCCTTCAGGAACGCCGAGGGCTGAGCATGCTCCTGATCACACACGACATCGCCCTGGCGCGGAAGGCCAGCGACCGAATAGCGGTGTTGAGGGATGGCCGAATCCTCGAAACAGGCCCCACGGGCCGTGTGCTCGCACGCCCCTCACACGCTTACACGGCTGCCATCGCCGGCTCCGCGCCCCACCTTTGGTCAGATCGTGCGCCGCCCGGCGACGCCTGAGGCGGCGGACATTCGAACTTCATCCGCCACGCCGTCAGACGGACCACGACGTCCAGCTTGGGAAGGGGCAACTCCCCCTTCGACAGGCTCAGGACCGGTCCCTCGACCTCACCATGGCTGCCCGCCGGCCCTGTGGCGGGAACGTCTACACCGCCCCCACGCTGCTCGACGTGGCGGGCGCGGTGGAGGCGCCGCCCGAACTGACCATGGATTCGACAGGTGGCCGGCACGGACGGGTGTAGCGGCCGGGGCGCAGAAGCGCCCGTGCAGCGGCTTCTTTTGCGGGACGTGCGACGCAAATCGCCTTGACTGATCCGCTCGGGGTTATACCCTGTTGTCACGTGCGGACAATCAACGTTCTGTTGCGGCGCGTACGGGCGCGTCAGACGCGGGCTGTTCCCCCTTGTCATGCGGGCTGTTGCGCCCGCCGGAGGTGAAGCCATGGGCAGGGTGATTGAAAAAATCGCCAGGGACACTCTGACGGCCGTCGAGCTGGAAGTAGGAGATGAGCTGCGCTTCACGCTCGCCGATGGACAGACGCGCTCGCTGGTGCTCAAGAACACCTCGGCCGCCATCTACCAGACCACACTCGACGAGGTGGGCAAGGAGCAGCCCGGCGCCGTGACCAACTTCCGCTTCTTCTGTACGCTGACCATAGACGGCTTGAGCATCTCGATGGGGCGCGAAGTGGCCACGCAACGCTCCTTCTATGAACCGCGCGAGGTGATGGGGCTGCGCATCTGGTTCGATGCCTGCGAGGACATCTTCCAGTTCCTCACGGAGAACCACGGCGCGTGCCGTCCGCGCCGGGGGGCGCGCTTCGCCATCCAGGATGCCACCAGCCGCATCTGCCCCGTGCTGCTGCACCCCTGGTGCCCACTCCCCCGCGGGGGGCTGCGCATCGAGGACTGCTACCGGGGCGAGGATTGCTGGCTGGGCGCCTACCATGGCACAGCCGCCCACGGTGGCCTGGACATCAACCATCCTGCCGGCACACCCATCTGGGCGCCCGTAGGCATCGACGACCACTACTTGTTCAACCGGCTGGAAAACGGCGACAACAACAATCGCTGGCGGGGCTTCCACAGGTGGCCGGACGGCTCCACCTGGGTCGTGGAGACGCGCCACATCATCCGTCTACTGATACCCGAACACGAGCCCTTCCCCGCCGGCACGCATTACGCCGACGGCGCCGGCGTGCTCATCGGCGCCCGCGAACACAGCCACTTCGTGTTCAAAGTGCGCGAGCCCGGCGAGAGCGAACAGGACGAGATACTGCTTGACCCTTGGATTATCTTCTGGCAGATGTACCGCGACCGCGACCTGACGACTGCGGACTGAGGGGGAGGCCCGGACGGACTCAGTGCAGCCACAGAGCGGCTTTCACGGCCTCTATGCCGCGGCCGGCATCCCGAAGAAGGACGAGCGCGGCCGCACGGTCTGCTGGCCGCGCGGACCGGTACCGATCACGCGAACAAGGAGAGGTCCATGAATCCGGAAACGCTGCTGCAGCCGGCAACCGATATCCCCGTCATCGAGAAGGTGGATGTCTGCGTCTGCGGCGCGGGTCCTGCCGGCGTTTCGGCCGCCATTGCCGCGGCTCGGCAGGGAGCCGAGACCCGGCTGCTGGACCTGAATGGATGCGCCGGCGGCATCTGGACAGCTGGCTTGCTGTGCTGGTTCCAGGGGCACAAGCAGAAAACGGGCATCGTTAACGAACTCCGGGAAACCCTTATCGAGCGGGGGGTCGCGTGGGATGAGAAGAAGAGCGGCATGGCCGCCGAAGTGGATGAGATGAAACTGTTGCTCGAAGGGCTCTGCTTAGACGCCGGAGTCAAGCTCCTCTACCACACCCGGGTCGTGGACGGACACGTCCAGAACGGCCAGCTGACGCATGCAATTATCGAGAACAAGTCCGGGCGTCAGGCCATCGCTGCGGATGTGTTCATTGACGCTACCGGCGACGGGGACCTGGCCGCTCGGAGCGGGTGTGGATTCGACCTGGGTGTCGGCCCTGAACACACCATGCAGCCCATGAGCCTGATCGCCATCGCGACAGGACCGGAGCCGGAGCAGGTTGCCGATTGCCTGAGAGGATGGGCCGAGCCCTTAGGCAAAAACCCCCGACACGTGCTGCGCGCCGAAATGGAGAGAGCCGGGGTGTCGCCGTCGTACAAGGGGCCGTTTATGACCATGTTTCGGGAGGGCCTCTATCTCCTGATGTTCAATCATCAGTACGGCGTCTCAGGCATAGACGCTCAGGAGGTGACCGACGCCACCATCGAGGCGCGGGCCGAGATTCACAGGTTGGTGAGAGCCCTGCGCTCACGGGGGGGTCGGTGGAAGGATTTCCGATTGGTGGTGACGGCGGACCAGATCGGCGTGCGGGAGAGCCGTCGCATCCACGGGCTGGCAACGGTGGACAAGGAGTACCTGCGGGAGGGAAAGACTGTGCCCGATCCGGTCTGCCTGGGGCGGTACCCTATCGACGTGCATAATCTTGGCAAGCATGCGGAGTTTGAGAGGTTCAAGGTCAGGCCCTATCAGATCCCCTATCGTGCGCTGGTGGCAAAGGATGTAGATGGCCTGATGATGGCGGGACGCTGCATCAGCGGCGACTTCATCGCACACGCCAGCTATCGCGTGACCGGCGACGCGTCCACCATGGGCGAAGCGGCCGGGCTGGCGGCCTCGATATGCACGGAGGGAAGAATCTTGCCGAGAAACCTGGAATACGGCAAGCTAGCGCCCCTGCTCCCCGACGAGTACGAAGAAGGCTCCAGATGACTTGGCCATCAGGTGGGGCAAGGGACTTTACTGCCTGAAAGCAAGGCCAACTACGGCGTGCCGGGCCTGTCCGTTGCTGCACGTCGTGCGCGTCCGTGGTTCCTATCGGTCTTCTTCCTCGCAGTATACCCGCAGGGCCAGGTGGGCCTTGCGTTCCTCGCGCAGGGCGGCCCGGTGCTTCTGCAGCACGGAGCGATACTCGGTGTCCGCGTGCAGGCTGTGCATCTCGCCGGGGTCGGCGGCCAGGTCGAAGAGCTGCTCCTCCTCGCCGCGGGCGGTGTAGTGGCAGTACTTGTAGCGCTCGGTGACCAGGCAGGTCCCGATGGGGTTTTCCCCGTACACTCCGTCGCGCCACGCCTCGGCCCTGCCCTCGACCAGAACCCGCCAGCTAAGCCCCGGGTTGTAGTCGGGCCGCTCGATTCCCGCGTAGTCGCAGCAGGTGGTCATCAGGTCGAGTCCGGTCTGGCACAGATGCTCGTCGACCGCGCCCTCGGCCCCGTGCCCGGGCCACGCCACGATCAGCGGCACGCGGTAGCACTCGTCGTAGAAGAAGTGCTTCTGCTCCATCCGGTGCGCGCCGTCCAGGTCGCCGTGGTCGCTTGTGAAGATAATCACGGTGTCCTCCTGCTGGCCGGATAACTCCAGGGCGTCCAGCAGGACCGCGATCTGTCGGTCCACTCTCTCGGTGAGCCGGTGGTAGGCCCAGCGGTGGAGTCGCCATTCCCTCTCGCCCCAGTTCTTGCGAACCATCGGGCGCGAGGGAAGATCTTCCAACAGCGGCGCAAAAGCCGCGGGCTTCTCCTCGATCACCTCGTGGTTGGCCGGCAGCGGCGGACAGTGCCGCTCGAAGAACTCCTCCTCACTTACTCCCTCCGGCCGCTCCAGCGCGCGGTCCAGCTCCGACAGGGCCCGGTCGTTGCGCTCGAGGAAAGTCCGCAGCAGGTCGGATTCCGGGAACTGGCGGATGGCCATGAAACAGATATCGTGCGGGTTGATCAGGTTGACCGACAGGAACCAGGGCCGGTCGCGGGAGGTGCGGAGGAATTCCGCGGCCCTCACGGCCATCGTGTCCCGTCGGTCCCAGGAGAGGTTGGTGAACCCCATGCTCTCGGCGGTGAGCCCGGAAGGTGTGTGCCGTTTGCCGGCGAAGAACGCGTCGTAGCCGGCGGAGCGCATCAGGTGGCCGAGCGATCCCTCGTGCACGGCGTCCGGCAGTGGCCCTTCGGGCGCCCCGCGGTTGCTCGAGAAGCCGATGGCGGAGGGCATCCGGCCGGTCCACATCGAGAAGCGGGACGGCACGCAGATCGGGTTCGCGCAGTAGGCGCGCTCGAACCGCGTGCCCATGGCGGCAACGCGGTCCATCGCCGGCGTATGAAGCCAGCCGTTCCCAGCACAGCTCATCATGTGGTGGCTCTGCTGGTCGGTGGTGATGACCAGGATGTTCGGGCGTTCCGTCACGGAGCCTCCGTCCTCTTGTGGTTTGTTCGGTCCGGCCGGCCGCGTTAGCGCTGTGGCTCTTCAGCGGTGGCCTCCGAGGAAGCAGGGGCCGCCCGCCCCACGTAAAGGGGAATGGCGATCCTGTTGCCCGTGCGCGGGGGAAATTCGGACCACTTGATCTGCCGGGTCGTCCCGTCGCGGCGTTCCTCCACCATCACGCGGCCCCGCCCCTCGGTGTTGCGCCAGTCGGTCGTTCCGCAAGTCACGCTGACGTCCGAGTCGTGGTTGACAATCATCGCCGGCGCACCTTCCCCCACG
>CAZEAP010000051.1:0-10638 GCA_964510315.1 uncultured candidatus Brocadiaceae bacterium
GACGCGACGGTAGTTCCCGCAGAGGCCGTTCTTGAGACGCCAGATGGGGGCAGGGCTGTTTTTGTGGTCGAAAGCGGCAAGGCCGTTCGGCGGGAGGTTCAGCTCGGCATTGAGGCGGAGCAGAACGTGCAGGTGCTCAGGGGGCTGGAGCCCGGTGAACGGGTCGTCGTCACCGGTCATGAGGGTCTGAAGGACGGCGCCTCCGTCCGCGTCGCCGGCGCAGGCAAAGCTGCGGAGGGACAGGGCCCACCCGGAGGCCGAACCCGCGGCAACGGGCAGGCCGGAGGCGCGGAGGACCCCAGATGAGGATAACGTCGCACTCCGTCGGGCGTCGCCTGGCCACCAGCGCCATCATGCTGGCCCTGGTGGTGCTCGGGCTCTATGGCCTTTGGCGGCTGCCGGTGGATTTTCTACCGGACGTCACTTACCCGATGGTGAAGGTGCACATCAAGTGGCTGGGGGCCACGCCCGACGAGATCGACAAGGACATCGCCGATCCTGTCGAGCGACTGATGGCCACCGTCGACAACCTGGATTACCTGGAATCGACGTCACGGACCGGGCTGTACTCACTCAACGTGCACTTCGATTACGGAACGGATATCGACGTCGCGTTTCAGGACGTGCTGGCGGCCCTGACACGGGCCAAGCAGAACCTGCCGGACGATGCGGAAGAGCCGTTCGTGTTCAAGGCCGACCCCTCGCAGTTGCCGGTCATGCAGGTGGCAATCAACTCCGAGCGTTGGGGGCCGGTCAGCCTGAGGGAATGGACCGATAACTGGCTGCAGGACCGCGTTCTGGCGGTCAGGGGTGTGGCGGGGACAGAGATCGTCGGCGGACTGGAGAGGGAAATCCGTATCCGGCTGGACGCCGCCGCCGTGGAGAAACACAAACTCGGCCTGACCACCATCCTGCAGAAGCTCAGCGAGGAGAACGTCGAAAAGACAGGGGGGCGCGTCACCGTCGGGCGCCGGGAGATCATCGCCAGAACGACGGGTGAGTTCAAATCGCTCGATGATATCCGTTCGGTGCTCATCGCCCGGAGGGGACAGAACAAGATTTACCTGGGGGATATCGCCGAGGTCCGAGACGCGCACGAGGACGTGCGGGTGATCACCCGTTTCCAGGGGGAGGACTGCGTAAAACTGTCGGTCCTGAAGGAGGCCGAGGCCAACACAGTGGAGGTGGCATCGGCGGTCGAAAAGAGAATGGCGGAGTTGAAATCGGCCTTTCCCGAAGGGCTGCATATCAGTTACGTGGAGAACCAGGCCGAGTACGTGCGCCAGTCGCTGGCGGGCGTGCGCAACGCGGCCGTCGGGGCGGCGGTCCTCCTGCTGATCATCGTCTACCTGTTCCTGGGCAGCGTGCGGCAGGTGGGGGTAATGGCCGTGGCGCTGCCCTTGATCATGATCCTCAACTTCGGCCTGATGAAGGTGGCCGGCTTCTCGCTCAATATCTTCTCCCTCGGCGGCCTGGTGATCGCCCTCGGCGTGATTCTGGACAACTCCATCGTGGTGCTGGAAAACATCACCCGCATCCGCCACGCCCATCCGGACGGCGATGCGGCCAGCCAGACCGTGGCGGCGACGGACGAGGTCGGGCCGGCCGTTTTGGCTGCGACGCTCTCGTTCCTGGCCCTGTTCGTCCCGTTCCTGATCGTGCCGGGCCTCACGAGCCTTCTCTTCCGCGAACTCATTCTGGTTGTCGCGGGCATCGTGCTCATCAGCCTCACCGTCGCCGTCAGCGTCACGCCGATGCTGGCCGCCATCACCCTGGGCACCCGCCGGCAAGCGCGTGCCAAGACGCGGTTCGAGCGTTTTTTCGAGCGTGTCACGGACGGGTACGGATGGACGCTGACGAGGGTTCTCCGTCTCCGATGGCCGGCCATCGCCGTTTTTCTGACGTCCCTGGTCGCCGGCGTTCTGCTGCTGGGCAGGCTGGGCACTGAATTCCTGCCGCTGGTGGACGACGGGCGGCTGATGGTCAAGGTCAAACTGCCGGTGGGCGCTTCGGTGGAGGAAACCGACCGTGCGCTCCGGAAGATTGAGCAGCGAATCAGCCAAGATCCCACCATAGAGAGCATTTTCCGCCTGGCCGGAGGACAGGTGCGCGGGCTCTACACCTACGAGATATCCAACGAGGGGCAGCTCGACATCCAGCTCGTCCCCAAGACTGAACGCGACGTAAGCACCGACGGATACGTGCAAAGCCTGCGCAAGCGAGTCGCAAGAATCCCGTTGCCCGGCGTCAAAGCCATGGCAAAGCAAATGTCTATCAAGGGCCTCAAGAGCGGTATGGCAGCGGACATCGGCCTGCAGATACGCGGCCAGGACACCGAGGTGCTTTCCAGTCTGGCGGACCGCGCCGCCCACGCCATGCGGCAGATGGAAGAACTAACCAACGTATACGTCTCCATGGACCTTTCCCGCCCCGAATACCAGGTCCGAATCGACCGGACCAAGGCCGCCGAACTGGGCATCTCGGTCGCCGAGGTGGCCAACTCGCTGCGGACCCTTATCACCGGAACCGTGGCCACACGCTACCGGGAGGGTTCGGAATACTTCGACATCCGTGTGCTGGTGCCGGAGGCGAAGCTCGACAGCCGCGCGGCGGTGGCCAACCTGCCGTTGAGCTGCGCTCAGGGGGAGACGCTTCGCCTGCGCGACGTGGCCGCCGTGCACCCCGAAGTGGGGCCGTTGGAAATCAGCCGCGAGAACCAGACCAAGCAGGTCACCGTGGAGGGGGACGTCATCGGCGCCGACTTGGCGGGGGCCGTCAGCACACTTCGTGGTCTGCTCGATGACATCGAGCGCCCGGCGGGCTACGAGTTCACCTTCAGCGGCCGAGCCGAGCTGATGTCTGATATGAAGGACACGGTCCTGGCCGTGCTGGCCTTCGCCCTCTTCTTCTCCTTCATCATCCTGACAGTCCAGTTTAACAGCGTCAAGCTGCCGGCTCTCATTTTGGGCAGCGTGCCTTTCTGCCTTGTGGGAATGGTCTATGTTCTGTATGCGACAGGCTTCCCCCTCGGGGCGACGGTCATCATCGGCGTGCTGGTCGTCGTCGCCGCCACGGTCAACGACGGCGTGCTGCTCCTGACGTTCGCTGGCGAGCTTCAGGAGCGAGAGGGCATCTCCCCCTTCGACGCCGTGGTGGACGCCGCCAGGATCCGCCTTCGCCCCCGCGTCATGTGCACGCTGACGACCATGATGGGCTTAACGCCGCTGGCGCTGAACCTCGGCGAAGGGGGCGATATGCTTCAGCCCATGGCGGTCGGCGCCATCGGAGGGCTGGTTATGGAGATGGCTGTGGCATTGTTCCTGATGCCCTGCCTGTACGTCTTCTTCACCAGGAAAGCGCTCTCCCCGCCGGGCGATTGAACGAATCAGCCCGGCGAGCATGATTCCTCTTGACAGCGTTGCCCGAGGTCTTTAGTATATAAGCATACGCTTACATGCGTTCTCTTTTCCCGAGGTCCAGGAGGTCGAGTATGCGTGGTGGAACGAAGGGATGTCAGAAGCCGGAGAATCTGGAGGGCAGGCCCGAGGACTGCTCTCCCGAACAGATCAGGGAGTGTCACGGAGACGTGGAGGGCCACCCGTGCGTGGAGCCCACCGATTGCGAGCACCCGGAGAAGCTCAAGGGCAAGAAGCCCGGCGACTGCTCCCCCGAGCAGATACGTGAGTGCCACGGCGACGTCGCCGAGCACCCCTGCGAGTGACGGCGCCGGCCGGCGCTTAGTGCGTTCCCGTGCGCGTATGGAGATTGCCTGTGCCGCCACCAAGAACGGACCAGGAGCTACCCGATTACTACGGCTGCGTCGCCCGCGACGTGGTCCAGACGTGCAGCCCGCGCAAGGGCGTCTGGGTGGACCTCGGCTGCGGGGAAGGGCCGCTGGCCTTCGCGCTGGCGGAGTTGTCCGAGAGCGTCCTGGTCCTGGTGGACCCCAACCGGGAGGCACTGGCGCGGGCGCTGGCAAAGGCCGCAGAGCTGGGCCTGGACCAACGCACGGTGGCCGTCCATGGCCAGGCGGAGAGCCTGCCCCTCGCGGATAGTTCGGCGGACCTGGTGGTCAGCCGAGGTTCGATATTCTTCTGGGAAGACCGGCCGGCGGGCGTGCGCGAGGTGTATCGCGTGCTCCGCCCGGGCGGGGTGGCCATGCTCGGCGGGGGGCTCGGGAACACCTATCCCCTGTGGGCGCGGCAGGAGTTCATTCGCCGCCGGCGCGAGGGGGTGCGCAAGCAGGGCGGGGACGCAGTCCGCGCCTTCAAAGAGGTTCGTAACCAGGATGCCTTCCGGCGCTGGGCCGAAGAAGCCGGCCTGGAGGATTTCGAGGTCGTGGGCGAGGCCGCGCTGCCGGAGGACGACCCGCATACCGGCCTGGGGTTGTGGCTCATCTTCGAGAAGAGGCAGGAGCAGCCATGAGCACGGTAATCGAAGTCGACGGTCTGACGCGCTGTTTCGGCGAACTGACCGCCGTGGACCACGTGGAGTTCGAGGTGAGCAAAGGCGAGGTCTTCGGCTTCCTCGGCCCGAACGGCGCCGGGAAGACGACCACGGTCCGCATGCTCACCGGCGTGATCGAGCCGACCGAGGGCACGGCGACGATCCAGGAGCACGACATCCGCACCGAGTCGCTCGCCGCGCGGGAGCACCTGGGCATCGTGCCGGAGGAGGCCAACGTCTACCTGGACCTGAGCATCTGGCGCAACGTAATGCTCATGGCCGAGCTGCACGCCGTGCCCCGCGCCCGCCGGATCAGCGAGGGCGAACGCCTGCTCGGGCTGCTGGGGCTGGCCGACCGGAAGAAGCAGAAAGCCCGCACACTCTCGAAGGGTCTCCGGCAGCGGCTGATGCTCTGCTCGGCGCTGGTGAGCGGGCCGGAGATACTGTTCCTGGACGAGCCGACCAGCGGCCTGGACGTGCAGAGCGCGCGGCTGATCCGCCGGATCGTGGGCGACCTCAACGACAACGGCCTCACCGTGTTCCTCACCACGCACAACATGGCCGAGGCCGAGGAGATCTGCGACCGCGTCGCCATCATCAACCAGGGGCGCATCGCCGCCATCGACACGCCCGGGCAGCTCCAGGACGCCATGAAGTCGAGCCAGTACGTGCAGGTCAGCTTCGAGGGAACGGGAGCGGACCAAGTCGAACTGGAGTCCGTGGATGGCGTAAAGGAGGTGCGAGAGGGCGGCGAGGGTTACCGCCTCTATTCCGAGCAGCCCGGCCGGACGGCGACGGAGGTCGTGAAGTTCGCCGAAAACCGGGGGCTGACCATCGCCGAGATCGCCACGTGCAAACCGACCCTGGAGGACGTATTCCTGCAGGTGACCGGCGCGGAGGCAAAGGAGGACGGGCAATGAGCGAAGCAGTCCACACGTGGCGCAGGCAGGCGCACGGCGTCTACGTCATCGCCAAAAAGAACGCCCTGCTCTATTACCTGAAGCCGCCGGTGCTGATCTTCGGCGTGCTGTTTCCGGTGTTCTTCTTCCTGACCTTCAAGATGGGCCGGCCGATCGCGCCGGAGAACATCGTGCCCGGCATGGTGGCCATGGCGCTATGGTTCACCGCGAGCGCGGTGGGACCGCTGGTGACCCCCTGGGAGCGGCGGAACCGCACCTACGAGCGGCTGATCTCGGCGCCGCTCAGCGTGCGATCCATTCTGGCCGGGGATGTGATCAGCGGCCTGGTCTTCGGCGCATGCCTCTCGGTCATCCCCGTCGTGCTGGGGCTGGTTCTGACCGATGCTGCAATCACGAGCGTCCTGTTGCTGGTGGCGGGCATTGTGCTGGGCGCGCTGAGTTTCGCCTCGCTGGGCGTATTGCTCGCCGCGCCTCCGGCGAGCAGCCCGTCCAACATCATGCTGCTTTCGAACCTGGTGCGCCTGCCGCTGCTGTTTGTCAGCGGCGTCTTCCTGCCCATCGCGCAGATGCCGTCGTGGGCCCGCTTTGTCTCGCCCATCTCGCCGTTGTCTTATGCCGGCGATCTGATCCGAACCGGCTTCGGGCAGACACCGTACTTCCCCACCTGGCTGAGCCTGCTGATGCTGGCGGCCTTCACCGCCGCGCTGTTCTGGGGCGCCTGCCGCTTTCACGGGATGTGGCGGGCCAGGGGGCTCTAAGTGCTTCCCGGTGCCTGGCGAACCTGCCATGTCCTATTGACGCGCCGCGGAATTGTTGGTAATATGGCCAAATAAGCAGGGGGAGAAGGAAATGCGGAAAGCAAAAGAAGAGCTTTTCGAACAGCGCGCACGGGTGATGAAGGCACTGGCGCATCCGAGCCGCCTGATGATGGTGGACGAGCTGTCGCGCGGCGAACGGTGCGTTTGCGAGTTGACGGAGATGGTCGGCGCCGACATCTCGACCGTCTCCAAGCACCTCTCGGTCCTCAAGGATGCGGGCATCGTGGACTACCGTACCGAGGGCGTCCAGCACCTCTACCGCCTGAAAGCCCCGTGCGTGCTGAACGTGTTCCGTTGCATCGAGTCCGTTCGTGGGGACCAGGCGCGGCACGGAGCGGCCGAACCCGCGCCGGCCACACAAAACGGTTGAACCTTCCGTCCGTTTTTTTCACTAATATTTGGCGATACAGCCAAGCATGCGCCGCCGCTGGTGCCGGAGACCCGACCATGAGCCTGAAGGATGAGTGGAAGAAACTGGCGTTGATCCTGGCGGTGTTCCTGGCCTGTTTCTACCTGCCGGTCGGGACGGCGCGGTTCGACAACGCCGTGACGGAGTCGCTGCACCTGGTCAAGTGGTACGCGCAGGAGCACGTACTGCTGTGCCTGGTGCCGGCCTTCTTCATCGCCGGGGCCATCGCCGTGTTCGTCAGCCAGGCCTCGGTGATGAAGTACCTCGGCGCGAAGGCGAACAAGGTGCTGGCCTACGGCGTGGCTTCGGTTTCCGGTACGATCCTGGCGGTTTGCTCGTGCACGGTGCTGCCGCTTTTCAGCGGCATCCACCGCATGGGCGCGGGCCTGGGCCCGGCCACGGCGTTCCTCTACTCGGGCCCGGCCATCAACGTGCTCGCCATCGTGCTGACCGCCCGCGTCCTCGGACTGGAGCTGGGCGTGGCACGGGCCGTCGGCGCCATCGTGTTCAGCATCATCATCGGGCTTCTGATGCATCTCATCTTCCGCAAGGAGGAGGTCGAGAAAGCGAACGCCCAGGCGGCCATGCCGGAACCGGAGGTGAGTCGCCCCCTCTGGCAGAACGTCCTCTACTTCGCTTCGATGGTGGGTGTGCTGGTCTTCGCCAACTGGGGTAAGCCGGCCGAAGCGACGGGCTTCTGGCACGCCATCTACTCCGCCAAGTGGCTCATCACGGGTGGGTTCGCCGTTGCGTTCGCCGTGATTCTGTTCCTGTGGTTCGGGCTGAAGCCCTGGAAACTCCTGGCTGCCGCCCTGCCGACGGCTCTCGTGGCGCTGCTCTTCCCCCACGAGCCGATGATCCCGTTTGCGGTCGGCGTGGTGGGTCTGGTGGCCATCACCGGCACCAGTCGGGGAGAGACGCGGGACTGGCTGGACCAGACGTGGGGTTTTGCCAAGCAGATCCTGCCGCTGCTCTTTATCGGCGTGCTGATCGCCGGCGCCCTGCTGGGCCGCCCGGGCCACGAGGGGCTCATACCGTCCGGCTGGGTGGAGGGTGCCGTGGGCGGCAACTCGCTTTTGTCGAACTTCTTCGCCTCCATAGCCGGGGCGTTCATGTACTTCGCGACACTGACGGAAGTCCCCATCCTCCAGGGCCTGCTGGGCGCCGGGATGGGCAAGGGGCCCGCGCTGGCGCTGCTTCTGGCTGGCCCGGCGCTCAGCCTGCCCAACATGCTGGTGATCCGCAGCGTGATCGGCACGAAGAAGACCGCCGTCTACGTCTCCCTGGTCGTCGTCATGGCCACGATCAGCGGCATGATCTACGGCGCGATCTGGGGATAAGGAGAACACGATGTTTTCCAAAGCTCTTGTGGCTACGGACCTATCACCCGCTTCTCTGGCTGTAGTTGGATGCGTGGGAGGACTGCGCGCGCTGGGAACCAGCGAGTGTGTGTTGGTGCACTGCTTTGACATTCGCCAGGTGGTCTCCTTCCCCCAGCAGATTAAGGAGTATATCGAAGGAACGCTCGGCGAGCACAAGCAGCGCCTCGAAGCGCAGGGGTTTGCCGCGACTGTGAAGGCGGTGCCAGGATTGCCGCAGGTTGAGGTCCCTCGCGTTGCGGAAAAGGAAGGCTGCTCCCTGATCGTTGTCGGGTCCCACGGACACAACCTTGGCAGCGAGATACTGCTCGGCAGCGTGGCTTTCGCTGTGATTCACCATGCTTCAATGCCCGTTCTGATTCTCCGCCTCACCACCGCCGATAACGGTCAGCCCACGTGCGTGACGGGGAAGTGCGCTTTTCTCGACCATGTTCTCTACCCCACGGACTTTTCCGACAACGCCGAGCACGCATTTACCTGCGTGCAGAGCCTGGTCAAGAGCGGCGCCCGGCGGGTGACTCTGCTGCATGTTCAGGACAAGACCAGGCTCGGAAAGCACCTGGAACACCGGCTCGAGGAGTTCAACGAGATCGACCGGGGACGTCTTGAGAGACTGAAGGACCAGCTTGAGGAAAACGGCGCCACGGATGTGCGCATCGAGCTTCCATACGGGTCACCGACCGCCGAGATACTGGAGCGCGCGCGGGAGGGCCGGGCCGGCCTGGTGGTCCTGGGCACTCAAGGCCGCGGCTTCATCGGCGAGCTTTTCGTGGGCAGTGTCAGCCATAACGTGGCCCGCCATGCCGAAGCGCCGGTGTTGCTTGTCCCCATGCTGGAAAAGGGCGACGAACGTTCCTAACCGAACCGCGATTAAGGGAGGAGAATTATGGCCTGGTTGACCGGCTATCCGAGAGAGAAAGTCGAGTGGTACCCGACGGTGGACCCTGAAAAGTGCGTGAAGTGCGGGATGTGCATGAACTGCGGGAAAAAGGTCTTCGAATGGGCTGAAGACCGGCCGAAAGTCGTGCGTCCCTACGACTGTGTCGTGGGTTGCTCGACATGCGCCAACCTGTGTGCGGGAAAGGCCATTTCCTTTCCTGACATTGAGGGTCTCCGCGAGCTCTACCGGAGAGAGAAGATTTGGGCCAAGGTCAAGGCACAGTTGAGGGAACAAGGCAAACTGGCGTGAGAATCAAACTGGCTCTACCACTTCTGGCGTTGGCGCCGACATGCTGATGCCGATGGCGATTGCCGTGATTGGAGGATGCTGTATTCGCTCCTACTAACGCTGCTCCTTTTGCCGGCAGCCTACGCGGCGGTGCGGCGGGCCGCCCACAAAGCCAGTGCATCCAGTTCCACATGACATATCCGAGGATATCATTCAGATGACTTCGAAATGGCAGCAGGCTCAGGAGCACATGCAACAGTCCCTCGGGCTGAAGACTGCTCCTGTTGCCGTGTTCTTGGAGAAGGAAGCGGCGTGGGGCTCCGACTTCTCCGGCTGGCAGCGGCTGGAGAAACATCGGTACTGCCAGGCGCTGATGCGCGCGCGCAACGGAGGGCGAGTGGTCCTTGAGCCCGATGAGCTGTCCTGCCCCGCGGCGGCGTGCGCCTTCGGCTTTCGACCTCTGCCGGAGGCGCTCGAGTCGGGCAAGGGTTTGGTCGGCTTCGGCATAGTCGGGGAGCCCGACACTGGCGCGAGGATGTTCGCTGACATGCCGCGCCTGGAACAGGGGATGCTCGCGCGGTTGGGGCTCTGCCCGTTGGCGGCCGCGCCGAAAACGCCGGACGTGGTCGTCGTAGAGGCGTGCGTGGAACGACTCATGTGGCTGCTGCTGGCGAACCTCCGTGCGGGAGAGGGTGTCCGCCGGCGCGGGAACACGGCCGTTCTACAGGCCACATGCGTGGACGCCACCATTGTTCCCTTTCTGGAAGACCGCCTCAACTTCTCCTACGGTTGCTACGGTTGCCGGGAAGCCACGGACATGGGCGAAGAGGAAGCGGTTCTGGGTTTCCCGGGCCGTGAATTGAAGGGTATCATGCGCAACCTCGAAGGCCTTGCCGAAAAGGCAATTCCTAATTCACGCGCCAAGAAGGCATACCAACGACTGGACGAGCAGCAAGATCACGATGCAGGATGCCTGTAAATGCACCACGACCGCCCTGCGAACACTCGTCGCTGTCGCTCTGGCGGGCGTAGGGGCATACCAAGGAGCAGGCGTTGAGAGCGTTTTCGGCGGCCGTGGACGCTTTCTCATCTGCCGTGAACAGCGGCCAAGGCGAGAGACTCGCCGTGCTCTACGACGAGATGACGGCATCCATGGAAACCGCCTATGACCTTTATCTCTAACCGATTGGTGCAAAGGCCGTGTCCGCAGTGGTGACGACATTTGCCCGGCGTAGCGAGTTCGAGAAGGCCCGGGGAGTTCTGCGTGAACTGGATATGCCTTACGAGGTCGTCTCGCCCCAGCCGGGTTACCTGCGGGTGGGCGAACCGGCCCTGGCCATGGACGGCGAGGCCCGAATGGCCCTCGCCAGACGGGCCGGCGACATCGTCTGCGCCGGCTGGGTGGACCACCGGCCCCCTCAGATCGAGGTGCCGCAGGTAGAGCCGCCGGAGTTCGAGGAGGATGTCTTCGGCCGGGCGGCCGTCATGGTGCTGGCGC
>CAZEAP010000052.1:0-9549 GCA_964510315.1 uncultured candidatus Brocadiaceae bacterium
GGGCCGAAAGAGAAGGCCGGGGGCAAGATGCCCCCGCTACAGCCTGCCCTTGTGGTGCTAAAGCCCCGAAGGGACCCTGTATATACGGAACCGCCAACCAGGGCTAAAGCCCTGGCCTCCATCACATGGCCCCTACGGGGCCGGGGGCGGCCGGTACGGGAAAGCACGGCGTGGCAGAACGGCGAGATGCGTTCGGCGCCTGAAGGTAAGGCGCCTCAGCATGACGGCGTGCCAGGCGACGGGCCGATCCGAGTGCCGACGGATGCTTTCTACAGAGCACCCTGGTGCCTTTCGCTCCTCGCGGTTCTCCGCGCACTCCGTGTTCTCTGTGGTCCCCATTTCTCCGCTCCCCACGGTAAGCGGTTTCCATGTCCGCGTTGACCGGACAGTCCGGAGTTGACCGGTTCCGGGGCGGATTACGAAACGATCCCATTTTGTCGTATACCGTACGTCCGCAGGCGGATGGGGTGCAGAATCCAAATACCGGGTTGAAAGCGAGGGACAAGCCTCCACACTTTAGATACGGCGCCATATCATCGGCTGTTTATTGGGAGGTTCGGGGTTCTGCCCGAATCCAGCGACAGGGGTCGGTGCCGGTCGGACATCTCACGCGCCCTCGGTTCGGCGGCGGAACTCCTCGCCCAGCAGGCGGCCGATGCAGGGGTCCACGTCCCAGAAGTCGGCCAGTTCGCGGTATTCGCACAGGGAGGGCTGGTGCCAGGGCTTGAGGCCGCGCTCCGCGCGGATCATCACGTTCTTCGCAGTCGCCTCGGGGTCTACGAACTCGATGACGCGGGTCCTGTAACCGACGGCGCGAAGAGCCAGCGCGCGGAACGCGTCGGTCAAGATGTCCGCCAGCCTCTCGCGCAGGATGCCGTGACGCGTGACGGGACGGAACGACGGGGCCTCCAGTTCGTGGTGGAGTTCGTGCTGGCAGCATGGCGCGGCAAGTATCACACGGCTTCCCCACTCGACGCCCCTGGCCAGCGCCTCATCGGTGGCGGTGTCGCAGGCGTGGAGGCTGAGGACGACGTCCGGGGTCCGCTCTGGCTGGAAATCCAGTATGCGCGAAACATGGAAGTCCAGGCCGGACCAGCCGAGTCGCTCGCGGAGCCGGCCGACCCCGGCGATCAGGTCGGGGCTCGTGTCGATGCCGACAACGCAGGTCGGCAGGTTCCGGACCTGAGCCAGGTAGTGGCGGGCGGCGAAGGTGAGGTAGGCCTTGCCGCAGCCGCAGTCCACGATGTGCACGCCGTCGGCGGCCCAGTCGCACTCGGCGACGGTCTGGGAGATGACGCGGAGGAACTCGTTGACCTGGCGGAACTTGCCTCGCATCGAAGGCATCACGCGCCCCTCCGCATCGGCGATCCCGACGGCCTGGAGGAACTCCCCGGCCCTCTCGGGAGGCAGCTCGTAATCCTTGCGGCGATCGTGGCTGAGGTCGGGCACCTGGTCCGGTTTGGAGGGCTCGCGGCGGATGATGCGGCGCGAGCCGTCCTCGCGCGCATGGACGTGGATGTCACCGGAGGTGGATTGCAGATGGATCTGGCGAAAAGGCAGGGCGAGGGCCTCGTTCAGCTTGCGGCGAAGCTCCCGCCCGGCGTAGTTCTTCGTGATGCACTGGGTGGGCGTGAAGTAGTTGAACTGCAGGTGATGCTCGCCCTTGATCTCGACCGGCCGGACCCGGATGCGGATCCATCCGTCGGCCGTCCCGCCCTCCGGATCGCTGAGGGCAAGGCCCTGGAAAGATTCAGAGCGGAGCGCCGCACGCCGGATCGCGGCGCGGTAGTCCTCCTCCGGCCGATCGGTTCGCGCCATGTGATCCCTCCGGTTGCTGCACGGCGAGGGTCGGGGCCGGACAGGGGGCGCGGCCGCTCAGGCGTATTGGGCCGGAATGGCCCGCCCCTCCTCGGCGCTGCGGACCGCAAGGTCCAGTACGTGTATCGGTCGCCGGGCCCACTCGGGCGTGATGATCAGCTCCTCTTCGCCCAGGAGGGCGGCCGTTACGTTCCGGTAGTAGCGGTGGCCTTCACCCCCCGGATTCTTGCCTTCCTCCTCGGTCGTTCCGTCGTCGGTCTGCAGGATCGTCTTCCAGGATCCGCCGTCGAAAAGGTAGGTGCCCCCGGTGCCGGTGACCTCCACCCATTTGCGTTCGCGTCCCTTGGGGTAGCTGTCGAGGGAGGACATGGTGAGGGTGAGCCACTGCCCGGACTCGAAGCGGACCACGGCCCGTGCCTCGTCCTCGTTGACCTCATCGCCCCAGGCGCTCCGGTCGGCCCAGAACCCGGTGTGGCGGAAGCCGCTGACCTCGCTCATCTTTGCCCCGGGAAGCAGTTGCAGCGAGTACTCCAGCAGATGGACGCCCCAGTCGTAGAGGATGCCGCCGCTGACGGGGCGGCGGGCCCGCCACCAGTCGCCGGGCCGGCGGTAACCGCCCATGTGGGCCTCGATGCGGTAGATTTCGCCGACGATCCCCTCCCCCACGAGTTGCCGGGTGGCGCGGAGGACGCAGCCGTCCCAGTGGCGGTTGTGATATGTCGAGAGCAGAACGTCGCTGTCGCGAGCCGCGGCGATCATCCGGTCGCACTCCTCGGTGGTGAGGGCCATGGGCTTCTCGACGACGACGTGCCGGCCGGCCTCCAGGCACCGGACGGCCAGATCGGCGTGGGTATTGTGGGGAGTGATGACGGCGAGCAGATCGACGTCGGACGTCTCCAGCAGCTCGTCCAGCGAGGAGTAGGTCTCGATGCCGGGGAAATCGGCCTCCGCGGCGGTCAGGCGTTCGGGGTCGAGATCGCAGACGGCAACCGGGGTCATGCCGGCAGCCTGCATCTGCTTCAGGTGCTGCTCCCCCATGTCGAACGCGCCGCCGTAGCCGACGGCGCCGACCTTTACCTCCTCGGGCTTTACGTAGTGTTGCATGCAACCGCTTCCAGGCTGAGTGAATGCGGACAGTCGGACAGCGCCGGATGGTATAGGCTGAGGCTGAGGCTGTCAAAAGCTGGGCTGGTTTTTCGGAGCAATCAGTGGTGGAAAACCCGGCTGTAGACGTGGATACCCGTCCGGCCAAGAACTACAATTGTCGCTGCGCTGCGTCCGACCATGAACTGAAGCCGTGGAGCCGAGAAGATGACGACAAGTTACCGTGATTACCGGCGGGCTCAGCTCCGGGCACTGCTCGGGGACGTGCCCACCCTCGCCGAGCCGCCCCGGGAGCTGAGCCGCAGTTCGGAGGAGCGCGACCGCTACCGGCTGGAGCGGCTGGCGCTCGACCTGAACGGCATCCAGGACGTGCCGGCGTTGTTCGTCCGCCCGGCCGGCGGGGAAGGCCCGTGGCCCTGCGTGCTCTACAACCACTCTCACGGGGGATACTTTGATCTGGGGAAGCGGGAGCTGATCGAGGGAGTCAGCTACCAGGTCGACCGATCCTATGCTCGGGACCTGACCGCCCGCGGCTATGCTGCCCTGGCGATCGACCACTGGGCGTTCGGGGGTCGGCAGGGAGCGGGCGAGCTGCGCATCGCCTTCAACATGCTGTGGCGGGGGCGCGTGATGTGGGGCATGATGCTCTACGACAGCATCCGGGCGCTCGACTACCTTGCCCGGCGCGAGGACGTCGACACGGCACGCATCGGCACGCTGGGGATGTCGATGGGCAGCACGATGGCTTGGTGGCTGGCCGCGATGGACCGGCGAGTGCAGGTCTGCGTCGACATCTGCTGCCTCACGGAGTTCCACACCTTCCAGCGCAAAGGCGGCTTCCACGCGCCGTTCTACTATGTGCCGGGGCTGCTGAAGCAGTTCACGACGGCCCAAATCAACGCACTGATCTGCCCGCGGCCCCATCTCGGGCTGGCCGGTGTCTACGATGATCTAACCCCGCCAGAGGGGCTGGACATCATCGAGCGCGAGCTGGACGAGGTCTACGCGAAGGCCGGCTGCCCGGAGAACTGGAGGCTGCTGCGCTACTCCGGTCGCGCACGAGGAGACCGAGGAAATGCGCGAAGAGGCGCTGGCGTTCCTTGACCCTCACCTTGGATCCTGAGCCGACGACAGGGGCGACCATAGCTGGGGGGTTCCATGACCTCAGACGCCGGTCCGACCCGGGTATCAGGTTCCGTTGCACCACTCGCATCCCTCACCGCGAAAGAACGGCCCGTTCGAGGTCTGTCCCAACATCCGGCTGCACGTGCCTCCGCTGGACGGGTACAGTTTCCCCTCCGGCCATGCGGTGCACGCCGTCGCTTTCACCATCGTTCTGAGCAGTTTCTTCCCACCTCTTGCCGTGTTGCTCGTCCCCTTCACGGTCCTGGTGGCCCTATCCCGCGTAGTTCTGGGCCTTCACTTCCCCACGGACGTGGCGGCCGGGGCTGTCCTGGGAGGCGCCTTCGGCGCCGCCGTGCTCATGGTTTGAGCCGCTCTGACGCCGCGCCCCGAACCGGCGTATTTCGTCCTGCCACCTCCACCGCTTGCACCGCAGCACCGCGGCCCGTACCATTTCGCCGCGTAAAGACAATTGCAGGGAACGAGCCTGCAAGTGACGCGTTCGGTCCTTTTCTCTGCGGGAGATCGGTCATGAGTTCTTCGAACCTGAAGCTCTTCCTCACGTTGCTGTGCCTGGCCTGTATGGCGGGGACGTCCGATGTTGCAGGAGCATATAGCTGGCAGGAGCCCCACGCGGAAGTCGTCGACACCGGCAACCTGGCCTGGCAGCCGCAGGCCTTTACTTTCGAGAAGGGCGACTCCGTGCGCTACATAGACTACGCCGCGGGCGACGATGCAAACCCCGGCACGAGCACCGAGACGCCCTGGAAGCACCATCCGTGGGACCCCCGGGCGACCGGCAAGGCCGGGAACGCGCGAGGCGTGGACACCTACGTCTTCAAGCGCGGCATCCTTTACCGCGGCGGCCTCGTCGCGAAGGAATCCGGCCGACCGGGCCGCCCCATTCGCCTTACCAGCGATCCGGCCTGGGGTGAGGGCGAGGCCGTACTCTGCGGCTCGGAGCCGGTCTCGGGCTGGAGCAAGGGCGCCGACAACCCCGCCATACCCGAGCCGGAGGAGGTGTGGGTCGCGGAAGTGGACTTCCTCCCCCGCCGCGTCTGGATGGTCGAGGACGACGGCAGCATCACCCGCATTGCCCTCGCCCGGACCCCCAACTGGGAGGTCTCCGACCCGGAAGACGTGATGAGCGAGTGGTGGGAATGGGAGAACCCGAAGTGGTGGGTCGAAGAAAACCGGACCACCACCGTGAACGGAACGAAGATGCATCTCGGCATCGATACAAAGCACCTCACGCGGGATCCGGAGTACTACCGGGACGCCATCGTCTGGACCGAGTGGGCCATCGTCATGGGCACCCCCTTCCCCACGCCGGTGGTGAAGTATTTCCCGGAGAAGAACGCCATAGCCTTCGAGGGCAGGTGGTTCAGGGACAGCGGCCAGATCAACGCCGGTAACCGCTACTTCCTGGAGAACAAGCCGCAGTACCTGGATGCACCCGGCGAGTTCTGGTTCGACAGAAGCGGCGACGGCGGCCGGCTCTACATCCGTCTGCCCGGCGACCGCGATCCGAACACCGTAACCGTCGAGGTCGCAAAGCTCTATAACCTGATCCAGGACGAGGCGTCGGCCAACTCCCCGAAGCGCCTTGACGTCATTGGGGAGAAGGGACGCGCCCGGGTGGACACCACCGGCCTGAAGCACGCCGTCATCAGCGGACTCACCTTCCGGTTCACCAACGCGTGGTGGGACTACCAGCACCCGGACTGGAAGCACAAAGAGGTGGACAACGCCTGCGTTCGCCTGCTGGGCTCCAGCGACGACGTGCACGTCAAGAACTGCCGATTCGAGCACGTCAGCAAGGCCGTGCGCATCGAGGGGATCAACGACCGCACGCACATCGGTTCCGTCGTGGTTGCCGACAATGATATCCACCACACCGACGAGGCGGCCATGACCATCATGAGCGGGCGGGGCAGCCTCGAGGACGTGCAAGTCCTCCGCAATAAGCTCTACATGATCGGGTTGCGGCCGTTCCGCCAGTCGGACGCGCACGCGCTGAGGGTGCAGTTCCCGGAGACCATGGAGATCGCCGGGAACATGCTGCGGCGCACTTACGGGGCGGGCATCTTTTTGTTCGGCGGCAAGGGCAGCGGCAGCGGAGGCGACGTGCCGCTGGCCCGCTACCTGGTCCACCACAATAAAGCCGAACAGACGCTGCTGCGCACCAACGACTGGGGCGGCATCGAGACCTGGCAGGGGGGCCCCTTTTACCTCTACAGCAACGTCTCGGCCAACCCGAACGGCTACTGGAACTGGCACGCCGGACGACGGTTCGGCGCGCGCCTCGGCTATGCCCTCTACCACGACGGCGGTCACAAGAACTACGACTTCAACAACATCCTGTGGGGGAACAACAACGACCCCGACAGCAAACTGTGCCATCCCGCGGCCATCAACGAGGCCACCACGACCATCCACAACTCCTACGTCAACAACACGATCTACCGGTTCTCCAAGGGCTCCGACTGGTCGCCGGCGGGCGGACACCACCGCTACCTGGGGAACATCTGGTCCGACATCAGCCACATGGTCTTCAGGCACGGAAGGCTCAAGGAGGACACCGGTGCCCAACACCAGAAGGAGTATCCGCACGAGCTGATGGCCTACGACCACAACGTCTTCTACGACATCGGCGAACTTTTCGGCGTCTTCGAGGTCAGCGGCCGAGGCCACGAGACCTTCGAGTCCTTCCGGGAGGCCCTCGTGGAGAGCCAGGCATTGGACCCCGGGCTCGGGGTGAAGGCTGGGGCGCAGCCTCTGCGCGACCCCGCAAACCGCGACATGCGGCCGGCCGAGGGCTCGGCCGCCATCGACCAGGGCGTCCGGTTCTTCGTGCCCTGGGGCCTGGCCCGCATGGTTGGTGAGTGGAACTTCTACCACGTCGGAAACGACGCCACCCTCATACCGGACGAACACTGGTATATGCGCGACTACTACGGCGGCCGGGGCGGCTACCGCAATATGCCTCAGTATCCGCTGAAGGTCGTCAACGTTTCCCGGGAAGACTACGTGGAGGGCCCGCTGGAAGACTGGATCGCCGGCGCCCTAAAGCTCAATGGCCGCGATCAGTATGCCTTCGTCTCCCGGCAGATCGTCAACACCCAGCCGCCCGGGGCCGACAAGCCCGTGGAGCTGCAGACGGTCGACGTGCGCGACACCAGCTTCATCCTCGAGATTTACTTCAAGGCCGAGCCCGACGCCGAGAAGGCCGTGCTCATACAGAAGATCGGCCCGCAGGCCGGCTACGCGCTGACGCTCGACGGTGCCGTGACCCTGACGGCCAGAACCAACGGCCGGGACCGGTCGGTCACCGGCAACACGGCTGTCAACGACGGAACATGGCACCACGTGCTGGCCGAGGCCGATCGCGAAAGCGGCCGGATGACCATCTACGTCGACGGCGAGGTGGATGGCGCCGCCCCCGGCCCCGGGAGCGGCTCGCTCTCGAACACGGCCGATTTCTACCTCGGGGGCACGCCGGACGGCGGCTGCCTGGCCGGGACGGTAGATTTCGCACGCGTCAGCCTGGGATCCCTTGCCGACGCGAAGACGACCATCGAGGAACTCTACAAGTGGCAGTTCGACGGTCCATTCCTGCGAGATTTCTGTGGGAACGAGCCCGTTGGTAAACGCGACGCCGGGGCCATCGAACTGACCGACTGACCGGGAGTAGGAATCGGAAGCGGCGCGGGTATCGGGCTTCGTCCGCGCCGCCGCTTCCGGCCCGACGCATTGAACCATGACCACCGAAGGAGAACCGCCACGTGCAGGAACATGAGAAGTGGACCAAGCCGTGGAAGACCGGCGGCGCCTGGAGGGCAATGGCCGAAGAGTTCGGGCAGGTGGGCAGCCTCCCGGAAGATGAGGAGGATGTCTTCAAGCGGGCGCAGGAGGCCCGGGCGGACGACGAACGGCCCAACGTGCTGTTCGTCTTCACCGACCAGCAAACCATCCGGGCGATGAGCTGCTCCGGCACACCCGGCGTGCGCACCCCGAACATGGACCGACTGGCGCGGCGCGGGGTGCGCTTCACACAGTCCTACTGCACCGACCCGCTCTGCGGCCCCTCCCGAAGCAGCCTTGTTACCGGACGGATGCCCCACAGCACAGGGGTCATCTACAACGGAGATACCCCCGATCCCGACATCCCGAACGTCGGACACCTTTTCCGGCGCGCCGGGTATGAGACCGCCTGGTGTGGGAAGTGGCATCTGCCCGAGAGCTACGTCTACGACTACGACGGCATCCCCGGGTTCGACAATATCCCCCACACCCGAAACATGCGGAACATGTACGGCCTCGGTGACCTGACCGACTACCTGCACGCGATGGACGCCGTGTTCCTCCTGCGGTGGGAGTTCCACAAAATCGGCCTGCCGTGGCTGCTAGCGGTCAGCCTGCACAACCCGCACGACATCTGCCACTGGACGCGCATCCCGGACAAGCCGCGGCTGAACATCGACGACTATCCGCCGCTGCCGGAAAACTTCGACGTCCCGGCCGCCGAACCGTACGTCGTCCGCGCCGTGCGCTCAAAGGACGGTCCGGGCAACACGGAGATCGCCCGCACCCACGACTGGGACCGCGCGTGGTGGCGCGCCTACGTCCAGGCATACTACCACTTTACGCAACAGGTCGATCGGGCCGTGGGGCTGATCCTCGACGCGCTCCAGGAAGGGGGCTGGATCGATAATACGCTGGTGATCTTCACCAGCGACCACGGCGACGGCGCGGCCTCGCACCGATGGGCGGCGAAAAACTGCCTCTACGACGAACCGACGCGCGTGCCCTTCATCATCAGCTTCCCCGGCCGCATCCCCGCAGGAGAGGTCGACCGGGGTCACTTGATCTCTGGGCTGGACATCGCCCCCACGATGTGCGACTACGCGGGGATAGAGGGGCCGAAGATGGTCGGGCGCAGCCTCCGCCCCCTGTTCGAGGAAACTGACCCCGGCTGGCGCGACTACGTCGTCTCGGAACTGACAGTGGGGCGCGAAGCGCCCATGCGGGGACGCATGCTGCGGGGCCGCCGCTACAAGTACTGCCTTTACTCGGAGGGCGATCGCCGACAGCAGCTCTTCGACATGGTGGAGGACCCGGGGGAGATGCGTAACCTCGCCGGCGATCCCTCCATGCAGGATGTTGTGGGGGAACACCGGGCCATGCTGCGCGAGTGGGTCGAGCGGACCGGAGACCCCTTCAGGGTCGATTGTGCTCTGTAGAAAGCATCCATAGGCACTCCAATCGGCCGGGCGCCTGCCACGCCGTCATGCTGAAGCGCCTTACCTCCAGGCGCCGAACGCATCTCGCCGTTCTGCGACGCCGTACTTTCCCGTACCGGCCGCCCCCGGCCCCGTAGGGGCCATGTGATGGAGGCCAGGGCTTCAGCCCTGGTTGACCGGCCGACCAACCGTAACCATGCGCCCCGCAGGGGCGCGGTCGGGTCACAGATGCTACAGGGCCAGGCTGTAGCGGGGGCACCTT
>CAZEAP010000053.1:0-8623 GCA_964510315.1 uncultured candidatus Brocadiaceae bacterium
GCCCTGCCGGCAACTCCGTACACAACGCCGCCTTACGATCAGCGCAAATGGCTCCGCTGGCGCACGCCGCCTACGGCCCGGCGGTACCGACCGAAACGTCGCCGAGGTAACCGTCGACGCGCTGCCAGGCCGTGCCGGCAGGACTCGCCAGCGATACCCCGGAGCGCAGGTAGATGCGGTCGCCGGCGGTGACCCCCCAGACCGTCTCCTACCCCACCGAAACCTGCTCCAGCGCACCCGGAACCCGCTGCCAGCCGGCGCCCTACGCCTCGGTTTCACTCACCCCAATGCGGCGGAGACCAGCGCGCTGACCTCCCGAGCGGTCTCCGTGATGCCATCCCAGTCCCGCTCACGTATCCGCTCCCGGCGCGCGATGAAGGAGCCGCCGACGGCCAGAACGAGGGGGCTCTCCAGGTAGGGGGTCGCGTTCTCGGAGTTGATGCCGCCCAGGGGCATGAACCGCAGGCCCAGGTGCGCGTAGGGCCCGGCCATGCTCTTAAGGTAGCCCAGCCCTCCGATGGGCTGGGCGGGGAAGAACTTCAGCGTCCTGCAGTCCAGCTCGACGGCCCGCTCGATCTCCGAGGGCGTGGCCACTCCCGGGGCGAAGGGCAGTCCGGCCTCATCGGCCGCCCCCACCACGCGGGGGTTGGTGCCCGGCGCGACAGCGAAGGCGGCGCCGGCCTCCTTGACCTCCATGACCTGGCCGGGGGTCAGAACCGTGCCCACCCCGGCCAGCATCTCCGGCACCTCCTCCACGATGGCCCGCAGGCCGCCGACCGCCGGCGGCGTGCGAAGGGTCAGCTCCATCGCCTCCACTCCGCCCGCCAGCAGGGCGCGGGCCAGCGGCACCGCGTCCTCTTCACTGTCGAGGGTCAGCACCGCTATGGCGCCACATTCGCCGATCCGTTCGGTCAGTTGCTCGGGGAACATCGTCGGTCTCCCGTCCTTTAAGGTCTCCGAAGCATAGATACCGGCATGGCCAGTCCGTCGCCGCCCCGGTGCACATCCCAAGATCGCACCTGAGGGCGAGACGTAAGATAACTGCTCCCCGGCGAACTTTCGAGCAGAAACGCCGGGCTTGCCCCGGCGCGGAAGCGGCGGTATAAAAACTGCCGCCGGCTCGCCGGAGCCGGAAAACACCGAAGACCGGAGAGGTGCCATGAAGATCACCCGCCTGGAGACGCTGTTCGTGAAGCCGCGATGGCTGTTCCTGAAGATGCACACCGACGGGGGCCTGGTCGGCTGGGGGGAGCCCATCGTGGAGGGCTGGTCCCGCACGGTGGCGACCGCCGTGGAGGAGATGGGCCGCTACCTGCTGGGGGAGGACCCGCGCCGGGTCGAACACCACTGGCAGGCCATCTACCGGGGGGCCTTCTATCGGGGCGGACCGGTCCTCACCAGCGCCCTCAGCGGCGTCGAGCAGGCCATGTGGGACATCAAGGGGAAGGCCCTCGGCGCGCCGGTGCACGAGCTTCTGGGCGGCCGCGTGCGGGACCGCATCCGCATCTACTGCCACGTGCAGTGGTCGGACCGGGAGTCCTACCTCAATCCCCGGACCGCCGAGGCGGTCGAGGAGTTCAGCGCCCTGAAGACGTCCCTCTTCGACGCGACGGAGTTCGTGGAGAGCAGAGCCTTCGTCCAGCGGGTGACCGAACGGATGGCCGCGCTGCGGGAGGCGGTCGGGGACGAGGTGGACATCGGGGTGGATTTCCACGGCCGGGCAACCCCCGCCCTGGCGGAGCGGCTGGCCCGGGCGATCGAGCCCTACCATCCGATGTTCATCGAGGAGCCGTGCCTGCCGGAGAACGTGGATGCCATGGCCCGTGTGGCCCGCTCCACCAGCGTCCCGATCGCCACCGGCGAGCGGCTGTTCACCAGGTGGGGGTTCCGCGAGGTGCTGGAAAAGGGAGCGGCCTGCATCCTTCAGCCCGACCTGTCCCACGCCGGGGGCATCTGGGAGACGCGGAAGATCGCCTCGATGGCCGAGCCCTACTACGCCGCGCTGGCACCCCACTGCCCCCTGGGGCCCATATCCCTTGCGGCCGGCCTGCAGGTGGACGCCTGCACGCCGAACTTCCTCATCCAGGAGCAGGTGAGCCTGGGCAAGGGCTACCTCAAGGAGCCCTTCGTGGTCAGGGACGGCTGCGTCGAGGTACCGGAGGGGCCGGGCCTCGGCATCGAGGTGGACGAGGAGGCGGTGCGCGAGAAGCTCTACGACGGCGCGTGGGAGAACCCCCGTCTGTGGCACGAGGACGGCTCGGTGGCCGACTGGTAAGGCGCATGCCTCAGCGGGAGATGCGGGCGGCCCCCCCACCCATGATCTTCCTGGCTTCCGCCTCCGTGGCCCAGTTGATGTCGCCCGGAAAGGTGTGCGCCAGGGCGCTGTAGGCCGCACCGAACTCGCAGATTTCCTCGGCCCGCCAGTCGTTGAGGCTCCCGTAGATGACCGCCGAGGAGAAGCTGTCCCCGCCGCCCACGCGGTCCACCAGTTCCAGGTCCTCGAAGACGCGGCTGAGGTGGAACTCCTCCCCGTCGAACAGCAGCGTCCGCCAGTCGTTGAGCAGGCCGGTCTTGGCGTGACGCAGCGTCGTGCCGACCATCCGTAGGTTCGGGAAGCGCTCGACCGCCTCCCGCACCACGGCCTTGTAGCTCTCCGGGTCCAGGTCGGCGTAGTCCTCCCCCGTTCCGGCGGCGCGGATGCCGAGGCATTTCTCGAAATCCTCCTCGTTGCCGATCAGCACGTCCACGTGGGGGACGACCTCCGCGTTGGCCTCCTGGGCTTCCTCCGACGACCACAGTTTGCTGCGGAAGTTCAGGTCGTAGCTCGTGCGCACACCCAGCTCGGATGCCGTCCGGAACACTTCCACCGTCGTATCGCGGAGGGTGGAGGAAAGCGCCGGGGTGATGCCGCTGCTGTGGAGCCACCGGCAGCCCCCCAGCAACTCCCGCCACTCCACCATGCCGGCGGTCATCCGGCTGACCGCGGAGTGCCCACGGTCGTAGGTGACCGCGCTGGCGCGCGGCCCGACGCCGAGTTCGAGGTGATAGAAGCCGTTCCTCTCCCGGCCTACTCCGTCGAACTCCGTCCAGACGATGTTCTCAACGTCCACGCCGTGGACGCGGGCCTCCCGCGCGATGAAGCGTCCCGACCAGTTGTCGACCAATCGGGAGACCCAGGCGGTTCTGAGGCCGAGCCGGCTGACGTTGACCGCAACGTTCCATTCCGCCCCGCCCACGGACATCTCCAGGCTCCGGGCCTGCTCCAGGCGCATGTGATCGGGCGAAGTCAGCCGCACCATCGCCTCGCCGAACGTCATCAGATCGTAATCCATGCTCGTCCCTCCCCTTCAGCCACAAAGATCGCTGTTGGAAACGCGGAGTGGGGATTCTACGGCCCGCCCCCCCGGTCCCGCAACCGTTCCGCCCGGCGCGCGCCGGCGCCCCCCTCACGGCTCAACGATGACCTTGAGTGCGTTGCCGGAGAAGAACAGCTCGAAGGCATCCTCTATGCGCTCCAGGGGGAAGGTGTGGGTGCAGAGTTCCTCCGCCGGGAGACTGCCCTCCAACACCATCCGCTGGTTCTCCCGGAACTCCGACAGCGTGAAGTAGAAGGAACGGATGAGGGTGAGGTCGTTGATCATCCACCCGGCTCTGGGACCTTCCAGCTCGATCGGGCCGTGGTATTCCCCCAGCACGCTGACGGCGCCGCCCGGCTTCAGGGCGTCGAGGGAATCCCAGATGGTCGAAAGCTTCCCGGCGGCCTCGACCGCCACGTCCACCCCCAGGGGGCACTCGTCGTGGACGCGCCCGACGACGTCCGTCTGCTCCGGGTCGACGGCGACGGCGCCCAGCTCCTCGGCTTTACCCCGACGGTAGGGCGACATCTCGGAGACGATGACTTTGGACACGCCGATGGCCGTCAACCAGACGACCGCCCCCATGCCGACCGGTCCCGCGCCGATGACCAGGGCGCTGTGCGCATCCAGGCCCCCGGCCAGGCGGATGCCGTGGCCGGAGGTGCCCAGCGTATCGAGCAGCGCCACGCCCTCCTCGAAAGAGAGGCCGTCCTCCAGCGGCAGCGCGTTGGCGGCCGGGAGCAGCATCTTGTCGGCGTAGCCTCCGTCGGTCCTCCAGCCCAGGAGCACCTCGCTTCGGCGACAGAGGTTGGTCTTGCCCCGGCGGCAAAGCTCGCATTCTCCGCAGTAAACGGGAATGTAGACGGCGACCCGGGTGCCGACCTCGACGTCACAGCCCGGCCCGACGCGGGCCACGGTGCCGACGACTTCATGGCCGGGGGTGTGGCGGTAGCCGCCTTCGAATACGTGCCGCTCCGACCCGCAGACCCCGCAGGCGGCAACGTCAATAACCAGTTCGCCCTCGCCGGGCTCCGGCCCGGGGACCTCCTCCAGTTCGACTCTCCTGTTACCCCGGAAGTTGGCGACCCGCATGGGCGGTGGCTCCCCTGATGGACTCTGCTCTGCTCCGCTCGGAGGCGCTCACAGTTTACAGGCTGCATCCGGGCGCGCCACAGTGGATTGACGCTTTTACCTGCGCTTGACTCGACGCCGATATGTGCAACAATCCATCTGAGCGGGCGTCGGCCCGGGGGCACGGCCGATTGACCGTCGGGCGCGGCGGCGTCGGCGTTTCTTTCCGCATCGCCCGTGAATTCGGAGTTTCCGGGGGGAAGCCGCGTGGGGGCGGAGATACTGATTCTCGGAGGGGGTTTCGCCGGTCTGGCGGCGGCGGGGGAACTGGCACGCCGCCGGCCGCCCGGACTGCGGGTGCGCCTCCTGGACCGCTCGCCGCACAGCACGTTCTCTCCCCTGCTTCCGGATCTTATCAGTGGGCGTGTCCGAACCGCCTGCCTCACCCATCCCCTGGCCCGTCACTGCCGGGGGCTGGGCGTGGAGTTCATCCAGGCGGACGTCCGGGAGATCGACCTGGAGCGAAACCGGGTGGAGACCGACGCGGGCCGGTTCTCCGCCGACGCCCTCCTGATCTGCACCGGCTGCGAGAACAACTACTACGGCAACGAGGAGGCAAAGCGCCAGGCGCCCGGCCTGAAAACCGTCTCCGAGGGTCACCGCATCCGCAGCACGGTGCTCGAGGTCCTGAGGGCGGCGAGTGAGCAGCAGGACGAGGCGCCTCCTCCGGGCCTGGTCGTGGTCGGCGGCGGTTACACCGGCTTCGAGATCGCCGGGCACGCCGCCTGCCTGGCGCATGCGCTGACCGGCACGTCCTACGATCGCCTCCCCGAGCTGTTCCGGATTCTTATCGTCGAGAAGCAACCGGAACCGCTGAGCAACGTCTCAGCTTCCGTCCGGCGGTGGGGCGTGCGCCTTGCGGGGCGATTCGGCATAGAGGTCCGGACCGGCTGCTCTGCGGAATCGTTTGCCGACGACGGGGTCGCGCTGACGGACGGCACCCGGCTGGAGCGGACGGCGGCGGTGTGGGCGGTCGGCGTGACGCCCGGGACCGCCGCGGCGTCCCTGCCCGTCTCCAAGGTTGGGGGCGGCCGTCTTGCGGTGGACGAATTCCTGCGCCTGCCCGGCCATCCCACCGTCTTCGCGGCGGGGGACGTCGCCGGCGCGCGTCGTCTGGGGTCGGAGGCCATCCTGCGCATGGCCGTCCAGTTTTCACTCTCCGGGGGACGCCGCGCGGCCCAGAACGTCCTCCGGACGCTCCAGGGAGAACCCCTCAGGCCGTATGCGCCGACCGATCTCGGTTACGTGCTGCCCCTGGTGCCGGGCTGGGGCTCCGGTTCAATTCTGGGAGTCGAACTGCGCGGGCGCCTGCCGGGCATGCTGCACTACCTGATGTGCTCCGCCCGCTCGTGGAGCCGGCGGAACCAGCTTGGAGTTCTACGCGACTTCATCGGAAGGAGGAAGTGTCATGGCTGAGGGTAAGGAGAAGAAACGCCGCCCGTCCTGGGTGTTCGGGAACGCCGCCGGGGAGCGCGCTTTGCGCTGGTCCCTCGTGCCGCTGCGGCTGATGATCGGCGTCATCTTCATCGCCCACGGGGCCCAGAAGGCATTCGGCTGGTGGGATGGATCGGGCTACTCCGGGACGGTGGAGATGTTCAGCGGGATGCAGTTCCCCGCGCCGGGGCTCTTCGCGGTTCTGCTGATCGTCGGGGAGCTTGTGGGCGGGCTGCTGTTGCTGGTGGGCCTGGCGCCGCGGCTGGGTGCCGCCGCGATCGCCATCATCATGGTGGGCGCCCTGGTCACCGTCCACGCACAGGACGGCTTCTTCAACACGCACGTCCAGCAGCTCATACTGGCCGGGTGCATAACCCTCATCATCGGAGGCGGCGGCGAGATCGGCCTGCAGAGAAGCCGGCCGCCCAAGCGGTAGCAGGTGCCTCCCCCCGGTGTTCAGCCGACACAGAGGACGAAGAACAAGAAGGCCATCAGGGCGGTGGCGAAGCGGGTGGTGCGGACGTCGATGTCGGGGACGCGCCGGCCCCTGAACACCTGCCGAAGAGTACCCGTCAGCAGCAGCAGGAACACCGGGGAGAGGGCCAGCAGAGGATAGGACATGTCCCACAGCCCGAACGCCGTTATCCCGGCCGTCTGGCCGAGCACCAGGGACAGGTAAAGGACGCGCTGCCCGCGCTTGCCGAGGCTCTGGGCCAACGTCGCAACCTCCGCAGCGCGGTCCTCCGCGTAATCCCGCAGGTTGTTGCCGGCCAGCACGGAAGCCGTGACCATCCCCACCGGCACGGACAGCAGCCACACGGCCAGGCGGGGCAGCGAACCGGTCTGCGCGTAGGCGGCGCCCCCCACGATCAGCGGCCCGAAGACCACCACCATGACCACCTCCCCCAGGGCCCGCGCCTTCAGCCTGAAGGGCGGTCCCGTGTAGGCGTAGAGCGCAAAGACGGCCGGCCCGATGAACCACAACAGCACAGGGCCCCTCCGCCAGACCAGGTATGCCGCCGCGCAGGCCGCCAGGCCCAGACAGACCAGGGCTGCGTTGAGTATCCCGCGTGGACTGACCGCGCCGTGGACCAGCAGCCGGCCGGGCCGGCCTTCGTCCTCCTCGGCGCGGCTGTCGGTGCCGGACAGGTAATCGAAATAGTCGTTGAGCAGGTTACCCGCCGAGTGCAGCAGGAGGACGGCGAGGTTGGCCGCGAGCAGCAGCCCCCAGTGCCACTCCGAGGGCGGCAGAACGGCCGCCGTCCCCACCCAGACCGGCAGAATCGAGAGGGGAAAGGCAAAGGCCCTCAGCGCCCTGACCCATCGCCAGGGGTCGCGCCGCACGATCGCCTGCTTTTCCGCCTGCATCGGCTATCCCCTCGGAGTGGGCTCCGGCGTCGGCACCCGCAGCCCGGGCAGGCAGCGGTCGAAGACCGGCTGGAGGTCCAGCAGCAGAAAATCCGCCAGCGACCGTCGCGCCCCCTCCCACGGAGCCAGCTCCGCGAGCGCGGAGGCGCATAGGGCGCGGATTCGCCGAGCGGCCGCCTCTTCTCCCCCGTCCGGACAATTCAGGAGAGTGGGCGCGCCCCGCTCCGCGTCGGTGCCCAGGGTCTTCCCGGCGTCCTCTTCGCTGCCGACCACGTCCAGCAGGTCGTCGGCGAGCTGATAGGCGGTGCCCACCAGGTAACCGGCCTCCCCCTGCGCGCGCCCGCGGGGGGAATCGTCCCCCGTGCAGACCCAGGCGGAGAAGGCAAAGAGCGGCCCGGTTTTCCCCCGCGCCAGCTCGACACAGACAGATTCATCAACCGGACCGCCCCGCAGCGCGAATTCCTGTTGCGCCTCCGCGGCCGCCACCTCCAGGAGCTTCTCGGCGAAGGCGCCGGTGCGGGCCGAGCCGCTCCGCGCAACAAGCTCGAAGGCGGCGGCCAGCAGCAGGTCGCCGATGAGGACCGCACCGATGGTGCCGACCGCCTTCCACAGGGCGGGACACCCCCGCCGCATCAGGGCGTTGTCGATGACGTCGTCGTGGCAGAGGCTCGCGGTGTGCACCATCTCGACGGCGGCACATCCTCGACGCACGGCCGAAGGGTCGACCGAGGGGAACGCAGAGGCCAAACGGGCGCCGAGGCGGGTGCGGAGCATCTTGCCGGGCAGCAGTTGGTCGGTGACCCGTGGTCCGGCCCCCGGTAGGCCGAGGGTCAGGATGCGCCGTTCAACCAGGTCCCGCACTTCCTGCACAAGGTCCTCGGGTCGCCTCTTCAACCCCATCACCCCCATATAAACGGCAAAGCCCGGCCACGCCGTGCGCTTCTCCCCGGGCGCCCGGCTGTTCCCCATATTTACGGTAGCCGTTGGGCCGGCTCTCGTCAAGCTTCATTGTCCGCCGGCGGCACAGGGCTTTGGCTACGTCCCCCGCCTTCGCATTTCCGAAGCGGGGGCCATGAAACAGGTTCGCTCCAGCCCGCCGTATGGCGGGTATGTATTTAGCGCGGAAGCCTTATGATCCAGACAGGTTTGCGGCGCAATCGGCCGTTCGCATGCCTGAATTCCCCTGTGGCGGGGACTCTGGGCTCTGTAAGAGCCCGACATACCAGCCCGGGGCGCAGCCCTGGGAAAACGGGCCGGCAAAAGACCAACGCGCCCTGAGGGGGCGCGGTCGGGTCACAGATGCAGATGATGCCGAGCGAGTTCGATACGCGATC
>CAZEAP010000054.1:0-7614 GCA_964510315.1 uncultured candidatus Brocadiaceae bacterium
GCGCCCCAGGGCGGGCTCTTGACGAAGTCCCTGGTCCTGGGGCTGCGCCCCGGGCGCGCAAGCATCAGTGTGTATCTGTGTCTGGCGTTGTTCGTTTTCCTTTTCGCCTGTCGGGAGTTTTTCATCAGTGTCCAGGGATGGCCGGGAAAGTACGGCGTGGGGGGCGCCCGGCCGACTTGAGTGCCGATGGATGCTTTCTACAAATCAGTTCCAGAACTTCCGTGGGTCTTCCATCTGTGTTCATCAGTGCCCATCTGTGTCTCCGTTCTTCGTGGTGCCCGGCCTGTGCCTTTGCCGTTCTCCGTGTTCTCCGTGCCCTCCGTGCTCTCCGTGGTTCCCCTTTCTGTTCCGTCGCCAATCTACTTTTGTCACAAAGGACGTGAAGATGTGGGCCGGGCTTTCCCCGCGCGAAACTCCGCTTCAAGGCGCCAAACGTGCGTCGGCGAGCCGACGGTGCGCAGGAGCGGCGCGCGTGGCCTTTTCGGCGGGCCGTCGGCTGCTGTGCTGGTTGATTTTCGCGGCGCTTTGCCCCTATGCTGGGTGATGTCGCGAGAGGCGTTTTTACCCCGGAGAAACCGATGACCGAACAGCAAACCGGCGAAGCCATCGTGGAGTGCGCCGAGGACATCAAGGGCCGCATTCAGGCCGGCAAGAAGCCGTCCCTTAAGCTGCCGAAGCGCTCCCTCAGCAACGTGACCTACGACCAGAAGGGCGGCTACTTCAAGCTGAAGAGCGGGAAGATCACCCGCACCCTCACCTACAACACGGTGAAGACCTTCGCCCAGACCCTCCGCATGATGGCGCTCTCGAAGGAGGCCGTCGACACCGACGAGGAGGTCACCAAGCGGGAGGCATACTACGTCTCGAAGAACTGGGAGGACGCCCGGTTCGACGAGCAGTCCGAATCCGACACCGTCATGGAGGACATCGAGGCGCTCTTCGCGGTGAACCGGGAGCAGCTCGGCTTCATCCCCGAGGAGAAAGGCGGGGAAGTGGCCGGGGAGCTGATCGTCGTCGATCGGGACCGGTCAACGGGCAAGAAGGTGAAGATCGACTGCACGCAGTTCGGGAGCGGCGCCTACTCGATCCCCATATCGGTGGAGGAACTGGGGTTCAAGACCGGCGCGGATTTCGTGCTCGTCATCGAGACCGCCGGCATGTTCCAGCGGCTCAACAACCACGCGTTCTGGAAGGAGGCCAACTGCATCCTCGTGTCCATGGGCGGCGTGCCCACGCGGGCCTGCCGGCGCTTCGTCCGCCGCCTCAGCGAGGAGAACGACATGGCCGTCTACGCCTTCGTGGACGGGGACCCCTACGGCTACGGCAACATCTACCGCACCCTGAAGGTGGGCAGCGGCAACGCCGCCCACATCAACGAGTTCTTCTGCGTGCCGCACGCCCGGTTCCTCGGCGTTACCCCGGTGGACATAGAGACCTACGATCTGCCCACTCACCCGCTGACCGACACCGACGTGAAGCGGGCGAAGGACCTGATCAAGAACGACCCGTTCTTCCAGCATCACAAGCCCTGGCAGAAGGCCATCAAGAAGATGCTGAAGATGGGGGTCAGGGTGGAACAGCAGGCGTTCGCGAAGCACAGCCTGAACTTCGTGCTGGAGAACTACCTGCCCCAGAAACTGGCCGAGACCGAGAAGTTTCTGCCGTAAGCGCAAACTTCGGCTCGGGCTGTAGTTCCGGGCGCGCGGGTGGTCGGTCCGCCGGAAACGCCTGACGTATTCGTCTGTCTTTTCGCGCATCAGAGGAAAGAGAATGCCCCGCACAGTGACCGAACCGGAGCGTGAACTCGACGTGATCGGTTCCTATGACGTCATCGTGGTCGGCGGGGGGCCGGCGGGCGTGGGTGCGGCCCTGGCCGCCGCCCGCAACGGCGCCGAGACCCTTGTCGTCGAGCAGTTCAACTGCCTCGGCGGCGTGGCCACGGCCGCCGGGCACGCCCACGTCTCCACCTTCCGGGAGCACGGCACCGGCCGACAGATCGTCGCCGGCGTCGCCCGGGAGATTGCCGACCGCGTGGTGGACGCCGGCTTCGGCCGGAGCGACTCCTACGGCATCTGGTTCGAGATCGAGGGGCTGAAGCTGGTGCTCGAACGGATGGCCGCCGAGGCCGGGGTGGAGTTGCTCTACTACACCCAGTTCTGTGAACCTCTCGTCGAGGACGGGGAGGTCCGCGGGGTGGTCGTCCAGAACAAGGCCGGGCGCCGCGCCGTGCCGGCCGAGCGGGTCATCGACTGCACCGGCGACGCCGACGTGGCCGCGCGTGCGGGCTGCTCGTGGGAGATGGGACGCCCCTCCGACGGCAAGTGCCAGCCGGTCACCCTCATGTTCACCGTCGGCGGCTGCGACTGGGAGCGCATCCGGGAGGCCCGCCCCGACTTCCAGTGGCAGGAAGTGTGGGAAGAGGCCCGGCGCAACGGCGACATGGAACCCTTCCAAAGCCAGATCATGGGATGGTGGTGGACGCCGACCCGCCCCGATTGGGTCAACTGCAATTTCACCCACGTCGTCGGCGTGGACGCCACCTCGGCGGGGGACCTGACCCGCGCCACCATCGAGGGCCGCCGGCAGGCCTGGCAGAGCATCGACGTCTACCGAAAGTACGTGCCGGGCATGGAGGACTGCTACATGGTCATGACCCCCAACACGGTGGGCGTCCGGGAGTCCCGCCGGATCGTCGGCGAATACGTCCTGACGGCCGACGAGCTGAAGGCCCAGAAGCAGTTCGAAGACAACATCTGCTACGGTTCGTTCTTCATCGACGTCCACAACATCGACGGTCCGGGTATGGACTCGACGGTGTGGCGCCCGCCGGAGGGCTTCCGATACCACATCCCCTACCGCTGCCTGCTGCCGCTGGAGGTGGAGAACCTGCTGGTGGCCGGACGCTGCATCAGCGTCACGCACCTGGCCCTCGGCTCCACGCGGGTCATGGTGCAGTGCATCGGCACGGGCGAGGCCGCCGGCACGGCGGCGGCGATGTCGCTCCAGGAGGGACTCCCTCCGCGAGAGCTGGACGTGGAGGAGCTTCAGGACTCACTCCGGGCCGGCGGCGCCATCCTGACCGACGCCGACATCCGCCCGGCGCCATGAGCGGCGCCAGAGCGGACGGCGGGTCAGTCCTCCGGGCCGATCTCCCCGGCCTCCAGCATCGAGATGAAGGCGGAGTCCTTCTTCTCCAGAGGCAGGTCGACGCGTCCGCGGCGGCGGCTGGATTCGTAGATCGCGAACACGACCTCGGTCGCCCGGCGGGCCCTGGCTGCGGAAAGCTCCGGCTCATTGCCGCTCTCCAGACAGTCGATGATGTCTCCCATGACGTCGGGCATGGGATCGTTCTGCTCGACGTCCGGCGGCTGCCAGTCGGGCTTCGAGTAAACGGCGAAGTTGCGGTAGGTGCCGCCCCAGGTGACTTCGATGAAGCCCTCGCTCCCGATCAGGCGGACGCCGGTGCCCATCTCCTTGTCATCGCCGACGTGGATGGTCGCCCGAACGCCGTTCTCGAAGCGGAGCATGCCGACGGACATAAAGTCGGAGGGCACCCCGAACCAGGGGCGCGTCTCGCGTGCGTCGATCTGGCCGATGACCCAGCGGACGGGGTTCTCGCCGTTGAACATGAAGCCGAGGTCGAGCGTGTGGGTGCCGCAGTCCAGCAGGTGCCCGGGGGCGAACATGTCCATCCTCTCCAGCTCGCCGAACCGGCCGTCTGCGAGCATGCCCCTGGCCTGACGGATTCCGTGGTTGAAGCGGCGCTGGTGGTTGAAGGTGATCTGGGTCGGGCGGTTCTCGTCCAGCTCCGCCAGCTCCAGGGATTCCCCCCAGGTGGGGGCCATCGGCTTCTCGCAGTGCACGGCGGCCACGCCGGCCTCGACGCAGTCGCGGGTGACCGGAAGGTGCAGGTGCGGCCACAGGCAGACGCTTACCAGGTCCAGGTCCTCGGCGCTCAGCATCTCCCGGTGGTCGGTGTAGATGCTCGCTTCGATGCCGTGTTCCTCGGCGAACTCCTCGGCAACGTCCTCCTTGATGTCGGCCAGTGCGACGATGCGGCACCGGGGTTCGGCCTGGTAGCCCGCCGTGTGACGCCTGGCGATGCCTCCGCATCCAACAATTCCTGCTCGGTAAATCTCTGACATTGGTCCTGCTCTGTGAAGGGAAGGTCGGCGGGATCAGCCCGGCATGGGCCCCTGCTGTCGGGAGCCGGTGATCTCCGCGAGGGCCTCGAAGAAGGCCCTTTTGCGCTCGGTGTTGATGCCCCAGTTGACCGGGGCGGTCTGGAAGCCGCTGAGGTCTTCGTAGTTCTCCTCGCGGCCGTGGGTGGTCCAGTCCGTGCAGTCCCTGTAGTCGCTGCCGTAGCCCTGGCAGTAGAACCCCCACGAGGCGTACTGCTCCACGGCGGCCTTCATGTTCTCGACGAAGGGGGAGTCCTCGTTGATGCAGATGGGCCGCGGGCGTTCGCGGTATTCGTCCGTCCCCTTGAGCCGGTCGATCTTGGCGGCCAGCTCTTCCGGGGGGCAGCCGTTGCCGTGGGGCATGGAGAAGTCCTCGGTGGCCAGCCACGTCCCGCGGGGCAGTGAGTCGCCGCCCCCGCTGCTGGAGCCGGCCAGAAGGCGCCGGCCGGCCAGAGCGGTGTTCTGCACGATCTGGATGAAGCGGGCTATGCCGGACGGTTCCAGGGCGGGACGATTCCAGAACCCGGCCGACTCGTTGGCCACGTCCACCAGGACGTTCCGGTACCCGGTGCGCAGAAGCCAGTCGGTCACCCGTTCGGTTATCTCCTCCAGCACGCGGTCGTCCTTTATGCGTTCGGCCTGCTTCCAGTAGAAGTAGTTGACGATGACCACCATTCCGGCCTCGTCGGCGGCCTCCAGCACCCGCTCCAGCCGGTCGAAATACGGCTTCTTGAAAGAGCCGTCCGGCCGGTAGGCGGAGTTGATGTAATTGTCGTAAACCTCCGGGCGGTAGATGGACCCGCCCCCCTGAAGACCGACCGTCACCGCCAGCAGACCGTAGGAGCGGTATTCGGGCAGATGCTCGCAGAACTCCCGTGTGTTGCGCTCCGGGTTCCACGTGCCCGTGTCCGGATAGGCCCACAGCTTCCGCGTCTGCGGATTCTCGTCGTCGAAGATGGCCTGGACCATCCGCGAGTTCATCAGCAGCCCTTCCACCGGACTGCCCTCGTATTCAACACCCCGGTAGGTGGGCTTGCCGTTGATGAGGAATTTCGTGCCTTCGATGGCCAGTTTGGTCTTCACCTCTGCCTCCTCCCGATCGGCCTGTCCTCAGCCGTGCTTGTTGATGACGGTGATCTCGCTCGTGTCGGTCTCCGGCTCGATGAACTTGACCGCCAGGGATATCTTGTTGTCCTCGTTGAGCGTCTCCCAGTATCGCCCGGCCACCTCGTCGATGTCGTCGGCCAGCTCCACCGGGTAGGGTTCCCCGGGGAAGGCCGGCAGCGGGTCGCCGTCCTCCTCGTAGGTGGTGATGCAGTGTCCAACGCCGGGCACGGCCGTCTCGTAGTTGAAGACGTGGCGCAGGCAGTAGTCCGGCGTATTGGCCAGTGCCTTCAGGATGGCGAGCTTGTAGGCGTGGAACTGGTCGTTGAGGTTCACCACGCCGGCGATGCGCGGGGTGTAGTTGGGCGGGTCGGGCTCGAAGGTGCGGGTGTAGAGAGCCGACTCGAAAGTCCGGCCCGCGCGCATCGCCTCGAACACAGTGCCGGTCTGGTCTCCGTTGGAGACCACGTGGCAGAGGGAGAACGACTTCAGGCATGGGTATATGATCAGAGAGGGGTCCTCCACGGCGGACGGGTCGTGGGGCGCGGTCCGTACCGTGTCGCCCTCCCGCTCGAACACGCGGTTCCGGCTGTTCTCGCTGCGCCCCATGATCCAGTAGACCTGAACCAGGTGGGTCTCGTCGGGGGTCATTCCGATGACGATGCCCCGCCCGGGGTAGGTGTTCTCCCTCAGGGCTTCCATGTTGGCCGTGGCGATTTCCTGGATGTCCATCTGCGCCTCTTTCTCTAACAGGGGAATACTCGTTCCGGGTGGGGCCGAGGCCCAACCCGGCAGGAGGCATTATAGAGTCGCGCCGGAATCGTGCAATTGAAGAGCACCGATGCCCGGAAAAGCGCCCGAAGGGGCCGGTGCGGCCCGATCGCACCGATTGAGCCCCGCGCCCGGCCGCCCCTCCCACGCGCCTCGTGGCATTCAAAACCGCTCGCCCGCCGCCCCCGTGAGCCGGGCCACGGTCTTCCGGTCCGGTCGGCACGGGAGGGGAGGGACCGATGGAAGGTGCAGCCGGTGGGTGTCCTTGAAGACGGTTCGCCCCAGCTTCAGGTTGTAGGCCAGCACCATCAGACGCTCCAGGTTGAGCACGTCGGCGGCGTTGTAGGCGAGCAGCGTCTCCCGCGCCCGCTCGTTGCCGTTGCGGTGATAGTCGTGCCACAGCAGCACCGCCGTGTAGCCGTCTATCCCGTCGAGTTCGCCCCGGTCGACCCCGAGCTGCTTCTCACAGGACTTCAGGCCTCCCCGCAGGCCCAGCCCCGCCAGCACGTAGCGAAGGTCGATGTGGGCGTGTTCCATGGAAACCGCCAGGTAGTTCCGGATGAAGGGCACGTCGAAGGTCTTCCCGTTGTAGGTGATGATCACCCGGTAGCCCCCAATGTCGTCGCGGAACTGCTCCATGTTCTCCCCGTAGACATACTGCCGCAGGCCCTCCCCGTCGTAGAGACCGACGACGGTGATGTAGTCGCCGGGGTTGCCCAGGCCCGTTGTCTCGATGTCCAGATACGCGACCGAATGGCGGAACTCCGGGAACAGGCGCCAGTGCTCGCGGGAGGCCAGATTCCGGCTGAAGTACGTCGCGTCGCCGGCGGACAGCCTCTCGGCCGAACGGTCCGTAACGCGGACCACCTCCTCGGAGGTCCGCCGCCCGAGCGGCAGCACGTCCGGCGAGGGCGCATCGTCCCAGCACAGGATGCCCTCGGCCCAGAGACGGCGTTCGGTCTTGGGGCCGACGCCCCGTACGTGGCAGAAGGTGTTCTGGAGCATGGGGCTATTGTAGCACAGCCGCGAATAAAGGCCAGCCATCAGTCCGAACAATGCTGTGCAGAAATCATCCGTGCTCCGCCGCGAGCGAATCTCGCCGTTCTGCCACGCCGTACTTTCCCGCCCCGCCCGGACACGGATGAAAAACTCCCGACAGGCGAAAAGGGAAACGAAAAACGCCAGACACTGATTAACACTGATAAACACAGATGGAAGACCCACGGAAGTTCTGGAACTGATTTGTAGAAAGCATCCATCGGCACTCAAGTCGGCCCGGCGCCCCCCACGCCGTACTTTCCCGCCCGCCCGGACACGGATGAAAAACTCCCGACAGGCGAAAAGGGAAACGAAAAACGCCAGACACAGATGGGCACTGATAGACACTGATGAAAAACTCCCGACAGGCGAAAAGGAAAACGAACAACGCCAGACACAGATACACACCGATGCTTGCGCGCCCGGGGCGCACCCCCAGGACCAGGGACTTCGTCAAGAGCCCGCCCTGGGGCGCGTACATCTTCAGCGTCGGCGCCGCGGAGCGGCGCGGTCGTGAAGG
>CAZEAP010000055.1:0-7590 GCA_964510315.1 uncultured candidatus Brocadiaceae bacterium
GGGTGCGCCTGGAGGCGTGATCGACGAGCGCGTGTCCGCCGCGCCATTTCTCCATCGCGAACAGGTCCTCGATGATCAGGGGAGCATCGGAGTCGCCGACCACCCGGAACGCGCCTTTGCCGTGCATCAGTCGCAGGTTCCGGCCGGCCGCAAGGTCGCTCTTCATGAAGTTCAGCCGCCGCAGTGTCGCGGGCAGATCGATCACGTCGTTGATGAGGTAGATTCCCGGCTGAAACCAGACGACCGGTTTGCCGCTGGCAATGGCCTCCCTGATCGCCTCCGTGTCGTCCGTCTCGCCGTCGCCGACGGCGCCGTAGTCGTTGACGCAGGCCCAGTTGGAATGGTCGTTCTCCCAGGGTATCTCGGGTGTCTCCTCCACGGGCAGGTCGAGAGACCGCCGCGACTCCTCGGGGAAAAGGACGGTGACCGTTGATGAGACGTATTCCTCGATGCGATCCCCCGCAACTTCCGTCGCGCCCAGGCGGCTGATGGCACACCGATATCCGTCCGTCTCGATGTTGCGCGCAAAGAGATACCCCTCTCCGAGGACAACGGCCGGCGTTGATGCCGAACCGCCTTCGAGCCGGGAGTCGATGAACGCAACGACGGCGTCGCTGCCGGTGACCTTCAGGGCCGGAACCGAGTTGCGGCTGACCAGTCCGCGCAGGGAAACGTTGTGCCGGTCCACGTGCACACCGCAGCCTCGCTGACCGGAGAGGCGGACATGCTCCAGCCCCGTTGCCAGCCGGTCGTGCTCTATGCGCACGCCACAGTCGAAACCCTCCACCGTGATGTCCCGGACGCATATGCCGCTCGCATTCCGGTTGCGGATGGAGAACCCGCAGTGCCCGGCGCCTTCAGGGTCGCTCGATCGGAGCGTTACGTGTCGCACCGCTCCCGTGTTGTTGGCGAAGAAAACCAGGCCGACCGCACCGGGATTGCCCGCACCCACGTCTACCGTCAGGTCCTCGACGCTGTTGTGAAACGCGGCATTGGTCGAGATGCCGCCCATGATGTCGATGACCGGCCGCTGGGTGCCGAACCCGAACCCCGGGCAGTTGTCGGCCAGCTTGATGACGCTGCCCTTCTCCGATTCTCCTCGGAACTGGATGAGCTGCGGCAGTTCGAAATCGTTGCAGTTCTGCAGGTCTCGGAAGCCGTAACGGAGCGTATCGCTTACCAGGTAGGTACCTTCCGGGAAGTAGAGGATCGTAGGCGGGGCGGGCACGGGCAGGAATATCATGCCGTGCCGCTTCCGAGCCTCAAACAGTCCCTCATACTCGAACGGGTTCTGCCTGTAGAAAGCATCCTGTTCCTTGAAGGCATCACGCCACGGTCGGACCGCATCGTCCAGCGCCCGAACCAGCGCTTCGGTGCAGTCTTCCTGGCCAGTGGGGTCGCAGTTGTAGGGCGACTGCGTCACGTCCACGATCTGTTGTGCATCAGGCGGGAAGGTGATGTTCCGGGCCACGACGTTTTCTCCCTCCTTCGGGTCGCGCGGTGTCGCGGGTGTCGACCGCTTGCCGGCTGCGCCGGACAGTCGCGGCAGATTGGACGCCACATTAGTGCGGCGCCCGCACGCTGTCAAGATTGTGGACGAGCGGAACGAACAGGTAACGGCCCTTCGTAGTGGGGGCGCGCAGGCGGGGCCTCCTCACTTCATCCAGACCCTCATCCGCTGTTTCACCCGGGTCTTCCCCAACTCATGTCCGGCGCTGTCTGGGCTCGCCCTTGATGCGGGGCGGCGGACTGATTACAATGCGTGAGTAAATGGAACCCGTTCCGTATGGTGAAACATGATCAAGGTCCTCAAACGGGTCGTCGGCGTGCTGGAGGCGGTAGGTCGGGAGACCGGACCCACCTTCACCGACCTGCGGCGGGCAACCGGCCTCAAGAAGGCCACTCTTTCGCGCATCCTCTCCAGCCTGGAGGAACTGGGATTCGTGGAGCGCTCCTCCGATCGCACCTACAGCGTGGGCCCCCGGCTGGTCGCGCTGGCCCGGTCTGCAGTGCGCCGCGAGGTGCTCTCCGGGGTGGCGGAGCGCCACGCTCGCCGGCTGGCCGGGGAGCTGGGCGAGCTGGTCACGGTGGGCACGGTGCGCCACGGCCACCGTTACAACCTGGCCAGGGCCACGGTGGAAAGGAGCATCGTGGTCGACGCGCGACTCCATCAGAGGCCATCCCCCTACGACACGGCCACCGGGCGCATGATGCTCGCCCACCTGTCGGATGAGGCCCTGGAGGAGGTCGTCCGGATGAACGGGCTGCCCGGCGAAGGGTGGCCCGGGGTCTCGACTCGCGAGGAACTGATCGAAGCCCTCGAGCGGATCCGGCGCGCGGGCCACGCCGCCTACACGGCGCCGGACGGCGAGGCGGAGGCCCTGGCCGTACCTGTGCATGGCACGCGTGGGGACGTCGAAGCCGCCGTCGGCGTCAGCATGCCCAGCTATCGCCTGGACGAGGAGCGCCGCCGCGAGGTGCTGGACGCCCTGCGAAGGGCGGCGCGGGCCATGGAACACGAGCTGAGCTTCAAGCTTGGCGAACCGGCGGAGGGAGACGAGGAGTGATATACCGGGTAACGAGGGGCTGTACCTTCTGCATGACCTGTGTTCTGGAGTGTCCCGCAGAAGCAATCCGGATGACCGAGGAGGGGGCACGGATTGACCGGGAAAAGTGCGTGGGATGCGGCGCCTGCTACGAGAACTGCGCATCCGAGGCCATTGAGATTACCGAAGAATCGGGAGACAGCGATGATTGAGCTGAACATGGAAGGAAAGCATGTCGTCGAGCCGGAGCGCCGGCTCGAGGTGGATGGCGAGTACGACGTCGTAGTTGTCGGCGGGGGCATCGCCGGGTTCGGGGCGGGCGTGGCCAGCGCGCGGAAGGGCTGCCACACGCTGATCATCGAGTCGCTTACTGCACTGGGCGGTCTGACCACCCTGGGGCTGGTGAACATCCCGCTCGATTTCGTCTCGGGCATCGGTGAGGAGATGTTTGACCGGCTCAAGGCCGTCGACGGCCTGTGGCACCGCAACAGTGACCCGGAGAAGCACAAGCTGGTTCTGGACCGCATGGTTGAGGAAGCCGGCTGCAATGTGCTGTTTGCCACCACCGTGGTTGACTCTATCGTCCAGGACGGGGCCATCCGCGGGGTGGTGGTCGAGAGCAAAGCGGGCCGGAAGGCCATTCTCGCCGACCGCGTGATCGACTGCAGTGGCGACGCGGATGCGGCCGCGTCCGCCGGCTGTCGCTTCAGCGTCGGCCGGCCCGAGGATGGGATCACCCAGGCCTGTTCCCTGGAGTTCCGCCTCGGCGGGGTCGACTGGGACGCTTACCAGGAATCCGATCTGAAAGCGGAGGACCCCAAGTGGATCGACCTGATCGAGGAAGCCCTGGAGTCCGGGGACCTGCCCGAGGAGGTCGACAACCACCTGAACTGGATGACGCACGTCCCCGGCCGCCCCGAGCACTGCGGGATGGACGAGGTCAGCATCTGCTTCGGCCACTCCCGAAACTGTCACCCGCTCGACAACCACGACCTGACGCGCATGTACCGCGAGGGCCGCGAACAGGCCGAGATGCTCTGGAAGTTCATCCGCAAGTGCGTGCCCGGCTTCGGCAGCTCGTGGCTCATCGACACCGGCGCCCTTCTGGGCGTGCGGGACAGCCGCCGCGTGCTCGGGGAGTACGTCCTCCAGGGCTGGGACCTGGCCCGCCACGCGACCTTCGACGACGTGGTCACCATCAGCGCCCACGGCTACGACGTGCACGGTCCCGACCACGTGGGCAACGTCAAATGGATCGCCCATGAAATCGAGGGCGAGACGCGCTACGTCGTCTTCAGCCGCGGTGGCTACGGCTCCAGCTACCTGCCGCCGGGGGGCAAGGAGGCCCTCTGCGACTGGAAGGGCCGAACGGGCGAGAAGATGGAGTTCCCGGACCCGCCCTACTACGACATACCCTACCGCAGCCTGGTGCCCGTCGACGTGGACAACCTTCTGGTGGCCGGCCGCTGCCTGTCGGCCGACTTCATGGCCCAGAGCGGCTGCCGTCTGATCATGGCTTGCCTGACGATGGGCCAGGCGGCGGGCACGGCCACGGCCATGTCCCTGGAGGGCGACGTCCCGCAGCGGGAGGTCGACCGGGTCGAACTGCAAAAGGGCCTCATCGCCGACGGGGTCAACATCGGCCAGGGGAACCGCGCCATCCCCGGTGTGACGGACTGACCGCCAGGCCGATCCGGGCGAGATGCGGAACCTTTTCATACAGCCCGACCGGCTGGCCGCGAACCCCCTGGACGGCCTCTGCAAGGCGGACGTGCGCAGCGACCGCAGGCGGGTGCGCCGCTGCCGCTGAAGCTGCCCGTGGACGAGCCGCTGTTCTCGGTGCCGCGCAACCTGATCAAGAGCTTCAACCTGGACCTGGCCGCGGTGGACATCCCGAAAGAGGACGAGCGCGGCCGGACCGTTGACCTCCACGCCCTGCGCCACACCTTCGGCACTCACCTGAGCAAGAACGGCGTCGCGCCCTGCACCGCACAGGCTGCCCTGCGACACTCCTCCCTCGACCTCACCATGCCTGCCCGCCGGCCGTCTCGCGGGAACGTCTATACCGATCCCAGCCTGCTCGACGTGGCCGGGCGCGCTGGAGGCATTGCCTGATCTGGCACGAACCGACGCTACTCAGGTTGATCGCCGCGAGCCTATACGGTAGCGTTTCTTCCCGTGCGGTCAGAAATGGGCATCAGCATATCGAAGGATCGAGCTTGTGAACGTTCACACAGACACTCGGATCGCTGCCTCCACATCGGAAACTCGGCACATTCGGTGCCGCTACACAACGGCCACCTGGGCGAGGAATGCTACCATGCGCTGTTCTGCTTCAACCAGTTCGGCGATCTGGTGGGGGCCACGCTTCGGCCTGGCAACGTCCACAGTGCTGAGGATTGGCACATGCTGCTGAAGCCAATCGTCGAGCGTTATCGCTCGATGGACATCGACCGGTTCTTCCGCGGCGATGCGACCTTTGCGAAACCCGAAATCTACCGCTTTCTGGAGAACGAGCATTACCTGTACGCCATCCGTCTGCCCGCCAACCAGGTGCTTCACCGCGAGATCGAGGACCTGACGAAACCTCCACCGGGGTGGCCCTTGACAGAAGCGGCTGTCAAGGGCTGGCCTGGAAAAGGGCGACAGGTCCGCTACAAGAGCTTCCGCTACCGGGCGGGAAGCTGGCAGAAGGCGCGCCGGGTGGTGGCCAAGGTCGAGTGGCACCCTTCGACAGGCTCAGGGCCGGCAGACGGGCGGGGAATCTCCAAGTCCTGATGACGTCTCCGAGGAATAATCGAAGGAGGAGCAATTATGGCCACGCAACCCCAGCCATCCCGCCATGAATCCGATCCGGCCGCCCTGGCCCCGCCCGAGGTGCGAAGGTGCCCTGAGCCCTCCCGGGCCGTTAGGACCCGCGCCTTCCAGGGCATCTCCAGTCTGGCCTGCGGCCCGGAGCAACGCCGCTACGCCGTCTGGTACGGCGGCCCCACTCCCGGCGAGGACGATAACAACTACGTTATCCCGGCGGTCAGCGAGGACGGTGGCGCCACCTGGTCGGAGGCGCTGATCATCGACCCCGACGGGCCGGGGCCGGTGCGCGCCTTCGACCCGCAGGTGTGGCTGGCGCCCGACGGCCGGCTATGGGTGTTCTGGGCCCAGGAGACGAAAGCCTCTCGCCCGCTGGGCGCCTGCGGCGTGTGGGTCATCTCGGCTCCCGAGGAGGACTGCTGCGACCCGGACTGCCCGTGGTCAGAGCCACGCCGCCTCTGCGACGGCGTGATGATGGGCAAACCCCTGGTGCTGATCGACGGCACCTGGGTTCTACCGGTCTCCTTCTGGAACCGACGCGAGGCGGCCAGCGCCGCTATGGTGGTCTCAACCGATGCGGGGGCCACCTGGTCCGAGCGCGGGGCCTGCACCGTGCCCGCATCCATCCGCAGCTTCGATGAGCATCAGATAGTCGAGCGGAACGACAGCTCCCTGTGGATGCTGGTGCGCACCCGTCTGGGCATCGGCGAGAGCCGCTCCGACGACGGCGGGCGCACCTGGTCCGACCTGGAGCCGTCGGATATCCCTCACGTCGTTTCCCGCTTCTTTATCCGGCGCCTCGACTCGGGGAATCTGTTGCTGGTGCGGCACGACCCCGCCGACGGCGACTTCGCGGACGGCACCTCGAAGGGCACCCGCTCGCACCTGAGGGCGTTCGTCTCCGATGACGACGGCGCCTCCTGGCAGGGCGGCCTGCTGCTGGACGAGCGCACGGGCGTCTCCTATCCCGACGGCGATCAGAGCGCGGACGGCACCATCTGGATCACCTACGACTACCGGCGCACCGCCGACCGCGCCATCCTGCTGGCCAGCTTCACCGAGAAGGACGTCCGGTCCGCCGATGCCGATGCGCCCTCCGTCCAACGGCGAGTGGTGATCAGCGCCCCGCCGAACGGTATCGACGTCACTGTGGAACCGCCCGATCCACCCAACGACGGGATCCTGTTCGTAGACCACTCAAAAAACGGGCGCAGCGGCCATCTCGGCCATGCCCTGGTGGAGTACGCGCCCGGGAAGATTCTGGCATTTTATCCAAATTGTTCGGACGACAACGGCGGACATTCGGCCGTCGGGTGGATGGAATACCGGCGTTCGCAGGATGGCGGGCGCACCTGGAGCGCTCCCTCCGTGCTGGATTACTCCAAACGGGTGTTCGACGATGGCAACGGGCGCTCGGTTATGAGCGAGAAGGCGGTGGTCACGGACGAGGGCGACGTTGTGCTGTTTAATCTCGAGTGCGACATCTCCACCGGCGCCCTGTGGCGACCATACGGGATACCCACTTACCTGCGCAGCTCGGATGGCGGCCATACGTGGTCCGACGCCAGGGCCTTGGGCGATCAGCCCGGGCGGGTCTACGACTTTATTCGCCACAAGGATTCCATCCTGGCCCTGGAGTTCTGCAACGACGCCACCGAGACCTGGACCGGCACCCGGCCGGAGCACGTGTACACCCTTTACGTCAGCACGGACGGCGGGGAGACCTTTTCCCCGCGCAGCACCCTGCCATTCGATACCCAGGGCCGTGGCTACGGAACCATGGCGGTGTTGCGCGACGGCAGCCTGATCGCACACATCTACAACAAGGCCGACGAACAACACCTCGATTACGTGATCAGTCACGATGATGGGCAAACCTGGAGCGGACCCGGCACGGCGTTTATGGCCAGGCGGATCCGCAACCCGCAGATGACCGCGTTCAGAGATGGCTACGTGTTGCACGGCCGCAGCGGCAATTTCGGCGAAGAGGCTGCCATAGGGCATCTGGTGCTGTACACCTCGGGCGACGGCATCCACTGGGACCAGGGGCGCTACCTCCAGATGCAAACCGCCGGGCACGGGGCGTATTCCAACAATCTTCATGTTCACGACCCCGAAGCGCAACGCGAACGCCTGCTGATCCAGGCGTCTTACGCCTACGACCGCAACATGACCAACATTCACCACTGGTGGCTGAGGTAACGTGAATCAATCACCCACAGGGGCATGCCGG
>CAZEAP010000056.1:0-7523 GCA_964510315.1 uncultured candidatus Brocadiaceae bacterium
GTGTGGCATCATCCGCGCGTCCCGCGCCTGAGCACCCCCACAGCGCAAATGCCCCCGAAAGAGCAACAATTGACTTTGCCTCCGCTCATCGCTAAGATATTCTTGTCCGTGGGCATGTAGCGGCAATTTGAGAGGGAGGCGAAGGGTTGATAGCGGCCATCCGGCCCCAGGACGGCGTTACCGTGGTGGAGATCGAAGGGCGCTTCGACGCAGCTACCGCCCCCGAGATCAAAACGGAACTCCACGAGTTGATAGAGGGCGGCACCATCAACCTGGTGGTCAACCTGGAAGGTCTGGAGTTCGTTGACAGCGCCGGCCTGGGGGTGCTGGTCAGCGCCCTCCGGCGGGCGGCCGCCGAAGGGGGCGACCTTCAACTGGCCGAAGTGCCGGCGTTCTGCCGCTCTATCTTCGACCTCACCAGGCTCACGCGTGTCTTCGACGTCAGCCAGTCCGAGGAAGAGGCAACAGCGACACTTCGGGAGGCGGAAGAAGGGTAGGTGGCCGGGAACTTTTGCCGGTTCAGCAGCGGGCACAGGATGAGCGAGAGCCACACCGTCCTGATCGTCGATGATGAGCCACACATCCTCCGTTCGCTCGGCTTCGTGCTGCGGCGCGCCGGTTATGAGGTGATGGAAGCACGGGGCGGAGGAGAAGCGCTGGAAACGATACGGCGGGACAGACCCGATCTGGTGTTTCTGGACATCATGATGCCCAAGATCGACGGATACGAAGTCTGCCGACGGGTGAAGCGCTCCACGGACCTGCGCGACACCTACATCATCATACTCACCGCCAAGGGGCAGCGGAGCGACCTGGAAGGCGCAATGGATGCGGAGGCCGACGAGTACATGACCAAACCCTTCAGCCCCAGCCGCGCCGTCACCAGGGTTCAGGAGGTCCTGGCCGCCCGGAACTGAAATGGCCGAAAAAGATGCAACAGAAGACGGTTTGCGCGTCTGCGTGCTGGCCCCGCAGGTCGTCTGTAAGAGCGTCCCCGAAGAGATCGAGGACAAGACCGTCGAGAAGATCACCTGCAAGGACGGCGACGAACTGCTCCAGCGAGTGGCCGAAGGCGTCCCCGACACCGTTATCATGGAGGCCAAGCACGCCGTCGGCCGGGACAGCGTGCTGGACCGCCTGGTGCGGCGCTACCAGAGCATGCCGGTCATCGTCACCGCCAAGGACCCCTCGGTCGAGGTGGTCGTGGAGTGCATACAGAAAGAGGCCGAGGACTTCGTTCCGCGCGAAAAGCTGGAGGAGAGCCTTCCTGGGAAGCTCCTGGAGACCGCGCGCACCCACCACCTCATGGTGAAAGTAAATCGGCTGATCCAGGTCTACGACAAGGGCGCGGGCAAGCTGGGTCAGATGGTGGGGGTCAGCACCGCCATGCAGCAGGTTTACGACACCATCAAGAACATCTGCAACACCGACGCCACGGTGCTGATCTGGGGCCCCAGCGGGACCGGCAAAGAGCTGGCCGCCAGCGCCATCCATACCCTCAGCCCCCGGGGTGAGGGGCAGTTCGTCACCGTCAACTGCGCCGCCATCCCCAAGGACCTCCTGGAGAGCGAACTGTTCGGCCACGAGAAGGGCGCCTTCACGGGCGCCGACCGCAAGCGCATCGGAAGCTGCGAACGGGCCGACAAAGGCACCCTGTTTCTGGACGAGATTGGCGAGATGGACCTCGGCCTGCAGTCCAAACTGCTCCGCTTCCTCCAGAACCACATCTTCGCCCGCGTCGGCGGAACCGAAGACATCCAGGTGGACACCCGCGTTATCGCCGCCACCAACAAGGACCCCCTGGATGAAGTGGAAAAAGGCAACCTCCGGGACGACCTCTACTACCGCCTGAACGTAGTTCCCATCTACCTGCCGCCGCTGAAGGAAAGGAAAGAGGACATCCCGGTGCTGGCCGAGCACTTCCTGCGCATGATGTGCGAGAAGTACTACAAGTACTTCTACGACTTCTCCCCCGGCGCGGTGCGCCTGCTGCTGGCCTACGACTGGCCCGGCAACGTCCGGGAGCTGCGCAACACGATCGAACGCATCGTCGTGCTGGCCACCACCGACCGGGTCACCCCCGAGCTGTTCCCCGCGCGCATCCGCGAACAGACCGCCGACGCCGACATCCCCGACCTGAAGGTGGACGAAGCGCTGGAACAGATAGAGAAAAGCCTCCACGCCCCGGAGGCGCCTGTGAAGGGAGAGGAAGATGTACTTCCCTTTGTGGAGGTGGAGAAGCGCGCCATCCTGGAGGCGGTCGGCAAGTGCAACGGGGACATCAGCAAGGCGGCGCGAAAGCTGGGGCTCAGCCGGGCGACCCTCTACCGGAAGCTGGACAAATACGGCGCGCGCTGAACGCGCTCACGCCAGCGAGCACAGCACCTCCACCCCCTCCTCGATGACCCGGTCGTCGGCGGCGAAGGATATCCGGAAATGGGTGCCTCGCTCGCTGAACACACTACCCGGTATCACCAGGACGCTGCGTTCGATGGCCCTCTTGCAGAAGGCGTCTCCGTCACCCCCCGGGGCTTCCACGAAGGCGTAGAAAGCCCCCTCCGGCTTCTGAAGTCTGAACTTCCCCCGCAGCCCTTCGTAGAGGATGTCCCGCTTGGCCTGGTAGGCCCGGACGTGTCGCTCCGGTGACATTCTCAGGGCCACAACGCCGGCATACTGGGCGATGGACGGCGCGCAGACGAAGCTGAACTGCTGCAGCTTCTTCATCTCCGCGATCAGCGGCTCCGGCCCGATCGCATATCCCAGCCGCCATCCGGTCATGGCGCAGGACTTACTGAAGCCGTTGAGCAGCAGGACCTTGTCGGTAAAGGAAGCGGCGCTGGGGCAGTCTCCATCGTAGCAGAAGCTGCGGTAGATCTCGTCACTTACGATGAAAACGTCGTTCTCCTCCGCCCATCCGGCGACCTTCCTCAGGTGCGACTTGGGCATCACCATACCCGTGGGGTTACAGGGGCTGTTGAGCACAAGCAGCTTGGCGTCGGCGGCGCCGGCTTTGCGGAGGCGTTTGGGGGTGAGGCGGAAGTCCGGATAGGTATCGACATATACCGGCACGCCGCCCATCAGCCGGCAGAGATGCTTATACATCACGAAATAGGGATCGGGGATTGCGACCCGGTCGCCGGGGTTGATCAGCGCCATGAAGGCCAGCAGGATGCCCCCGGAGACGCCGCTTGTAATCAGGACGCTGGAATGGCTGATGCCGGACTGCCGCTTCTCATAGCGGAGCACGGCCTTCCTGAGGTCGGGGATGCCCTGTGTGACGGTGTACTTGTTGTGGCCCGTCTCGATGGCGTGCATCGCCCGGGCCTTGATCGGCTCGGGGACGTCGAAGTCCGGCTGGCCGATACTGAGGTTGACCGGCTCTCTGAGGGAACTGGCCAGGTCGAAGACCTTCCGGATTCCGGAGGAGTCGATCTGACCCATCCGCTCGGCAATCAGCGCTTCTATATCCATCACAACACCCCCGGGCCGCCAGAAGGGCACCGACGGAGGCTATCGCTCCTCGGTGGTTCCGGCGGCCGGCTGTTCGGTTTCGCCTTCCGGGCCGACTCCGGGTTCCAGTTCGGCTTCTTCCTCCTCGGCCTCTTCCTCTTCTTCGGGCGCCTTGGGAATGGCCACCGGTTCGGCCGGCTTGACCTTGGCCAGCCCGAAGACCGAGTCCTCTTCCTCCTCCCAGCGTTCGTCCTCCTCGAGCCGTTCTATGCGTTCGGCACGGGTCAGCACGTTGCGACGCCGGACGAGTCGGTTGACACCTTTCAGGCTTTTGTGAAGCGACATAGTTCCCTCCGTTTAACATAAAGGCAATGTGCGCAGGATGGGAATCATCCTGGCGAGATACAGATTTCGGCCGATCGGAAAGGCCGCTCGCCGCCGCGAGTCTCCAGTTCCTCGAAGTTCGCCAGCAAACGGCGCAGCTCGGCGGACTCCTGCTGCTCCGCCTCTCCAACGCAGACGGCCAACCGATCGTCGGACAACTCCACCATCCGGAAGCTGTTGCCCTCGGCGAGGGCCCTCATCTGCGGCGTAGAGCAAATCCTTCTCATGGCCGCCAGTTCGGAACGACCGAACTCCCGCAGCTTCACCGTGTAGAGCTGACCGTCCGGCGAGACGGAACCTTCGGTGCTGAGCACCGGTTTCGAGTCACCGCCGCCCAGAACCGAAGTAAGCAGTATCCAGGCCCCTATGCAGACAACCAGTACCGTAGAGAGGCGAAAGACCCATTCGCGCCGCCCCATGTCCTCGGTTTCGTCGGCCTTCAGACCCCAGCCGATCTCTGGAGAGTCCCGACGACCGGTTTCTTGAGCGGCTGCTTTCTCCTCCCGCGGTCGTTCGTTGCGCGCTGTCATCTCAGTTGAGCCTTGCTCCGTCCTCCGGCACGCTGAGCAAATCAAAGAACCCTGCCAACACAAGCTGCATTATAGCTAACCTGTCCGCGCTAAGTCAAACCGGCGCGGGGTCTTTTACTTTTTCCCGGCCGCGCCCCCCGGTTAGATGCCGTAGAACTCCCGGGCGTTCTCGTGCATGATCCGCGCCGCAACCGACCGCGCCGTCGCCTCGTCCATGTCACCGCGGGCCACCTTGGACTCAAGAACGTTCGCAACACCCCGCCGCGCCTGCAGGGCATATCCCACAAGGGGGAAGGGGGAGCCGGTGTCTCCGCCGAAACCGAATATCTTGTTGTGGGGCACAGCGGCCAGCCACTCGCTCAGAACCGTTTCCATGCGCGCCGGGTTCATCGACCAGGCCCAACACAAATCCAGCCACACGTTGGGGAACTCCTTCCCGATCGCCCCCATCAGCTCCGAGTAGGGCCAGCCGGCGTGAAACAGGTCGAAGCGGACCTTCCGGTAACGATCGAAGACCGGCATGAGTCCCGTCGGATCGCCCCGGGAAAGGTCGCCGTAATTGCCCGCCAGGTAACCGGTGTGGACCTGCACCGGCAGGTCGAACTGCTCGGCCCGCTGAACGAACCGATGGAAAAGATAGTCGTGCAACGGCCGAAGCTCGGTCGACCGCCCCTGCATGACCGCCTGGAAGGCCCTCTCGGCACCCGCAAAGGAGGAATCCTCGAACGATAGGTGCCTCCGATAGGCCAGTCCGCACTTCATCGCCTTCAGCCGGCCTTTCCCGGCGGCCTTTTCGGTGTAGGCGTCCAGCGCGTCGTCCAGCGCCGCGAGGGTGTGGATGCTGCGGTCCAGTGCCCGTTCCAGCTTCTTCAGGCTGGAACGCCCCGACAGAACGAGCACATCGTCGTAGCGGATGGCCTGGCCGAACCCGTCCGGGTACTCCTCCCCCGTGAAGAACTTCAGGTCCGTCGGAGAATCCCAGCACGGGTCGTTCAGAGCCCACCGGACGCCGGCTCTCTCCAGCAGGTCGGCGTATATCTGCTCGCCGCTCCTGTCGGCGGCCATTTCCCTGAGGGCTGAAGTGATCGCCTCGGCATTTTCCAGGGTATAGTCCGAATCCGCCACCGCCCGGCAGGCCCGCTCGGTGGCCCGGCCGTAGCCCGTTGTCCGCACGGCTTTCCACAGATCGAAGAACTCTTCGTCGGAAAGCTCCTCGACCCCTCCCTCCGCCGGCTCGGTGCCCATGGCCGTCACCAGGTCGGCGCCGGCATAGCCGATGAATTCCCGGTAGGACAGCGTCTCCCGCCGCTCCTCCAGGCTGCTATAGCCGGCCTGGTGCTCGTGGTTGTCGAACAGGGGGGCGGCCATCACGAAGTCACGTATCTCGCTCATCTGCTCCTCCGCTGCGGAAAGGTCCCGCCTCCAACGGCGGTCGGGGGGGAATGATACGGCGGCCGGGCCGGTCTGTCTACCCGGTTGCACGGAATTGGGAAGGCGGGCAAGCGGGGTCAGGCAGATGCCGCCGCTTCGGTGTCCCGGGTGCGCATGGCGAAGGTGACCTTCTGTATCTGCTCCGCAACCCAGGGGTCCACGCCGAGCTGACGGGCCTTTGCGTCGAGGAACTCCTGTTCCACCTCGTCGATCTGCTCGTCCACCAGCACGCCTTCCACCAGGCGGGTGAACTCGACGACGTTTTCGGGCGCGCACTGACGTTCGATGGCTTCGGCGTCTTCGGCGCTGACCCCGAGTTCGAGACGTTTGTTGTTCAGCAGGGCCCGCTCGCGCATGTTCACCACGCCGTCCAGGTAGGCGCCCAGGCACAGGACGCGGTATTCCTCCTTGGCCCTCTGGGCGGCCTCGACCTGTGCCCTTCCCCGCTGCGGCACGGGGGTCTCGCAGTAGGGACATATTCTGAAGTCGGGCGCAAGCACCCTTTCACAGGCATCGCACACAACCCTGAGGGCGGCGCCGCACTCGGGGCAGTAGCTCCAGTCCCCCTCGACGGGGAACTCGCAACAGGGGCAGATGGTCGGCGCGGCGGCTCCGTTCTCCTCGACACTGACACTCGGGGCGGCGCCGGCCAGTTCCGCGTCGTGCAGGAACAGCTTCGTCCAGTAGAGGGTCTGCATGGCGGCCTCTCGGTCCGGCTGCCGCCCGGGTGTCTCGGCGTCGACCGCCCCGCGCCAGTCCAGGATCTGGTCCCAGTCTATCTGGCGGCTCTTCGCCAGGTTCGAGGTCAGTTGCACCCGCAGCAGGTCCAGCACCTCCGCGCGCCGGTAGAGCCGGACCAGCTCTTCCAGATTAAAATCGTCAATGGAGGAAGCGTCGGGATGGATATTGTCGCGCGCCCTCTGGATTCGTCGGCGGGCGTTCTGATCGCGCAGCCATTCAAGCAGGTCCCCGAGCAACTCCTTCATCGCCGTCTCAAAGATGTCGCCGCACTCCTGGATGCACTCCCCCAGCTCCTCCCTGGTCAGCAGGTCGTGGGCCGCCTTCAGTCGTCTTTCGTAGCGATTCTGTGGGCGCTCTGACCCGATGGCCGCCAGACGCTTCTCAACCTCCTCCGCAGGGGCGCCTCTGAAGCGGACGCGGGAAGTACCCTCTCCGGAGTCCGCCTTGTTGAGAACCTCCTTGAGTTTCTGGGCCAGACGGCCGAAGTCCTCCCGAGACGGCTCAGGAAAAGCGTCGAACCAATGGGCGGTTGAGACGAAGTACTCTACGGTTTTCGACGGCTCTATCGCCTCTATACGGAAGGGAATGATGATCTTATGCCGCTTCGCTGCGCAGTCCAGTTCACGCACGACGTGCTGGGATTCGTTGGACTGCGCCGAAAAAACAAAGACCACCACAAGGCTCTCGGTGATCGCGTCGATGATCGACGCGCTGTAGCACGAACCGGGAACGATATCCCGGGGGGCGATCCAGCAGTCTATCCCCTCCGATTCCAGAGAGTCGCACAGGTCATGGGCTATTGACTGGTCTTTGCTCGAGTAACTGATGAAAACTTCAGAAGCCATCGCCCGCCTCCGAAACAACTTAAGACACAAACGGCAAATGCCATCGGACTATAAGCAGCAAAGGCAAGAAAGTCAACCCTTAAAAAAGGGGCATTTGCGCTGTGGGGGTGCTCAGGCGCGGGACGCGCGGATGATGCCACAC
>CAZEAP010000057.1:0-7131 GCA_964510315.1 uncultured candidatus Brocadiaceae bacterium
CGCCGTCCCAGCCGGTAGCGGTGGATCACTCCGTACCGTCCGGGTTGGGGGAAGTGGACACGGTGGGGAGGAGCGGCTCCTCTACCAGCCGCCCCCTCCTCCGCCGCCTCCCCCTCCCCCGGAGGAACCGCCGCCTGCCGAACCGGAACTGGACCCCGGCGGGGACGCGGAGGAGGCTATCGCGCCGGAGAAAGAGCCGGACAGAGCGCCGGCGAAGCCGGACGGCTCCCCCGAACTCCAGGCCGTCCCGTGGTACCAACCCGGACCGGGGGAAGCCTCCCCTTCGGCGGCCCCGGAGAGGACCTCGGAGAACTTCTCGCCCCATTCCTGCTCCACCCCCAGGGCCAGCGCGTAGGGCAGATACTTCTCGAACAGCTCGGGCGTTCTCTCCGGCGGATTGAGCAGGTTGAGGCGGTCTTCCTCGGCCACGGAGAGGTACATCCGGAACCCATGTATCTTGTCCATCAGCCGGCGTCCCTTCAGCGTGGGCGCCTTCAGCAGGTGGTAGAAGGCGTAACTGATGGCGGCCAGCAACAGCACCGTGGCGGGGACGGCGATGGTGGTCCAGCGAGTCAAAACGACCGTCACGAACACCTCGGCCAGCAGGAAGGGCACGGCGAAGGCCGAGAGGGCGAGGGCCTGCCCCACCGTGGCGAACCGCCGGCCGCCGCCGGTCAATACGGTGCGCCAGGCACCCCAGCAACTGGAGAGCAAGGCGAAGAGCCCCGCCGACCAACCGGCGATCCAGACGGTCATGAAGATGGCCGTCGGGCTGGCGTAAGCCACTACGACGGCCACCACGCACGCCAGGGCGAGGACGATTCCGGGTATGAGGTAGGCTTTGTTGGTGAGGAAGTAGAGCTTTTCGAAGCCGGCCCGGAGGGTCCGCTGCGTGCGTTGGATGGCCTTGCGGATGCGCTTGTGGTTCTTCCGGACCAGCTTCACTTCGTCGTCGCCGGAGAACAGGGCGCCGGCGATCTTCTTCTCTTCGCTGGAAAGGTCCTGCTCGTCGGTGGACTCCCGGACCAGCGCGTACTCACCGTCCTCCTCGGCGATCGAGAGGTAGCCCTTCACCGCCATGTCGATGACCGCCGCCGCGAAGGTTTGCCGGTCGTATCCCATCCGGTCGACAAAGCGCATGGCGGCCGGGGAGAGTTCCTCCGGCGGTTCCCACCGGGGGATGATGGTGCCCTCTTCGGGGTCCCTGCCCACTCGGAGCCATGCCACCAGGTAGTAGGCCACCACCAGCAGCGCGCCGGCGCCGGCCGCCAGCAGACCCCAGTTGTCCTCCAGCAGCCAGAGCAGCTCCTCCCGGTCGGCCGGCTCCCGGACGTATCCCTTGGGCCATCCGACCACGATGGTCAGCCCTACGTGCGGACCCAGCGGGGAGGTGGTGGCGAAGACGACGTCTCCGGACTCCGTCACCGAGGCCGTGTATTCCCCGCCTCTCGCACGCTGCGGCCCCGTGTAGGCCTCCGGCTCGCGCACTTCGGCGGCGGGCACGCCGGGCAGGTGGATCGTAGCGCCGGCCTGCCGGATGGGGAAGTCCCAGCCGGTGCCGGTCACGTTCCAGTAGAGTTCGTCGTGGTCCTCGAAGAAGCCCACCTGGCGGCTCGTCTCGTAGATCAGTCGGTAGGTGTACTGTCCGGGCCTGAGGAAGACGTTCTCGCTGCCGACGTAGATGCGCTTGCCGTTCATGCGACGCTCGACGCGGTAGGGCTCCGGCTCCCGGTCACGCTGCACGCTCACCAACTCGAACGGCACCACGGTGCGGAGCTTCAACGGGCCGCTTGCCCTGTAGAGTTCGGGGAAGTCGCGGTAGATGCCGCGCTTGATCTTCCGGCCGGCCGCCCTGACCGTTATCGTTTCACTCACCCGAAGAGAAGCATCCTCTCGGACGGTGATGTGGCTGTGGAAGTTGAGGATTTCCTCTTTGGCGGCGTGGCCGGTTCCGCTCGTGAGGGCCAGCCCGAGGAGACTTACCAGGAACAGGAGAATTCGGCGCCTCATGCGGCATCCTTCCGGAACAGGGGGCATAGCGATCAGCCCGTCGACGCCGGCCCGGGCCGATCCGTGGAGAGTTCGACGTCCGGCACTTCGCGTTCGGTGGCGTATTCGATCTCGAAGAACTCGGCCCGCTGGAAGCGGCAGAGCCAGGCGACCAGCATGCTGGGGAAGGACTCGACCAGGTTGTTGAGGTCCCGCACTGTGCCGTTGTAGTAGCGGCGCGCGTACTGGATCTGGTCCTCGACCTCCGATAGGTTTCGCTGGAGGTCCAGGAAGTTGCGGTTCGCCTTGACCTGTGGATAGTCCTCGGCGACGGCCAGCAGGGAGCGGAGTCCGCCGGAGAGGTCCTTCTCCGCTTCGGACTGCTCGGCGGGGGTGCGCGCGCGGCCGGCGCGGGCACGCCGGCGCGTCACCTCGGTGAACACTTCGCGCTCGTATTCACCGTAGTCCTGGACCACCTCGACGAGGTTGGGGATCAGGTCGTAGCGGCGCTTGAGCTGGACGGCGATGCCGCTCCAGGCTTCCCGCACCAGGTTGCGGGCTTTGACGAGGCGGTTGAAGGTATAGGCGCCCCAGGCCGCCACGATGACGAAGATGGCTATGGGTATGAGTTGCACGGGGCTCCCTTCCGCCCCAGCGGGGTCGACACCGAGTGTAGTGACCGTCCGGCCCTGAATCAACAGGAAGTCCTGCTGTTCGGCAACAGCGGCTTTCGATTCGGCGCAGGGCCGATTAGTATCTCCGAGATATCTTGTTGGCTTCTCGACGAACCACGGAGGACTCCGGTAGACGGAACCATGACAGCCTACGACCAGTTCGCCGGGCAGTGGGGAGAGCGGGCGCGCCTGGCGCGGGATACCCTTCAGATGCGGCCCTGCCCGGGCATTCCGGCAAGCGGTCTCCACGTGATGGACATGCCGTTCATCGAGCGGCTGACCGGGCGCGAGCCGGGGGAGTTCGCCGGTAACCCCGAGGAGGTCTACCTGGCCTTCCAGCACGAGATCGGCACCTGTCTGATCGACCAGTTCATACCCAGGAACCCACTGACGATGGGTCCCGACGGCTACGAGTCCGGCACCGAACGGAAGGCCACCACCGGGGCGGCGCGCATCGTGGTGGACGGTATGGAGATCGACTCGGCGGAGGCCGTCGTGGAGCACATGGAGAGCGTGCTGTTCCCCCGGCGCGCGGAAGAGATCGCTTCCTTCGATCCGGACGATCCGGACCTCATCGCGGGGATGATCGAGGCGGAGTGGGAAGTCCAGCGCAGGTTCGGCCCGCACATGCTGAAGGCCCCCTACTCGGGCGGGTTCCAGAGCTTCCCGGTCCTGCACTACAACACCTACGGCTACGCGCATTACTTCACGGCCTTCGGGCTTTACCCGGAGGTGATGGAGCGGGACTTCGCCCAGCAGGCCGAGCTGGCCGTGGTCCGCAACCGGGCGGCGGCGCGGGCGATCGTCGAGGGAGGTCTGCCGAAGTTCGTTCGGCTGGATCACGACATGGCCGACTCCAGCGGAACGCTGGTGGACGTCCGTTCGTTGGACCGCATCTGGTTCCCCCATTTCGCGCGGGCCATCCGGCCGCTTCTGCGGGCCGGCGTGCGGCTCGCCTGGCACTGCGACGGCAACCTGATGCAGATGGTCCCCCGCCTGATCGAGGCCGGCGTCGGCGGCTTCCAGGGCTTCCAGTACGAGGCGGGCATGGACTACGAGAAGATCTGTGGCATGACCGACAGGGACGGCGGCCCGCTGCTGATCATGGCCGGGGTTTCGGTCACGCGGACGCTGCCCTTCGGCACGCCCGAGGACGTGTCACGGGAGCTGCGGTGGCTGGTGGAGAAGGGTCCGGCACAGGGCCTTTTCCTCGGGGCGAGCAGCAGCATCACGCCCGGCACGAAGCACGAGAACATACGCGCCCTCATTGAGGGCCTGGCCCATTACCGTGAGAATGGACGCCGCGGCGTCGGTGGTCCCGATGTCGCCCGTTGACGACTAACTGCGGTGAAGGTTAACGTGGCGGCGAAAAGGCCCGAGACCGTCAAGAAGCTCGCCGCTCAACTCGCCGCCGGGTGGCAGGCCGCACTCCCGCCGGACACGGCCCCGCAGCCGGCCGGGTGAAACCCACCGGCTCAGGGCTCCGCGCGTCTGTCTCAAAAGTAGCTGATCTCTTAAGGGCGGGCGCGGCACGGCGTATGCCTCCCGCGGGTCAGTCGAATCTATGCTGAATCGGAAAGGACGAAAGGATGGCCGCAGCAAAGGACGCGCTCTACGAACGTGCGCCGGAGCAGGATACGACATACGACGTCATCGTCGCGGGCGGCGGCCCCGCCGGCATCGGAGCGGCCCTCGCCGCTGCCATCAACGGCGCCCGAACACTCATACTGGAAGCCCGAAGCCAGTTCGGCGGAACCGCCACCGCCGCCATGTGGATGGAGATCAACTGGCTGTTCAAGGACAACCAGGAGACCGACCGCGGCGGCGTGCACACCGTACTGATCGACGCCGTACGGAGCTGGGGGCCGGACGCCTCCCGGCCCGGCCACCGCGACCCCAACGCGCCGGGCAGCGGCGGCAACCTCAACGTGCATCCGGAATATCTCAAGAAGGTCCTGTTCGACCTGTTCGAGCATTACGGGATCGACTACCAGCTCTACAGCCCGGTAGTCGAGGTCGTCAAAGAGGACGACACGGTGATCGGTGTCGTCGCCGCCGCGAAGGAAGGCCGGGTGGACTTCCACGGCAAGACCGTCATCGACGCCACCGGCGACGGCGACGTGGCCTGGGCGGCCGGCTGCGAAATGGAGACCGAGGGCGACCCGGAGACCGGCTGGCGCCCGCCGGTCACCGTAGCCTGGGCGCTGTGCAACGTGGACTGCGACCGCCTGTTCGAATGGCTGGAAGGCGACGTGGAGCTGGACCGCCACCAGTACGAAGCGGTCAACAACCTGCTGGCCGACTACCGGGAGAAAGGCTGGAACCTGCCCGGCTGGATGGGGTTCAACAAGACGACCATACCGGGCGTGGTCTCCATCAATAACGGCACGTCCCTGAGCATGAGGCTGGACTGCTCCAAGAGCGCCACGCGGACGCTGATGGAGAAGATGGCCATCGATCAGGCCATCGAGTTCGTCCGCTTCGCCAGGGAGAAAGAGCTTCCCGGACTGGAGAACGTTCACCTGATGCGCACCGGCGGATACGCCATGGCCAGGGACACCCGGCGGCTGGTGGGGGTCTATCGGTTCGACGACAAGGACGTGATGGAGGGCACCGACTTCGAGGACGCCGTCGCCAGCAAGTACGGGGGCAGCGACCCGGTCGGCAAACAGCGCCCCTACACGGCGATCCAACAGGGCGCCCCGTTCCCCTACCGCTCGCTACTTCCGCGCGAGGTGGACGGGCTGCTGGTGGCGGGACGCTGCAGTTCGGCCACGATGTTGGGACATTACGGCGGCAAGAGCATGGGCAACATGATTTCCATCGGACAGGGAGCCGGGGTGGCCGCCGCCCTTTGCGCCGAGCACGGCACACGGCCGCGGGACCTCGACCCTGTGCTGATCCAGGAGAAGCTCGACGAGATGGGCGTAAGCCTCTGAGCCGCTCTGCGGAAAGCGTCCGTTCGCGCCCCGGTGGGCTCTTGCCCTTCCCACCGGGCCACGCGCACCGCACCGAACGAAGAGATTCCCGCCACGGGCTGGGACTGTGGCGCGGGCATCCCTGCCCGCAGTGCGGGGGCATCCTGCCCCCGCCTCGTTCAGGCACGTACTGCGGCGCCGGGCCAGGATCCGCCTGAGGCGGACCAATTCGCGCGCAATAAGTGCGCTCGCTCAGAATGACATCCCGGGCGGCAACTCCCCCATTGTCATGCTGAGGCGCCTTCCCTTCAGGCGCCGAACGCATCTCGCTGTTGCGCCGCGCCGTCCAGGAACGTCACGTGAAAAAGGCGCTGCTGATAGTGGGAGCGGTACCGGCCGGCCCCCTGGCGGGCGGGTCCCTGCAATCGGTCTTGCGACGCCGCTCAGTCGGGTTATAATCAGTGCGTCTGAACCGGGGTATCTTCAGCGAAGGAGTAAGCTGATGGGCGGTTATTGCGGCAAAGTACTCCGCGTCGATCTCTCCACCGGACGGATCTCAACAGAGGTCCTTGATCGGGAGGCGGCTCGCAAGTTCATCGGGGGCCGGGGATTGGGCACCCATTACCTGGCCAAGGAGATAGCGCCGACGGTCGAACCCCTCTCCGCGGAGAACAAGCTGATCTTTGCCACCGGCCCGCTGACCGGCTCCCGCGCCCCCGCGGCGGGGCGCTACATGGCCGTCACCAAGAGCCCACTGACCGGCACGGTGGCCTGCAGCAACTCCGGCGGCTACTGGGGATCGGAACTGAAGTTCGCCGGCTGGGACATGATCATTCTTGAGGGCCGCGCTCCCGAGCCCTCCTACCTGTCCATCCGCGATGACGAGGTGGAGGTCTGCGCGGCGGAGCACCTCTGGGGCAAGCTGGTCGGCGAGACCACCGATGCCCTCCTGGAGGAGTTCGGTGACGAGAAGGCCCGCGTGCTGACCATAGGTCCGGCCGGGGAGAGGTCCAGCCCGCTGGCCGCCATCATGAACGACAAATACCGGGCGGCCGGCCGGAGCGGCGTCGGGGCGGTGATGGGCAGCAAGAACCTGAAGGCCGTCGTCGTGCGCGGCTCCGGCGAGGTAGAGGCCGACGACCCGGAACGAACCGCCGAACTCGTCTCGGACCTCCGGAAGCGAATCCGCGAAGACCCCATCACCGGCGAGGGCCTGCCCACCTACGGAACCGCGGTGCTGGTCAACATCATCAACGAGTCCGGGGTCTACCCCACCGAGAACTTCCAGAAGGCCTACTTCGAGGCAGCCGACGAGGCATCCGGCGAGACGCTGGCCGAACGCTACCTGACCGGACGGGACGTCTGCCGCGGCTGCCCCATCGCCTGCGGTCGCTACTCCCGGGTCGGCGACGTAGAGGGCGGCGGGCCGGAATACGAGACCATCTGGGCGTTCTCGGCGGACTGCGGCGTCAGCGACCTGGAGGCCGTCATAAGGGCCAACAAGTGGTGCAACGAGTACGGGCTGGACACCATCAGCGCCGGCGCCACCA
>CAZEAP010000058.1:0-6967 GCA_964510315.1 uncultured candidatus Brocadiaceae bacterium
CGGGCCCCGAAGGGGCCCTGTGATGAAGGCCAGGGCTTCAGCCCTGGTTGACGGGCCACCAACCATAACTATGCGCCCCGGAGGGGCGCGGTCGGGTCAGCGCCGCAGGTCGCGCTCAACGAACTCGACACCACGCTTCAGGGCAGGGAATGCGACGGGCCCCGAAGGGGCCCTGTGATGAAGGCCAGGGCTTTAGCCCTGGTTGACGGCCCACCAACCATAACCTTGCGCCCCGGAGGGGCGCGGTCGGGTCAGCGCCGCAGGTAATGCCCACCGAATGCGATGCCCCGGCGTGAGAGCGGGTCGTCGCTCTCGCGTCCCGAATATGATGTGATACAGCAGGTTGGTCAGGCTGTTGGCCATCGCGTACCTCACCGCGCCCCTCCGGGGCGCATTTGGGTTTGCTTGCGTTATACCAGGGCTGAAGCCCTGGCCTTCACGACCACGCCGCTCCGCGGCGCAACGGCCACGCACCGCTTGTCGGTAGACTCCTCTATGATCTGTGAGAGACCCTTCTCGCCCGCCGTGGCGCCGTTGCAGGACGACATCCGCCGCGCGCACCTGGCTGGAAGACCGCGCCGCTCCGCGGCGCAAAGGCCGCGCACCGCTTGCCACGATGCAGACCGGGGCACGCCGACACACTTCAGCCCTTCACGATCCGTCAATATGCCTTTCTGCCACGCGGCTCAAGGCAGTGGTGCTCGCCGGTGGCGCTGCACAATCCGGAGCACACAACCGTACTCCTCCTGCTCCATTGCGTCAAGGTGGGCAACGGTTCCACCAACATAACGGGCCCCGAAGGGGCCCTGTGATGAAGGCCAGGGCACGCCCTCGCAACCCTTTGAAAAAGGGGTAGGTCCGGCACGCCACACATCCGGCGCATAAACGTCCCGGCCGGACCAGGCGCGGCGAGACGTCGCGCCTACCAGGTCGGAGAGTGAACGGCGCCCGATTCACCTTGACCACCTTACCCGCCATCGTCGCACCTCCCTCTCCTGCCCAAACAAAGGCCCACACCTGTGCAATACCCCCGCCCCGCCCCTTGTCAAGGAGCGAATCCCGGCGGCGGAACGAAGAGATGCGTTCGGCACCCAGGAGTAAGGCCCTCAGAACGACCGCGTGGCGGGGGCGCTGCACTTGCCACGGGGTACTTGCCAAACAGCAATCCGACTCCTGCAGGCGATAACGTAACACGTGGTAGCGTTCACGGAAGCACAGCTTGCGCTTAATGGATTGCTTTCCTATAGTGATGTCGGGGTTGGCTGAGTTTTTCGCTTTCCCAATATGCCGCTGGAACCGGTGGTCGTGCAGTTACCGCCGCCCGGGTGACCCGCGCGCAGGAGGCAACGGTGGAACCAGTCAGCATGCTCGCCGGGGCGCTCTGGAGCTTCGCCTCATCGGCCGTCGTAACGCTGCTCGACCGCCGCGACCAACAGGTGGCCGAACGGAAGGCCGCCCTGCGTTCCGCCATGCGGCAACGCCTCCGGGACAACGAAGCGGTCGAGCAGTTGGCCGACGCCGAGGTCATGCAAGCCGCAGCGGGGCTGGCGGGCCGGCCCGATGCCGTCGAAGCCCTGCGCTCCGACCTCCTCTCGGACCCCGTGTTCACGCGGGCACTGGCCCGGGCCGGGTGGAACTACGCACTTGACCCGGAGGCCGCACGCGGGGACGTCCGGACGGCCCTCGAAGTCGCCAACAAATACGTTGCAAACCGCCCTGAGCTTGAGTGGGAGGGCCAGTTCACGCCCCTGCTCGAGCGGTTGATGGGAAACGTGCTGGAGCGCATCCGGGAGGAGTTCGGCGACCGCCTGACCGCCGCCGAACATCGGCGGCAGTTGGAGCGCCTCGACGAGATAGCGGACCTCGCGGGGCCTCTGGCAGCCGAGTTGACCCGCCGCCCGCGCAATTACCTCACCCTCGAGCAGTGGTGCGCCGACCGCCGCAGGAAAGACCGGCTCCTCTATCGCGACGAGGAGATGGAGCGGTTCGAGCCCCGCCACCTCCACCCCTGCGAACTGGACGCCGACGAGCCGCGGGAGGAGAAGCAGCCCGCCGATGACGTCTTCCGCCAATTCCTCGGTTCCGACGAGTCCGCCCTGCTCCTGGTCGGCCCGCCGGGGGTCGGGAAGAGCCAGCTCCTGGTGCACTGGTATCGGCTCGCCGAGGAAGAGGGCGCCGCCCCCCGGTTCGTCGCGGCGTTCGAGGCGGACCGCGTCGCGGATTGGCCAGAGTGCGATCATCTCGTGGTGTTCGTCGATGAAGTCGAACGCCTGGAGGCCGCCGAACGCACGGTTACCCGTCTGCTGCAGGCGGCCTACAATCCCTGCGCCTATCCGGTGCGCCCGGAGCGCGTGCAGGTCGTGCTCACCGCCTGGAGCCGGCTCCGTGGCGACCTGCTGGAGGCGTGTTCCGGCGGGATGGAGCGGTGGAACCTCATGGATAAGCTGGAACCGGAGGACGGCGATTTCGCCGACTTCCTCCGCCGCCGGTTTCCCGAAGAACTGGAAGGTGTACCGGAGGCAGAGGTCAACCGGATTGCGGGCGTCTGCGACGGCTACCCCGGAGTTGCCTGGGAGTTCGTGCGGCTGCCGCGGGATAAATGGAGCGGCGTCTCGAAGAGAGAGGACATCTACCAACGGGTTATCGAGGACTTCCTTGCACGCGTGCGCGAAAGGACGAGTCAGGAGCGCCTGGCCGAGAAATTGCTCGACGCCCTCGTCGTGATGGACGGCTACCACGAGGGCCTGGCGGGCTCGGTCGCCGAGGTGCTCGAGGAGAATGAACTGGACCTGGGCGGCGCCTGGCGCGACGTCCTCGCCGTGGGTCGCAACGACCTGCTGATACCGGACCTCCGCGGCGGAGAGGACGGCGGCGTAACATGGTGGACCGTCCGGCCGGACCTGCGGCGCATCAACTGGCTGGGCCGCCGCCTGCTGAGGGACAGCCGGGCACTCGATCACTACGTCAGAGGTCTGCTGCCGCTCAATCCTTACGGAGTCATCACCGGGCTTCTCGGGTTGTTGGGGGAGGAGCGCGAAGCGACGGACGATGCGCTTTCGGTCATCCGGGATGTGCTCGTCCCGGCCGTTACCGAGCGGCTCTGCGCGGCCGACGCCCTATGGGCATTTGGCCGCGTCTACCAGGAGCTGCCGGAAGCTCTGCTGCCCCTGGAGGCGGCGGATCTCGACGCCCTGGAGGCCGCCCGCAACAGGTGCGTCGAGGAGGCCGGTGAAGACGAGGGCGCCGGCGCCCCGATAGCCGCCGCGGCCTCGGCCCTCCTGGCGCACGACCGCCCGCGCGACGCGCTCGAGTGGTTCGCGGCGGCATCCGCGGTCGGCATCGCTCCCCTAAGGGAACATGTGGCCGCCTACAACTGGGGGAGTGCCCTTTCGCACGCGGCGCTTCTTGAGCGGGATGAAGACCGGCCGGAACAGGCACGTGAACTCTTCGAGGAGTCCTTCGCCAGGTACCGCCGCGCGCTGAAGATCAAGGAGGACTACCACGAAGCCGCCTACAACTGGGGGAATGCCCTTTCCGACGCGGCGCTTCTTGAGCGGGACGAAGACCGGCCCGAACAGGCGCGTGCGCTCTTCGAGGAGTCCTTCGAGAAGTACCGCCGCGCGCTGAAGATCAAGGAGGACAAACACGAGGCCGCCAACAACTGGGGGAGTGCCCTTTCCGACGCGGCGCTTCTTGAGGGGGATGAAGACCGGCCCGAACAGGCGCGTGCGCTCTTCGAGGAGTCCTTCGCAAGGTACCGCCAGGCGCTGGACATCAAGGGGGACTACCACGAAGCCGCCAACAACTGGGGCATTGCCCTTTCCGACGCGGCGCGTCTTGAGCGGGACGAAGACCGGCCCGAACAGGCGCGTGAACTCTTCGAGGAGTCCTTCGAGAAGTACCGCCGCGCGCTGAAGATCAAGGAGGACTACCACGAGGCCGCCTACAACTGGGGGAGTGCCCTTTCGGACGCGGCGCGTCTTGAGCGGGATGAAGACCGGCCGGAACAGGCACGTGAACTCTTCGAGGAGTCCTTCGCCAGGTACCGCCGCGCGCTGGAGATCAAGGGGGACTTCCACGAGGCCGCCAACAACTGGGGGAATGCCCTTTCGCACGCGGCGCTTCTTGAGCGGGATGAAGACCGGCCGGAACAGGCACGTGAACTCTTCGAGGAGTCATTCGCCAGGTACCGCCGCGCGCTGAAGATCAAACAGGATTTCGGCGAGGCGGCCCACAACGCCGTGGTCGCGCATCGAGATTTAGCGGAGGGCCTTACGGGGGCTGATCGTGCGGAGGCGGTCCGCGACGCCTGCGCCATGGCCCTGGTGCTCGGAACCATCCTGCTCGGGCGGGGCGACGGTCCCGGCGCGGCAGAGGCGGTGGGCTGGGCTCAGGGGTACGCCGCGGAGAACTCCGTGCCGGAAGCCCGCGCCGACGCCCTCGGAACATATCTGCTTTTCGCGCATCTGGCCGGCGCCTCGGAGGAAGACCTGCACGATGGACTCGAAGCCCTGCGGGAGCACGGGACGCAGACCGAACTCTCCGCCTTTTGCCGCGCCGTCGTGGAGGATGGGTCCCTTCCGGAACTCGACCTCGAGCCCCTCCACCACAGGTACCTCCATGCCGTCGCGCGCGCGTACCTGCGTGGCCGAGATGACGAACCGGACCTCTCCTGAGGCACACCATCCGTCACACCGTGGGCGCAGCAGAGAGATGCGTTCGGCGCCCGCTCGTGCTTCGCAGCGAAGGCCACTTCGCAGAACAGCAAAGGCAAGGTGCCTCAGCACTGTGTGTTTGGCGCAGATGCCTTACGATCGGCACATGCCCGGGAGAGGACCGGCCGTTGGCGCGGTGAACGCCTGCCTGTTGCCGCTGGTGGGCTCTGCAAGGGCCCGACATACCAGCCCGGGGCGCAGCCCTGGGAAAAATGATCGGCAATAAACCAACGAGCCCTGGAAGGGCGTGACATATTCGTTCAGGTTGACAGACATCTCGCCATGTACCGGACGAGGCCTGGCTGCCCCGCGTAGGTCTCGCCCCTACAGGGCTCAACTTGCTCTGTGGAAAGCATCCCTCGGCACTCCGATACGACCGCCGCATGCCGGGGATGCCCCTGCTTCCCGGCGGGGCAGGTGCGTTGAGGCCGTCCTCAGGCGGGCAATTCAGACGTAGCCCGGGGTGACCCCCGTTGGGGGAACCCCGGGGACAGGACCGGTTACCCCCCCAAACCGGAGCCCGCCGGGAGGCGGGCGATTCGCGTTGCTGCTCTCCTTCGTCGCCGGGTTCTGATTCGCCCGCCTCCGCGGGCTCTTTTTCTCTTTGCCGGCTCTTTCCCGGGGTTCGCGCGCCCCGAGGCGCGCTTCACCCCGGGCTACGGCAGAATCGGCCCTGCCGGGCCTCTATCATTAACCGCTGGAGGTGCGCTCGCTCAGAAGGACATCAGGAGCGGTGCTCCGGCGGACGGCGCATCATTTCTACCGAGCAGGCTCAGCTCTTTGGGGCGCGCCCAGGCCCCCAGCGCTGCACACCGGGCTGGTATGTGACGCCCTGTAGGGGCTTCGGCGTGCCGAGTGCCCCAGGCGCATCAGTCCTCGAAGAGTGCGCAGGCGGTGACCCCGCAAAACGGCAAAGCCGGCGATCCGGGTCATCCCTGCCGCTCGGCGTGTCAAACGCGTATTCTCAGCATCAGCCCGTGGGGGAGCGGAACACAACAGGCGAGCCGCCCGTCGCCGCTGCGTCAAAACCGGCGGTGCGTCCACACGGAGAAAATGCAGCCCTGAAGGCACGGCAGCGCCGCACGGAGACCCACTATTCGGGAGGTTGTCCCATGTGAAGCGCGTTGTGCTCCGCCCGCCAGTCCCAGCCAGCAGCTTCCTCTGTGCGCCAGAAATCCCTTATGTAAGCCGATACGTAGGGCCCCGGCAGCAAGGCTGACACAAGGGGCTGATGAACAGTCAGCAGAAGCTTCATCAGGGGACGGTAGTGTGCCTCGTATGCGCCCGGGTCAAGAAGACGCCGCTCCCGGGCATATGCAACGGCGTTGCAGAACCCGAGCACGAGTTCCACGTAGGAGTAGTAGATGGCCCATTGCCGGTCCTCCTCGTTGTCTTGCCTGTACATCCTGCTGAAATTGCCGGCGCTCCATCGGCGGCTGAGGGCGAGGACCTCCGGGTGGTTCACGCGAAACGCCATGAGCCTGTCGTAGCGGTCGTTGATCTCCAGGTGAGCCTGCCCCCTCTGTCCACGTCGGTTCAGTGACCAGGCCAGCAGAGCGCAGGTGCCGGCTATAAGGGCGCCTGCCAATGAGACCGCTGGTGTCACCCATGTCACTGAGGGCCGCCTCCCATCTCAGGAGTGCAGACCGCCGGGAGCCGGCGGAGCCGGTGATGCAACCAGTCACGTCTATCCGCAGTTCGCAGTCGCCACTGATCCGGTGCGATCCTGATGCGGTCGGTGTGCGTCAGGCCGTAGGTTGAGTAGCGGCGCCCGGTCGAGGCGGACCGTGAGGCAAACGCGGGCACCGGGATGGGCGTGGCTTCGACTTCGATATCCCCGGACCGGACGGTGAACTCCCCTTCCCGGTATTCAAGCCGGTGCGGCGTGTTCCGGACGAAGTTCGGGTTGAACTCCTCAATCGGGGCGTTAACCCAAATATCCCCCTCAAGCTCAAGCGCAATCCCGGAGGTGGAAGCATAGTCCGCCAGGGTCAGGGGCTCTGTTCCGTCCTCGCCAGACAGGCGTTCGCGGGCGGAGGGCCCAATCGCTATGCCGTCCGCCAGCAGTTCGAGCTTAAGTCTTTGTGCCGGTGTCAGCACCAAAAAAGAACCCGCCCTGAGCGTTGTTGCGGAATAACAACGAAAAGACCGGTCAAGAGAATAATGTACACCAAAGCTCAGAGCAAGCGACCCCAACGCATTTGCGCTGTGGGGGTGCTCAGGCGCGGGACGCGCGGATGATGCCACACCTG
>CAZEAP010000059.1:0-4870 GCA_964510315.1 uncultured candidatus Brocadiaceae bacterium
GGATCATGCTCCAGATAGTTCCCTTCCAGGGCGGGATTGTTCTTGTCCTCTTTGACAGTGGAGATATTGTAGGTGTAATTGCCGAAAACGGTCAGGTCCTTCCTGAGATCCCATCGCAGCTCTGTTTCGATTCCACGGATGTCCACTTGGCTGATATTGTCGAGCTGATACTCGTACCGAGTTTTGCCGCCCCCGAAGGTGCCCGTGCCGGTCAACCGGCCACCGATGTAGTCCTTCGCCCAGGACTGGTAAAAAGCCACTCTGCCCCAGAGGCTTTCCGTCAGGAAGCGCTCCGCTCCGATATCGTAGGACCAGATCTCCTCCGGCTTCAGGTTCGGGTTGGCCTCGCGATAGTAGGTGCCTCCAGAACGCACATGAACCTTGTAGAGCTCGAAGAGACTGGGGGCCCGGAAGCCCTTTCCGGCCGACGCCCGGAGCGTGGTTCTCTCGTCGGGGTGCCAGGCAACGCCGACCTTGGGAGAGAAGTTGCCGTAGTGTGTGGAGCCGTACTTGTCGTCATACGCGGGCCGCCCGGCACTGGCCTCACTGTCCCATGCCGCTCCGTCCGAGGTTTCGATCCAGTCATAGCGCGCGCCAATATTGACAATAAGGTCCTCTTCGAGAAACCGAAGCTCGAGATTGGCGAACGGCGAGATGAACTGCTGCCTGCCATTCGCGCCCGCGTCCCGCAGGCTATTTTCATATTCGTTGTCGAAATCCCATGCCGCCGATTTGTAGGCTCCGCCCAACGTGAGGCTCGCCCACGAGGCGAGGGGCATGGTTCCCTGAAGGTCGGCGCCCCATGTGAGGGATGGCATCTCCTCGACGCGCAGCAGCGAGGTAAAGTCGTCTTTGGCCGTGTCCTGGAATGCTTTCTTATCCGCGCGATTCAGGTAAAGAAGCCCTTGCAGGTCAAGCAAGTCTCCGGTGTGGCGATAGTTCATCCAATACTGATCGAGAGTCAGTTCGTCGTAGAAGTACTTCCGGCCCTTGCCGGTCTCATGGTCGTAGAGCAGGGCGGCAAGGGAAAGGTCGGAAGACGGACTCAGGTCATAGGTCAGTTTGCCGAAAATCTTGCCGACCTCGCGGTGGCGTGTGATCTCGTAGCTTTCCGGGTCCTTGACCATGTAGAAGCCGTCGCTCTGCTCATATCCGCCGCCGAACAGCAGGCCCAGATCGCCGATCTTCTGACTGTGAAAACCATGGCCGGCATATGTGTCTGCTGTGCCTCCCTCCGCCCGGACGGACGTCTCGCTCTGAGCCTTCGGCGTCCTCGTGATGACGTTGATAACGCCGCCAAGCCCCTCGGAACCGTACAACGCCGATGTCGGCCCGCGAACGATCTCGATCCGCTCGATGGCCTCCTTGGGGATATGGCCCCAGGCCACCCAGGAGATGGCGTTGTTGAAGTTGTCGTTCTGAGGGACGCCGTCCACCAGCAGCAGGACCCTGTTCTTTCCCACGCCCCGCATGCTGAGCGGACTGACGATCCCGTTTCTCTGCAGGCCATAGTGACGGAAGTTGTAAACACCGGGCACGTTGCGGACGATGTCTTCCACGCGCTCGAAGGGCGATGCCTCAATATCTTCGCGCGTAAGGACCGTTACGCTTGCGGGAGCATCGAAGACAGACATATCCGAGCGCGACGCCGACACGACAACTTCCGGAAGCTCCAGCTTCTCCGTTGCTTCCGCTTGTTCCTCTGCATTCGTGTCAGGAGTTGTCTCGGGTGCATCCGTCTGGCCCCACCCGAGGGAGGGAACCAGCATTACCGCTGCCAGCATCAACATCATCCTTGCGCTTGTGAATCGCATCCGTCTCTCCTCAGCGGGAACGAGTTACGTTGACACGTTCCCACCCGGGAAGTACTCTGGAATGCTACCGGGTGGGAAACCACCTGGGGGTGGGAGGCGGCTCGTTCCTTGCTCAGGGGCAGCCGCCTGCCCGCCTTCTCCTGTCTATCCCTATCTATTCTCCACTTCGCCCTCTCCGTCGTTCGCCCCAGCTTCATTTCAGCGTGTAGCTCACCGGCACCACGAGTTCCAACCTCTCGACCCCGAGTTCTTCAGGCAGGGGCTCGAAGGGCGCCGCTCGCTCGACCATCTCCAGCGCTGCTTCATCAAGAATGTCGTGTCCGCTGGACTGAAGGATTTTGCCGGGAGACGCACTTCCCTCCCTGCGAATCACAAGCTCAAGTTTCACCCGTCCCTCTATCGCCCGCCGGCGGGCCCGGGAAGGGTATCTCTTCGCTTCCTGCAGCCTGCGAAGAACCCTCGACAGGTAGCGAGACCGAATGTCCTCCACCTCGCCGCGGCTCGCTTGCTCGCTGCCGGGGGTTCCCTTCACGCCCTGAGACGGGTTTTCGGCACGCGTTGGAGCCCGGGGTTCTGCCGGTTTGCTCTCGGCCGGATCACCTTTCTCCCCCCGCTCCCTGGCCCCGGGAGTGTCTTCGGATTTCGGAGGAGCGAGTTCCTTCACCGGTGCCGGCGCGGCCGGCGGCAGCGTGACGGCGCTTTCCCAGCTTCTTGCCAGGTACTGCATTTTGTGGTGGAGCCAGACTCTGGTCTCTTCGAGCTGCTTGCTTAACGCCACGACATCTTCGGGCCGGATCGTGACCGCCGTTCTGGGTTCCGGTGGCGGCCGGTCCACCGGCGTTTGCTCTGCGGGGGGCGGTCGTCTGACTGGCGCAGGTTCCGGTTGGGGTTCCTTAGTGGGCGGCTCCGGAAGGGGCGACCGCCCCACCGGCGCGATGGAGGCCGGCCGGGGCTCTCCTGCCTTCTCGGGGGCAGCGGCCACCTGCACCACACCCAGCACTGTAATGCGTTGCTTCCTTCCGGCCTCGCCGCTCTCCACAAGCGAAGGACCGGGGCAGAGAACGACCAGTGCACCGTGCGCAAGGAGAGAAAGCACAAGCGCGGCACGGAACTGCCCTTTCATTCTGTTGCCTCCTCCGCAGTGCGCCTGTGCGTTCGTTCCCGCCGCGTGGCAATCGAGACGCTCTCCAGCTTTGCCGCCCGGACGCAGTCGATGAGTTCCGTCAGCATTTCCAGCGACACCCGCCTGTCCGCCACCAGCAGCACCGGCTGCTTGCCCCGCTGATGCACGGCACGCTTCAGCGCGGACGTCAGGCCCCCCAGATCGATCATCTTCCCGTCGAACTCTATCTGCCCCTTGTCCGAGACAGCCACCTCGATGACCTCTTTTTCCTGTTCGGTGGCCGAGCTGGACGCCGGCAGGGCGATGTCAATGGACGGCTTTCTCGAAAAGCTGGATGCGAGAAGAAAGAAGATCAAGAGCAGGAAAACACAGTCCACCAGCGGGGCAATGCCTATCTCCGGCGTGCTCTTCTGTCGCCTGGCCAGGTGGATCATGACTCCTGGTTCCTTCGCAGAGCCACCAGCCGTTCGCCGATGTCGCGCATCAGGCTCTCGTAGCGCCCGACTCTGCTCTCGAAATAGTGGTATGCAAACAGGGCCGGGATCGCCACGCTCAGGCCGAAGGCAGTGGTGAGCAGGGCCTCCCAGATGCCGCCGGCAAGCGCGGAGACATTCACCTGACCTCCCAGGTCCTCGATCCTCATGAAGGCCTCTATCATGCCCATGACCGTCCCCAACAGGCCCAGCAGGGGCGCGCCCTGGGCGATGATGGACAGCCCCCGAAGGCGCTTCTGCAGCTCATCGAGCGCCCGATTCCCCTCGTAGCTGACCGCATCCTCCATTCTCTCGCACCCGGCCGCCCATTCATTGAGGCAGCCTTCCACCACTTTCCGGACCGGGCCCCGGTGCTGCCGGCAGGCCCGCAGAGCATCGGCCGGTCCCTTGGATTCCAGCCGCCGTTCTACCGAGCGGATCAGCCCAGCATCGTCGTTTCGAATCCGGGCGAAGTAGATGAGCCTCTCCACGATTATCGCCACGGCCACGACCGACGTGGCCAGGATGGCATACATCACCCAGCCGCCCTTGAAGAGCAATTCCACCATGGGTCCTGAATGCCTTTCTGTCATTCGTAACACGCATCCGCCAAAAAGAGGACGCGGTCATCCTTCCCGCGCCTCCCTCAAACCAGATCTTTGCCCGTTGAACTCATCGCCAGGGCCGCATGCAGGACCCCCTTGTGCCGGCGGAGATGGTCTCCCACCGCCTTTACCTCGCCGGACCGCCCCTTCATCAGGATCATCTCGGCACACATCTCCTCGTCCAGGTGCACGTGGGTGGCCGCCAGAATGACCTCGTGGTGATGATGCTGCAGGTCGGTCAGCTTCTCGCTGAGCCCCCTGAAGTGGCGGTCATAGACCAGTGTTACCGTGCCCGGCACTTCCTCGTCGCGCTCCCATTCTTGCTCGACGAGTCGCTGCCGGACCATATCCCGGACAAACTCGGAACGGTTCGTGTACTTGCTGGCTTTGACCATCCCATCCAGCTTCGCCAGCAGTCGCTCATCCATCGAGAGCCCAACTCGCACCAGTCCAGGCATCGGCCATCACTTCCGCTAATAGCACGAACGCTCCAATTGTACTACGGACCGCTCAGCCTGTCAAAAGAAACGCGCAGACTGGACCACTCCAGGCGGAAGAGCTATTTCCACAGGGACCTTGGCCCTTCGGGGCCGATGTGTCCACTTCTCTTCTGTCATTCTTTCTGTGACCTCTTCCAGCAGGAGACCGGCCAGCGCCGGGGGCCCTTTTGGCGCGTGCCCTCCAGCGGCCGACCGGGTACGGGGCGGCGGCGGCGGGCAATTGTCGCGCGTCCGCGACCCCGCGTTTTCGGAACCTTTTTCTTCCCGGCCAGGGTGGGTACCATGTCGTGGCAAACTAACGAGCCATTTGCGCTGATCGTAAGGCGGCGTTGTGTACGGAGTTGCCGGCAGGGCA
>CAZEAP010000060.1:0-4478 GCA_964510315.1 uncultured candidatus Brocadiaceae bacterium
CGGCAGGCGTGTCCAGAAGCACATCCGCCGAGTGCGTTCCAGGCAGCGCGCCCCCCGCCTTTGTCACGCGTATGACATGCATCGGTGGTGTCCTCCCGGCCGTCTCACCGTCCTTCGTCGGGCGGGCGCTACTTGCGCTTTCCACCGGCGCACGGGTGACCCTCGACGTCCCCGTGACATTCTTTGATCTGCTCAGGCGAGCAGTTCGCAGGACTGCCCTGCAGGTTCTCCGGCTTTTGACATCCCGTTTTTCCACAGCACATTCTGTAGCCTCCTTCCCGGCGGCCTTTCAGCGACCGGACTCATGTTAGCATGCGCTTACATGCTACATCCCGTGCGGTGCCGGATCAAGGGCGTTCCGGTCTTTCCCGCGGGGGCCGCCACTCCCCCGGTGGCGAGAGCAGTTCCTCAGCCATCTTTTTGCACCGCTCCAGCGTCTCCTCGTTGACGCTGTAGTGCACGTGATAGCCGCGCTTCTCGGACGTTACGAGGCCGGCTTCGGGGAGGATACGCAGGTGCTGGCTGACGGCGGCGGAGGTCCCCCCCGCCGCCCGGGAGGCCAGAGCGGCGACGCACGGGGGACGGCGCTGCAGCAACTGCAGGATCCGCACCCGCGTCTCCGAAGAGAGCATTTTGAACATGCGGGCGGTTTCCGCCGGATCGGGCGTGGGAGACCTGGCACACATCTGCACTTTACGTTGGGGTAGCCGGGGCTGCAGGTCACGACACCGCTCGGCCGGCCACGAGCTTGCTTCCGGCTTCAGAAGCGCCAGCTCAGCGAAGCGCGGACCGAGAAGCCCGTGAAATCCGCTTCGGCCCGAGGAGAACCGGGCGAGACGAAGCGGACGGTGCGGCCGCTGTCCTTGTAGCTTTCGAATTTCAAAAGACGATAGTCGCCCTCGAGGGTCAGGTTGAGGGAGTCCGTGATGTCCCAGCCCACCCCAAGGCCCGCTCGGAGGCCGAGGGTGTCGTCGTGGCCGGAGACGTGGTAGCCGTCCTCCTCCTCCGTGTAGTGTGAGCCATAGTAGCCGGCGCCCGCAAGCGCCTGCAGCTCCAGCGGCCCGAGGGCGCGGGGCCAGGTCCGGCGCACGTACAGCTCGGCCCCCTCGACGTCCACGTCGATGCTGAAGTCGCGGGTGGTGGCCATCCACGGATAGGACCCGTCGGTCTCGGCCTCCATCCGGTGGTAGGCCAGCCCGGCGTGCCACCGCTCGCTGAGCCGGTACTCCAGCGCCACGCCGTACTGCCGATAGAGGTCGACATCGTCCACGGAACCGCCGAAGGAGTCCTCGATCCAGTCGGCATAGTCATTGATCTCGTCCATCTCGGGAAAACCGATGCCCGCCGAAGGCACGAGGCTCCACCTTCTCTCCGGGCGGGGCCGTTCCTGCGTCGCGACGAACTCCACCACCGTCAGGTCCTGCTCGGCGGGGACCGTGCGGAGTTCGCGCGCCCGTGCGCTCACCGTTGCGGCGGCGAGCAGCACCACGGCAAGGGTCAGTTGTCTCATCATTGTTCCTCCCGGCTGACGGCCACTCGCAGCGCCTGCGGGCCGGCTTTGTCGGCGCGCAGTTCGGCGATGGGCGTGGGCGCCACCAGCTCCGCCGCCGGCATGGTCACGAGTTCGGGGGATATCTCCTGTCCAGGCTCCGGCAGGAACTGGAAGGTAACCTGAGCGCCCGGGTCCAGCCCGAAGACGACGGCGGTGATCGGAACCCACGCCTGGGTGCGTGTCGCGGGCGGCAGTTGAACCTCGTAACCCCATCCGGGGCACGCCCCGGAGACGGCGCGTCCGGCCGGCGCGGCCACGGTGACCGGGTACTGCCCCGTCAGGGTGGGCTCCAGGCCGCGCGCGACCACGGCTACCTGGCCGGCCCTCGTGGCCACCGCGCTGGCCTCGACACCGCCGACCGAGACGGTATGCGCCTGGGGTGCCAGGCCGAGATCGGTGCAGCCGGGCTCCACGCTGAAGGTCTCCCCCGCCCGGCCGTTCCGCACGTCGATGACGCCGTCGGCAGGCTCCACACCTTCAGGCCCGGGGTGGGGGTTGAGGCCGCCGTCCCGGAGCAGCTTCACGACGCCCCCGGTGCCCGTCAGGATGATGCCGCCCACCCGGGTGGCGTCGCCGAGGTTGACGTTGACCGAATCGCCGTGTACCTCGACGTCCGCGTCGACCTTCTCCGGCTCGACGGTTCCTCCGTCCAGGGCGACGAACTCGACGGTCTCGATCTCCCCGACGAATTCCTTGTTGACCGCGGTCTCGCCGTCGAGCGCCGTAAAGCCGACGGAAGTGATCGGGCCCGGGTCCGCGGCGACCTGCTCCTCGGTCTCCGCCTCTTCCTCATCCTCCTCCATGATCTTTGCTTTCCGGGCGCGGCCCACGCGGGCGACCTCATCTCGGAGGAAGTCGTATATCTCCTCGGCCTTCCCGGCGATTTCCTCCAGCGGCTTGCCGGCGGCCTTCATCTCGTAGAGTTCATCCACCATCTCCCCGGCCCTCTCGCGGGCCTCCGGGCTGATGTCGGCGATGCCGGTATCGTCGGTGTGCTCGCTCAGGTAGTCCAGGATGCGGTCGATCATCTCCTGCACGTCCTCGCAGCCCACGGCCGCGTTCAGGTACCACTTCAGGGCTTTCTCCGGGTGCCAGCCGTCGTGTCCGCCGGTGTCCACGAAGTCGAGTATGGCCTGCACGAGTTGGTTGATGGCCATCTCCTGCTCGACGGGCAGGTCCGATTTCTTCTTCCGCTTTTTCGCCTCCACCAGTGTCTCGAAGAGCTGATCGAGTTCAGCCAGCTCCTTCTCCTCGAAGTGGCCCTCCTCCCGGAGCGCCCCGGCGATGCGGCCCGGGAGATCGCCCGGGTCCATGCACTCCTTGACCGCCCAGGTGACCCACTTCAGGGCTTTCTTCTTATGCTTGTTCGCCTCCTCCTCGTCTCCCTCATCGGCCGCGTCGGCGGCGGCGCCCAGCTCCGCAGCGGCGTGCTCCAGCATGGTGCTCTGCCGCGCGTCCTCTACCTTTTCGGCCTGCTTCTTCAGGTCGGATGCAATATCACTCAGTGTCTCCGACTCGGCGCCCCGCGCCACGGGCGGCCGGGCCACGATGCACGCCAGGCCTATCACGAACGCCAGGATGTAAAAGCCGCGTTTCATCGCCGGCCTCCAGCGGAAGTCAATCGGCCCCGGCTCCTGCGGTCTACGAAAGCCCGGGGAAATCGCAGATGAACAGGGACGGACGCTGGCATAAACACCAACGACAGAGCAGCTCTCCCGCCCCATCTTTGTCCGCGCTGACACGGGGGTCCACATCTCCACACCTGCGGACCGGAATACAAAGCGGACGCGGACAGAGCCGATGCGCACAGACAGACGACTTGAGAAAGAGACTACGGGACGTGTGCATCTCGCTGGCACATCGTCATGGTGAGCCGCCTTATCCCGGGGCGCCGAATGCATCTTGCGCCCCCGGCCACCAGCCAAAGCGTCGGCTCACGCCGCCCACATTGTAGCGAAGCCGGCAGGCCGCCTTCCAGATATTTCCCGGCGCCGACGGCTCTATCTCCGGGACGGTCGCCCGGTAAACTCGGCGGGGCAGACGATCATAGGAGTACCAGCGGCGGGCCTCCTCGAAGGCCACCTTCGGGCAGAGCGGCAGGCCTTCCCACTGGAACTCCCCCGGCACGTCGTCCCGCTGCTCGGGCGTCAGCGTTCTACCCGCTTCCTCCAGCCACGCCCCGGGCCCTGTCTTCGCGGAGAGTAGCCTTCGCGCAGCCCGCCCTCAGCCGAGTTCGACAGACTGCCACCACTATAGTAGCTGGCCCGTGTGCGGCAAGCGATGGGATCCTGTCTGCGGCGAATCAGGAAACGTAAGCCAGGCGCATTGTCGTCTATACCCCTGTTCCTTGACGGGTCTACACGGAACGAGTACGCTGAGTGGTTGTCGGTCTCCGTAGCCGGCGCTCTGCTCCTTGACAAAACGGCGGTGAGGTAAAGTGCGGCGTCGCAGAACGGCGAGATGCGTTCGGCGCCTGGAGGTAAGGCGCCTCAGCATCACAATGTGCGGGCCACCGCCCAGGATGTCTTTCTGAGCGAGCGCATTCTCAGCGAGCGAAGTTTACCCGCCTGTGGCGGGAATCTCTCCGTTCGGTTCAATGCACCTGACCTACCGGGAGGCAGCGCCAGGGTCCGCAAGCGGGCCCGCGGAGCGCCGCGGTCGTGGAAGCCGGGGTTCACGGCGGAGGCCGTTGTGCGGCGCTGGCCCGCTGGGCAAGTATGACGTCCGACGGATCATCAAGGAGTCCCGCGACGGCCGGTCCACGGCCGTTGCGCCGCGGAGCGGCGCGGTCGTGAAGGCCAGGGACAAGGTGCCCCCGCTGGGCAAGTATGACGTCCGACGGATCATCGAGGAGTCCCGCGACGGCCGGTGCACGGCCGTTGCGCCGCGGAGCGGCGCGGTCGTGAAGGCCAGGGCTTCAGCCCTG
>CAZEAP010000061.1:0-3895 GCA_964510315.1 uncultured candidatus Brocadiaceae bacterium
GCGGCGGTGGTGTGCCCTGCAAAGCTGAGATGCTCGCGGCACACTCGGGCACCGGTGCTTCAGTTTTAGAGGAGGACGGAGATGCGACTACGTCTGATTGTCGGACTGATTGCGGTCCTTTGCCTGGCCACCCTGGCGGGCAGTGCGGACGCACTTACCGTGTCGGTATCCTATGACAGCGGAACGACCCAGGTGACCAGCGGCCTCACCGGCTATTCGACCTACGGGGATGACATGGACGGCATGGGTGTCACCGCCCGGTTCGACGACGCCTCGTCGGAGACCGTCTACTGGGCGGACACCGGCCTCGGCGCCGGTGCGGCTTCCGGAACCAACTGGTCGCTCAGCGAGAGCGGCGACACATTCGGAAGCGATTGGTCGCTGACCAACAGTACCGGCCAATCCATGACGAGTCTGTTCATCGATGCCGGCCTGGGCGACACCGTCTATGACATTGATACGGGCGACTACGGAACAACCGGCTCCGCGCTTGGCTGGACTTTCGAAGCGACCGGTGGTTCGACCGACCTGGCCATCACGGCCACGTACATCGACGCGGTCATGCTGGACGGCTCCAGCGGGCCGGTCGGCGACCTGTGGCGATGCCTGGACATCGCGTTCACAAACAGCGAAGGGTTCTACCACGGGGCGTCGCTGACTTACATCACGGATACCGACAACCTGGAACTTGCCGGTGACATCCGACCGATCCCCGAGCCGACAAGCGTTCTTCTGCTCGGCGTCGGGCTGATAGGATTGGCCGGCAAGCGCCTGCGCAAGCGGAGCTGACCCCGCCGAACAGGCACCCGTAACAGTATAAGGTACTTAAGCAAATCCCACCCGTTCCACGCAGCGGAGCGGGTGGGATTTGCTGCGTACCGGTCCCCCGCGGAAAAACGCGCCGCCTTCCGGCGGTTCCCGGTGCCTCCGTTGACGGCCTCCATCCCTCCCAATAGCCTGTCCGCTCCGGTCCCTCATTTCCCGGGGAGGAAGAGATGCAGTGGCAGGCCGCCTGGATCTGGCATCCGCCGAAGGAGGACATGGACAACTTCTACCTCCACGCCCGGAAGCTCTTCGAGCTGCCGGAGCCGCCGGAGGAGCCCCTTCTCTTCGTGACCGCCTCCAGTCTCTACAAACTGTTCGTCAACGGCCGTCCGGTCGGACGAGGCCCAAACCCCGCCGACCCCTCCCGCTACTACTTCGACACCTACGAAGTCGGCGACTACCTGCAGGCGGGCGAGAACGTGGTGGCCGCCCTCTGCTACAACTACGGCCCCAAGCCCCATGGCATCCTCAATCAGAACTGGGGACGCGGAGGCTTTCTGCTGGAGATACGCGCCCCCGGAGCCGACGGTGAGACGCTCCTTAAGACCGACGGATCGTGGCGCGTCCTCCAGTCGCCCGCGCGGGAGCAGGACGCCGCTCTGAACTGCACCCTCTACGGCGACTTCAAGGAGATCTACGACTCCCAGAAAGAGCCCAAAGGGTGGCTGGAAGCCGACTTCGACGACGCCGACTGGCACGAGGCGGAAGTTCTCGGCACGCCGCCGGTCGAGCCGTGGACCCGACTGATCCCCCGCGAGATACCCTTCCTCGACGGCGAGCGCGTCCATCCCGTCAACGCCTTCTGGGAGAGCGCCAGCGTGACCTACTCCTGGCGCGAGGACAACGAGGTCTACAACCACTGGCGGCTGGCGCCCGACTGCTCCCGCGGCGACGAGGAGAAGCCGGCCCGCGCCCTGAGAACCCATGCCGACTTCGCGCCCTCCATCATCCTGGACTTCGGGCGGGATGTCACCGGCTACCTCCGGGTCGTGCTGGAGGACAGCGCCGGCGGCGTGGTGGACCTGCTCTACGGGGAGGACCTCTACCTGACCCGCGTGGACACCTTCACCCTGAAGGGCGGGCCCCAGGTACTGGAGCCCTACAACCGGCGCACTTTCCGCTACTGCAAGCTGCTGTTCAGGGAAACCCCCGACTGGGTGCGCATCGGCGAAGTATCGCTGAAGATGGACACCTATCCGGTGGAGCACAAGGGCGCCTTCCGCTGCTCCGATCCGCTCCTGAATCGCATCTGGGAAGTGGGCCGCTACACCATGCGCATGAGCATGCTGGACCATTTCGTGGACTGCCCCTGGCGGGAGCGGACCCTCTACGGGGGCGACATGTGGGCCGAGAACCTGATAGCCCACTACGCGTTCGGCGACCCGCGGATGAACGCCAAGTGCCTCCGCCAGATGGCCAATATCCAGCATGCCGGGGGCCCGCTGCCGCCCTACGGACCCTACCGGGGTGCCGACGGGTTCTATCCCTCCTGGTCCGCCTTCTGGGCGCTGGCCCTGCTCGACCATTACGACTTCACCGCGGACGCCGAACTGCTGGAGGAGTTGTGGCCCAACCTGGAGAAACTGCTGGATTGGGCGATCGGCGAAATGGAAGAGGGGAAGCATTTGATCGGGCGCCCGTCCAAATCCATCAAGCGGCAGAAGGGGCAGGAGGACTACGATCCGTTCCAGGCATGGACCGAAGCCGACAAAGACAGACACACGCCCTGGGATAACCTTCCCTTCGCCGTGCTGCTGCGGCGGGCCGCCGAACTGGCCCGGGCGACCGGGCGAGAGGAGGAGGCGGAGCGCTACGCCGCCGCGGCCGAGCGGATGGGCCGGGCGCTCACAGAAGAGGTCGTGGACCCGGAGACCTCCCTCTGCCGTGCCCGTCGCTCGGGCGGGAGGCCGGGACAGTACAACACGGGCATGCTGCTGTGGGCGGACCTTCTGTCCGAGGGAGAGGCGTCGGTCGCCGTCCGCCACCTGTTCGACCCGGAGGTCGTTCCCGTCGGCGCGCCGTTCGGCGGGCTGTTCGTCACGGAGGGTCTCTTCGGCAGCGGGGCCGCCGCGGAGGCGCTTCGCTTCATCCGGGACTACTGGGGAGGCATGCTGGCGCGCGGGGCCACCACCTATTGGGACAACTTCAGCCTCGCGTGGTCGGAGGGCGTCGTTCCCGGGCGCAACACAAGCCTTTGTCACGGCTGGGCGGCCGGACCGACATACTCGCTGCCGGCCCACGTGCTGGGCGTGCGCCCGCTGGAACCGGGTTTCCGGCGCATAATCGTAGCCCCACAGCCGGGTGATGTGGACTGGGCCTCCGGAGCCGTGCCCACCCCCCACGGTCCGGTGGAGGTGGAGTGGACCAGAAACGCCGAACAGTTCCGGCTGGAGCTGACGGTGCCGCCGGGCTCGACGGCCGAAGTCTTCGTGCCGGTCCCCGGCGTGGGCCGAAGTCACCTGTGGCTCGACGGAGAGCAGGTGGAGGGCGGCCGCGACGGGCAACGCCGGCTGGTGGAAGTGGGGCCCGGCGAGCACGCGGTTCTCGTCCGGGCAAAGGCGGCGGAATTATGAGTCTGCCCGGTAGAAAGTATCCGTCGGCACTCAAATCGGCCCGACGCCTGCCACGCCGTACTTTCCCGTCCACCCGGACACGGATGAAAAACTGCCGACAGGCGAAAAGGAAACGAAAAACGCCAGACACTGATTAACACTGATAAACACAGATGGAAGACCCACAGAAGTTCCGGAACTGATTTGTAGAAAGCCTCCGTCGGCACTCGGATCGGCCCGGCGCCTGCCAACGACGGCCCTGCTTCCCGGCGGGCCAGGTGCGCGTGACCAAACGGCGAGATTCTTCGCTCGCAGAAGATGCGCTCGCGCATAATGACATCGGGAGCGGTGTTCCGGCGGATGGCTTCAGAATTCAGCCTTCAGCGGGCAACCTTGCCCGCACGTTCTCAGGGGGGATGCTCTTGTCTGCGAAGCCTGCCGGGCTCTGCAAGAGCCCGACATATCAGCCCAGGGCGCAGCCCTGGGAGAAATCGGCAATAAACCAACGAGCCCTGGAA
>CAZEAP010000062.1:0-3793 GCA_964510315.1 uncultured candidatus Brocadiaceae bacterium
ACCTGCCCCTGGCCGAGATCGCCGAGGCCATGGACACCACCTACAAGGCCGTCGAGCGGCTGCTTGCCCGCGCGAGAAAGTCGCTGAAACCTCGCCTTGCCGACCTTTGAGCGATGACAGGTTTTTCAGCGGGGGATAGCGCCTCTCTCTTCGTTACACGTTACGGAGGGAGGCAGGAACATGCGCTGCAAGACCGCACAGCGAAAGCTGGAGGCATACCTGGGCGGGGAACTCACGGAGAAGGAGCATGCCCGCATGGAGGACCACTTTGCCTCCTGCGCCGAGTGCGGCCGGGCGCTGGAGCACGCGCGCCAACTCCATCGGATGCTGAGCAAGAAGACAACGCCCCCGCTCCCCGAGGGCTTTCATGCCCGGCTGATGGCGCGCGCCCGGGGGCATAGGGCGAAGCGGAGTTGGGGCGAGCGAATGCTGAAGCCCTTCGGCCGGACCGCAACCATGCCGGTCGGGCTGCGGGTTGCTGCGGCAGCCGCCGTGATCGCGGCGCTCGGAATCGGCGTGCTCATCGGCCGCGACATGTGGCGTGGACAGAAGCCACCGGAGCCGCAGCCGCCCCAGGTGGCAGAAGCTGATCCCGTCCGCCTCTACAGGATCGATTACCTCGCCGAGGCCCCTTCGGGTTCGCTGGCAGGTGCGTATGTGAGTCTCGTCTCGACCGGAGGGGGAGAATGACCATGTGGAGAAAGGCTCGACCGGTCGTGCTGGCCGTCTCGATAGCACTCAACGTGGCCCTGCTTTCCACCTGGGCCGCACACGCGATACCGGCTCACCTGCTCAGGGGGCCCGCCGCCGAGGAGGCTCCGGAAGCGGAGATATGGTGTCCACTGCACCGGGAGCTGGGAGTCACGATGGAGCAGTGGCGCCAGATAGAGCCCAGGCTCGTCGAATTCCACGAGAAAGCGCAGGAGAACTGCCGCAGGCTCCAGGAGCTGCGGGATGAATTGTTGGACTTGCTGGCCGACCCCGCGCCCGACATGGAAGCCCTCCGGGCCAGGCAACAGAAGATACTCGAAGGCCACGGCCGGTTGCAGGAGCTGGTGCTGAGCCGCCTGCTGAAGGAGAAGAAGGTGCTGACCCCCGAGCAGCAGATAAGGCTCTTCTCCATGATCCGCCGGCGGATGGACTGTCCCGGTCCCGGCCGCATGACGGGGCTCTCGGGCATGGGCACCGGACAGCGCCGGAGGGGTCGGGAAAGTGTTGGACATCAGTCCGCAACGCCAGCCGGGGAGTCGAGCCGGTGAGACTCCAACCGATCCTTATGCTCCTGGCGAGCTTTGCCCTGCTGACCGGCTGCGCGGGCGTCGATCCGTGGGGGGTGCTCGACCGCGTTCCCGCTTCGCGTTCGCAGCCCTTCGACGGAGAGATCGCCGGTCCCGATGAGGGTGCTGAGAACCCGCCGGACGTATCGGCCCCGGACCTGTCCGGGCGGACCCTTTCGTTACCCGAGTGCGTTCACATCGCACTGGAACACAATCCGCAGACCGCCGCCGCATGGCAGGCGGCTCGGGCCGCAGCGGCCCGTGCCGGTCGTGCCAGGGCCGAGTATCTGCCCGCTGTCGGTTTCAGCGCCGGCGCATCGCGCGGGGATCCGGTGGAGCTGGACGGTAAGGCGGACACGGGACCGCAGAATCGCTATGAGGGTCTCTTCGGCGCCCGCTGGCTCCTGTTCGACGGCGGCGGGCGCGAGGCTCGCGTGGCAGGCACAGAGGCCGAGCTGCTGGCCGCCAACTTCCGCCACAGCACCGTCTTGCAGGACTTGATCCTCTCAGTGGAAGAGAACTACTACAACCTCCTGGCCGCCCGGAGCTTCAGAGAAGTCGCCGCAGAGACCGTAAGGCAGCGCGAATACCAGCTTGAATTGGCTCGGGCGCGCCATCGAGTCGGCGTCGTCGCGAAATCCGACGTGCTGAAGGCAGAGACCGAGAAGGCGGACGCCGACCTGGCGCTGGTCCGCGCGCAGAACGCCGTGCACATCGCCAGAGGGCAACTGGCCCGGACGATGGGCCTGAAAGTCAACGCGGAACTCGACGTCGCGGAGGTCCCCGAGGAATCCTACGGGCGCGCGCTGGAGGTCATTGATGTTCTGCTCGCCGAGGCGGCAAAAAACCGTCCCGAACTGAAGTCGGCGCTGGCTGGAATCCAGGCGGAGCGCGCCGCCGTCCGGGTGGCACAATCACGGTACTGGCCCTCCCTGGGGCTCGACACGTCCTTTGGCTGGCTCGGACGGCACCTGCTGCCGGACCAGCGACAGTGGAGCCTCGGCATTTTGGCGGACGTGCCGGTGTTCACCGGCTTCGATCGGCCGTATCAGGTTCAGGGCGCCGAGGCGGACCTGGCGCGGGCCGTGGCCGAGCGGCAGGATGTGTTGCAGGGGATCGAGTTGGAGGTCTGGACGGCCTACTGGCAGGTCATCGAGGCCGGCCAGGCCGTCGAGGCGGGCCGCCGGCTGGTCGCCAGCGCCGAAGAGAGCGCCCGCGTCGCCGAAGGCGAGTACAAGAACGGCACCGGGGCGATTGTCGACCTGGTCGTGGCGCAGACGGCGAGCACGGCCGCGCGCAACGGGCTGATCCAGGCCCGCCTGGATTGGCATACGGCGACGGCCCGCTTCGAGCGAGCGGTCGGCAGGTCGCTGGCAGATATGCGCGAGTCCGCATCGGAGGGTGAGGAAGGAACGCCAGAATGAAAAGCAAACGCACAGTCATGATTGCCATCCTCGCCCTCGGCGTCGCCGCGGGCGCAGGGCTCTGGTTTGCCGCCGGCGGCAAGCCGGCCACGGCGACGTCGTCCCGGCAAGGCCGGCAGAAGAAAGCCCCGCTGGTCGAAGTGGCACCCGTGCGGCGGGCGCCTATCGCCCGCACGCTCGAGCTGACCGGCGAGGTGGTGGCGACCGATTCCGTGGTCATCGCGGCCACCAAGGAGGGGCCGATCACCTACTGCCCCTGGCGAGAGGGTGATGAAGTCGAAGCCGGGCAAAAGCTTATCGAGATCGACCGGGAGGTGCACCGGGCGGAGGTCCAGGCGGCGCGGGCCGCGCTCGAAGTGGCCAGGGCCAAACTGGCCGACTTGAAAGTCGGGGCGCGCGCTGAAGAGATCGAAAAGGCCGAAGCAAGCGTGAGGAAATGGCAAGCGACGCTGGCCGAGGCGCGCCGAACCTACCAGCGGCAGAAGGAGTTGATCGAGCAGGACTTTACCTCCCAGCAGAGCGTGGACCAGGCGCGAGAGAGAATGGACGTGGCCGAGGCGGAGCTGGCCGCCGCAGAGGAAACGCTTCGCATGCTGAAGGCAGGCCCCACTGCGACCGAGGTCGCCGTGCAGGAGGCCGAGGTGAATGAAGCCGCCGCCAGGCTCGCCCTGGCTGAAGCCCACCTGGCCGAGTGTGTAATCGCGGCTCCCTTCGATGGCACGATCACGCAGGTGCACGTTCGGCCTGGCGACCTGGCGGAGCCGCGCAGCCCACTGGTGGAGATGTACGCGCCCGCCTCGCTCGTGGTGCGGTTCAGTTTGCCGGAGGCGCACGCCGTGGCCGTGCGGCCGGGTCTGGAACTCCAGGCCACGCTTGATGCGTTCCCTGGCCGGACGTTCCCGGCGGAGGTGATTCGGGTATACCCCCAGCTCGACCCGGCCATGCGCACGCGGACTGTGGAGGCTTCGCTTAAGGGCGATGTCGAACCCATGCCGCACCAGTTCGCGCGGCTGGCGCTGCAACTGGAGTCCGTTCAGGACGCGACGGTAGTTCCCGCAGAGGCCGTTCTTGAGACGCCAGATGGGGGCAGGG
>CAZEAP010000063.1:0-3099 GCA_964510315.1 uncultured candidatus Brocadiaceae bacterium
AAGCAACGGCCAAACGGAACCACGGAGGAAGGCGAACGGAAGAACTTGAACCACGACGGGCAGGAAGCACACGAAGACAGACAACGGCAGAAAGGATGCACAACGGCCGGGGGAACCGCAGAGGACGCAGAGGGACGCAGAGTAAAGCAACGGCCAAACGGAACCACGGAGGAAGGCGAACGGAAGAACTTGAACCACGAAGGGCAGGAAGCACGCGGAGGAAAACAGCGGTAAAGGAAGGGCACAACGGTCGAAACAACGTGAAGGGGGACGCTGGCTGACGCCCATGGCTCCGTTGTTTGTTTATCTGTGCCTATCTGTGTCGATCTGTGTCTCCGCCGTTTTTCTGGGTCCGGGTAATCGGCGGATACGCTTCGGTCGGGGGCGGGGCGGCGGTAACATTGACCGTTCGGCTCTACGGGCAGATGATTGCCGCAGAGAGTTTCACTCCATCACAGGGAGGCGAAGGCCCATGACACTCAGGGATACCAGCGGACAGGCGGTTCGCAGGTCGCCGGAGGAGCTGATCGAGCAGCTCGAGCACTTCGAGCTGGAGTTGAAGTTCAGCGCCGGCGTTTGGTTCTTCTTCCCCGGAGGCGGCCGGTTCCACGACGCCTACGTGGAGAAGCCGGAGGACCCCGACGAGTGGCTGGAGCAGGTGTTCGAGATCGCCGAGCCCCTCCACCGCTACGGCCTCCGGGGGCTGGAAGCGCATTATCCCAACGAGGTGAACGAGGAGAACATCGACCGCTACGTGGAGTTCGGCGAGCAGACCGGCATCCGGCTGATCACCATCGTGCCGAACCTGTTTTTCGACAGCCGGTGGGAGTTCGGCGCGCTGAGCAATCCCGACGAGGACATCCGCCGGCAGGCCATCGAGCGCACCAAGACGGCCCTGCGACTGAACAAGCAGATCGACACCGAGTTCGCCATCGTCTGGCCGGGCATTGACGGGTACGAGAATCCGTTCGGCATAGACTTCACGGCGGCCCGCGACCGGTTCGCCGAGGGGCTGGCGGAGGCGATGGACGCCGTCCCCGGTGTGGCCGTGGCCGAGGAGCCGAAACCCTACGAGCCGCGGGGGCACATCCTCTACGGCACCACACCGGAGGGCCTGCTGCTGGGAGAGAAGGTGGAATCGCTGCTGGAGAACGAGGAGAACCGAAGCATCCTGGCGAAGGGGCTTCCGCTGGTCGGCATGAACCCGGAGGTCGGGCACGTGCTGATGGGTTACGAGGACCTGGCGTATTCGTTCAGCCTGGTGATGGAGTACGGCCGCCTGTTCCACACCCATTGGAACAGCCAGCCGCTGGGCAACTACGATCAGGACCTCAACGTGGGGGTCATCAGCCCCGAGCAGGCGGAGGCCGCCCTCTACGTGCTGAAGATGCAGGGCTACCGGGGCTATTTCGGCCTCGACATCAACCCCGAGCGCATGCCGGTCAGCAGGGCGTTGATCAACTGCATGGACGCCGTGAAGGCACTGAACGAGAGGGTCAACCGCCTGGACCATGCAAAGATCATCGCCTGCACCACGCGCCCTGCCCGCAACCGCGGGGTGCTGGAGGCACTGCTAACGCGTGCCCGCGCGCCGGAAGGCACGGTCCTGTCGGAGGAGCCGGAAGCAGATTAAAAGCAGTGGCCAGTGTCCAGTGACCAGTAACGAACGACAGTGGCCAGTGTCCAGTGACCAGTAACGAACGACAGTGGCCAGTGTCCAGTGACCAGTAACGAACGACAGTGACCCGTCGGTAACGACAGCGGCCAGTGTCCAGTGACGAGTGACCAGTGGCTAAACGGCAGGTGGGCGGAGGCGAGAGCAGCCGTGGTGGACGGAGAAGCAGCAAGGACAGGCTAACGACTTGAGACGCGGGAGGGCGCATGGGAGCCGGCGCGGTGCGGGGTTATGAAGACCTGCTAATATGGCAGAAGGGCATCGCCCTGACTAAGCTGATTTACTCCATTACGGATGACTTTCCCAAACGCGAAGAATACGGGCTGGCGGCCCAGATGCGTCGCGCGGCCGTCTCCGTGCCATCTAACATCGCGGAAGGACAGGCCCGTCAGCACAGCGCGGAGTTTCGGCATTACCTCTACATCGCCCTCGGCTCTCTTGCCGAGCTGGATACGCAGGCCCGAATCGGCCGCGAACTCGGTTTCCTTGACCAGGGCGCCGCGGAAGTGGCGGCCCGCCGTATAGCTGAACTCCGTAAGATGGTGGGTGCGCTGGCGCGCAAGCTGTCGGCCGTCGAGTAGCGCGTCAAAAGAAGAGGGCCGGGCAGAAAAGCCCGGCCCCTTCATGCTGGCGTCTGGCCACTGGTCACTGGCCACTGCTGTTACTTGATTTCTATCTGCTTGGTCCTGGCTGCCTCGGTCTTGGGCATGGTCAGCTTGAGGACGCCGTCCTCGTAAGCGGCGTCGATGCCCTCCGCGTCGACGTAGTTGGGCAGGCGCATCCGGCGTTCGAACTGGCCGTAGCGGCGCTCCACCCGGTGGTAGTCGGCCTCCTCGGAGACCTCCTCCTCTTTCTTCTCGCCGCGCAGAGTCAGGACGCCGTTGTCGACGCTGACCTCCAGGTCATCCCGGCTCATGCCGGGTACTTCCGCCGTGACCGTCACGGCCTCCTCGTCTTCCGACACGTCGATCGCCGGAACGAAGCGGCCCTCGCTCCAGGGCTCAGGCAGCCCGCTCTCTCTTTCGACCGTGTCGAAGAAATCCTCGAAAAGACGCCGGAACGGCGTGGAGAAGTACCGGCTGAGCGGTCTTCGGTCCCTTCTGACAATGTCAGCCATGGGTCACACCCCCTTTCGAACGGTAACTAAGCCTTGCGTGAACACTGCCAACCGAGTTCACCTATGGAATTTGCAAGAGACATGCCAATCCGCGTCCGTCGGCGTAAAGCGTTGTCTATACACGCCTTAGACGTCCCGGCCTGCCGCGCAGCCCTCGCATCCCGCGCGCAGTAGCTGCCAATATGACAATTCCATCGCGCCGGCTGCCGAATTGACACCTACGCGCCGGCGGGAGCACGGGGAGTCACCCCAGGTGAGGCCGGGCCAAGGATGGCCCGGCACTGCGACCTGGAAGGTCGCGCCACAA
>CAZEAP010000064.1:0-2468 GCA_964510315.1 uncultured candidatus Brocadiaceae bacterium
CTGCCCGCAGTGCGGGGGCATCTTGCCCCCGCCCCGGCTCAGCCGGAGCACGAAGAGGCCGGGCCAGGATGGCCCGGCACTGCGACCTGGAAGGTCGCGCTACACCGCGGCACTGCGACCTGGAAGCCTTGTGCGCCTGCGGCGCATGTTCCGCTTCGGCGACAGCCTCGCCGCCCGGGCGAGGCGGCAGATGGAAGTCCACGCGCGTTTTCGTGCCCCATCTCAGGACCTCAGCGTTTTCGGTGCGGGCGGGTTCGGACGCGTAGTTGCTGCCGGAGACGACGCCCTCCCGCCGGTCCGGAAGGCTGGCCCGGAGTTCGATCGTCTCGATCGTCTGGAACAGCAGATGGCGGTCCCGGGCCAGCGGCGTTTTTCCCTTGTATTCTCCGTTCAGGTACACCTTGGCGCCGGGGGGCGTGGAGGAGACGTCGTACTTGTAGGTTCCAGGTAGAGGCAGCGGGCAACCGCTCCCCATGACGGCGAAGCTGTTTGGGCTTGTGCAGCCGGCCAGAAGAACGGGCATCAGTAAAAGGAGCAGGGCAATTCTGCGCATGGTGGTGTTCCTCCTGCTGTAAGTGCGACCGGGGGCGGTCCCGGTCCTCCCCAGTTGCAGCCCCACGGCGGGGCGGCTTCGCTGAGGGCGAAATCGCCGGCTCCAGACGGACCCGCGCCAGAGCAGACTCACTCCCGCGTGCAGAGGCAGTAGCCCTCCAGGCCCTGGCACTCGGGGCAGCGGGGCAGGTTGTGGGCGGCGGGGTAGCCTTCGGCCTCCTCGGGGCCCAGGATGCGGAACTCGGCTTCGGCGCCGCCGGCGAGGGTCACGTGCAAGTCGCCTCCCTGCCCCGGGTCATCGGCGGTGACCGTAAAAACCTGCCGTTCAGGCGCCTCCAGGTGCTCAACCCGCCAGCCGGAGGGTGCCGACATTTCGGCGTCGCCGACGGCTTTCCGGCCGCGGTAGCCCACCGTCACTTCCAGGTTCTTGCCGATGCCCGGGCGAATAACGGGTTCGCCGCCGTAGTGGAGCCATAGCTCTGTGTCCCCGCTGACCTCGACTGCCGCGTGGACGTCCTGTGCCAGCGCCGCACGGGCCTCTTCGTTGCGGAACAGCATGGAGACCGCATCGTCGGGGATTGCCCGCTCCCCCTCCAGGGCAACGCCTTCACACAGCTCCGCCACGACCTTCCGGCCCACGGACACTGTGCGGTCGGCGAGTTCGGCCACGTCGGCCGGCGCGTCGCAGGGGCCGGTGAACTTGTGGAGAACGATGGTCTTCCCCACCGGCTCGCGCCACTTGCGCGGTATGCCGCCGGTTCCGCCGAGGATGCCCAGCACCGAGCCCAGCGTGGCGCCGGTGCAGTCGGTGTCGTAGCCGCAGTTGACCGCCTTGCAGAGCCTGTCGCCGAAATCGCGGCCGTAAAGCCAGCCGAGGATGATGAACCCGTGGTTCGGCACGGCGTTACAGGGCTGATCGTGCCCGAAGGTCTTCGCAATCCGGTGGCGCGCTTCGGCCCAGCGCAGGCCGTTCTGATGGCACCAAACGGCCTCCCGCACCGCGCGTGAGATGCCGCTGGGCAGGGGGATGACGTTGAGGCCGATGCGTATCAACGTCAGGGGATCGTCCAGCACGAAGGCGGCGCTCTCGACGGCCGCCCAGAACATCTCCCCGTACATGCCCTCCCCGCCGGCATGGTCCAGGGCCGAGTCCTTCCAGGCGCGCGCGGCCGCCAGGGACGGGGCGCCCGGCGCGGTGCAGGCCCATATCTCGCTGCGGATGGGCGAGCCCATCTCGTCCACGTAGTAGTTCTCGAAACAGCCGGATACCGGCGGCATCAGTCCCCGTGCAAGGTTCCGGCGGCAGAAGCCGTACTCGTTCCAGGGATACGCCGAGAGGCAGCGCACCCAGTAGTCGGCGAAGACGGGCAGGGACGGCTCAACGCCTTCCTCCTCCAGCATCTTCAGCCACACGAGCTGGAAGTCCAGATCGTCGTTGGGAAGGGGTTCGGTGGGCACGGGGTCGTAGAAATCCAGGTCGTGCATGTATTTGCGGCCTTCCAGGGGCCCGCCCAGCGTGCCGCCGATGTTCTTGCCCAGCCAGCAGGCGAGCACTTTGTCCCGATACGTCTCCAGGTCCAGCTTCAGGGGCTCCATCGTTTCCTCACACGGTTTGGGGCGTCGGTTGCCGGGGATTGCCCGGTGGCGCCCATTCTACCAGAGAAGCGGGGGAGAAAAAGTGCGTCCGGCTCAGCCGGAGCACGAAGGGGCCGGGCCAGGATGGCCCGGCACTGCGACCTGGAAGGTCGCGCTACACCGCGGCACGGCGACCTGGAAGCCTTGTGCGCCTGCGGCGTGTTGTCGGCCTCCGCCGGAATTGCGCTACGTACGCCCCACGTGGCGCGGGCATCCCTGCCCGCAATGCGGGGGCATCTTGCCCCCGCCCCGGCTCAGCCGGAGCACGAAGGGGCCGGGCC